>DATIWF010000021.1:0-9580 GCA_035519535.1 Vicinamibacterales bacterium | reverse complement strand
GCGCGGGCGACCTCGAGCCTGACCCGCACGGCGAGCAGCGCGAGGTACAGCAACAGGAACGCCGCCGCGCACCAGCCGAAGACGCTCATCATCTCCGGCGGCAGCGAGATCACGACGTTCGTCGTCGGGTGGAGCGTGCGCCAGACGTTCACCGACCAGTACACGAACGGCACGAGCGCCATCCCGAACAGCCCGACCGCGGCGGCGAGCACGTCAGACCCGGCGCCGCCGAATCGCCGCAGCAACAGGTACGCGACGAAAATCATCCACATGACGAGCGTCATCGTCAGCCGCGCTTCCCACTGCCACCACACGCCCCACGCCTTGCGGGCCCAGATCGGGCCGGTGACGAGCACAATCAACCCGAACACGACGGCGAGCTCGGCCGCGGCGACGGCGATGTGGTCGGCCGTGCGCTTGCGGCCGACGAGGTAGAAGATGCTGGCGATGCCGCAGACGAACGCCGACAGGAACGTCATCATCGCGGCGGGCACGTGGAAGTAGAAGATCTTCTGGATGAGGCCCATCGTCGATTCGTACGGCGCCGCGTCGATCATGAACGGCGCGCGGACGAACATCACGAGCGCGATGACCAGCACGAACGGCACGAAGCGATTGATCGTCGTCATGGGGCGCACACGATGCCGGGTATATTTTTCCGCGAATCAGACAAAAATATACCCGGCATCCTTTTCATTCGCTCATCACCGGCCCGAACGTCCAGAGCGAGAGCGTGATGAAGACCGCGTCAAAGAATACCAGCATCGCGAGCCAGGATCGGGCCACGGCCAGATTCGGCTCGGCCGCGAAGATGGCTGCCGTCCCCAGCACGCCGGCGATGACGACCGGCACGGCGATTGGATACAGCAGGACCGGGAGCAGCACGTCGCGCGAATGCGCGCGGACCAGCATCGCCGCGAAGAGCGTCCCCACCGCCGCCAGCCCGATCGTCCCGGTCGCGAGGAGCCCGGCCAGGAGCCACGGCGCGCGCCCGATCGGCGCATCGAACAGCAGCCCGATGACCGGCACGATGATGACCTCGACGCCCGTCATGAGCAGGATGAGCCCGAGCAGCTTCCCGACGTAGACCGCGGCGCGCTCGATCGGCGCGAGGAGGAGCGCGCGCAGCGTCTCGCCCTGCCGCTCCCGCTCGAACGCGCGGCTGAGCGCGAGCGTCCCCGAGAACGTGACCGTCACCCACAGAATGCCGGCGGGCACGCCCTCCAGCGCGCGCCCGTCGCGGACGAAGCTGAACGCGAACACGAGCATGCAGGCAAACGCGAAGAACACCGTCGTATACGCGAGCTCGCGGCTGCGCGCCTCGACGACGAGGTCCTTCTTCGCGATGAGCCACGCGGCGGCCAGCACGCTCATGCGCGCGCGCCCGTCCCAATCGCCGCCCGGTACCGCGCTCTGAGCGGCCCGCCGCCGTCCGCCATCGTCGCCGCCCGCCCCTGGCTCAGGCAGATGGCGCGGTCGATCACGCCGTCGGCGCTCTCGAAGTCGTGCGTGGCCATGACGACGATGCGGCCGGCCTCGCGCAACGACCGCAGGCGCGCGACGAGCAGCGCCGACGATTCGTCGTCGAGGCCCGTGAAGGGCTCGTCGAGGAGCACGAGCCGCGGCGCGTGCACGAGCGCGCGCTCGAGCGCGAGCCGCTGCCGCAGGCCGCGCGAGAACCCCGAAACGCGATCGTGCGCGCGATCGGTGAGGCGCGCCGCCGCCAGCGCCTCGTCGGCCCTGGCGTCGGCCGCCGCCACGCCGTGCAGCCGCGCGAAGAAGACCAGGTTCTCGCGCGCCGTGAGATCGCCGTAGAGAAACAGATCGTGGCCGAGGACGCCGATCCGGCCGCGCAGCGCATCGCCCAGCTCGCGCGCGCGCCGGCCGCCGTAGCGCACTTCCCCGCCGGTGGGCCGCACGAGCGTGGAGAGGACGCCCAGCAGCGTGGACTTGCCCGCGCCGTTCGGGCCGAACAGGCCGACGATCTCGCCGGCCCGGCACGTGAACGTCACGTGCGAGAGCGCGCGCCGCCGCCCGAAGTGGCGCGTGACGTCGTCAATCTCGACGCGATCGAAATCGCCCGCTGCCTCGTCCGCCACGGTCGCGCTCACGCGACCCGTCGGCGACGCGCGGGGACGGCCGCGGCCCAGACGCCGGCCGTGAGGATCAGCCCCGCGAGCGCGAGCGCCGTGTAGCGCGGCCACAGCGCGTGGTGCGGCAGACCCGTGATCTCGATCGTCATCGGCTTGCCGGCGGGCAGCAGCGGTCCGCTGCCGAGAATCAGCGCCTGCCCCTGGTCGTTGATGTCCTGCTTCGCGGTGAGCTGCGGCGACTCGAGCCCGAGCCCGCCAATCTGCTGCACGAGCACCGTGACTTCCTGCAGCTCCGCGGGCCACGTCTGATCGATGCGCGCCGTGCCGGTCGAGTACGGCAGCTCGTAGGCGAGCTGCACGGTCGTCGGTCCCGGCGGAAACGGCCCGGTGACCGTCAGCCGGCCGCTCGTGACGGTCGCGCGCGGCGACGACCCGTCCATGAGCGCCGCACCCTGCGCCTCACGCGGCAGGTCGACGACGAACGGCCCGCCCGTATCCACCGGCGTGCGCGCGGTGTTCAGGATCTGGAGCACGTAGAAGATGTTGAGCCGCTCGTCGGAGAACTCGGCGATGACGCGGGATTCCGACCCGAGGACGACCATCCCCTTGACGGCCGGTCCGGCCGCGAGCCGTTTGTCCTCGGCCTCGCGTTTCGCGGCTTCGGGATCGATCGCGACGAGCACGACGCGGATGCCGCTCGCGGCCATCGTGATCTCCTGCGACTCGAGCCGCTCGCCGTCGACGACGGTCACCGCCCGGATCTTCGTGCCGGGCGTCAGGCCGGTCAGCTCGACGCGGCCCTGCGCGTCGGTCGTCTTCGTTTGCCTCTTGCCGTCGACCGTGAATTCGACCGCCTGATTCGTGACGTTGTTCGTGAACGCCCCGCGCACGACGCGCACGGACACCGCGCCCGCCGGCAGATCGGCGGCCGGCAGCGGCACGCCGGAGATCTGCTTCGGGTCGGGCATCTGGCCACCCTGGGCGTAGGCGTTGGACGCACCCAGCACGAGGCACCCCGCACCCAGCACGCAGCACCCAGCACTGAGCACCCAGCAGGCCAGTGTCTTTTTCACAGCTTCGCCCCACACTGCTTGCAGAAGCGCGCGTCGCTCTCGTTGACCGTGCCGCAGGCGCGGCACGCGGACCGCGCCGGGGCGCCGCGCCGGGCCGCGGGCGCGGCGGGCTGGGACGCCCGCTCGATGTCCTGCATCAACGTGAGCGCGCGGGCGCGCAGCCGCCCGCCGATGTCCTGGAAGTCGGCGGCGGAAATCTTGCCCATCGCGTGGTCGAACTCGAGCTCCTTGATCGACCGCAGGACGAGCGCCTTTTCGCGCTCGAGCAGCTCGGCGGCGCGCTCGTTCGGCGCGGGCGCGCTGCCGCCCTCGAGCCCGAAGAAGCCCGCGACGCTGCGATGCAGCATGAACCCGACGAACCCGGCGGCGAGCGCCGTGGCGCTCAGCAGCAGCAGCGCGACCGGATGCGTGTTGCGCGACACCATCACGGCCGCCGTGGCCGCGATCATCGAGGCGATCAGGTAGAAATGCGCGGGCTGGAATCCGGCGGCGTCGCCGCGGCGCTCAGTCGAGGTCTCGGAGCTCATCGTCGAGTCGCTGCTTGAGGGCGTCGGAGGCCTCGGGCGCGGCGGCCACGGCCGGCGCCGCCTCGGGGCGCGCGCGCCGCGACCAGCGCAGCGCGACGCCGCCCGCCACGGCCACGCCGAGGAGGCCGGCGGCGTACGGCAGGAGCCACGCGAGCCGGTTGAAGCCCTGATCGATCGGCTCGGCGAGCGGCTCCTGGCTGCCGTACTCGTCCACGAAGTGCTTGATGATCTGCTCGCGCGTCGCACCCGCGGCCACGAGCTTGGCGATCTCCTCGCGCATCTCGGCGGCCTTCGAGCACGTGCACTCGCCGACGCGCTTGCGGCCGCACGTCCCGCACATGCAGATGATCGAATTCTGCATCTCGCGCTCGAGCGGCGTCTTGGGCACGATCATCACCGTCTGCGGCAGCTCGACGTGCTGCGCGTGCAGCGTGGCCACGCCGCCCGAGAGCGCCACCGCGAGGAGCACGACCGACGTCGTCACGGCCCCGGCCGGGACGCGGGTCGTCGCGAACGCGAACGTGCGCTCCGGCAGGAGCGCGATGATCGTCCCGAAGAGCATCACCCCGACGCCCACCCAGATCCAGTTCACGAGCGGATTGACGATCAGCCGGAACTGCGCCGACTGCGTGCCGATGTCGTAGCCCAGGAGGGCGAAGTACACGTCCTGGCCCGCGGTCCGGCGCAGCGCGACCTCGGTCGTCGGCTCCGATTCGTGGTTGCGGAAGAACCACCGGGCCGGATACATCGACGCCAGCATCTTGCCGCCGCTCGACAAATCGAGCTGGGCGGTCACCATCTGCTTCTGGCCGTCGTCGGTCACCGTGAGCTTCTCGTAGTGCACGACGTACGGCCCGAGCTCGACCTGCTGGTTGGGACGCATCGTCAGCTCGAGCTCGCGCTGGAAGCCGTTGCCGGCGAACCCGAGGAAGACGAGCACGATGCCGAGGTGGATCACGTAGCCGCCGTAGCGGCGGCGCGACCGCGCGAAGAGGCCGACGAGCGCGGTGAACAGATCCGTCCCCGTGGCCTGGCGGCGGACACTCGCGCCGCGGAAGAACTCCTGGAGGATCGTCACCGTGACGAAGGCGCAGAGGCCGAAGCACAACCCCGTCGCCCAGAACGGAATGCCGACGGCGCGCGTGCCGCCCGCGGTGACGACGCCCGCGAGCACGGGCCACAGAAACTGCGCGCGCAGGTTCGCAATCGAGGACTTGCGCCACGCGAGCAGCGGGCCGACGCCCGTCAGGAACAGCAGGATCAGGCCGACGGGCGCCATCCATTTGTTGTAGAACGGCGCGGCCACCGTCAGCCGCTCGCCCTTGATCGCCTCGCTCAGCGTCGGGAACATCGTCACGAACAGCACGAAGAACGCCGAGAACAGCAGGACCCAGTTGTTCGCGAGGAAGGCGGCCTCGCGCGACACCCACGAATCCAGCTCGTTGCGCGCGCGCAGCAGCGGCAGGCGGTAGATCACGAGGCCGAAGCTCGCGACGAGCGTGAACACCATGAACGCCGTGAAGAGCCACGCGAGCTCGCGATCCTCGCCGAACGCGTGAACCGACTGCACGACGCCCGACCGCGTCATGAACGTGCCGAAGATCGTGAGGAAGAACGTCACGATGACGAGCGACACGTTCCACACTTTCAGCATGCCGCGCCGTTCCTGCACCATCACGGAGTGCAGGAACGCGGTGGCCGTGAACCACGGCAAGAGGCCCGCGTTCTCGACCGGGTCCCAGCCCCAGTAGCCGCCCCAGCCGAGCTCCTCGTACGCCCAGAGCGCGCCGAGCGTGAGCCCGATCGTCAGGAACAGCCACGCCATCATCGTCCACACGCGCACGGCCCGCAGCCACGAGTCGTCGAGCTGGCCGGTCGCGAGCGCCGCGATGCCGAACGCGAACGGGATCGTCATCCCCGTGAAGCCCAGGTAGAGCATCGGGGGATGGATCGCCATGTAGAAATTCTGGAGCAGCGGGTTCAACCCCTGCCCGGCCGCCGGCACCTGCGTGAGGAACGTCTCGAACGGGTTGTCGTGGATCACCATCAGGAAGAGGAAGAACATCTCCGTGACGGAGATCGTGACGACGACCCAGGGAATCAGGAGGCGATGGCGGTCGCGGTTGATCGCGACGGCGACGCTGCCGAACACGGCGAGCAGCGTGACCCAGAACATGATCGACCCGTCGAGCCCGCCCCAGTACGACGCGAGCTTGTAGAACAGCGGCTGCACCGCGTCGGCGTGGTGCTGGACGTACTTGATCGAGTAGTCGCCGATGACGAACGCGTGGATCATGACCGCGGACGTCATCACCGTCATCGCGGTCACGGCGTGGAACAACCCGACGCCGCCGTCGATGAGCGTGCGCGTGCCGCGGCGCGCGCCGGCGAGCGACGCGGCGCACGCGCCGCTCGCGGTCACGAACGCCGCAAGAATGAGAAATGTCCCGAGCGAGGCCATGGACTATCGGCCCGCGTCTTTCGCCGGCGTCTGCGACTCGTACCGCGACGGGCACTTCGCCATCACGCCCTGCGGATCGACCTGGAAGCCGTCCGGCCCGAGCCGGCCCTTGAGCACGACTTCCGAGCCCTCCTTGAACGTATCAGGCACCGAGCCGGTGTAGCTCGCGTTGACCGAGTAGTCGCCGTTCTTGATGGTGAACCTGTAGTCCAGGCTGTCTGGCCGCTGGAGGATCTGACCCGTGACGAACCCGTGCAGCTGCAGCGGCTTGCCGTACCACTGCGCGGGGCTCGCCATCACCTCGTCGACGTGCTTGTAGTACTGCGTGTCGTTGGACGCGACGGTCACGAAGAACAGCAGCGTCAGGGCCCCGGTCAGCACCGCCGCAGAAATCACCACACGTGCGGTCTTTTTCGCCATCGCTTTTCTCCCTGTTCGCAGCTGGGGCCTGGCAGCACTTGCCAGAATACGGCCCGCTTGCTGAGGAATCAACCCCGGCCGGCCGGGCCGCCTGGCCCGCGAATAAGCTGGAACATCCCCGCGCGGTGAAGAAGCTGCAAGACGGTTGCCACCGGCAGGCCGACGACGTTCGCGTACGAGCCCTCGATCCGCGGGATGAACCGGGCCGCCCAGCCCTGGATGCCGTAGGCGCCGGCCTTGTCGAGGGGCTCGCCCGTCGCGACGTAGCTCGCGATGTCTTCATCGGTGAGCTCGGTCATCCACACCCGCGTCCGATCCACCTCTGCGACGATGCCGCCCGGCCAGGCGATCGCGACGCCGGTGAACACGTCGTGCGCGCGGCCCGAGAGCCGCCGCAGCATCGCGGCGGCGACCGCCGCGTCTGCCGGCTTTCCGAGGACGTCGCCGCCGAGCACGACCGCCGTGTCGGCCGCCAGGATCACATCGTCGGGAAATCGCGCGAGGCCGGCGGCGGCCTTCTGCCGAGCGAGGCGATCGACGTACTGCTCGGCGCGCTCGCCTGCGAGTTGCCGCTCGTCCACGTCCACGGGAGCGACGACGCAGCTGATGCCGGCCGCGGCGAGCAGCTCGCGGCGGCGCGGCGACGCTGACGCGAGGAGGAGGCGCACGGGCGGGATGATACGATAAGGCGGTGCTGAGTGCTTGGTGCTCGGTGCGTGGTGCTCGGTGCGTCGCCCACATGCAGTCCATTCGAGACACAGCTTCGGCAGCCGTGCGCGACCTGCTCGCGAGTCAGCCGACGACTGCCGCGAAAGTGGCGTTCGCCTGGCAGGTCGCGGCGGGCCCGGCCATGGCGCGTGCGTCGCGCGCGTCATGGGCGGACGGCACGTTGCGCGTCGTGCCGCGCGACGCGGCCTGGCGGCGCGAGATCCAACGCGCGCGGTCGATGCTCAGCGCGCGGCTGTCTCAGCTGCTCGGTCCGGATGTCATTCGATCGATCGTCGTCGACGAGGACTAAGGACTGAAGACTTCCGATCAAGGACGCTTGCATATGCGTGAATCAGTCATCGTCAGTGCAGTGCGCACGCCGACGGGCAAGTTTCTCGGCGGGCTGAAAGATCTCGCCGCGCCGGCGCTCGGCGCGCTCGTCGTGCAGGACGCCGTGCGCCGCGCCGGCATCGATCCGAAGAGCGTCGACGAGTGCATCCTCGGCAACGTCGTGAGCGCGGGGCTCGGGCAGGCGCCCGCGCGCCAGGCCGCCCTCAAAGGCGGCCTCGACAACGGCGTGGGCGCGCTCACGATCAACAAAGTCTGCGGATCCGGACTCAAAGCCGTGATGCTCGCCGCGCAGGGCATCGCGACCGGCGACATCGACATCGCGGTCGCGGGCGGCATGGAATCGATGAGCAACTGTCCGTACCTGCTCACGAAAGTGCGCGAAGGGCTGCGGATGGGCGACGGCACGATCGTCGACTCGATGATTCGCGACGGCCTGTGGGACGCGTTCCACGACGTCCACATGGGCCTGACCGGCGAGCACGTGTCGGAGAAGTACAAGGTCACGCGCGAGCAGCAGGACTGCTACGCGGTGGAGAGCCACCGGCGCGCCGCGCACGCGACGCGCGAGGGTTGGTTCAAGGACGAGATCCTGCCGGTCTCGCTGCCCCAGAAGAAGGGCGATCCCATCGTCGTCAGCCGCGACGAGTCGATTCGCGAGGACACCTCCCTCGAGACGCTCGGCCGCCTCAAGCCCGCGTTCAAGAAGGACGGCACGGTCACGGCCGGCAACGCGCCGGGCGTCAATGACGGCGCGGCCGCGACGGTGGTGATGGCCGCCGACGTCGCCGCGCGTCTCAAGCTTCAGCCCATCGCGCGCATCGTCGCGCAGGCGACCGCGGGTCTCGAGCCGATGCTCGTGATGATGACGCCCGTGGAAGCCGTCCGGAAGGTCCTGAAGAAGACGGGCTGGAAGATCGAGGACGTCGACTTGTTCGAGCTCAACGAAGCGTTCGCCGTGCAGGCGGTCGCGGTCACGCGCGAGCTCGGCCTCGATCCGTCGCGCGTCAACGTGGCGGGCGGCGCCGTCGCGCTCGGCCACCCGATTGGCGCCAGCGGCGCGCGGATCCTCACGACGCTGATCTACGCGCTCAGGCGCACGGGCAGGAAGCGCGGCATCGCGACGCTGTGCCTTGGCGGGGGGAATGGCGTCGCGCTCGCGATTGAAAGAGCGTGACTCGTGATCAAGGTCATCGGCGTCATCGGCGCGGGCACGATGGGCAACGGGATCGCCCAGGTCTTCGCGCAGGCCGGCTTCACGGTGCGCCTGCACGATGCCGTCCCCGCGGCGGTCGACCGCGCGCGGGCGTCGATCGACAAGAGCCTCGCCAAATTCGTCGAGAAGGGCAAACTCACCGCCGCCGAGCGTGACGCCGCCATCGGCCGACTGCAGCCCGCCGCCTCGCTCGACGCCCTCGCGGACGTCGACTACGCGGTCGAGGCCGTCGTCGAGCGGTTCGACGTCAAGCAGCAGATCTTCAGCCGGCTCGATGCGATCACGCCGCCGGACGTCACCCTGTCCTCCAACACGTCGTCGATCTCGATCACCTCGCTCGGCGCGACGACGAAGCGGCCCGACCGGGTGCTGGGCATGCACTTCATGAACCCGGTGCCGCTCATGACGCTCGTCGAGCTCATCCGCGGACAAGCCACCTCGGACGCCTCGATGCGGACGGCGACCGAGCTGTGCCAGACGCTCGGCAAGACCGCGGTGGAAGCCGCCGACTACCCCGGCTTCATCGCCAATCGCATCCTCATGCCGATGATCAACGAAGCGATCTACGCCGTGATGGAAGGCGTCGGCACGCCTGAGGCGATCGACACGGTGATGAAGCTCGGCATGAATCATCCGATGGGACCGCTCACGCTCGCCGATTTCATCGGCCTCGACGTCTGTCTGGCCATCCTCGACGTGCTGCATGACGGCCTGGGCGATCCGAAGTACCGCGC
>DATIWF010000020.1:0-15603 GCA_035519535.1 Vicinamibacterales bacterium | reverse complement strand
AGTTTCACGCTTATCGGACCGTCGAAGACGTCGCACGAATGATGGGCGCGAACGACGGGCGCCGCAAGGCGATGGTGTGGATCTCGGCTGGTGTTGAAGGCGCGAACATGACAACGGCCGCGCTGCACACACCGAAGTACGGGCTCGATCCCTGTTGGCCCGGTTTGACGATCGATTTTCCAATGACGGCGATGCAATGTGACGCACTCGTCGGCATGGTCGAGAAACTGCACAAGTCGAGCGTCGCCGTCTACCCCGTCAATCCAGGGGGCCCGACGGACCGCGGCGCGCCGCTCGATCCGGTGGCGCGCGAGACGGGCGGGTTCGCCGTGCACGCCAACGATCTCGAGCGCGGCATGGCGCGGCTGCTCGACGACCTCGACAACTACTACCTGCTCGGCTTCTACCCCGCCGACCCGAAGGACAAGAGCTACCACCCGCTCGACGTGCGCGTGAACCGGCCGGGCCTCACGGTGCGGCATCGGCACGGCTACCAGCCAGGCGGACCACCGGCCCCACCGAAGAACGACAGCCCGCTCGAGAATCTCGTCGCGCCGGTCATGCCGAAGACGGAGCTGCCGCTACGGCTGGGCGCCGTGCCGTTCTTCGGCAGCGGGTCGAAGCTGCAGGTGCTCGCGACGCTCGAGGTCAGCGGCGACGCGGATCTGCCGGGCGCCAGCGTGCGCGCCCCAGACACGGTGGAGTTCGCGGTCTACGCCGCGGACCTCACGAAGAAGAAAGTCACGGCCAGCGACACCCGCCGGATCGACGTCGAATGGCCCGTCGCCGCCGGCCACGCGGGAGGCACGTTCCGCCTGCAGAGCGTCTTGCCGCTTTCGCCGGGCCCGTATCAACTGCGCGCGTCGGCGATATCGAAGACCCTCGCCAAATCCGGCAGCGTCTATCTCCAGATTGACGTGCCGGACGTGAAGGACACGCCGGTCGCGCTGAGCGGGCTGGCCGTGAGCTCGGGCCGCCCGGATGCCGACCTGCCAAGCGTGTTGCACGCGGCGCCCGTGCTGGGGGTGTCGCTGCCCTTCGCGCCGTCGCTGACGCGCGTCTTCAGCGCGGCCGACACGATTCGCGTCTTCTTCCAGGTGCGACGGCCCTCCACCGCCGCCGCCGTCACGGGCGCGGCCACGTTGGTTGGAGGCGACGGGGCCGATCGGGCGCGGGTGCCGTGGACTCTCGGGTCAGGCGCCGCGCCGGCGGTGACCGTCGCGGTCCCGCTAAAGGGTCTTCCCGTTGGGCCTTACCGCCTTGTGGTCTCGGCCTCGGATGGAACACACCAGGCAACCCGTGAGGTGGCGATCCGGATTGAATAGGATGGCCGGCGATGGCGCGTTCGTCGGACCCGACGTAGACGTACCTGACCTGCCAGACGTACCCGACGTACCGCGGATGCCTTATCATTGGCCTTGACAGGAGTCCCAACCATGAAGCTCGACCTCAATGTGAACGGGAAATCCGTGTCGGTGGACGTCCCACCGGAGATGCCGCTGCTCTGGGTGCTGCGCGACGTGCTGCAGCTCTCGGGCACGAAATTCGGCTGCGGCGCTGGGCAGTGCGGCGCGTGCACGGTGCACCTGCGCGGCCGCGCCGTGAAGTCCTGCCAGGTGCAGGCCTCCACCGCCGCCGGCGCGCCCATCGTCACCATCGAAGGGCTGTCGCCGAACGGCACGCACCCGCTTCAGCAGATTTGGAAAGAGATCGACGTCCCGGATTGCGGCTACTGCCAGACGGGGCAGATCATGGCGGCGGCCGCGCTCCTCGCGACGAACCCAACGCCGAGCGACGCGCAGATCGACGCCGCGATGAACGGCAACCTCTGCCGCTGCGGCACCTATCTGCGCATCCGCGAAGGCGTCAAACGCGCCGCGGTCGTTACCGCCACCGGCAAAAAGGGCGGCACTGAGCAGGAGGCCTTATGAGCACCGCCGTCCTCAATCGCCGCGCGTTCCTCAAAGTCAGCGCCCTGGCCGGCGGCGGCCTGGTGATCGCTGCCTACCTGGATCCGATTCCCGACGTCTTCGCGCAGGGCCGCGGCGGGCCCGCCGTGCCGCTCGTGCCGAACGCGTTCATCAAGATCGGGCGCGACGGCAAGGTCACGATCATCGGCAAGAACCCCGAGATCGGCCAGGGGATCAAGACGACGCTCCCGATGCTGATCGCGGAAGAGCTGGACGTGGACTGGGCGTCGGTCACCGTCGAGCAGGGCGATCTCGATCCGAAGTACGGCGCGCAGTCGGCCGGCGGCAGCACGGCGGTGCCTGGCAACTACATCGCCATGCGCCAGATCGGCGCCGCTGCGCGGCAGATGCTCGTGGCGGCCGCCGCGTCGACGTGGAGCGTCCCGGTCGAGGAGCTCACGACGGCCTCCGGCAAGGTCCTGCACGCGAAGTCGAATCGATCCGTGGGTTACGGTGAGTTGGCCGACAAAGCGCTCACGATGACGCCGCCCGACCTGGCCGGCGTGAAGCTGAAGGACCCGAAGGACTTCAAGATCATCGGCAAGCCAATCACCGGGCCGGACAACGACGCGATCGTCACCGGCAAGCCGATCTTCGGCATCGACGCGCGCGTGCCCGGGATGCAGTACGCCGTGTTCCAGCGCGCGCCGGTGTTCGGCGCGAAGGCCGTGAGCGCGAATCTCGATCGGATCAAGGCGCTGCCCGGCGTGAAACAGGCGTTCATCGTCGATCCCGTCATGAGCCCGCAGGGGCAGACGGTCGCGTGGGGCGGCGTCGCGATCGTCGGCGACAACTGGTGGCTGCTCACGCAGGCGCGCACGCAGCTGAAAGTCGAGTGGAGCCAGCCGGCCAACGTGACGGACGACAGCGCGGCGTTCTCGAAGAAGGCCGCCGAGATGGCGCCGAATCTGCCGGCGCAGGCCGCGCGTGCGGACGGCAACGTCGACCAGGCGCTGGCCGGCGCGGCGAAGACGGTCGAGGGCGCGTACTTCTATCCGTATCTGAGTCATGCGCCGCTCGAGCCGATGAACGCGACCGTGACCGTCAAGGACGGCAAGTGCGAGATCTGGGCGGGCACGCAGACGCCGGCCAATGGCCAGCGGCAGGTCGCCCAGGCGCTCGGCATCCAGCCGGCGGACATCACGCTGCACATGTTCCGCATCGGCGGCAGCTTCGGCCGCCGGCTGCAGAACGACTTCATCGTTGACGCCGCGTTGATCGCCAAACAAGCCGGCGTGCCGGTTCACATGCAGTGGACGCGTGAAGACGACATGCGGCACGACTACTATCGCGCCGCCGGGTTCCACTTCCTCAAGGGCGGCGTGGACGCGTCGGGCAAGCTCATCGCGTGGAAGAACCACTTCATCGGACCGACGGGATCGACCCTCGGCGCCGGCGAGTTCCCGGCGCGGTTCGTGCCGAACTACGCGATGTACTCCTCGGCGATTCAGTCGGGCGTGCCGACGGGCGCGATGCGCGCGCCGGGCAGCAACGGGATCGCGTTCGTCATGCAGTCGTTCCTCGACGAGCTGGCGCACGCGGCCGGCAAGGACCCGCTGCAGTTCCGGCTCGATCTGCTCTCCGGCCCGCTCGTCGAAGCGGCGCCCAATCCGGCGGCGGGCGGCCGCGGGGGCGGCGGTCAGGGCCCGGGCTGGGATCCCGCGCGCATGCGGGGCGTCCTCGAGCTCGTGCGCGACAAGTCCGGTTGGGGCAAGACGCAGCTGCCCAAGGGCACGGCGATGGGGGTGGCGTTCCACTTCAGCCACGCGGGCTACTTCGCCGAAGTCGCGCAGGTCGCCGTGGACGCGAACAAGCGCGTGCGCGTGGAAAAAGTGTGGGTCGCCGCCGACATCGGGCGCCAGATCGTCAACCCGCTCAACTCCGAAGCGCAGGTGCAGAGCTCGGTCATCGACGGCATGAGCCAGCTCATGGGCTGGGAGGTCACGGTCAAGAATGGCGCGGCCGTCGAGGGCAACTACGACGAGTACCAGCCGGTGCGCATCCGCCAGGCGCCGCGCGAGATCAACGTGCATTTCCTGACCTCCGACAACAACCCGACCGGTCTCGGCGAGCCGGCGCTGCCGCCGATTCTGCCGGCCATCGCCAACGCGATCTTCACGGCGAGCGGTCAGCGCGTGCGGACGCTGCCGCTCTTCAAGGCCGGATATCAGTGGGCGTAGGCGAGGGGGACGGAGGTTTTTTCCACAGAATCGTGGCTATAGGAGCCGGAGGTCGGCGGTCCGACCTCCGGCTCCTCGTACAATGATTCTGTGGAAAAAACCTCCGTCCCCCTTCTTGTCGTCGCCGCCCTCGCGGTGGTCATCGCCGCAAGGACGGCAACCGCGGAGCCGCAGAAGACCGTCCGCGACAAGGTGTATTCGAAGGACCAGGCCACGCGCGGCGAGAAGAAATACGCCACCCTTTGCGCCAACTGCCACGATCCCGGCAAAGCTCCCCCGCCGGGCAAGAAGGCCGGACCGCCGCTCGTCGGAGAGAAGTTCCTCGCAAAGTGGGACGGCCGGACGCTCGGCGAGCTGCTCACGACGATCGCCACGACGATGCCGAATGACGGCTCGGCGTTCCTGAGCGACGAGGAGAGCGCGGACCTCGTCGCCTACGTCCTGCAGGCGAACGGATTTCCCGATGGACCGGCGGAGCTCAAACCCGGCGCGAACTCGCAGGACGTGCTGATCGTCAAGTAGACCCGGGCCGAGCGCGGCGCCGTCGTCTAGCGTCCGCCTTTGACCGGCGCCGAGCCCGACGGCGGCGCGGCCGTGCACGTCGTCGGCGGAGTCGGCGGCGCCTGACCCGCCGGCAGCGGCGGACCGTAGAACTCCCGCACCGGCGTCACCGGCACGTTGGCGCGTCCCGCACCGCCGCCTCGCGCGGCCGGCTCGGGCGGGGGCGGCGGCATCGTCGCCGCGGAACAGCGCGGCAGCATCTGATCGGCCATCGCGAGCGAATACGCCGTCAGCGCCTCTTCGACGGCCGCCTCCCGCATGTCGGGCTCGTAGATCCGCTCATACGTGTCGAAGCTCGTGTGATGGGTGTAGCTGTTGTAGTCGAACGGATCCTGGCTGTAGCCGATGCCCGGGAGCCCGGCGTTGTTGAACGACGTGCTGTCGGTGCCGCCCGTGTTACGCCCGAGCGTCGGGTTGACGTGGAAGAAGCCCCAGTCCTTGAAGTTCGACATCACGTCCTGCACGATCGCCGCGGCTTCGGGTGGACCAAAGACGCTCGCCGCCCGCGGCTTGCCCGTGCCGTCGTCGATGTTGAGATAGCCGTTGAACTTGAAGTACTCCGGCTTCGGATTCTCGGCGCTGCCGAAGTGCTGCGCGACGTACGCGATCGAGCCGTAGAGGCCCTGCTCCTCGCCGCTCCACAGCGCAACGCGAATCGTACGGCGCGGGTGCGCGCCGACGGCCTTGAGCAGACGAATGGCCTCGAGCGCGTCGGTCGAGCCGGCGCCGTTGTCGGTCGCGCCCGTCGCCGGATTCCACGAGTCGAAGTGGCCGCCGAGCATGACGACCTCGTCGGCCTTGTCCGTGCCGGCGAGCTCGCCCGTCACGTTGTAGACCGTCTTGCCCTCGGGGTAGAACTCATTGCGGATGTTGACGCGCACCGTGACGGGCACCTTGTCGATCGTGGCCGTGCGGTAGATGCGCCCGTAGTCCTCGTTGCCCATGATGAGCGTGGGCAGATTCGGACTGTCCGGGTTCTCGTTGTAGCCGGCCGTCGACTGCTGGACGATGATGCCGTACGGCCGGCCGGCGTCGGTCACTTTCACGAGCGCGCCGTTGTCGATGAGGAACTTGTTGACCTGGGTCGCGATCTCACCCGCCGTGAGCCCGGTGTTCTGGGGGCCGCCCGGGCCGCCGCGCCCGCCGCGCGCGGGAACGCCGCCGCGCCCGCCGCGCCCCGTGTTCTCCCACTGATCGTCGGGCCGACGGAGCGGCGCGGGCACGAAGTTCTCCGCGACGTCGACGTGCGGCCCGTAGAAGACGATCGCGCCCTTGACCTTCGGCTTGATCGACGCGAGGTACGCGTCGAGGTCGGCCTGCGTGACAGGCTTCGTCGACGGTTCGGCCGGCGGCGGCATCGGGGCCGGCGACGTACCGGCCTGGGCGATGGCCGCGAGGTCGGGGCCGTTCCCGCCGCCTCCAAATCGACCGCCTCCGCCGCCCCCGCCGCCGCGCCCGCCGCCGCCCGGCGGCGCGGGCGGCACCACGACGAGCACCTGGCCCTCGACCGTCCCCTTGGTTCCCGGCGTCCATGAGACCGCGCGCACGTTCAGCGGCTGCTGGAACGGCTGAAGCACGTTGGCGGAGAGCTCGTAGTTCTGCCAGCCCTGATGGTTGAAGTTCCAGGGCTCGAGCTTGACGTTGACGAGTCCCCACGACTTCATCGTGGCCACCGCCCAGTCCTGAGCGGCGCGCAGGCCGGGGGATCCCGTCAGCCGGGGACCGTGCACGTCGCTGATCTCGTGCATGATCCACATGAGCTTGGAGTTGTTCGTCTCTTCGGCGCGCAGCTTGGCGTTCATTGCCGCGACGCCGGGCTCCTGTGCCGAGACGCCTAGCACGGCGGCGGACGCCAGAGCGACGGTGACAGCCATTCGCGTGTTCATAAGGGCTCCTTGCCTCGACTCACACGACCGATTGGAAGTGGCGGCATTGTAACCCGGAACATTGACAGGCCGGCGTGCCCGCGCTGGTAGTATTTCCAGGATCACAATGATCACAATGACGCGCGTCCGTTCTTCTCTGCTCGTCGCGCTGCTCGCGGTCCTGCTTGTGGGCAGCCTCCCGTCTGCTCCACTCCGCGGCCGATCCACCGACCTGCCGCCGGCGCTGACCGACCAGGAATTCTGGACGCTGACCGAGCGTGCGTCCGAGCCCAACGGCGCGTTCCAGTCCGACAACTTCCTGTCGAACGAGCGCGGCTACCAGGTCGTGATTCCCGATCTCGTCCGGACCGCCAGGCCGGGCCGCGTCTACCTCGGCGTCGGGCCCGAGCAGAACTTCCCGTACATCATCGCGCTCAAGCCCGCGATCGCGATCATCTTCGACGTCCGCCGCGGCAATCTGCACGAGCAGCTGCTCTACAAGGCGCTCTTCGAGATGTCCGCTGATCGCGCGGATTTCCTGGCGCGCCTCTTCTCGCGCAAACGGCCGGCGGGGCTCACGACCTCGTCGACGGTGACGCAGCTGATGTCGGCGTACGACGACGTCGCGCCGAGTCCAGAGCTGTACACGGCGAATCTCGCGGCGGTCGCGTCGTGGCTCACGAAGACGCACGGCTTCGCGCTGCACGCGGACGACCTCCCCGGCATCGACTACGTGTACAAGACGGCGTTCTACGACGGCGGACCGGGCCTCACCTACAGCATGGCGGGGCGCGGCGCGCGCGGCGGCTTCGGGGGCGGCGGCAACAACGCCAGCTACGAGCTCATCCAGGAACTGGACGACGGTACCGGCGTGAACCGCGGGTTCCTTGCGACCGAGGACAACTGGCGCGCAATGAAGGATCTCGAAACGCGCAACCTCGTCGTGCCCGTCGTGGGCGACTTCGGCGGGTCGAAAGCCATTCGCGCGATCGGCGCCTGGCTCAAGGAGCACAAGGCGGTCGTCTCCGCGTTCTATCTCTCGAACGTCGAGCAGTATCTGAATCGCGCCGGGACCGAGGACATCTTCCTCTGCAACGTCGCGGCGTTGCCGCTCGACGAGACCAGCACCTTCATCTATACGGGCGCGGGCCGGGCCGGCCGGGGTTTCGGCGTGGGTTTCGGCGGCGGCGGGTTCGGCGGCGGTCGCGGCGGACTGAACACGACGTTCCTGCGGCCGATGCTGCCCGATGCAAAGTCCTGCGCGGCCGGAGGACGCTAGCGAGCCGCAGATCCTGGCTTCCAACTTCTCACTTCCCGGCGCTCTCCCCCACATACCCCGGGCGCGCCGTCACCTTCAGCCCGCCGCCGCGCCGGATGCGCACGTCGAGCCGATGATACCCGCCGCGCGGCACGCCGGTTGGCGTGAACGTCAGCACGTAGCGGCTGCGGAAATCCTCGAGAATCTTCTTGAACTCGGCGCCGATCTGCGCGCTCGACTCGATCTCGATCATCCGGCCGCCCGTGACGTCCGTGAGGCTCTTCAGCGGCGCCCACGTCCGCGCGCCGGCTGAAGCGACGACGTAGATCACCGCGTTCGAGTGCTTCGCGCCTTCGATGACGTCGTCGGCCTGCAGCCAGCTCGCCGTGTCGCGCCCGTCGGTGCAGACGATGACGAGCGAGCGGCCGGGCTCGCCGAGGGTCGCGACCACGGCGGCATACATGCCTTCGAGGAGCGACGTCGCGCCAGACGCCGTGAGCCGATCGACTTCGGATCGAATGGCGCCCAGGTCCGCGGTGAGCGGCACCCGCGGCGCCACCGCGTGATTGAACGTCGTCAGCGCGGCGCGATCGACGGGCTTGAGATCGTCGAGCAGTGTGCGCGTCGCGGTACGGAGGTCAGCCAGCCGCTTGCCCGCGGTGCTCGCGCTGGCGTCGAGGGCGAGCACGACGTTGAGCGGCATGTCGCCGGCGTCGAGCGAGTCGACCGTCTGGACCACGCCGTTGTCGCGCAGCTCGAAGTCGTCGGCTTTGAGGCCGGCGACGGGCACGCCGTTGACCGTGACGAGCGCGTCCACGCGCACGCCGATGGTCTTCGCGGAAAACACCTGGGCGCGCGGCGCCGCGCGCGGGACAAGCGCGGCGGCGACCACGACCATGGTCAGCAGCGGTCGTCGCATCATTTCACCGCCGCGAGCCTCGCCCGCATGTCGGCCATGTAGAGCTCCGTCTGGCGGCCAGGACCGGTGTCGTAGAGCCACCAGGGATCCTGCCGGCGCTGCGGGTCCTTCGGCACCACGGCCAGCTTGCGGATCGGCGCCAGCGCGCCGTCGGCATCCGATCGCAGCAGCGCGAGCTGACTCTCGGCCATCAGGCCGGACTGCGCGTCCGGAAAGAGCGCGAGCGCCTGCGCGAGCTGCGCCGCCGCGTCGTCGAGCCGGCCGAGGCCCTGGCTCGCGCGGGCGGCAAACAGGTGCGCGTAATACGCGAGGATGAAATCGCGCGTGAGCGCGTCGTCTGCCAGCGCTTTCTTCAGCTCGGCCGAGGCCTCACCGTACTTCTTCTGGAGCGTGAGCAGGCGCGCGAGCCGCACCCGCGCCTCGACGGCGCTCGCGTCGATGTCGAGCGTGCGTCGAAATCCTCGCTCGGCCGCCGCGATCCACTGTTCGGCAGGCGGAAACGGGTTGGCGGGGACGATCGGCGCGGGCTGGCCCGGAATGAACGTGGCCCGCCGGTTCGACGCGGCCTGCTTCGCGCGCAGGTCGTCCATCACGGACTGGCTGCGTGGCAGCGCCAGGGCCTCCGCCAGACACGCCCGATCGAAGAGAATCCGGGGGTCGTCAGGCGCGACCGCGGCGGCGCGCTGGAGGTGCGCGTCCACCTCGCCGTACAGCCCGTGCTCGAGCATCCAGGCCGCGGCCGCGTGATACCACGCCGCCACGAACGGCACGCCCTTCGGCGACGGATACATCAGGTCGATCAGCTGGCGCGCGAGGATCCAGTTCCAGTTCGCGTCCATCGATCCGAGCGACTCGCCGTCGAGCGTCCTGACGAGCGATGGCGCCGGGCCCGTCCATCCGCCGGAGTTCACCTTGCTCGCCGGCGCGAGCGGCCCGAAGCGGGCAGTGTCCATGTGCAGGACGGCCGCGCGCGCGACGACACCATTCATCGCGGCCCGGCCGGCCGCGCCGAGCACGCCAAAATACTGTTTCAGGCCCGTGTTCAGCAATTTCCACTGATCGACCGACAGCGCCCCAAGCCAGCGCACGGCGTCGTCGTGCTGGCCGGGGATGTGGGTCGTGAGGGCGTCCTTCCACTTCGCGACGAGCTGGTCGGCGTCTTCCGGCTGCTGCGACGGCGGCGGCGGTTGCTGCCCGCGCTGGCCCACCCCGAGGCTGAGCGCGGCCAGGGCCACGCAGATTCCCGCCAGCCACCTACTTCCCTTCATCGCCATTGCGCGCTCGCACCGAGTATCGCGCGTTTTGGGGCCAGCCGCGCCGCGATCGCAAGGGCCGGGAGTATGCGGCGCGCTGTTCCCTAATGCACAGGCGCCAGCGACGGCTCTGCCTAAGATGTGAACGTGGCGTGGCCCTGGACTCGTCGCTCGCCGCTTCCCGACAAACCGCTCCGAGACGACCTGCTCAGCATCGAGTCGCTCGAGGAGCGCGCGAAGGCACTGGCGGCGAGCTTCACGGTTGACCCGAACCCGCGTCGTCACGCCCGCAGTCCGTTGCCTCGCTTCAACGACAACGCGCGGTTCCTGAACCGCGCCCACCGCAAGATCGCCCACGACGTCCACCTCGGCCAGACCGTGACGGCCGCCGAAGAATGGCTGCTCGATAACTTCCACCTTGTGACCGCCCAGATTCAGGACGTCCGCCAGAATCTGCCGCCTCGCTACGCACGCGAGCTGCCCGCCCTCGCGCTGCGTGAACAGGCGGGCCAGGCGCGTGTGTACGCGATGGCGATCGAGCTGATCCGTCACAGTGACAGCCGGCTGGCTGGTCCGCAGCTGGTGGAGTTCCTGAACAGCTACCAGCGCGTCACGCCGCTCACCATCGGCGAGCTGTGGGCGTGGCCGAACATGCTCAAGCTCGCGCTCGTCGAGAACCTGAGACGCCTCGCTGAAGAGATGCTGCGGGCGCGAGCGGCGCGTCTCGCGGCCGATCTCTACGTGTCACACATCGAGCGGCGCGCGCCGGGCTGGCCCGTGCCGCCGCTGGCGCCACGTCTGCCAGCCGCCCACGTGGTGCAGTTGCTGCATCGCGTGCGGGAATACGGGCTGCGCCTCTCGCCCGTGCGAAGCGCGCTTGAAGCGCACTTGTCGTCGCAACAGACGACGACCGAAGACACCATTCGCGCCGAGCACCAGCGCCAGGCCGCCGCGCAGGTGTCGGTCGCCAACGTGATCACCAGTCTGCGCCTCTGCGCCACCCTCGACTGGCGCGAGTATGTCGAGGCCGTCAGCCTCGTCGAGCAGGTGCTCAGGCGCGACCCCGCCGGCGCATACAGCCGCATGGACTTTCTGAGTCGCGACCGTCAGCGACGGGCCGTCGAGGAGATCGCCGCGCCGAACGGCGATGCGCAGATCCGCGTCGCGCTACGCGCCGTCGAGAGCGCGCGCCAGATCGCCGCCGGCACGTCCGCCGCCGATCGCATGGCTCATGTCGGCTATCACCTCATCGATCGCGGCCGCGCCGACCTCGAATCGGACGTGGCCCATCGGCCGCCATTCGGTCGACGGCTGTGGCGACTCGTGTTTGCGCACCCGACCGCGGCCTATCTCGGCGTCATCGGCCTGGTCACGATTGCCCTGCTGGCTTTGTGCGATCTCTACGTTCGGTACGCCGGTGGCTCGCGCGCCATGGCAATTGGCGTCATCGCGCTCGTGCTGATTCCGGCCACCGAGGTCGCCATTTTGTTGACGCAACGTGTGGCCGCGAGCCTGATCCCGCCGCGGCGCCTGCCGCGCCTCGAGTTTCTCGACGCCCTGCCCGAGGAGGCGCGCACGATGGTCATCATCCCCACCATGCTGACCAGCGTGCCGGGCGTGAAGGCCCTGCTCGAGCACCTCGAAGTCCAGGCGTTCGGCAACCTCGACCCACGCATCCACTTCGCCATTCTCAGCGACTTCCGCGATGCGCCGACGCGCGACCTTCCCGACGACGCCGCCTTGTTGGAGGCCGCGCGCACCGGCATCGAGGCGCTCAACGAGCGCTTTGGCCCTGACCACGCGGATCGGTTCTTCCTGTTCCACCGGGCCCGGCAATGGAATCCCCGCGAGGGCGTGTGGATGGGTTGGGAGCGCAAGCGCGGAAAGATCGAGGAGTTCAACCGCCGCCTGCGGGGCGCCAGGAACACGAGCTTCGCCGTCGAGGTCGGCTCGGTTGATGTCCTGCCCGCGGTGCGCTACTGCCTCACCCTGGACTCGGACACGCGCCTGCCGCGAGATGCCGCGCGGAAGCTCATCGGCATCCTTGCCCATCCGTTGAACCGTCCGCGGTTCGACCCCAACGTCGGTCGGGTAGTCGAGGGATACGGCATCCTTCAACCCCGCGTAAGCGTGACGATGGCAAGCGCCGCGGGCTCACTGTTCGCTCGAACGTACGCCGGTCACACCGGCGTCGATCCCTACACGACGGCCGTCTCCGACCTGTACCAAGATCTATTCGGTGAAGGCAGCTTCACCGGCAAGGGACTCTACGACGTCGATGCGTTCGTGGCCGCGCTCGACGGACGCGTGCCGGAGAACGCGCTCCTGTCGCACGACCTGTTCGAGGGGCTGTTCGCGCGCGCCGCGCTCGTCACCGACGTCGAGGTCGTGGACGACTATCCCTCGAACGTGCTCGCGCACGCCCGGCGGCAGCATCGGTGGGTGCGCGGCGACTGGCAGATCCTCTGGTGGCTGCTTCCCGTCGTGCCGACCCGCACCGGAATCACGCGCAACCGGCTGCCGCTGATCGGGCGCTGGAAGATCCTCGACAACCTGCGCCGAAGCCTCCTGGCACCGGCGACGCTGGCGCTGCTGCTGCTGGGGTGGACGACGCTCCCGGGCAGCCCGGCGGCCTGGACCGCGATCGCCCTCGCCGCGCTGGCCTTTCCGCTCTACTCGCGGGTGATCGAACTCGGCGCCGGTCCGGCGCCCGGCGTCTCCCGGAGCGTGTTCCTTCGCACGGCCGCCGAGGACCTTCAGACGGCCGGGGCGCGTGCCTTCCTCCAGCTGACCTTCATCGTCAGTCAAGCGTGGGAGATGGCGCACGCGGTCGGCATCACGCTGTTTCGCCTGATCGTCACGCGGACCCGCCTGCTCGAATGGGAGACGGCGGCCGCGAGCGCCGAGCGCGCCGGCCCTCCGCGTGCGCGCGCTTTTTTCGCCGCCATGCTCGCGAGTCCCGCCGTGGCCGTGGCGGTCGCGCTGTGGCTCGCACTTGCCGCCAGGCCCGCGCTGCTCATGGCGCTTCCGATAGTGACGCTCTGGGCGGCCGCCCCGATGATTGCGTTCATGCTGAGCCGGCCCGTGCCTCGCCGCCGGAAGGCACTGGCCGCAAGCGATCGTGAGCTTCTGCGCCTCATGGCGCTGCGAACCTGGCACTTCTTCGACACGTTCATGGGGAACGAAGACCATGCCCTCCCGCCCGACAACGTGCAGGTCGTACCTGACACCCGGATTGCGCACCGAACGTCACCGACAAATCTCGGCATGAGCCTCCTGGCGACGCTGGCCGCCCACGACTTCGGCTTCATCGACACCGGCGCGCTGGTCGATCGGATCGACGCCACGCTCACGACGATGGAGGGACTCGAGCGGTTCGAAGGGCACTTGCTGAATTGGTACGACACGCAGACGCTGGCGCCCCTTCCGCCGGCGTACGTGTCCACGGTCGACAGCGGCAACCTCGCGGGTGGATTGGTGACGCTGGCGGCCGGCCTGCGGCAGCTTGCCGTGCCCGCGGCCGGTGTCACCTCGTCCGCGCATCACGCCCACGCCCTGGCCGCGCTGGCCGACCGCGCGATCGCCTTTTTCGACGGCATGAACTTCCGGCTCCTGTACGACGTCAAGCGGCACCTCTTCACCATCGGCTACCGCCTCGCCGACGCGGATGGTCCCGGCCGGTTCGACGTGTCGTTCTACGATTTGCTGGCCTCCGAGGCGCGGCTCGCCAGTTTCGTCGCCATCGCCAAAGGCGATGTGCCCGAGAAGCACTGGTTCCACCTCGGTCGATCGGTGACGAGCGTTCGCGGCACGCCGGTCCTGATCTCGTGGAGCGCGACGATGTTCGAGTACTTGATGCCGCTGCTCGTCATGCGGAGCTCGCCGAACACGCTCCTCGACGAGTCGTGTCGAATGGCCGTCCGCCGGCAGATGGACTACGCCGCGGCACACGGCGTGCCGTGGGGCATCTCCGAGTCCGCCTACAACGTCGTCGATCGCCACGACACCTTTCAGTACAAGGCGTTCGGCATCCCGGGACTCGGATTGAAACGCGGGCTGGGCGACGAGCTGGTCGTCGCTCCGTACGCGACCGCGCTCGCGGCCTCGATCGATCCCGTGCAGAGCGCCGCCAACTTCCGGCGACTGATCGCGGCGGGTCTCGACAGCGAATTCGGCTTCTTCGATGCGATCGATTACACGGCTCGCGAGTCGTCCGATCACGACGGCCCCACGATCGACCGCACGCGCCTCGAAGGCACGATCGTCCGGACGTACCTCGCACACCATGAGGGCATGACGCTCGTCGCCCTGGCGAATGCGTTGCTCAACGACGTGATGGTCGAACGCTTTCACTCGGACCCTCGAGTCCGGGCCACCGAGCTCTTGCTGCAGGAGCGTGTGCCGCGCCTGGCGCCGACCACCAGACTCCGGCCGCTCGACGACATGCGCGCGCCGGCACCCGTGCCGGCCGTGCCGGTCCGGCGGTTCCGGTCGCCACACACCGTCTTTCCGCACGCGCAGTTTCTGTCGAACGGCAACTACGTCACGGCTGTCACGAACGGCGGGGGCGGCGCCAGCTTCTGGCGCGGCCTCGCGGTGACACGATCGCGCCACGACGCCACGCGCGATCCGGGCAGTCAGTTCATCTATCTTCGCGACGTGCGGAGCGGGTCGGTCTGGTCCGCGACCTACCAACCGACGCTCCACGAGCCCGACGAGTACATCGTCACGTTTCTGCCCGAGCGGGCGACGTTTCGCCGCCGAGACGACGAGGTGACCACGGAGCTGAACATCACCGTGTCCACCGAAGACGACGTCGAAGTGCGACGCGTCACCGTCACCAACCACAGCTCGCGGATCCGCGAAGTCGACGTCACGAGCTACGTGGAGGTCGTCCTCACCTCGCCCGCCGACGACCTCGCTCACCCGGCCTTCGGCAAGCTGTTCCTGGAAACGGAATACCTGCCGCAGAGCAGCGCGCTCCTTTGTCGCCGGCGCCCGCGCGATCCGAACGCGCCTGGCGCCTGGGCGATCCACGTCGTGAGCCTGGAAGGCCGGCCCCAAGGGCCGGTCGAATGGGAGACCGACCGCGCGCGCTTCCTCGGCCGCGGCCACGGCCCGGACCAGCCCCAGGCACTTGATGGGCGCGCCTTGTCCGGCACGACGGGCGTCGTGCTGGATCCGAGCCTCAGCCTCCGCCAGCGGGTCAGGCTCGCCCCGGGGGCCTCCGTCCGGCTGTGCTTTGCCACGGGCGCGGCGCCGGATCGCGCGACGGCCGAGGCACTCGCCCAGAAGTACCACGACCCCAGCGCGGCCTCGCGAGCGTTTGCCCTCGCATTTACGCACGCGCGCAGCGGCCTACGCCACCTGGGCATTTCGAACGAAGAGGCCCTGTTGTTCGAGCGCCTGGCCTCGCGCGTGCTTTTCGCGGATCGATCGCTTCGAGCGAGCCCCGATACGCTCGCGTCCAACGAGCTCGGTCAGGCGGGGCTCTGGCCGCACGGCATTTCCGGCGACCAGCCCATCCTGCTCGTCCGCGTCGTCGGCGACGACGGGGTGACGCTCGTCCGCCAGCTCCTGCAGGCGCAGGAATACTG
>DATIWF010000019.1:0-23572 GCA_035519535.1 Vicinamibacterales bacterium | reverse complement strand
CGACGTACCTGACGTACCCGACGTACCTGACGTACCCGACGTACTGTCCCTTGCGCTATGATCCCGCCCGAAGGACTCCTCCTATGAATCGACTCGCACTTGTCGCGGCATTCGGCGTCACCGTGACGCTCGCGCTTTCCGCCCAGACCCTGCCCCCTGGCGTGCAGAAGATGGCGTCGATGGGCGGCATCACCGAGTACGACTACCCGAACGGCTTGAAGGTGCTGCTCTATCCGGATCCTGCCGAGCCGAAGATCACCGTCAACGTGACGTATCTCGTCGGCTCGCGGCATGAGGGCTACGGCGAGACCGGGATGGCGCACCTGCTCGAGCACATGGACTTCATCGAGACGACGAACGGCCGCCAGATCAAGGACGAGCTCGTCGCGCATGGCGCCAGCTGGAACGGCACGACGTCCGAGGACCGGACGAACTACTACGAGACGTTCACGGCGAGCGACCTCAACCTGAAGTGGGCGCTCAGCCTGGAGACCGATCGCATGGTGAACGTCAAGTTCACCAAAGAGATCCTCGACACCGAGATGACCGTCGTGCGCAACGAGTTCGAGCGCGGCGAGAACAATCCGGCGTCGATCCTCCGCGAGCGCGTCGCGTCGACCGCCTATCTCTGGCACAACTACGGCAAGTCGGCGATCGGATCGAAGGACGACATCGAGAAGGTGCCCGTCAACCGCCTGGCCGAGTTCTACAAGAAGTACTACCAGCCCGACGACGCGGTGCTCGTGATCACGGGTCGGATCGACGAGGCCAAAACACTGCAAATGGTCGCCGACTCGATGGGCAAGCTGCCGAAGCCGACGCGCATCCTCGATCAGACATACACCGTCGAGCCGGCGCAGGATGGCGAGCGCTTCGTTGCGCTCCGTCGCGTCGGTGAGGGGCAGGACGTGATCGTTGCCTATCACGCCGTGGCGGCGAGTCACCCGGACGCCGCGGCGCTGCAGGTCCTGGCGGGCCTGATGAACGGCGGCGGTGGCGGCCGTGGTGGACGCGGCGGCGGAGGCGGCGCGGGCGGCCAGGAGGGACGACTGGCCAAGGCGCTCGTCGACACGAAGCTCGCCCAGTCCGCCAACATGGGCTTCCAACAGCAGCACGACCCCGGCCTCGTGATGATCTCGGCGACGCTCAATCAGGACCAGTCGCTCGACGCGGCTCGGGATGCGATCTACAAAGTCCTCGACGACATCGTCAAGAACCCGCCGACGCGCGACGAGATCGATCGCGTCCGGACGCAACTCCTGCGCGGCCTCGAGAACAATTTGTCCAACGCGCAGTCGATCGCAACCGGCGCGCTGAACACCGCGATTGCGCAGGGCGACTGGCGCCTGATGTTCCTGCAGCACGACCGGCTCCAGGACATCATGCCGGCCGACGTCGTGCGCGTCGCGCAGGCCTACTTCAAGCCGTCCAACCGCACGGTCGGCTACTACATCCCGGACCCGGCGCCCGACCGCACCGTCGTGCCGGCCGCCCCGACGCTCAGCAGCATGTTCACCGGCTACACGAGCAAGGTCACGGTCGTGCGCGGCGAGTCGTTCGACCCGACGGTCGCGAACATCGAGGCACGCGTCGTCCAGTCGAAGCTGGCAAACGGCATGAAGGTCGCCGTCCTCACCAAGCAGACGGCGAACAACATCGTCACGGGCACGGTCGAGATCCGGTTCGGCGACCAGACGACGCTGGCGGGCCAGCGCGAGGCAGCGTCGTTCGCCGGCAGCCTGTTGATGGCCGGAACGAAGAGTCACACGCGCCAGCAGCTGCAGGATGAATTCCGCAAGCTGAACGCGCAGGTCAACGTGAGCGGCGGCGGAGGCGGGGGCGCGGGCGGCGGCCGCGGTGGTGGAGCCGGAGGCGCCGGCGGCGGCGGAGGCTTGTCATCTGCGACGGCCAGCATCTCCGCGCCGGCGGAGAACTTCCTCGCGGCGGCGAAGCTGGCCGCCGAGATCCTCAAGGAACCGCTGTACCCGCAGGACGAGTTCGATCGGATCAAGGCGCAGCGGCTCAAGGCGCTCGAGGTCGTGCCGACCGAGCCGAACCAGCTCGCGAACGAGAGACTCAACCGCCACCTCAGCCCGCTGACGCCCGCCGACCCGCAGTACGCGCCGACGCGCCAGGAACAGGGCCCGCTCCTCCAGAAAGTCACGCTCGACGATGCGAAGCGATTTCACGATCAGTTCTACGGCGCAAACTACGGCGTATTCGCCGTCGTCGGTCCGATCCCGGCCGCCGACGTGCAGAAGGCCGCGGCGGATCTCTTCGGCTCGTGGACCACGACGAAGACCTACAAGCCGCTCGTGACGCCCTTCAAGAAAGTCGCGCCCATCAACGAGAAGATCGAGACGCCGGACAAGGCCAACGCCGAGTTCCTCGCCGGCGAGCGCTTCCAGATGTCGCAGAACGACCCCGACTATCCGGCGATGGTGCTCGCGAGCTACATGTTCGGCGAGCCGATCACATCGCGCATCTCCGATCGCATCCGCAACCGCGAGGGCCTCAGCTACGGCGCCAACGCGCGGATCACGATCCCCGCGGAGGGCGAGTCCGCCCTGCTCTCCGGCACGGTCAGCCTCAACCCGGGCGTCGGCCCGAAGGTCGAGGCGAGCTTCATGGACGAACTCAAGAAGGTGTACGACAGCGGCTTCACCGCGACGGAAGTGGCCGAGGCCAAGAAGGCCTACGCCGACGCGCGGATGATCGGTCGATCGACCGACGCGGCGCTCCTGAGCTTCATGGTCTCGCACGCGCAGCTCGATCGCCCGTACCGGTGGGACGCCGACGTGGAGGCGAAGATTCAGGCGCTGACCGTCGAGCAGATCAACGCGGCGTTCCGCAAGCACATCGACCCGAACGGCGTCTCGATCGTCAAGGCCGGCGACTTCAAGACGGCGGGTGTCTACAAGTAGGCGCCTCGCGCGGGTAGTCGATTCTCGCGGGCTGACAATAGACGGCGCGGAGGTGGACTTCCGGGCCCGTGGTCGTGATGATCCGCCCGCGCGCTGACAGTCCTGGCATGGCAACGGAATTGCGAAACGTCGGAGTCCCTCATGCGTTCTCGCTGCGTCATCCTTGCCATCGTCGGTTGCCTGCTCGTTGTCCGGCCGGCCGCGGCCAGCCAAATCGTCATCAGTCAGGTCTACGGCGGCGGCGGTAACACCGGCGCAACCTACACCAACGACTTCGTCGAGATTTTCAACCGTGGCAGCGTAGCCGTCGACCTGACGGGCTGGTCGCTGCAATACGCGAGCGCGACAGGGACCGGGGACTTTGGCGTCAATTCCGCGCAGCTCACGTTGCTCTCGGGGTTCATCCAGCCCGGCCAGTACTTCCTCGTGCAGGAAGCCCAGGGCGCGGGCGGGACGACGGCCCTGCCGACACCTGACATTACGGACGTGAGCCCGATTTCCATGAGCGCGACCGCGGGCAAGGTCGCTCTGGTCCTCGGCACCGCCAGCCTCGGTTGCAACGGCGGCTCGACGCCGTGCAGCGGCGGTCAGCTCGCGCTCATCCAGGATCTCGTGGGCTACGGCACCGGCCCGACCACGGGCGCGAACTTCTTCGAGGGCACCGGCGCCGCGCCGACGCTCTCGAACACGACCGCCGCGTTTCGCGCCTCGGGCGGGTGCACCGACACTGACGACAACGCGGCCGACTTCTCGAGCGGCGCCCCGGCTCCTCGCAACTCGGCGTCGCCGCTCCACCCGTGCGCGGCCGCGGTGCCTGAGCCGGCAACGCTGGCGCTCATCGCGTCCGGCCTGCTGGCCCTCGGCGCGGCGCAGCGTCTCGGCCGCACCTAGAATTAGTCGCACGCGGCCGATTCGCGTCCCAGAACGTCGCGTAGAGCTTCGGCGGCGCGCCGATGGCCAGCGACACCAGCATCGCGCCCGGCCAGATCTCCATCCGCGCGAGCGTCAACGTCAGCTTCACCCTCGACTAAGGGCCCACTCGACAGGCCACGCGGCCTCTGCTAGGCTCAGCGCTTCCCAGCTCAGACATTCCGGTGCTGCCCAGGAGGCCGTATGAAGCGCATCGTCCTGGTCGGGGGACTCCTGTTTGGGTTGGCGTGTGGGCTCGCGGGGCCGGCGTCGGCCACGCCCATCGCGTGGGGGCTTCAGGGGGCCGTCAGTTCGTCGCAGCTCAGCCAGTTCCCGGTGGGCACGCCGGTCGCGATCGACTGGCTGGCCGATCCGGCGACGCCGAACGCCTGCGCCGGCTCGGATCCGAGCGTCGGCGTCTACTTCGGCCAGACCCTCACGGAAACGATCGGCGGGATGACGTTTCAGATCGGCGGCATCTTGACGGTCGGGACCAACGTCGCGCGGGGTTGCACCGGCGCGCCCGACAACACGGCGCAGTTGAGCCTGGTGACGTGGAGCGGACCGAACCTCCTCGAAGGTCCCCTCGATCGCAACTGGCCCTGCTGTTTCGCACCGGCGCTCCTCTGGAGCACGCCGAGCGCGACCGGCGCCTATCCAATGCTTCCACCGTCGTTCGCGATCCTGGAGGGACCGCTGGCGGGCGGCGGGCGCTACGCGGTGACGTCCTCGGTGCAGGCCGTGCCCGAGCCCGCGTCGATCACGCTGCTGATGCTGGGCGCGGCGGTGGCCTGGCGACGAAGCCGGCGCGGAACACGAGCGCATAGGTGAAGGCAGGCGACTCCATCTTCACGAACTACCGTCCTTAGCCCTTGCGGCCGAGGTTCGGGCGCAGCGCTTCTTTCTGCTACACTTCCCTCGCGAGACTTCTGACCAGCGGGTCGGAGGCTCGATCCCTCCGCGGCCCTGCGAAATACCACCGCATGCGCGGCAGCATCAGTCTGGGGCGGATCGCGGGCATCCCGATCCGGCTGCACTACAGCTGGCTGATCATCGCCGCGCTCATTACGCTCTCGCTCGCCGCGCACTTCCGCGAGACCAACCCGGCCTGGGGCCCGGGCGTGATCTGGCCCTCGGCCGTCGTCACGGCCCTGCTCTTCTTCGCCACGCTGCTCGCGCACGAGTTGTCTCACGCGCTCGTCGCCCGATCGCGCGGCCTGCCGGTGCGATCCATCACCCTCTTTGCGCTCGGCGGCATTGCGCAGATTGAGAAGGACGCCGGGTCGGCCAAGACCGAATTCTGGATGGGAATCGCCGGGCCGATCGCGAGCCTCGTCATCGGCTTCGCCTGCATCTCGATCGCCAGCGCCGCCGGCTGGACCATCGAGGGCGGCGGCGCCGGCCCACCCGCCGCCATTCTCGGCTGGTTGGGATCGATCAATGTGGTCCTCGCGCTGTTCAATCTCATCCCGGGCTACCCGCTCGACGGCGGACGCGTGCTGCGCGCGATCCTCTGGGGGGTGTCGGGCGACGCGGACCGCGCCACGCGACAGGCCGCGGCCGCCGGCCAGGCCGTGGCCATCATCCTCATCCTCATCGGTCTGCTGCAGTTCTTTGGCGGCGCCGGGTTCGGCGGGCTGTGGCTCGCGTTCATCGGCTGGTTCCTGCTCGACGCGGCCCGGGCCGGCTATGCGGATGTGGCACTCACGGCGGCTCTGCGCGGCGTACGCGCCGGCGACGTGATGGCACGGGACTGCGACACCGTGGCCGGCAACACCGCGCTCGACGCATTCGCGGATCTTCTGCTCCGAACCGGCCGGCGCTGCTTCATCGTCACGGGCGTGAGCGGCGAGGTCCTGGGGCTCATCACGCCGCAGGACGTACGGAGGGTCGATCGCAGCCGCTGGCCGACATCCCACGTCAAAGACGCGATGCGTCCGCTTCAGAGCCTCAAGACCGTCACCCCGGCGACGCCGGTGACCGACGCGCTCGCAACCATGAGCCGCGAGGACGTCAATCAGCTCCCCGTGCTGGACGACGGGCGCCTCGTCGGCATCGTCACCCGCACGCACGTGCTGCGGCTGATCCAGACGCGCGCTGAGCTGAACCGGTAGGATCCGTCACGCGATCTTCGATGATGGCCGCGCCTCCGCGGCACGCTCCGCCTCGCCGGGAGGCGCCGGTCCGAGGGCGACAATGGCGTCGCGGACCCGCCGCGCCAGGGCCGGGTAGTCGTCGCCTGCGAGCGCGAGCGGCGCACCAAATCTGACCGTGACGGTGCCTCGACGAGGCCAGCGCCAGGTATGGTGCAGCACGCGGTCAAGGCCCTCGAGCCGAATCGGCACGACGGGCAGGCGCAGCCTCGAGGCGAGAAGCCCCACGCCGGGCTCGAACGCCCGGATTTCGCCCCGCTCCGTCCGCTGCCCTTCCGGAAAGATCAGGATCGACGCGCCGTCGCTCACAAGGTCGCCGATGTACCGAATCGTCTCTCGCGCGCCTGGTTCGGCCACCGGCAGTGGGAACGCGTTGAACAGGAGCGCGATCAGGTAGTACAGAGCGCTCGTCCGCCATCGTTCGCTGAGCGAGTGCTGTGCCGGAAAGAAATGCGCGTCGAAGTACTCCTTCCACATGGCCACGGCGATCGTCCGGCGCCATGTGCCGGGCAGCGCCTTCAGGATCGCCGGCGTGTCGAAATGGCTCTGATGATTACCCGCGAAGATCACCGGACCCGACACGTCGCGGAGATGCTCGCGGCCCTCGACTCGAAGTCGCACGTAGATGCCGGCGAGCGGCAGGATCCACGTGAGCTGGCTGAAGGATCTGATGGCCCGGCTGATCAGCGCCCGGTTCCAGCTGGGGAACGACGACCACTTGGGCGCTGCCGCCGCGGCCTGCTCGGTCAGGCGCCGCAAGTCGCCCAGGGTTCGTGCCTGACCGAGCGCCGCCTCGCTCAGACTGACCCGAGCCTGCTCCTCGAGGGCCATCACGAGCTCGACGCGATCGAGAGAGGTCAGCCCGAGATCGTCGAGCGTCGTGTCGGGCGTCGTGACGCGGCCCTTCGCGAATCGCGCCAGCAGCCGCTCGACCTCGTCCGCCGGCACCGTCTCGGCCCGCGCCCGCTCGGGCGCCCCGGCCTCCACCCAGCGCCGGATTTCAAATCGCTTGAGTTTGTGCATGGGCTCGGTTCGCGGAAGCGCGCCGTGCTTCCACACCGAGACGTCCCGAACGCGCTCATGGGCCTGCAACTTCGCGTTCGCCTCGCGGACGATGGCCGCCGCGTCCGCGTTCGGCTGCAGCACGAGCACGGCGTGCACGGCCTCGGTGTGATCGATGGGGCGCCCGATCACGGCCGCTTCCCTCACGCCCGGCACGGCCTCGAGCACGCGCTCGACGTCCTCCGGAAACACCTTGAGGCCCTCGGCCGTGGCGATCATGTCCTTCTTCCGCCCGCGGATGATCAGGTGCCCGGACGCGTCGAACACCCCGATGTCGCCCGTGTGAAACCAGCCGTCTTCGAGCGCCGATCGTGTGCCCCCCGCCGTCGTCACGTAGCCGCTCGTGACCGTCGGCCCCCGTACGAGAATCTCGCCGTCGGCGGCCAGTCTCACCTCGACGCCTTCGAGCGGCCGCCCCACCGTGCCGTGCTCGATCTTGAACGGATGATTCCAGGCAACGATCGGGGCGGTCTCGGTCAGGCCGTAGCCCTGGACGACCGCGAACCCGAGCCGTCGCCAGTAGTCCTCGAGATCCCGGTCGAGTGGAGCGCCCCCGAGCACGAACCCGCAGAATCGCCAGCCGAGCAGCCGGTGGGCCGCGCGATAGCGCCACCACCGCACCGGCAGCCGATGCTCCGCGGGCTCTGGGGCCGCGCAACTCGGCACCTGCTGGCGCAGGCGGGCCCGCAGCAGATCCAGCACGCGCGGCACGGCGATGACGAGCGTGATCCGGTGGCGCCGGATGCGTGCGTTGATCTCGTCCGGGTTGTGTCCCGCCATGAAGAACGTCGCCGCGCCGACCACCGGCGGAAAGAACATCGCCAGCGCCTGGCCGAACATGTGGCTGAGCGGGAGCAGGTCCAGAAAGCGGATCGGCCGGAATGGCCACAGGTAGTGTCGGTACGCCCGGGCTTCGCGCTCAATCGGCGTGATGTTCGCGATGATATTGCGGTGAGAGATGACGACGCCCTTCGGATCGCCCGTCGTGCCCGAAGTGAAGACGATCTCTACGACGGTGTCCGGGACAACGGGCGCGCGAACGGCCTTCGGCGCCGCCGGGGCGCCGACGGCGGCCGCCGCGCGCGACTCGACCCACGGCACATCGCGCATGCGCCGCGTGAATCGCGGGGACCACGCTGCCCCGATCGGCAGCCCGTCTCCGGCGAAGATTCCGCGCGGGCCCGCGGCCCGGGCGACGCGTTCGACGAACTCCGGAGGCGCGGCGCCGTCCACCGGGATGACGACCACTCCGGAGAGCACGGCCCCCCAGAAGACCGCCACCCACTCGGGCCGGCTGTCGCTCCAGATGAGCAGCCGATCGCCGGGACGGAAGCCCGCTTCAACCAGTTGGACCGCGACCGCGTCCGCCGTGGCGCGCAACTGATCCCACGAGTAGGACCAACGACGGAGGCCGTCGTCGTAGGCGAGCGCCTGGCGAGGGCCTCGCACGTAGCGGTCGAAGAACTCGATCAGGTGCTCCACGATCCGATTCGAAGAGCACGAAGTGTGCCGTGCGTTTCACGTGAAATTGACGACCGCGCCTTGCGGATTCATCCTCAGGTTGCGCGAAAATCCGCGCGCCCCCATCGCGCGTGGCGAGATCGGCAATCCCCGGGTTGACGGCGATTCGACGTGCGCAGGCTAGTGGTCATTGCCACCACGTCTGGCCTCGAACGTCGTGCAGCCGCTGAAGTCGATGGTGCCGGTGACCCTGTTCGTCTTCGCGTCGAAGGTGCCGGTCAGGCCCACCATCACGATGTTCGGCGGCGCCGGCGTCTCCCATTTCAGCGGCATCACCTTGAACTTGCCGGTGGCCGGATCGAACTGCCCATTTGCCACGAAGGTGTACGGCTTGTCGTGCGACTCGGGCGGTTGATACGCGGTGAAATGCACGGTCACGAGCCCGTTCTCGGGTCCTGAGATCGCCAGCGTCAGCGACCTCGTGCGGCCGCCGCAGATGTACGAGCCGGTGTAGGTGCCGGCAATCGACGCCTGCGGGGTCGGCGCCGCGGGTGCCGGCTTCTGCGCTGGCGCCGCCGCGGAGTTGTCCGTCCCAGGGAGCCATCCGGTCTCGACGAACTTCGCCTGTGGAAACCGGCCCTTCAGTCGATCCTTCAAGGCGGAGATCTCGCTCCGGTCCTTCATGGCGAACTGGCACGTGGTCGGGTACGAGCCAGGGTTCTTGTATCCGTATGTCTTCTGAAGAAACGCGAGGAACTGTTGTTGCGAGCGATTGGAGAGATCGACGACGCGCTGGTCCAGTGCGACTTTGTCATTCTGCCGCACCGGTTCGAAGTCGACGTGAAGGTCGCCGGAGTAGTACACGGGTGACTGACCAGGATCCGAAAAGCAGAGGCCGAACATTCCGGCCGGCCCGGCGGACGGACCCGGTTCCGCGCCTTTGTAGACCCACTCGGTTTCAACGACCTTGCTCGGATTCTGCTGCTGTGTCGCAACGTCATGGGCGTGCTGCGCCTGCGCAAGCGAGCCGTACGTCGTACAGTACACTTCGGCTGGCTCGTACTTCGCTGCCAGGTAATTGGTGAATGCGATTGTCCACAGTGTCTTGTCCGTGTTTTCCTTCGTCCCGTCGAAGAAGCCGCTGTAGTAGAACTTGTTGGCCCTCCCAAAACACGACGCGACCTTGGTTCCGGCCGGCAGGCTGGCTGATGACTGATTCGAACGTCCAGCGGGACTCGCGACCGCCGCGCCGGACGATCCTGAGGCCATCGCGGGTGCGGGTGCCGCGGGCGCCGCCGCGGGCGCATTCGACTGGGTGGGCGCGGCCGCCGGCGGAATCGTCACCGCGAACGTCAGGAGCGTCCCTGGCGGCAACACCACGTGGCTGCCCGCCGCGCTGATCTCAGCCTGGGTCTGCGTTGCGCCTCTTCCCCTGCCGAAGCCCGAAAGCACCGAGCCCATCTGCTTGGTCGCCTCATTGACGGGATTTGTCGTCGTCACCGAACTGCTCGTCACCGGTCTGGCGACTCCGCTGATGGTCAGAGAACTGAGTTGCGTCGTCCAGCCGCTCTGCGTCTGCGAAATCGTCACCGAACCGAGCGCGTCTTGCGAAATGGTCACGCCGCCTGCGGTCACGGCCTTCGTCACAACCGCGCGGTACTTCTTGCCCGGTGGATCGGTCGCGGAGTGCACCTGATCGACCAGGCGCAGCGTCACGCTCGTGCTCACAGAGGCCGCGCTTTGCGGCGCTGCTGATGGGGCGCCCTGAGCGGGTGCGGGCACCGGCGCTGGAGCAGTAGACGAATGCGGGGTGGGCGGCGCGGGAGCAGTCGCTGGCGCGCCTGTTCCCGCAGCCTCGCCTTTCCAGCCGGTCAACACCGCTTTCGCACCTTTCGATGCGAACTGCTCCAGCGCCGCGCGCGCCTGCGCTTCGGCATTCGCCGCGTAGTGGATGCAAACGGGCGTGCCGTACTGGGGCAGGTTGTACTTGGCAACGGCGAACTTCTGGAATGCCTTGACCAGGGTCGTGTAGGCATCGCCTGTGTCCGGATACTGCAGCACGTCGCTGTAATACGTGATTCCGGCATTGGGAACATTGCAAATCCAGAAGGCTTCGGGGCGCGCTTGAGCCGATGCCGGCGCCACACCAAGCGCTCCGGACGCGTAAGCCAGCACAATCAGGGCGACGATGAAGACGACGTGAGTTGGGCGCACGGGGACGGTGAGAGTGGTCTTTCGAATAAACACGTCTGTCCCTCCAGAAAAATCTCCTCGCGGACTGAGGCTAAGATGGGCGGCATTATCCCAAATCCTCCAGCCCATGCACAGACGGGACCGGAGTTCCCAGCGCATCCGTCGGGTTGATCGTCAGCGCGCGCCTGAGCGGCAGCGCCCACGAGGGACCACGTCATCGCGCTCTATGCGCCGGGCGAGGCGCTGTTTCTCTTCGGGCTCGATCGCCTCGATGAGGCGGTGGCGAGCGAGGCCGGCGGCGGCACGGTCGTCTTCCAGGCCGGCGGGCACACCTACCAGCTGTTGAGCTCGTTCCTCGGACGCTGACGGTTGATCGGCGACCCGCGCTCCCGTTGCCACACCGACCGCATGCGCCGACGGCGACGACGCGCGAGGGGCGTGACCGGCCGGCCTTATTCGTCCCGCAGCGCGACGACCGGATCCACGCGCGTCGCCCGAAGCGCCGGGATGCAGGTCGCCAGCATGGCCGTGGCGATGAGCACCGCCGGCACGATCGCGAACGTCGTCGCGTCCGTGGTGCTGACGTCGAACAGCAGTCCGGCCATGACGCGCGTGAGAGCCGCGGCGCCGAGCAACCCGATGACCGTCCCCGCGCCCGCGAGCTCGAGGCCCTGACGAAGGACCATGCTGAGAATGCGGCGGCGCTCGGCCCCGAGCGCCATCCGCACGCCGATGTCGCGCGCGCCCTGGGCGACGAGGTGCGACATCACGCCGTAGACGCCGACGATCGCGAGCAGCAGCGCGAAGCCCGCGAAGGCGCCGAGCATCACCGTCGAAAAGCGCTGCCGTGCCATCGACCCGCTCATCCGATCCGTCATGGTCTGCACATCGACGACGGTCATCGTGGGATCGAGTTCGTGAATCTTGCGCACGAGCGCGGCGGCCACGATCGTCGGATCGCCCGTCGTCCGCGCCACGTGCCAGCTCCCGTTGAGGCTCGGCCGGTACATCACGATGCGCCCGTCCACGTCGAGCCCGTACTGCTTCACGGTGCCGACGACGCCGACGATGGCGTACTTCGTCGCGCCCGGATCCCCGTTCCACAAGTGCTTGCCGACCGCGTCGCCGTTCGGCCAGAAGCGCTGCGCGAACTTCTCGTCGATCACGCAGACGGGCTCCGCGTTCTGCGGCAGATCGGCGTCGGAGAAGACACGACCCTGAATCACCGGGATCTTCATCGCGCGGAAGTAGTCGGTGGTCGCACCACGCTGATCGACTTGCAGCTCCTGGCCGGGCGCCGGCGTCCAGCCTTCGACGTTGATGCCGCCCCAGCCGACGGACGACGTGAACGGCAGCGAGGTGACGGCGCCACGCGCGACGACGCCGGGCACGACCGCGAGGGCCTCGTTGAACGGACGATAGAAGCCGAGCGCGGCGTCGCGGTTCTGGAACTGACGCGCGCTTGCCCCGAGGCGCATCGACACGACGCCCTCCGGGTCGAAGCCTGGCGCGACGTGTTGCAGCCGCACGAAGCTCCGAATCAGCAGGCCGGCGCCAACGAGCAGCATCAGCGAGATGGCGACCTCCGAGACGACGAGCAGGCTCCGCAGCCGCCGGCGGGAACTGCCGAATCCGCCGTCGCCCTGCGAACTGCGGCCGCCGGCTTTCATGGACGCACTGAGATCGACGCGCGCGGCACGCACCGCGGGCGCGAGGCCGAAGAGGAGGCCGGTGACGACGGACACGGCGAACGTGAACGTCAGCACTGACGCATCGAGCGCGATCGCGTCGAGCCTCGGGATGTTGCCCGGATTCATCGTGCGCACCACCTGCAGGGCGGTGCGGGCGACGAGCAGGCCCATCACGCCGCCGAGCAGTCCGAGCAGCAGGCTTTCCGTGAGCAGTTGCCGGACGAGCCGCTGCCAGCTGGCGCCCAGCGCCGTGCGCACGGCCACTTCCTTCTGTCGGCCCGTCGCGCGCGTGAGCAGCAGGTTCGCGACGTTCGCGCAGGCGATGAGCAGCACGAGCGTCACCGAGCCCATGACGACGAGCACGGCAAGCCGCACGTTCCCGACTACGGAGTCGACTAGCGGCACGACGTCAATCGTGAACGTCCGGTCGCGCTTGTCCACCTCGCGGATCTTCGCCGCGATTCCGGCGACGTCGCTCTTCGCCTGCGCCATCGTCACGCCCGGCTTCAGGCGCGCGAGGATGTTGAAGTTCTCGTCCCCCCGCCGCTTCGTCTGCGTCTCCGGCCCGAACGGCAGCGGCAGATAGACGTCCATCCGAGTCGTGCTCGACACGGTCGGGATGATCTCGCCGTTCATCAGGAAATCCGAGCCGAGCACGCCGATGACCTGGAACTGATTGCTCTCGCCGGGATTCTGTGCGAGGCCGTTCAACGTGATCGTCCGTCCGACGACATTCGGATCCGCGCCGAAGGCGCGACGCCAGAACGCATGGCTCAGGACGACGACCTGCGCGGTCGGACCCGCGTCTTCCTCCGGGCGCAGCAGGCGTCCGAAGATCGGTTTCGCGCCGAGCAGCGGGAACAGGCTCGAGGACGTGAGGAGCGCCTCGACGCGCTGCGGCTCAGACTGGCCGTTCGCGGAGTCGGCGGCGGTCGCCAGCATCGTGCCGACGCGCCCCTGCGCGATGGCCATCTCGGCGAAGGCGTGATTCTGCTGCTGCACGTCGAGGTACTGACCGGGCGACGGCCAGTCCTGGGGAATGTTGACGCCCGGTGATCGCAGCCAGAGAATCGCCAGCCGATCGGCGTCAGGATACGGCAGCGGTTTCAGCAGCAGCGCATTTACGACACTAAAAATCGCCGTGTTGGCGCCGATGCCGATCGCCAGCGACGCGACGATGACGAGCGTCAGTGCGTAGCTGCGGCGCAGCGTGCGAATCGCGTAGCGGATGTCCTGGAAGAGCGGCGACATGATGCTCAAGGGTAACTGACACGGGTCAGCCTGGCGCTGAAAACTTCGAACGCGATCCTCAGACGAACTCGTACTCGAGCGTGAACGGGTGCTCCATGCCGTGGCCGACGGCGGTGCGGCCCTCCCCGCGAAGGCCGTGGAGTTCACCGGTGCTCGTGCCCGGCACGACCGTGTACGACTCCTTCGCCTGACCGGCCTCGAACACGCCGGCGCTGGACGCGCGTTCTTAGACGTCCGTCGCGCCGGTCCCCGCCTCCCTGCGCCGGTTCTCTCTCTGACACAGCTCCCTGTTGGCGCGATCCGTGGCGTAGGATACATTCGGTCGATGCCGCTCGCCGCCGGCACCCGTCTCGGCGCCTACGAGATCCTCGCGCGGCTCGGCGCGGGCGGCATGGGCGAAGTCTATCGCGCGCGCGACACACGACTGGGCCGCGACATCGCGATCAAGGTGCTGCCCGAAGACGTCTCGTCGTCGCCCGAACGGCTCGCCCGCATGGAGCGCGAAGCACGAATTGTCGCGGCTCTCAATCACCCAAACATCATCACGCTGCACTCCATCGAAGAAGTAGCGGGCACGCGCTTCCTGACCCTGGAGCTGGTCGAAGGCCGGAATCTGGCTGAGCTCGCCCCGGCAAGCGGGCTGCCAGTCGGTCAATTACTCGATCTGGTCATCCCGCTGGCGGATGCTCTGGCGGCGGCGCACGACAAGGGCGTCGTACATCGGGATCTGAAACCTGCCAACGTCATGGTGACTCGCGAGGGGCAGGTGAAGGTGTTGGACTTCGGCCTCGCCAAGCGTCTCGAGACCGAGCCACACCTCCAAGAGGTCCCGACTGAGACCGTCGCCGCGCCGCTCTCCACGGCTGGCGCGGTGCTCGGTACGGCCTCGTACATGGCGCCGGAGCAGATCGTCGGTGAACCCGTGGATGCACGAACGGACCTGTTCTCGCTGGGGGTCCTGATCTTCGAGATGGTGACGGGACAGCGCCCGTTCGCCGGGAAAAGAAACTGGGAGGTGGCTGCCGCGATCGTGCGCGAGACCCCGCCCTTGCTCACCAGGATTCGCGCCGACCTGCCAACCGATCTCGAACGCGTTGTCAGCCGCTGCTTGGAGAAGCAGCCGCGCAACCGATTTCAGTCCGCGCGGGAGGTGGCGAGCGAACTACGCGCGCTCAGACGCACACTCGAGCAAGGGCCAAGGCCGCCGAACCTCAGTGACCCCAACGGCATCGCCTCGATTGCGGTGCTTCCGTTCGTGAACCGCAGTGCCAGCGCTGACGACGAGTATTTTTCTGACGGCCTCGCAGACGAACTGCTGAGTCTCCTGGCCAGGATCAAGGGGCTGCGCGTCCCGGCACGCGCGTCGTCGTTTTATTTCAAGGGCAAGCCGGTCCCCCTCGCGGAAATCGGGCGGGTTCTCAACGTGGCCACACTTCTGGACGGCAGCGTCCGCCGGTCTGGAAACCGCGTGCGCATCAACGTCCAGCTCGTGAACGTCTCTGACGGCTACCATCTTTGGTCAGAGACGTACGATCGAACACTCGATGACATCCTGGCGGTCCAGGACGACATTGCGCAGTCGGTGGTGAAGGAGCTACGGACCAGGTTGCTTGGCGAGGCGGCGGATTCTAATGCGAGTAGGCGAGCGAAGGTGGAGGTCGACCGAGCCGCAAGGGGCCGCAGCACGGATCCGGAGGCGCATCGGTTGTATCTGCTGGCGCGTCACTTCATGGATCAGTACAGCCAGGAGGCGACGACCAAAGCGATCGGCTATCTGAAGCAGGCAGTCGACCGCGATCAACGATTCGCGCTCGCCTGGGTGGAGCTGAGTATTGCCTATACGAGGGAAGTCGGCTGGAGGTTGGTCCCGGCTGCCGACGGGTATGCACGAGCGCGGAACGCGGTCGAACGATCGCTGGCGCTCGAGCCGACGCTCGCGGACGGACACGCTCAAATTGCCTGGATCAAGATCTTCCATGACTGGGATTGGCGTGGCGCGGAAGCGTCATTGGAGCAGGCGCTGCGGCAGGCGCCGCAGAACGCCTCAGTCCTCCGTCTCTCAGGTGTTCTGGCGAGCGTTCACGGCCATGCAGCAGAGGCGATCGACATCTTTCGTCGCGCACTCGAGCAGGATCCGCTGAGCGCGGCGACCTACCACAGTCTTGGACTCGCCTTCCTCGTGATGGACGACCTCACGAACGCGAAGGAGGCTTTCCTCAAGGCGTTGGAGTTCGCGCCGCCGCGTATCTCCAGTCACGCTCACCTGGCCCTGACGGCCCTCGGTCTGGGCCAACCACAGGAGGCGCTTGCCGAGGCGACGCGTGAGCCGGAGGAGGGATTCCGCCTCTGGGCGCTGGCGATCGTTCATCGGGCGGCGGGTGGCGAGGCGAAGTCGGTGTCGGCACTCGAACAGCTGATCGCCGAACACTCCGATTCATGGGCGCTGCAGGTGGCAGAAGTGCAGGCGGTGCGAGGGGAAGCGGATGCCGCCTTCGACTGGTTGGACCGTGCGCACGCGACCCGCGATCCAGGCCTCGCCTATCTGCAGAGCAACCCGCGTCTGCGCCCGCTGCACCAGGACGCGCGATGGGCCGCGTTGCTCACCAGAATGGGGTTCGAGAAGGCCCCCCTCCGCCATACGTAGTGGGAGATCGTGATCTCATTTCCACGACGAACTCAAGGGTGACTGACATGACGACAAAGAAGATGTTGTTGGGTGGAGCGGCGGCTCTGATCGTCGGGTGGGCCTCGGCAGCCCCGAACCACGCGCTCGGTCAACAGCCGACCGTGCAGATCCCCAACCCCGGCGTTCCCCAGATCATGACGCTGGAAGGCAAGTTCGTCCGGGTGGCGTACAACAACGAAGGCTACGTGATCATCGGCTACCAGATCGCCAATCGGACGATCGGGAGCGACTGGATCATGCTCGACGTCGGCATCACGCTGATGAAGGACGTCAAGGACTACACGATCAAGCGCGACGCGTTCTCACTCGACACGCCGGACGGCACGCTGCCGCTGCCGTCCATCGAGGAGTACCGCCAGAACTCGGCCAAGACCGAGCCGCTGCAGAACCGCCTGAAAGTCCAGCGCGATTCGATCAACTACTTCCCTCCCTGGACGCACCGCGGGAACCGCCTCGGGATGTTCTCGGATCTCGGCTCACGCGCGATGCCGTGGGACCAGGCCGACGTCACGAGTGATCGCGCGTGCCTGGGCCAGCTCTACTTCCACATTCCGAACGGCACGAAGTACGGGCAGTACTGGCTGAACGTCAAGTTCGCCCAGAGCGTCGTCCGGGTGCCGTTCCGGCTGCTGACCGAGGCGGAAGAAAAGACGCTCGGCAAGAATTTCGGCGACATCAAAAAGCAGGTCGACGCCGCGTTCAGAAAGAAGAAGTAGCCAGTAATAGTTTCGCCCACACGACGTCACAGTTCAAGACTGTTTGTTCGCCCGCGCGACCTGTATCATCGCCGGTCCATGTCGAACATCACGAAACGCGACAGGGCGCTCCGCGAGGGGCGCTCGGTGGCTCGGCGCGTCTCGCCCGAGACCTTGCACCAGCTCATTCAGCAGCGCGGGCGCCGCACGACGCCGGTGAGCCCGACGGCGTTCGAGTTCATTTCGACGACCGAGCAGATCGGCGACGTTGGCGTCTTCATGCCGGCGCTCCCTCGCGTGCTGTCACGCTGAGCGTCGCGCCGCTTCGATCGTGGCGATGTCGATCTTCTGCATCCCCATCATCGCCTCGAACGCTCGTTTGGCCTCGCCGCCACCCGCCGCCAGCGCGTCGGTGAGCGCGCGCGGCGTGATCTGCCACGAAAGACCCCAGCGATCCTTGCACCAGCCGCACTGGCTCTCCTTGCCGCCGTTGCCGACGATCGCGTTCCAGTAGCGGTCCGTCTCCTCCTGGGTGTCCGTCGCGATCTGGAAGGAGAAGGCCTCGTTGTGCGTGAACACGGGGCCGCCGTTGAGACCGAGACAGGGAATGCCCACCACGGTGAACTCCACCGTCAGGACATCACCCTTCTTCCCGCCCGGGTAGTCACCGGGCGCCGTGTGCACGGCCGTCACGGCACTGTTCGGAAACGTCGCGGCGTAGAAGCGCGCGGCATCCTGCGCGTCCTTGTCGAACCAGAGGCAGATGGTGTTTTTGGGCTTCATGCGGTGATTCTACGCGCCCGGCGCGGTCGGCGTCTCGCGGTACTTGACGCTCAAGTTCAGGCATGCGACGATGCCCCACGGTTCCACTTGAATGCCAAGTAAAGACACCCATGGCGTCGCGCTCCTCCAGGGCACGCTGGACCTGATCGTCCTGCGGGCACTCGAAACGATGGGCCCGCTCCACGCCTACGCCCTCGCGGCGCGGCTCGAGCAGATGACCCGGCATCCGCTGACGCTCAACCAGGGCACGCTCTACCCCGCCCTCGTCCGGCTCGAACATCGGGGGTGGATCAAGGGCGAGTGGCGGCAGACCGAGCACTCGCGCGAAGCCAAGTACTACGGCATCACGAAGGCCGGATCGCGGGCGTTGGCCAAACAGGCCGAACGCTGGCGCCGGCTCGCCGGGCTCGTCGATCACCTGCTGTCGGACGAGCGCTGACATGTCGCTGATCCGGCGCGCCCTGCTCCGCCTCCGAAACGCGATCACGCCGGGTCGCGCGGACGAGGAGCTCGACCGCGAGATCACTGCGCATCTGCGGCTCGTCGAGGACGATCTCCGCCGTCAGGGGCTGTCGGAGAGGGACGCGCGCCTGGCCGCGCGTCGCGCGCTCGGCGGCGTCGAGCCGTCGAAGCGCGCTCAACGCGATGCGCGATCGTTCGTCTGGCTCGACGACCTTCGCCGCGACACGGCGTACGCCCTGCGCACGCTCGCGCGCGCTCCGGGTTTCACCGCCGTCGCCATCCTCACGCTGGCGCTGGGCAGCGGCGCCAGCACCGCCATCTTCAGCGTCGTCGATCACGTGCTCCTCCGATCGTTGCCGCTGCCGTCAGCCGATCGTCTCGTGCGTTTGTATGAATCGAATCCAGCCGCCGGCGAGCCGCGCGCTGATGTCTCGCCCGCGCATATCACGGAGTGGCGTCGCGCCTCCAGGTCATTCGACCTGCTGACGCCGCTGGGCGCCACGTCGGTGACGATGGTCGGCGCCGCGGAGCCGGAAGCGCTGCTCGGCATGCTCATCGGTCCGGAGTACTTCGCGCTCACCGGCGTGAAGCTCGCGATCGGCCGGCCGTTCGAGGCCGCGGCGTATGAATCGGTCGCCAACGCCAAGCTCGGACCGTTCGCGCTGCGCGACGCCACCTCCGACAACGCGGAGGTCATCCTCAGCCACGCGGTCTGGCAGCGCCAGTTCGGCGGCGATCCCAACATCGTCGGCCGCGTGGTCGAACTCAACGGCACGCGGACGGTGGTCGACGGGGTGATGCCCGCGGACTTTCGATTGGACGAGACGTCGTGGGGCGTCGCGGACTGCTGGATCCCGCTCGTCGAATCGCGGATGCAGGGACAGCGTCGGTTTCGCCAGTACCCGGCAATCGGCCGCTTGAAGCCAGGCGTGAGCCTCGAGGCCGCGCAAGCGGAGATGACGTCGATCGCGAGCGCCATCGCCTCGGAGCGTGCCGACGAGCGCGCCTGGACCGTCCGCGTCGAGCGGCTGCAGGACAGCCTCGTCGGCGATTCGCGGTCGACCCTGCTCATCCTGCTCGGCGGCGTGATCTGCCTGCTGCTGATCGCGGGCGCGAACGTCGCCAACCTCCTGCTGATGCGAGCGGCCGGACGCGCGCGCGAAGTGGCCGTGCGCATGGCGATTGGCGCGGGCCGATCGCGGCTCGTCCGTCAGTGGATCACGGAGAGCACGGTGCTCGCGCTCGCCGGCGGCATGGCGGGCCTGGCCCTGGCCATCTGGGCGGTCCCGGCGCTCGTCGCGAACTCGCCGATCAAATTGCCGCGCATGGATCACATCACGGTGGACGCGCGCATCTTCGCGTTCAGCGTGGCGCTCTCGCTCGCGATTGGCGTCGTCTGCGGTCTGGCGCCGGCGGCCGGCGCGTGGCGCGTCACCGTGGCGTCGCTGCGATCGTCGGCGTCGGTTGGCGAAGCCCGCGGTCAGCGCCGGCTGCGCGTGGCGCTCGTCGTCGCGCAGATCGGCCTCGCGATTGTCCTGCTCGTCGCCGCCGGTCTCATGGCGCGCACGCTGATGGCCGTGCGCGGGCTCGACCTCGGATTCGATCCGCACGGCGTGCTGACGTTCGGCATCAACCCGCGCGGGGACCGCGACCGCCTGCCCGACCCGAACTCGCTGCGCGCGTTCGGCCACGATTTGATCGACCGGCTGCAAGCGATCCCCGGCGTCGAGGCAGCCGGCATCGGCAACGTGCCGCTGCTCGGCGGCTTGCGCATCGGGTTCGTGCCGGAGGGCCGCGACACGGGAATCGACGTCCCTGGCGACCTCCCCAGCCCCGGCTACTTCACGGCGCTTCGTCTTCGATTGCGATACGGACGGCTCTTCGACGATCGCGATATCGGAGGCGCCGACCGCGTGGTTATCGTGAACCTCGCCTTCGCCCGCACCGCGTGGAACACCGACAACGCCGTCGGCCGGCGAGTGCGCGTCGATTCGACCTCGGCGACCGGCTGGATGACCGTGGTCGGCGTCGTCGACGACGTGCGCATGGCGACGCTCGAGGACGCCGCACCGCCGGTCGTGTACACGCCGTACCTCCAGAGCACGGTGGCGATGTCCACGAACTTCGTGGTCCGCACGTCGCGCGACACCGACGAGACGCTGCGCCAGGTCAGAGACGTCGTCCGCTCGATGGCGCCGTCGATGCCGCTGACGCGAATCGCGACGATGGACCAGCGCGTCGGGCGATTCGTCGCGCCGCGCGAGTTCAACTTCTGGCTGATCGCGGTCTTCTCGGCGATCGCGCTGGTCCTGTCGGCCGTGGGCGTGTACGGGCTCATGAGCGAGGCGGTCGCGAGCCGCACGGCCGAGATCGGCGTGCGCATGGCGCTCGGCGCCGGCCGCCTCGAGGTCGTGCGCCTGGTCGCGTCGCGGATGGCGTTCGTCACGGCCATCGGCGTCGCCGCGGGTGTCGGCGCCGCCGTCATTGCGGCGCGGTGGCTCGGATCGATGCTCTTCGGCGTGAAGCCCCTCGATTCGGTCACGCTCGCGATCGTGCCGCTCGTGTTCGTCGCCGCGGCCGTCGTCGCCACGCTCGCCCCGGCGCGGCGCGCCACCAAGGTCGATCCCATCGTCGCGCTTCGCGGCGAGTGACCGCGTCCCGCATTAGCCAACATCACGCGCCTTCTCAGACGTCCGTCGCGCCGGTCCCCGGCTCCCTGCCCCGGTTCTCTCTCTGACAGAGGCGTATACCGACGCCTACTACGGCGCGATTGGCCGCAACAACACGATTCCGGATCAGATCGCCGGCATGAAGGAGCTCGCGAAGGGGTACCCGTGGATTGACATCGACAAGGCCGCCATCTGGGGCCACTCGGGCGGCGAGTTCATCACCGCGGATGCTCTGCTGCGCGCGCCGTACAACGACTTCTTCAAGGTCGGAATCGCCGAGTCAGGCAACCACGATCAGCGCCAGTACGAGGACGACTGGGGCGAGCGGTATCAGGGGCCGCTCGTGAAGAATCCGGACGGCACCGACAATTACACGATCGAGGCGACGCAGACGCAGGCGGCCGGCCTCAAGGGTTACCTGCTGCTGATTCACGGCACGATGGACAACAACGTGCCGCCTTACAACACGCTGCTCGTGGCCGACGCGCTGAACAAGGCGAACAAGGAATTCGACATGCTGCTGATCCCGAACTCGGGTCACGGCTACGCGCCGGCGAACTACGTCATGCGGCGCCGGTGGGATTACTTCGTCAGGTACCTGCTCGACGCGGAGCCGCCGCGGGACTACGTGATCCCGTCGGGCCCGGCAAACGGAGGCCGGCGACGGGGCGGGTCTCCGGACGTCCGGCGGTAGGCGCTGCCGAGTCTCGACGGAGATGGGCGGGGCGCGTCATCTCGCACCCCGCCCGTGCCCGCTACTTCGATCCGCCGGACTCCTTCAGCTTCTGCAGCACCGCATCCATGTTGAAACTCGCCGCCTTCTGCCGCTGCGGATAGTCCTTGAACGTCATCAGGAAGTCGCCGACGTAGGCCTGCGCGGGAACCAGGAGGAAGACGTGATCAATCAGCCAGTCGTAGTACGTGTTCGACGTGACGTCCGCGCGCTCGTACGGATCCGTCCGGAGGTTGAAGATCAGCGGGACCCGAAGGTCGGTGAAGGGGTTGGCCCAGAGAAGCAATGTGCCCTCGGCTCGCTGCTCCATGAACACGAGCTTCCAGTTGTCGTAGCGCAGGGCGACCAGCTGCTGGTCGTCGTTGATGTAGAAGAAGGAGATCCGCGGGCTCTTGGCGGCTTGCCCCGTCAGGTAAGGCACGAGATTATCGCCGTCGAGATGGACCTTGTAGGTCATGTCTCCGGCTTTGTAGCCCTTGAGCAGCTCGGCCTTGATCTGCGGGTCGCCCGCCACGGCCAGAAACGTCGGCAGCCAGTCGAGGTGGGCGACGATGTCGTTGGACACGCTGCCCGGCTTGATATGACCGGGCCAGCGCACCATGGCCGGCACCCGGTAGGCGCCCTCCCAATTGGTGTTCTTCTCGCTGCGGAACGGCGTCATCGCTGCGTCCGGCCAGGAGTTCATGTGCGGGCCGTTGTCGGTCGAGTACATGACGAACGTGTTGTCCGCAATGCCAAGGTCGTCCAGCACCTTGAGGACCTGGCCGACATTCTTGTCGTGGTCGATCATCGTGTCGTGGTACGGACTCTGGAAGCGGCCTGCCTGACCGAGGCTGTCGGGCTTGGTGTGCGTACGGAAGTGCATGTGAGTGAAATTGACCCAGACGAATGCCGGCTTGCCCGCCCGGTTCTGCCGCTGGATGAAGTCCACGGCCCGCGCGGCGATGTCATCGTCGATCGTTTCCATGCGCTTCTTCGTCAGCGGGCCCGTGTCCTTGCAGATCTGCTTGCCCACCTTGCCAAAGCGGGGATCGACCGTCGGATCGTCCGTGGCCGAGGCCTTGCAGTCCAGCACGCCGCGGGGGCCGAACCTGGCGCGGAACGCCGGGTCGGCCGGGTAGTCCGGCAGTTCCGGCTCTTCTTCGGCGTTGAGGTGGTAGAGGTTGCCGTAGAACTCGTCGAAACCGTGCACCGTCGGCAGGAACTCATTGCGGTCCCCCAAGTGATTCTTGCCAAACTGGCCCGTGGCGTAGCCTTGCATCTTCAACAGCTCCGCAATCGTCGGGTCTTCCTTCTGCAGGCCCGTCGCGGCGCCCGGCAGGCCGACCTTGGTCATGCCCGTCCGCAAGCCGGATTGGCCGGTGATGAACGACGCTCGGCCGGCGGTGCAGCTCTGCTCGGCGTAGTAGTCGGTAAAGATCATGCCTTCCCTGGCGACACGATCGATGTTGGGCGTGCGAAAGCCCATCAGCCCCATCGAATAAGCGCTGATGTCGGACTGGCCGATGTCATCGCCCCAGATGATCACGATGTTCGGCTTGGTCTGAGCTTGCTGTGCGGCAGTCGACGACGTGACGGACACCCCCGAAGCGAGGGCGAGCGCGAAGGCCACAAACCTCATGGCGTGGAATTTCATGTCTCTTGCTCCTTGGAAGACCGACGACGTAGCGATCCGCGCTGCGCTGAACGAATGGCGCACGGGCTGGCCGGGGAGGCCAAGCATACCGTACCGGTGATGGACACGGCCGACTATCTTACGGTCGAGGATAGATGGGATGAAGCGGCTGGCTGATCCCGACGTGGTAGCGTCACCGCTCCACCAAAGTTAACGCGCTCAGGGCGCAAAGGAGCAGCCAGCCATGGAGTATGGTGCCATCGATCTCCACACGAAGCATAGCCA
>DATIWF010000018.1:0-19494 GCA_035519535.1 Vicinamibacterales bacterium | reverse complement strand
CAAGCAATGCGCGCCCAAGCAACACTGGGATAGTCATTACCGCCTCCCTATGAACTGTCGGTCTAACGACAAGTAGGTTGAACTCCATACTCCGGCAGCCCAACCAGCTGGCAGTCTAGCACCAGCCGCTCGTTGAAAATGACGGCCGCATGGCACGCGCTCCGGTGATAGACAGACCTGCGTAGCCGGATGGACCGGACAGCCGCCGGCCTACTTCCGCCCAAGCACCGGCCCCATCCCAGGACCATCAAGCGGGCTCCGCACGCCGCGCCCTCCCCGGTTCAGCACGTGCGTATACACCATCGTCGTCGACACGTCCCGGTGGCCCAGCAGCTCCTGGATCGTCCGGATGTCGTACCCGGACTCGAGCAGGTGCGTCGCGAACGAGTGTCGCAGGGAATGACACGTCGCCGGCTTCGCAATCCCCGCCGCCCGCACGGCGTTCTTCACCGCACGCTGCACCACCGACTCGTGCAGGTGATGCCGGCGCCGTTCCCCCGTCGCCGCGTCCGTGTACCACCGCGTGGCCGGAAACACCCACTGCCACGCCCACTCGACCGCCGCGCCCGGATACTTGCGGCCGAGCGCCCCGGGCAGCGCCACCGAACCCCGGCCCGCGAGCAGGTCCGCATCGTGCTGCGTCTTGACCGCCGCCAGATGCGCGCGCAGCGGCTCGACCAAACCGGTCGGCACCATCGTCACCCGATCCCGGCCGCCCTTCGGATCCCGAACCCTCAGCTCCCCACGGTCGAGATCCACATCCTTGACCCGCAGTTCCGCGCACTCGAGCAGCCGCAGGCCGGAGCCGTACAGCAGCGACGCCATCAGCCACACCGGCCCGCGCAGCCGCGACAGCACGGCCGCCACCTCGCCACGGGACAGGACGACCGGCAGCCGCGCCGGCCGCCGCGCCCGAACGATCTCCGCCATCCAGGGCAAGCGCTGATCGAAGACCGCCTCGTACAGAAACAGAATCGCGCTGAGCGCCTGGTTCTGCGTCGACGCCGCGACGTCCCTCCGCGCAAGGCTCGACAGGAACGCCGTCACCTCCGACGCGCCCATCTCGCGCGGATGCCGCTTGCCGTGGAACAGAATGAAGCGCCGAACCCAGGCCACGTAGGCTTCTTCCGTGCGCGGACTGTAGTGACGCACTCGAATCGCCTCGCGCAGCTGATCGAGCAGCTTCGGCGGGCGGGCAGCGGCATCGGCCACGCCAGGCAAAACGAAAGCATCGTGCCAGCCGTCAACCTGCCCTTTCGCGCTGGTCGTGCTGCTGAGCATCGTCGAATCTGCCAAGTGACCGCGCCGACCCTGTGCAGAAACTGCCACGCGAACGCCCCTTGACTTCCCGACGACGACGATGCCATCGTCGTCGTCCGCCGTAGGTTTCAAAGGACGCCCATGTTCGAGAGATCCCGGGGACAAAGGAGGTGCTCGATGAGACGTTAGGAGGAGAACCGCGATGAAGATCAAGATCCACGGCGGCACCGCGCGCGAGGGCGAGCCGTCGCTGTGCCTGACCTGCCGGCACGCCTCGGTCGTGCGGGGCCAGAAGTCAGCGGACCAGATCGTCCGCTGCGGCCGTCTCGAAGAGCGAATCCCCTTCCGCGTGTCGTCGTGCACCGACTACGTGAGCCACGACCACCCGTCGCTCTGGCACATGGAAGACATCGCCTGGGTGCTGCGAACCGACCCGAAGCGCAAGCAGATTGGATTCGTGCGCGGCAAGGACCTGCCCTTCAAGGACCGCCTCCTGCTCGACGACGAGTAGGTCCCTGTGTCGCAACAGGCGCTGTCCAGGCCGCCGGCCCTGTTGCCCGACCGGCATCACGACTCAACGCCAGCAATCATTCGGCCGCGGGGACGGGCCACCGGCAGTCATCAACCTTGAGGTTCGTGCCAGGCCTCCAGGGCGGCATCGTGATGCAAAGGAACACCAGGGGCTCACGGCCGGTGTTGCGGAACTGGAAAACCGTGCCCGCCGGGATCGTGAGACACACGCCGGGGCTCACCGCGACCGTCTCGCTGGTCTCGTCGTTCTTGCGCCAGATTTCTCCACGGCCTTCCAGGAAGTACCAAATCTCGTCGATGCCGACATTGACCGTCGAGAGCGAGACGCGCGGAGACGCGCCGGTCGCGGGCGGGAGCGTGCAATGAACGGTGCTGCCGCCGCCCATGGCGAGCAGCACGCGGACTTCCGAGCCATCCGCGGCGATCGCGCTGTGGCGCTCGGGAAGGAACATGGTGGCCCAGCAACTTGGCATTGGAGCTCCTTTCAGGACGGCCCGCCCGGCCCGGGCTGCGACATGCCGCGCGCGAAGCGCCAGACGCCATCGGCGCCGCGCCGCAGAATCAGAAAGACGCGCTGGCGCTGGACTCGCGCGTCGCCGCCCGCCCGCGGCCGCGCCCGCTGCACGTCCCACCCGCGCTCGAAGGCGAGATCGCCCGCGACGATCTGCTCCTCGCGCTCGAACGACGATTCGACGTCGTACGCCGCAAACGCGGCGGCGAGCGCCGGCCGCAGCGCCTCGCGGCCGAGCGGCGCCGCGCCGGGGGACCAGAGCTCATAGTCTGGCGTGAGCAGATCGAGGACGCCGTCCACGTCGCTCGCGGCCATCGCCCCGCGCCAGGCCGCATAGAGCGCCTCGATACCAGCGTCCCGTGTCATCGGCCGCCTCAGCGCCTCGCGCGCGCCGTGTCCCACCCGCCGTGGGGCAGATAGTGAAAGCGAATCAGGTACACGTTGGCGCCCCGGCCGTGTTTGGCCATGGTCAACAGTTCGTCGACGGTCTCGAATCCCGATTCGCGCGCCAGATCGTGCGTGATCGCGCTCTCCTTCATCGGCGCAATCGAGTCCACCACGACGTGCCCGTCGCCCATCCGGTAGCGGCCGCCGACTTTCACGTGCGGGCGCGTCCAGACCCGGATGCTGCACCGGATGCGGCCGCTGCGAATGCGCTCCCTGAGGGGTTTGGCGAACTGCACGTTGAGGCGGTGATCATATCGCGCGGGGTTCGTGACGCGGCCGACGTCGGACGAAGCTTGTTAGGATGTGCCCTATGACGATTGTGACCGTCTCGGCGAGCGTGCCCAGGGTCACGCCCGCGCTCATCGACGCGTTCAAGCGCGCGCCGACCGCCGTGATCAGCGACAACCTCGAGCGGCTCGCGGGGGCGGTCGGGCTCCGGCCCTTTCATCGCGCCGGCCGGATGGCGGGCACGGCCTTCACGGTGCGAACGCGGCCCGGCGACAACCTCGCGATTCATCAGGCCCTCGAGCTGGTGGGCGCAGGCGACGTGATCGTCGTGGACGGCGGCGGCGACGTCACACGCGCGCTGATCGGCGAGATCATGAGGGACATCGCGGAGCAGCGGGGCGCGGCAGGCTTCGTCATCGACGGCGCGATCCGCGACGTCGCCGCGTTTCGCGCGTCCGACTTCCCGTGCTTCGCCCGCGGCGTCATCCATCGCGGCCCGTACAAGACCGGCCCGGGCGTCATCAACGCGCCCGTGTCGATTGGCGGCGCCGTCGTCTCGCCCGGAGACATCATCGTCGGCGACGAGGACGGTGTCGTATCATTCCCACCCGCGATCGCCGACGCGCTGCTCGACGCCGTTCGTGCGCAGGTCGCGCGCGAAGAAGAGACGCTCAAAGCGATCCGCGAAGGGCGCTACGTGAGCGCCTACGGCACGCAGCGCACCAAGGAGTCGAAGACGACGTGACGAGCCAGAAGAAGGAGTTTCACAACCTCGATCATCCGGAGGACGGGCTCTTCCGCGAGCTCGCGCCCGGGCTGACGACGCGCATCTTCGCCGGCGAGCACGCGATGCTCTCGGTGGTGAGCCTGGCGCCGCACGCCGTGGGACGAGTCCATCATCACCCCGAGGAGCAGTGGGGCGTGTTGCTGGAGGGATCGGCCGTGCGAGTTCAGGGTGAGGAAGAGATCCCGGTGCGCAAGGGAGATTTCTGGCGCACGCCGGCCAACGTCCCGCACACGATGCGCGCGGGTCCTGAAGGCGCGCGCGTGCTCGACATCTTCAGCCCGCCCCGGCCGGAGTACACGAAACCCGGATCGGGCTTCGGCGATCGGTGAGCGCCGCCCCGCGGCGCGCGTCATTCGTCCCGCAGCGGAAACAGCGCACGGCCTTGCCGCCGGTGCGATTCGAGGATTCGCACGTCACACGTCGAGCTCCTCCGCCTCCTCGGCCCGCTCCATGATGAACTTGAACCGCGCGGCGGGGTCCTTCCCCATGAGCTCGTTGATGACGCGATCGGTGACGATCTGATCCGCGATCTCGACGCGCAGCAGCCGGCGCGTCCGCGGATTGAGCGTCGTCTCCCACAGGACTTTCGGCATCATCTCGCCCAGGCCCTTGAACCGGGTGATCTCAGGCTTCGCGCGCCCGTCCACGCGTTTGAGAATCGCCGCCTTGTGCGCGTCGTCGAGCGCCCAGTGCGTGTCCTTGCCGACGTCGATGCGGTAGAGCGGCGGCTGCGCCAGAAAGACCTTGCCGTCGCGGATGAGCTGCGGCATGTGGCGATAGATGAACGTGAGCAGCAGCGTCGCGATGTGATGGCCGTCCGAATCGGCGTCGGCCAGGATGATGATGCGGCCGTAGCGCAGCCTCGAGACGTCAAACCCCTTCCCGATGCCGCAGCCGAGCGCGGTGACGAGATCCGACAGCTCCTTGTTTTCGAGCACCTTCGACACGGACGCCGACTCGGCGTTCAGCACCTTGCCGCGCAGCGGCAGGATCGCCTGGCGCGCGCGGTCGCGTCCCTGCTTCGCGGACCCGCCGGCCGAGTCGCCTTCGACGATGAAGATCTCGCTTTCGGCGCGGCCCGGCGACGTGCAGTCGCTGAGCTTGCCGGGCAGCGTGAGACGAGACGACGTGGCGCTCTTGCGCGTGACCTCGGCCTGCGCGGCGCGGCTGGCCTCGCGCGCGCGCGCCGCCAGGATGATCCGCGCGACAATCGCCTCCGCCGTGCTCTTGTTGTGGTTGAGCCAGTGCTCGAGCGCCGGCCGCACCATGCCGTCCACGATGGCCGTGACTTCGGGATTGTTGAGCCGATCCTTCGTCTGGCCCTGGAACTGCGGTTCTTTCAGAAAAATGCTCAGGACGCCGACGAGCCCCTCGCGGATGTCCTCGGCGGTGAGCGTGACGCCTTTCGGCGAGAGATTGTGCGTGTCGATGAAGTTGCGGATCGCCTTGCCGAGACCCGCGCGCATGCCGTTCTCGTGCGTGCCGCCCGATCCGGTCGGGATGCCGTTCGCGTAGCTGCGAACGTGCTCCTCGGTGGACTCGGTCCACTGCAGCAGCAGATCGAGCTTGAGCCCCGTCTCCTCGTGCTCGCGCGAGAGCATGAACGGCGCGTCGTGCACCGGCCGCGCCTTGCGGTCCGCGAGAATCTTCTTCTGATAGTCAACGAGGCCCTCGGGGTGCTCGAAGACCTCGCGCTTCGGCTGCCCGGGCGCCGCGGCTTCGTTCTCGAAGACGACCTTCAGTCCTTTGTGCAAGTAGCTCGCGACCTCGAGCCGCTCGCGGATCACGTCCGCATCGAACTGGACCTTCGGAAAGATCGTCGGGTCCGGCCGGAAGAACACCGTGGTCCCGCTCCCGCGCGCCGGGCCGAGCTTCTTGACGCCGCCGATCGGGTCGCCCTGTTTGTATTTCTGCTCCCAGGTGTAGCCCTCGCGCTTGATGGTCGCGACGAGCTCGCGCGAGAGCGCGTTCACGACCGACGCGCCGACACCGTGCAGGCCGCCCGCCGTCTTGTAGTTGTTCTGCTCGAACTTGCCGCCGGCGTGCAGCGTCGTGAAGATGACCTCGAGCGCGCTCGTCTTCGTCTGCGGGTGCTTGTCCACCGGGATCCCGCGTCCGTCGTCCTCCACCGTGATCGACGACCCGTCCTTGTGGAGCGTGACGACGATGTTCGACGCGTGGCCGTTCATCGCCTCGTCGACGGAGTTGTCGAGGATCTCCCAGACAAGGTGATGGAGGCCCGTCGACCCGACGCCGCCGATGTACATGCCCGGCCGGCGCCGGACAGGCTCAAGCCCTTCGAGGACGGTGATGTCTTTCGCGGTGTAGTTCGCCACTGAGGGAAGGATAGTACAGATGCGGAGCTTACTTCGCGGGCCGGACGATGATCTTCCGGAATTCGATCGGGCCGTGGTCGCCCTGGAGCAGGAGCGGGCCTGGCGCGCCCTCGTCGCTGTCGAGCGCGCCGCCGGTGATGCCGGGGATTTCGCGATTCGCGATGACCGTCTCGCCGTTGAGGATCACCGTCACCAGCCGGCCGGTCAGCACGACGTCGAAGACCTGCCACTCGCCCGCCTTCCGCGCGACGTCCACGCTCGGCGCGAGAAAGCCGTAGATCGCCCCGAGGTGACCGACCGCGGGCTCCAGACCGGCCGTGTCCTCGATCTGCACTTCGTAGCGCCCGCGCAGATACACGCCGCTGTTGCTGCCGGCCCGGTATCGAAACTCGACGTGCGCCGTGAAGTCGGTGAACGTCCGATCGCTCACGAGGTTGACGCCAGACCGCGGGTTCGTGAGCGTGTGATCGACGACCGTCCACTGGCTGGTGCCCTGCTGCGCGTGCCATCCGCTCGTGTCGCGGCCGTTGAAGAGCTCGATCGGATCGCCCCACTCGACCGGCGAGGATCGCCGAAGGGACGGCGCGCGGACGCCCGTCCACGTCATCCGGGCGCCGGCGGGATCCGTCAGCCAGCCCGACAAGCGATCGCCCTCGACCGTGCCCTCGACGCTCAGGTCGCGGTCGCCGCGCTCCCATTGCGGAGGAATCGAGAAGCTGAACGCGCCGCCCGTGACATCGATCTTCGACACCGGCCGCGCGCTCCCGACGATGCCCACGAATTGCCCGACGAGCGTGCGCGTGCCCGAGAGCTGCACGTCGAGCCACGACGGCCGCGGGCCGGCCGGCGTCGCGATGGTGAGATCCCAGCGGCCGATGATGGGCGAGGCGGGCGGACGCTGCGCGGTGAGCGTGCTCGAGCCGACAAGAGCGAACGCCGCCACCACGGCGATCGGCAGTCGTTCCACGCGCACAGGATAGCGCGCTTCCGAACACGGTGTTGCAGCAGATCGACGCCAACGCCGCCCGCGAACGGGTTCGGGGCCTGCGCGTCCTGTGCCGCGCGATCGGCCCAGTCGTGCAGGCGGTCGGCGTAGCCCCACTTGTGCAGGATCTCCAGCAGCAGGACGAACGCTGTGAACCCCATGGCGATCCACGTGAGCGTGCGGCTGGTTTCACGCGTCGGCATGGCGGCGAGCCGCGCCGATTCTACAGGCGAATCGCGTTGACGGGATCGACGCGTGCGGCCCGGATCGCGGGCGCCAGGCTGCCCGCAAGCTCGAACGCCGCGGCGACGGCGATCGCGACGCCGAACGTCCATCCGTCGGCCGGCGAGACGCCCGCGAGCAGGGCGTCCATCGCGCGCGCGGCCGCGTAGGCGAGCGCGCCGCCGGCCGCGACGCCGGCGACGATCAACACCGCGGCCTCGCGGGTGACCATCGCAAGAATCGCGCGCGGCTCCGCGCCGAGCGCCATCCGCACGCCGATCTCCTGCGTGCGCTGCGAGACCGTGAACGAGAGCAGACCGTGGATGCCGATGGCCGCGAGCAGCAGCGCGAGCGCCGCCAGGCAGCCAATGACGCGAAGCTGAACGCCGCGCGACGCCGTCTTCATCGACACGATCTCGTCGATCGTCCGCACGTCGGAGACCGGCTGCTGGGGATCGATCCGGTGGATGATTTCGCGGATTGGACCGGCGAGCGCCGCGGGATCGCCGCTCGCCGCCCGCACCGCAAGGTCGGTCGGAAAGTACCCAATCAAATTGCCTTCGCCGACCTGCTGGTAGGCCGCGTACACCTGCGGCTCGCTCGGCCGCTCGAGGCTGCGCACGTGCACGTCGGCGACGACGCCGACGACCGTGCGCTCGGCGAAAGCGAACGTGAACGTGCGGCCGATCGGATCCGCGTCCGGCCACAGGCGCCGCGCGAGCGACTCGCTGACGATGGCCGCGGTCTGTCGGTCGGCGGTGTCCGAGGCGTCGAAGTCACGTCCGCGCCGCATCGCGATGCCCATCGTCTTGAAATAGTCCGGCGTGATGAAGCGCAGGCTGGCCGTGTCGCCGCCGCCGCGCACGGCGGTCTGGCCTTTCACGGCCGCCGGCCAGATGCCACCGCCGCGCACGAGCGGCAGGCCGCCGATGAACGCCGCGCTCGCCACGCCGGGCAGCGCGCGGACGTCGGCCAGCACGCGGTCGTAGTACGCCACGCGCGTGGCCGTGACGTCGTACCGCGGCCGCGGCAGCGCCGTCCGCAGCGTCAGGATGCCGGACGTGCGGAAGCCCGGATCGACATGCTGGATGCTCCACAGTGCGCGCAGCAGGAGCCCCGCCGAGACGAGCAGGACGATCGACAGCGCCACCTCGGCGATCACGAGCGCCGAGCGCACGCGCTCCTTCGCGCCGCCCCCCGCGCGCGCGCCCTCGCGAAGGCCGTCCACGTCGACGTGGCGGCCGAGCCGAAGCACGGGAATCACACCGAAAGCCATGCCCGTGCCGACGGTGAGCGCGACGGCGAACACGAGCACGCGCAGGTCGATCGTCGGCGCGTGCGCGATGGGCAGGTCGTTCGGCACCAGTGCGGTCAGGAGCGGCACGCCCGCCACGGCCACCGCCACCCCCAGCGCACCGCCGGCCGCCGCCAGCAGGAGGCTCTCGGTGACGAGCTGCCGGACGATCCGTTCGCGGCCGGCGCCGAGGGCAGCGCGCAGCGCCAGCTCGCGCCGTCGTCCAATCGCGCGCGCGATCAACAGGTTCGCCAGGTTCGCGCAGACGATCAGCAGCACGCACGCTGCCGCGCCCGCGAGCGCCAGGATCAACGCCCGCGGCTGCGAGGACAGATCGTCGCGCATCGCGCTCACGACCGCCCCGGTCCGCTCGTTCTCTCGCGGGAACTGCTGCTCCAGGATCGACGCCACGCGCCCGAAGTCCGCCTGCGCCTGCTCGAGCGTGACGCCCGCCTTGAGCCGCGCCACGCCAATCAGGAAGTTGTCCGTGCGATCGGCGTAGGCCGCCTCGGGAAAGCGCTGCGTGACCCAGAGCGCGATCGTGCTGTCGGGAAAACGAAACGACGGCGGCATGACGCCGCGGACGGTGTACGGCTCATCATTGAGCGTGATGGTGCGGCCGACGATCGCCGGATCGCCGTTGAAGCGCGTCCGCCAGAACGCGTCGCTCAGCATCGTCGCCCCCGGCGCGCCGGCGACGTCGTCACTCGCTGAAAAGTCGCGGCCGACGGCCGGTGCCACCCCGAGCACGGCGAACAGATCGGAGGACACGAGCCCGACCTCGAGCCGTTCGGGCGTGCCGCTGCCCGACAGGTTGAGCGAGAACGTCGTGTACGTCGCCATGCTGCTCGCGACCGTGTTCATGCGCTTCCAGTCGCGATAGTTGCCCGGCGAGAGCTCCATCCCGGAGTACCCGGGCGTCGTCTCGAGCACGTTCACGAGCCCCGCGGGATCGCGGAACGGCAGCGGCCGGATCAGCATGAAGTCCGCGACGGAGAACACGGCCGTGTTCGCACCGATGCCGAGCGCGATGATGATCACGGCCGTCGCGGCGAATCCGGGCGAGGCGCGGAGCCATCGGAACGCGTAGCGCAGGTCCTGACGCGCCAGCTCCCAGTGCACGAGCGCGGCATTCGCAAGAATTTCCGGGATGACCGCGAGCCAGATCAGCACCCGAAACGGCGCGGCGGCGCGCTGCCAGCGATCGCGGAAGATCGCGGCCATTTCTTCCCCGTACTCGTTGCGGAACGACCGCGGGTACAGGTGCAGGAGCGCGCGGTAGAGCGCCATCAGGCCTTCCCCGGATGCAGACCGACACCCCGCGCGATCTTCATCAGCTCGCCCAGACGCCCGATTTCGGCTTCCGCGACGCGCCGGCCGAACGGCGTGAGCCGGTAATACCGCCGCCGTTCGTCGTCGTCCTTCGGCGCCGGGCGCTCGCGAGGCTCGACGATGAGGCCCTGCTCGAGCATGCGCTGGATCGATCGATACAGGGTGCCGGCGCTGAGCTTGAGGCGCCCGCCGGTCCGCGACGCGACTTCCTGGATCACGGCGTAGCCGTGACGGTCATCGTCGGCAAGCGCCATGAGGATGTGGAACGTCGCGGGGGGCAGCGGCAGCAGCTCGTCGATCGATCGGTCGGGGGTCACGATCGCAAGTATATCCACTATGGATATATTGTCAACGGCTAGAGTTCGGCGCCTGATTCGGACGCCGGCGACGCGCCGGCCTCAAACGGAGCGCGCAGCCGCCAATCGCCGCAGCGCCGCGTCGGCGCGCTTGAGGAGCCCGTTGGGATCACCCGGCGGCGCGTCCTTCCGGACGGATTGCCACGCGACCGCGGCGCCGGTGCGATCGCCGGCGGCCTCGAGCAGCGTGGCAAGACAGGCTTCGCTCGTAGGACGGCGGGTCGGATTGGTCGACGGCGGATCGACGAGCAGCGCGCGCACGGTCTCCGCCTGTTCGGCGGGCGGCGCCGCGCCGACGATCGCCCGCATCGCCTCCGCGTCCTCGCGGTAGCCGCAGGCCTGCGTGTAGATGCCGTACAGCTCCGATCGCGTGCCGTCGTCCACCGTTTCATGGTTGCGGCGCATGTCGTTGATGATCGCGACGCGCTCGGGGTCGCCGTCGCTGCTCCGGCTTCGCATCCCGGCGAGCTGCAGCACGCGCACGAAGTCTCTGGCGCGGCCCGACGCCAGCGCCGCCCGAAACTCGGCCTTGCCCTCTTCGAGCGGCCGCCGGGGCGATGAGGAGAGCAGCCAGTAGCCCAGATAGGCATGGGCGTACGGATTGGCCGCATCGATCGCGATCGCGTCGCGGTACTGCGGGGTCGGATCGAAGCCCGTCGTCGCGTCGCGATCCTGCTGCGATCGGGCCCACCCGATGTGCGCGAGCAGATCGGCCTTGCGCGGCCCGGCGGGCGCCGCGGCCGCGCCGCGCGTCATCACCGGAATCAGCCGATCGAACACCTCGCCCATCGTCATTCCCGGCGGCAGATAGAGATTGTCGAGCCACGCCATCGCCAGATCTTCCTGGGCGATGCGCAGGTCGCGGGCCTCCGTGCTGAGCTGTCCGGTGAGCCGTGCCAGCAGGCCACCGGACTCGGCGATCTTGACGGCCTGGTCGAGCGTCGCCCACGCGCGCGCGTAGTCGTTGCCGCGCCGCTGGATCGTCTCTTCCGCTTTGAGCTCGTCGATCTGCCGCCGGCGATCGCGGACGTCCACGACCGTCCGCACCATCTGCAGCACCGCAAACACGAGCGCGAACACCGCGGTGGCGCGGGTCACCCACTTCATGACCGACTCGCTGCCGGTCGGGGATGTGTTGGACGGCATGTTGAAAAACAGAATAGCGCAGCGCGGACGGCGACCCTCCCGGCAACCCTCGGGAACCTCGCGGGAAGCGTCACGAACCCGCGGTAGAGCTTTCTGGAACCCCTCGGTACGTAATCGCGAGCAGCGTGAGATCGTCTTCCGGCGGCGCGCCGGCTTCGAAGCGCACCACAGACGACGTGACGTGATTCACGATCGCCTCCGGCGGCTGGCCGGCGCCGGCGGCGAACGCCTGCATGAGGCGGTCGGCGCCGAACTGCTCGCCGGCGGCGTTGCGCGCATCCGTGGCGCCGTCTGTATAGAGAACGAGCGTCGCGCCTGGCGCGAGCGTGAGGCGCGTTTCCGTGAACCCGTAGTCCTCGACGACGCCGAGCGCGACGCATTTCGTGAGCGCCGGCGTGGAGAGCACGCCGTTCGGTTCGATGAGCACCGCCGGGTTGTGGCCCGCGTCCACGAGCGCGACGTGCCCGGTCGCGAGGGTCAGACACCCGAGAAGCGCCGTGACGAAGGTCTGACGCTCGTTGTCGCGGCCGAGCTCGCGGTTCATCCGCGTGGCCACGTCCGCCACACTCGCGTCGCCGCTCGCCGTGGCGCGAAACAGCGTCTTCGCCACGGCCATGTACAGGGCCGCTGCCACGCTCTTCCCCGCCACGTCGGCGACGATGAACCAGAGGCGCCCGTCCTCGAGCACGAAGTCGTAGAGGTCGCCGCCGACCGATCGCGCCGGCTGGAGCCGCGCGGCCAGCGCGACTTCCGGCCGCTCCGGGATGTCGCGCGGCAGCATCGCCATCTGCATGTCATGGGCGATCGAGAGCTCGTGCTCGAGGACTTTGCGCGCGGCGGCTTCCTCAGCGAGCGCGACGTTGCGCACGCGCAGCGCCGCGGCCGACGCCAGTGACACGAGCATGTCGAGGTCCTGCTCGGAGAACCGCCGGACCGTCGCGCGCGAGCACAGCGCGATGAGTCCGAGCGTGCCGGCCGAGTCCGCGAGCGGCGCCGCCAGCACGGATCGAATGCCCGACGCCATGATCGAGTCCGACCCCGCGAAGCGCTCGTCGAGCGCCGCGTCCATCGCAAGCACCGGGCGATTCTTGCCCGCGACTTCCTCGATCAACCGCCGGGAGACCAGCATCTCGCCCTTGACGCCCGGCAGACGCCGGCTCGCCGCCAGCTCGAACTGCCCGCCCGGCGCCTGCAGAAGAATCATCCCCTCCTCGGGCCGCAGCACGTCGAACGATCGCTCCAGAATCAGCTGCAGCAGCTCCGGCAGCGAGATCGCCGTCGCGAGCGCCTTGTGAATGTCGTTCAGCGTGCGAAGCCGCGCGGCCTGGCGGCTGTCGGCGTCCTCGAACGTCTGAGACAGCGGCTCGCGCACCGGCATCGTCCCCTCGCCGAGGACGTGGATGGTCGTCCCACCCATCCGCAGGCGATCGCCGGTCGCGAGCTTCGTCGCGCCGGAGATCGTCTCACCGTTGAGGAGCGTGCGGTTGGTCGCGCCGAGGTCTTCGATCCACCAGTGGCCGTCGCGAAGGATGAACTTCGCGTGCTGGCGCGAGACGCTCGCGTCATTCACGACCACGCCGGCCGTCGTCGAACGGCCGACGATCACGTCGTCCTTCCCGAGCTCGTGATCGAACGGCTGGCCGACGGGCGGCTCGACGTGCAGGCGCACGCTCATACACCGGCAACGCGCTTGATCGCCGCTTCGCGCGATCCATCGACGGCGAAAAGCGGCAGGAAGCCGGCGAGGTCGAACACCTGACGCACGGGCTCGCCCATGGCGCAGAGGGCGACCGCGCCGCGCGCGTCCTTCATCTTCTTCGCGAGCGCGAGCATCACGCGCAGACCCGCGCTGCTGATGTACTCGACGCGCGCGAAGTCGACGATGACCTTGCGGTCGCCCCCCGCCACGAGCTTCGACAAGTGCGCCTCGAGCCTGTCGGAGGTCGTGCTGTCGATGCGCCCGGCGGGCGAAACGATGACGGCGCCCTGTTCACGTGTCTCACTGATCTCCATCGGTGGTCCTCGACGTGGCGCCGGCGGCGTCGGGCCGCACGTGCCAGGTCAGCTTCAGATGATTCTCGTCGCCCCGGCGCTCGTACGCCAACTCGTCGAGCAGGTCCTGGGCGAACTTGATGCCGAGGCCGCCCGGACGCCGGAGGTCGAGCGGCGACGTCGTGTCTGGTGCGGGCGCCTGGCGCGGATCGAAGGCCGGTGCGCCGTCGACGACCTCGACGGAAACGCTCCGGCCGGTGTGCGCAAAGGTCAGCGCGATCGATCCGTCGCGGCCGTCGAACCCGTGGCGCACGATGTTCGACAGGATCTCGTCGAGCGCGACCTGAAACCGCCACCGCGCGTCGGCCGGCACGCCCTCGCCGCGGCAGAACTCGTCGAATGCGGCCGCAGCTCGGGACACGCCGGCGGTCGTGCCGGGCACCGACAGGGAGGCGATCGGCATGGGAGGCGGGAATGATAGCACCCGCTTCCATTGGTGATTGGTGAGGGGTGATTGGTGATTGCTATTGGATCAATGATCATTGGGGATTGAATTGGGGGATCCCCAATCACCGATCCCCCAATTCAAGGGCCAACGGGCCAATGACCCATTGGCAATCCCCCATCACCCCTCCCCAATCACCAATGGAACGGTTGTGATACAACCGTCCCCGCCAACTTTCCCGGGGTTGGCGTGTATTTGATGCTGGAGCCAAACGACGACGTCGACCTGGTGGCCCGGTGTCTCAAGGGCGACCCGGCGGCGTTCGAGCCGCTCGTCACGCGATACGAGCGCGTGCTGTTCTCGGTCGCGCTGCGGCTCGTCGGCAACTACGAGGACGCGCGCGACGCGACGCAGAACGCCTTCGTCCGCGCGTACGAACACCTCGAGACGTTCGATCCGACGCGCAAGTTCTTCAGCTGGATCTACCGGATCGTCGTCAACGAGTGCCTGAATCTGCGGCGCGCGCGGCGGCCCCAGGAGCCGCTGGCCGACACGCTCGAGGCGAAAGACGACGCCCGCGACGTCGTCGAAGCCGCCGAGCAGAGCCGGCAGATCGACGCGGCGCTGCTGAAGCTGACGCCGGAGTACCGCGAGGTCGTCGTCCTCCGGCATTTTCTCGAGTTCTCGTACGAGGAGATCGCCGACGTGCTGGATTTGCCCGAAAAGACCGTGAAATCGCGGCTGTTTTCGGCCCGCCAGCGGCTCGGCGAGATCCTCGGCCCCGGGGAGCCCTAGCACGATGATCACGCCCGACAGCCCTCAGCCCGCCGTGGACCGCGCAATTGAAGAAGCGCGCCGGCAGGAGCCCGGGCCGCCGCCCGGATTCACCGCGTCCGTCATGCGGCGAATCCGCGAGGTGGACGCCCGGTTTACCGTGTTGCGGCGGTGGCGCCGCGCCCGGGCCGGCCGGGGCGCCAACTTTTCAGCCGAGCACGGTGTAAATCCAACTGTTGACCAACGAGTTTCAGCGACGGGGCACTTTGCCCGGGAGGGGGTTGTCGTGACCAAGAAAGTACTGTGGGCAATTGCCGCACTGGGGGCCGGGGCCATCATCCTGGCAGTGTGGCGGGGCTTTCCACCGGTCGGGCCGGGAACCGAGGGCACCGTGGGCGCGGCCAAGCGGGCCACGTCTGCGCCGTCGGGCGGCGCCGTCCTCGGCAGCATGGACGTCCAGAACTTCCTGCAAAGCGATACGTTCGATCGCCTGATGCGCAACGACGCCACGCGGTCCATCCTCGAAAAGGCCGCGAAGGACAAGGCGTTCCAGGCCGCGCTGACGAATCCGGCCATCCAGGCCGCGTTTGGCGATGCCGCGTTCCAGCGCGCCCTGGCCGAGCCGGCGTTCCGCACGGCGCTGGCCGAGCCGGCGTTCCAGAAAGCGATCGCGGAGCCGGCGTTCCAGGCCGCGATGGCCGAGCCGGCGTTCCAACGCGCCCTGGCCGAGCCCGCCCTCGCTCGCGCCCTGGCGGAACCGGCGTTTGCCAAGGCGATCGCCGAGCCCGCGCTCCAGAAGGCGCTCGCGGAACCCGCGCTGCAGCGCGCCCTGGCCGAGCCCGCCCTGCAAAAGGCCCTGGCCGAACCGGCCCTGCAGAAGGCGCTGGCCGAGCCTGCGTTCGAGAAGGCGCTCGCCGAGCCCGCGCTCCGGAAGTCTCTGGCGGAACCGGCGCTTCAGAAGGCGATCGCTGAGCCGGCGCTCCAGCAGGCACTTCGCGTGCCGGCGTTCGCGAAGGCGATTGCCGAGCCGGCGTTCGCTCGCGCGATTGCCGAACCGGCGCTCGCCAAGGCGATGGCCGAACCGGCGTTTGCCCGCGCGATGGCCGAGCCGGCGTTCCAGTCCGCGATGGCCGAGCCGGCCTTCCAGAAGGCGATTGCCGAGCCCGCGCTCCAGCGTGCGATGGCCGAGCCGGCCTTCCAGAAAGCGATTGCCGAGCCCGCGCTGCAGAAGGCGCTCGCCGAGCCCGCGTTCGAAAAGGCCATGGGCGATCCCGCGTTGATGAAAGCCCTGGCCGAGCCGGCGTTCCAGTCCGCGATGGCCGAGCCCGCGCTGCAGGCCGCGCTCGCCGAGCCCGCGTTCCAGTCCGCCCTGGCCGAGCCCGCGTTCCAGCAGGCGATGGCGCAGCCGGCGTTCGCCGCCGCAATGGCCAGCCCCGCGTTCGAGGCTGCCATCAAGCCGAGAAAGTAGCCGACCCCGAGCGCTCGTCCATCGGCCCGGCGTTCTTCCCGCGAGAACGTCGGGCCGTTTTTCGTTTAACGTTACACGGTTCGCCGAGGGGTCCTGTCCGGAGGCACGTGAGCCCGTAGTCCTGAGTCCTATGCGACGCCGCCCGCTGATCCCAGCCGCCCTGTTCGTCGCGCTCTGCTGCGCCGCCACGCCCGCCTTCGCACAGCTGCAGAAGACCGAGGTTGGCGATCTCCGGCTCGTCTACGTCTCGCCGGCCGAGACGTACCTCGTGCCGCACGCCAGCCGCACGTTCATGAACTCGGTGACGTTTCTCGAGAAGCTCTTCGACTACAAGCCGGCCGAGAAGGTCACGGTCCTGCTGACGGACTTCTCGGATTCGGGCAACGCCGGCGCGTCGAGCGTGCCGCACGACACGCTGCGGATCCAGATCGCGCCGCTCTCGTTCACCTTCGAGACGATCGTGGCCGGCGAGCGCATGAGCACGATCATGAGCCACGAGCTCACGCACATCGTCGCGATGGATCAGGCGGCGGGGCGCGATCGATTCTTCCGCGGCTTCTTCGGCGGCAAGGTGCTGCCCATCGATCTGCAGCCCGAGACCGTGCTGTACTTCTACCTCACGACGCCGCGCGTGGCGGCGCCGCGCTGGTTTCACGAGGGCGGCGCGGTGTTCATCGACACCTGGGCGAACGGCGGGTTCGGCCGCGCGCAGGGCGGCTACGACGAGATGGTGTTTCGCGCGATGGTGAAAGACCACGCGCGCTTCTACGACCCGCTCGGCCTCGCGTCCGAGGGCACGAAGATCGACTTCCAGGTGGAAGTGAACTCGTACCTCTACGGCACGCGCTTCATGACGTGGCTCGCCTACCAATACTCGCCGGCGCAGGTCGTCCAGTGGCTGGGCCGGAAGCCGGGCAGCAAGGCCTACTACGCGAGCCAGTTCGAGCACGTCTTCGGCACCTCGGCGGAACAGGCATGGGCCGACTGGGTCGCCTTCGAGCAGACGTTTCAGCAGGCGAATCTCGACGCGATTCGGAAGTATCCGGTGACGCCGTACAAGGATCTCTCGCCGCGTGCGCTCGGGTCGGTGTCGCGCGCGTACTACGACCCGGCCTCCCGAACCATCTACGCCGCCATGAACTACCCGGGGGTCGTCGCGCACGTCGGGACGATCTCGGCCGATTCGGGCGAGACGAAGCATCTCACCGACATCAAGGGTCCGCTGATCTATCAGGTGACGTCGCTCGCGATGGATCCGGCCGGACCGACGCTCTATTACACGACCGACAACCTCGCGTATCGCGACCTCGTCGCGCTCGACCCGAAGACCGGCAAGCGCCACGTGCTGATGAAGGACGAGCGCATCGGCGACCTCGTGTTCTCGCGGGCGGACCGGCATCTGTGGGGGATCCGGCAGCTGAACGGCCTCTCCACGCTCGTCGACATCGCGCCGCCCTACACGGACTGGAAGCGCATCGTCACGTTTCCTTATGGGACGCTGGTGTACGACCTCGACGTCTCGCCGGACGGGACGCTGCTGTCGGCGTCGTTCGGCGACGTCGGCGGGAAACAGAACGTGCGCGTGCTGTCGGTCGAGAAGCTGCGCGCCTCGGGCGACGCGACGCCGATCGCCGATTTCGACTTCGGCACCTCGGTGCCCGACAGCTTCGTGTTCTCCGGGGACGGACGGTTTCTGTACGGCAGCTCGTACTACACCGGCGCGTCCAACATCTTCCGCTACGAGATCGCGACGAAGAAGGTCGAGTGCGTCTCGAACGCCGAGACGGGCTTCTTCCGGCCGATCCCGCTCGGCGGCGACGATCTTATCGTTTTCCGCTACACGGGTCAGGGCTGGGTGCCCGCGCGCATCACCGCGACGCCGATCCAGGACGTGAACCCGATCACGTTTCTCGGCGAGCGGACGATGGACAAGCACCCGGAGCTGAAGACGTGGGCGCTCGGGCCGGAGGCCGACGTGCCGCTCGACTCGATGCCCAAGACCGAGGGCAAGTACCGGCTCGGCGGCAACCTGGAGCGCGAGTCGTTCTATCCGATCGTGCAGGGCTACAAGGACACGGCGGCCGTCGGCATGCGCTTCAACTACTCGGACCCGCTGCAGTTCAATCGCGCGGATTTCTCGGGGTCGTACTCGCCGGGCGGCGACATCGAGGACAAGGAGCGCGTCCACCTGCGCGGCGAGTACCAGCGGTACGACTGGGACGCGCTCGCGTCGTACAACGACGCGGATTTCTACGATCTCTTCGGGCCCACGAAGGTCAGCCGCAAGGGCTACTCGGTGAGTCTCGGCCACACGAACACGCTCGTCTTCGATGAGCCGAGGCGCGTGACGCTCGAGGTCAAGGGCCGCGTCGCCGGCAACCTCGATCAACTGCCGCAGTACCAGAACGTGCCGGTGAAGGTCGATCAGCTCGTCTCGCTGGGCGCGAAGCTCACCAACTCGTATCTCCGCTCGTCGCTCGGGCACGTGGACGACGAGAAGGGCCGGCTGTGGACGACGGCGGTCGAGGGCGACTACGTCAACAGCACGGCGATCATGCGCGCGTATCTGACGTACGACATCGGCACGCTGCTCCCGATTCCGCACTCGTCGATCTGGCTGCGCAGCGCGACCGGCTTCTCGCCCAATGATCGCGCCGAGCCGTTCGCCAACTTCTATTTCGGCGGCTTCGGCAACAACTACGTGGACCACGGCGAGGTGAAGCGCTACCGCGAGTACTACAGCTTCCCAGGCGCGGAGCTCAACGAGATCGGCGGCCGCAACTTCGCGCGCACGATGCTCGAGTGGAACCTGCCGCCGATCCGCTTCAAGCGCGCCGGCACGCCGGGCGCGTACCTCAGCTGGCTCCGGCCGGCGATCTTCGCGAGCGGGCTCGTGACGAACATGGACAGCGCGCCGGATCGCGTGAAGGCGGCGTCGTTCGGCGGCCAGCTCGACCTGCGCTTCACGGTGCTTTCGGCCCTCGACATGACGCTCTCGGTCGGGGGCGCCGTGCGCACGCAGCCGGGCGTCCCGAGCCGCAATGAGTTCATGGCGTCGCTCAGTGTGCTCAAGTAACGGTGCTGGGTGCTCGGTGCTGAGTGCTACGTGCCCTGCCTGATGCCGGTGCGGCGACGACGTCCGGACTGAGCCGGCGTCCTCTCCGAGCGGACGACCTGCGACCTGAGGCGTCGGCAGCCGCACCCGCACTTCGCAATACGCACCAAGCACTCAGCACCAAGCACTCCGCACTCCGCATAAGATCTGACCCGTGCCCGTCCTCGTCGCCCTGCTCCCAGTGGTCGCCTTTCTGGCCCTGCTGGTGCTGTTCGACAGCTTCAAGCTGGTGCCGAAGCTGATGCTCCTGCGGGCGCTCGCGGCG
>DATIWF010000017.1:0-4170 GCA_035519535.1 Vicinamibacterales bacterium | reverse complement strand
GTTGGTCCGCGTCTTGGGCAGTCCGGCAACCATCGCCAGGAGCGCCGCGCCGAGCGCGCCGGCCAATGCGGACGCCGATCCGCCGCCGGGCGTTGGATCGGGGGAACTGAAGGCGTCGAGCAGTTCGAGAAGAGAACGGTTCGTGAGCATCAAGCGGACATTCTACTGTCGTACGTCGGGTACGTCGGGTACGTCAGGTACGTCAGGTACGTCGGGTCCAAGGAAGCTGCATCTCAGTCATCCTTCTTTCTTGCTTTCTTGAAAAGAGAAAAAGTTGACCAGCGCCAGTTCGTTCCTGGGACCCGACGTACCTGACGTACCCGACGTACCAACGTCAGCTCGTGCCGAAGGCTATCTTGCCCTTCTTGAACACCGCGCGAATCGGCGGCGCGTTGACGCGCAGAAGTCCAATCGCAGGCCCATCGATGAGCACGGCGTCGAACTGCTTGCCGGGCTCGAGGCTGCCGACGCGATCCTGGCGATCGAGCGAGACCGCGCCGTTGATTGTCGCGGCCGCGAGCGCCTCTTCGAACGTCAGGCCCATGCCGAAGCAGGCGAGCGTCATCGCGAACGGCATCGACGGCGAGAATCCGCCGCCGGGATTGACGTCGGTCGCGAGCGCGACCGGGACGCCGGCGGCGATCAGATCGCGCGCGGGGGCGAACCGACCCAGCTTGAGGTAGAACGCCGCGCAGGGCAGGAGCGTCGCCACGACGCCGGCGCGGGCCATCGCGGCGATGCCGTCGTCGGGCACGTGCACGAGGTGGTCCGCCGATCGCGCGCCGACTCTGGCCGCGACGAGCGCGCCGCCGCTCGCCGCCAGTTCGTCCGCATGGATGCGCGGCTTCAGACCGGCGCGCGCGCCCGCCTCCAGAATCGCCACCGACTCCTCCGGCGAGAAAAATCCCTTGTCGCAGAACACGTCGCACCATTCGGCCAGCGGCGCGGCGCGCGGGATCATCTCGTCGATGACGAGGCGGACGTAGTCGGCCTGCCGGCCGCGAAACTCCGGCGGCACCTCGTGCGCGCCCATGAACGTCGGCACGAGCTCGACCGGCTGCTCCGCGTTGAGCCGGGCGATCACGCGCAGCATGCGGAGCTCGGCCTCCGTGTCGAGCCCGTACCCGCTCTTCGCCTCGCACGTCGTCGTGCCTGCCGCCAGGAGGTCGGCGAGGCGGCCGGCGGTCGCCGCCGCCAGCTCGTCTTCAGTCGCGGCTCGCGTGGCCCGGACGGTGGAGAGAATGCCGCCGCCCGCCGCGGCGATCTCTGCATACGTCGCGCCGCCCAGGCGGCGCCGCAGCTCGTCCCGACGGTCGCCAGCGAACACCACGTGCGTGTGGCCGTCCACGAATCCCGGCACGAGTGACCGGCCGCGGCCATCGATCACGCGGGTCCCGGCCCGCGGCGGCGCGGCCGCGTGGACCTCCGCCGTCGTGCCGACCGCGACGATGGTGTCATCCGCGCAGGCGATGGCAGCGTCGCGGATGGCCGCATGCGCGCCCTGCTGGACGCCCGCGCGCGGGGCGGCGCCCGCGACGGCGTACAGCTCGTCGAGATGCTCGATGAGGAGCGTCGAACCGGGCGCGGCGTGGGCCATGGAGCGTAAGCATACGAGCGACGCGCAGGAAATTCATCACGAGCATGACGACATTGCGCTGGCGCCTTCCGAGGCGTGCGACTAGCGTGAAGAGACCCTGGAGGCCCCATGCTCGCAGACGTCGCTCGCGACGCGCGCTACGCCCTTCGCTCGCTGGCCGCGCGACCCGCGTACAGCCTCGTGATCTTCGTGACGATCGCACTCGTGGTCGGCGTCGGCAGCGCGGTGCTGGCCGTCGTCAACGCCACGCTCGTGCGCCCGCTGCCCTTCGTCGACGGCAGCCGTCTGATTCGCCTCTACACGCTGCCCCCGGGTCTCACTGCGGTTCAGGACCGCAATCCCCTGGCGTCCCTCGACCTCGTCCGATTCCGGGCGCGCCTCCAACAGGTCGAAGGCCTCGCCGGTGAATGGGCGCGCGAGCGCGCACTCGACGGCCAGGGCGATCCGGAGAGCGTGCCGGCCGCTGCCGTGTCGGCCAGCCTGTTCCCGGTGCTCGGCGCGACGCCGGCCCTCGGCCGAACGTTCACCGAGGACGAGGACCTCGCCGGCGCCAAGGTCGTCGTGCTCTCCGATGCGCTGTGGCGCCGACGGTTCGGCGCGGACCCGACAGCGCTCGGGCGGCACGTGACGATCGACCGGGAGCCCTACGAAATCATTGGCGTCATGCCGCCTGGGTTCAACGCGGCCTACGTGGCGTCCGAGCTCTGGACGCCGCTCGGCATCCGCGAGGGCAACCTCCCCCTCCCGAACGCGACGTTCATTCAGACGGTCGCGCGTCTGCGACCCGGCGCCACGCTCGCGCAGGTCAACGCGGAGCTGGCGGCGGTGATGAAGGACATCGGCAAGGAGGCGCCCGCGGCGCGCGGCGGCTGGACCGCTTCGGCCGCCAGCCTGCGCGATTTCCAGTTCGGCGCGACGCGGCCGGCCCTCCTGACGCTCATCGTCGCCATCGTCGCCCTGGCGCTCATCGCGTGCGCGAACCTGGTGAACCTGACGGTCGCCGAGATCGCGGGCCGCCGATCCGAACTCGTACTGCGCGCCGCGCTCGGCGCGGGTCGCGCCGATCTGCTGCGCCTGCACGCCGTCGAGGCCGCGATCATGGCGCTCACCGGCGGGGCGGCGGGCCTGGTCCTCGCGCTCTGGGCGCTGCCCGCGGTGCTGGCCCTCGATCCGGCCACCGCCCGCCTGCTCGGCGACGTCTCCATCGACTGGCGTGTGCAGGCCGCCGGCCTTTCCCTTGCCGTGCTCATCGGCATCGTCACGAGCGTGCTGCCGATCGTGATGGCGACGTCGGGCGACCTCGCCGCCCGGCTCGCCGGTGACCGCCGATCGACAGGCGGTCGCCGCCAGCGACGAGTGCGGTTCGCGCTCGTCGCCGGAGAGACCCTGCTGGCGGTGCTCCTCCTCACGTGTGGGGCGATGCTGCTCAGCGCGTTCAGCGAGCTGTCCCGGCATGATCCCGGATTCGACGCACACGGCGTCCTGGGCGCGCAGGTGCGCCTCTCGACCGTGGCGTATCCGACGGCGGAGGCGCGGACGGCGTTCGTGAACGCCATGCTCGAACGCCTGCGCGCCGCGCCGGGCGTCACCGATGCGAGCACGACGGCCAACCTCTTCGTTCCCGGCTTCGCGTTCGTCACGCTCATCGGGATCGACGGCCACCCGTCGGCGGATGGCCAGCCGTACACGGTTCAGTTCCGTCGCGTGAGTCCGGGCTACTTCAGGACGATGAGGATTCCTGAGCTGGAGGGACGGACGTTCGATGATCGCGACACGGCCGGCGCGATGCTCGCGGCCGTCGTGAGCCGATCGTTTGCGGATCGCTACTGGCCGGGCGAGGATCCCGTCGGCCGGCGAGTCGTGCGGACCGGAGACCCGGCGCACATGCTGACGGTCATTGGCGTCGTGGGTGACGTCAGCGACGTCGGTTTCGGCCAGCCGCCGGCGCCCACGCTCTACACGGCGTACGCGCAGGGCAGCGTGGCGACGGCGCCGGTGAGCCTCGTCGTGCGCGCGGCGGGCGATCCGGCGGGCATCGCGCGATCGGTGGCGCGGGCCATCCGCGAGGTGGATCCCGCGCAGCCGCTTTCGAGTGTCACGACGCTCGATGAGTTCCTCGATGAGTCGCTGGGTCCCGATCGCTTCCGCAGCGTGCTTCTGGTCGTGTTGGCGGCCCTGGGGCTCACGCTGGCCGCGGTAGGCATCTACGGCGTGACGTCGCGCGGCGTGGCCGAGCGCACGCGCGAGATCGGCGTGCGTCTGGCGCTCGGCTGCGCGCCGGCGGGCGCCTGGCGGCTGCTTATGGGCCGCTCGCTCGGCGCGGTCGCCGTCGGGTTTGCGGGCGGGCTCGGGGCGGCCGGGCTGGCCGCGCCCGCGCTGCGGTCGTGGCTGCCAGGCCTCGACTCGGCGCGGCCGCTGGCGATTGTGCCGGCGCTGGTCGTGCTTGCGATCGTCGGCCTGGTGTCAGCCGCGCTGCCCGCTCGACGGGCGATGCGCGTGGATCCGATCGCGGCGCTGAGCGAGAAATAAACAAGCCGGGAAATAAACAAGCCGGGTATATTTTTCCTGGCTTT
>DATIWF010000016.1:0-16781 GCA_035519535.1 Vicinamibacterales bacterium | reverse complement strand
ACGCAGCCGGGAACCGACATTCCGTACACGACGAACCTGCCGCTCGCCCGCGCTACGGAGGACGACGTGCTGCTCGTGCATTCGTGGGAGGGCCGCCCGCTCCCGCGCGAGCATGGCGGGCCGGTCCGCGTGATCACCCCGAAGCTCTACGCGTGGAAGGGCGCCAAATGGGTGCGGCGGATCGACTTCCTCGCCAGGGACCAGCGCGGGTTCTGGGAGGAGCGGGGCTACTCGAACACGGCTGAGCCGTGGCTCAACGATCGATATTCGTAACGCTTCGCGCGGGCCCGCCGGGCGCGTTCTATCCGACGCCGAAATACTCGCGCAGCTCCCGCCCGCTCTTGCCGGTGTTGTACATCGGCGTGTTCGGCTCGAATTCGCGGCCGCGCGAGAGCTCGCCGACGATCACCGGATCGAACCCGGCCTCGCGGACGAGCTCGGCCGCCACGTCCAGCGCGGCGGCGTCGTCGCTCGCCAGCGGAATCCCGACACGCTCGCCGGCGCGATGCGCCTCGGTCTCGAGCGTCTTGAAGTACACCGTGTTGAACGCCTTCACCCAGCGCGCGCCTGGAAACATCGCGGCGGCCCAGCCGGCTGATCCCTTCGGGTGCGCGGTGGCTTCACGCGCCGCGTTGCCGTCGCGACGCTCGTAGGCGTTGCCCGTGTCGAGCACGACCTTCTCTGCGAGCTCCTGCCGCAGATTGTTCGCGAGGTCGGGCATCGCCTTGAGCGGCACGGTCAGCATCACGACCGTTCCAAGCGCCGCAGCCTCGGTCGCCGTGCCGGCGACGGCGCGCGCGCCGATCCGCGCGACGAGCGGCTTCAGCTCGTCGGGATGACGCGACGCGATGATGACGTCGTGGCCGGCGTCCGCCCAGAGCTTGGCCAGGGTGGAGCCAATCATGCCTGCGCCGATGATGCCAATTCGCATGAACCGATGGTACGCCAAACGACTGGCAGAAACTGCCACCTGCGTGGCAGTTTCTGCAATGGAGGAGAACGCGAGTCGCTTTGGCTGCTAACGCGTGTTGCGGCTCGCCCTGGTCGCGTTGCTGATCTGCAGGTTGAACCCGTTCGGCGTGTTCGTGTGGTAGCTCTGATACGGCGCCGTATGGATGTCGCCGTTGCCCCCCGTGTCGGCGCTTCCCGAGAGCCCGCGCTTGTCGAGCTCCGCCTTCACTGCGTCCGGATCCCACGGCGAGATGCCGAACGAGATGTGATCGATCGACGCCTTGCGGTTCTGGGGCGCTCCGCCGCCGCGCCCGCCTGTCGGCGCCCCGCCGGCCGCGGCCGCTGCCGCGGCTTCCGTCCTCGCCTGCACGGCGGCCGGTGACATGTTCGTGCCGCGAATGATCACGTTGCCGACGTTCTCGCCGATCTGGCACTCGCTCTGGCTGCCCTCGTCGTCGCCGGGCTTCCAGCCGAGCAGCGCGCTGTAGAACGCGACGCTCGCCTTGTAGTCGGGACACTGGAACGAGATGTGGTCGAGCCACACCGTCTTCCAGGCCGTGGCTTCGAACGGCGCGGGCGCCATCATCTTGCCGCTCGCTGCGTTCGGACGACGGTTCTTCTTGTTGCCGTTGCTGATCTGCAAATCGAAACCGCCCGGATCGACGACGTGGAAGCTCTGGAAGCTCGCCTTCGGATCGTTGTCGGCGACGGGATTGAGGCCGCGCTTCTTCAGCTCGGCCTCGATCTTCTTCGCATCCCACGGCTCGATGCCCCAGCAGAAACCGTCGACGATGATGAGGCGCGGACCACCGCGCCCGCCCCCGCCGCCGCGTCCGCCGCGGCCCTGGGCGCCCGCTGCGCCCGCGGCCCCTGCGGCGCCCGTCGCCGCGTTCGGATTCGGCGTCGGCGCCGGAGGCGGTGGCGGCGGTTGGTAGCCGCCGCGAATCAGGAGACCGCCGACGTCGTCGCCGATGTCGAGCAGCGCCTTCGTGCCGTCGTCGCTCCGAATCTTCCAGTTCATGAGCGTCGCGTAGTACGCGGCTTCCTTCTGGTAGTCGGCGGCCTGCATCGAGAAGTGATCGAGCCACACGGTCTTCCAGCCGGTCGGCTCGAAAGGCAGCTTGGCGGGCGTCGGATCGCACTGCGGCGTGCCCTTGCGCGCGCCGCCGCAGCTGCCCTGCGCGAGAAGCGGCCTCGCGCCCGCCGCGATCGGCCCGACGACGGTCGCGATGCCCAGGGCTCGCAGAAGCTGGCGGCGCGTCAGGCGTCCGCGATCGTAGTCGTTGAAGAGTCTGGTCAGCTGGTCGCTCATCGGTCGCTCCTCCGGGGCGCGCCCCGCGATCCCTCGTTCGGGCCCGGGCCGGCTCGGCAGAGTATCCAGCGAATGGGCGCCCGAGGCAATACGGCCCCAGTCTGTGCCGAGCGCACGCAATCTCGTCGTCGACGTCGCGCTCGATGTCGGGCGGTCAACTCGCCCGGAGCGCGACGTTCGGATCCACGCGGGTGGCGCGCCGGGCCGGCATCCACGAGGCGGCCGCCGCGACCGCAGCGAGAAGCAGGCCGACGCCCGCGAACGTCGACACATCGAGCGCGCCGACTTCGAAGAGCAGCCCGTCGAGCAGGCGGGCCAGCAGCACGGCGGTGAGGGCGCCGCCGGCCAGCCCGAACCCGGCGATGGTCAGCCCTTCGCCGAGCACGCCGGTGAGGATCTGCCCCCGGCCCGAGCCGAGCGCCATGCGGATGCCGAATTCGCGCGTGCGCTGCGTGACCGAGAACGCGAGCACGGCGCCGATGCCAACGGCCGCAATCGAGAGCGCCAGCAGGGCAAACCCGCTGAACAGCGTCGCGTTCAGGCGCGACGGCGCGATCTGACTGGCCGCCGCGGATTCGAGCGTCCGCACGTCCGTCACGGGCCGCTTCGGATCGAAGTCATGGATCAGCTTCGCGGTGTCACGTCCGAGCGTCGTGGGATCCCCGGTCGTGCGAATCAGGACGGCGGTGCCGGGCCGCCCCTGCTCGCTGGATTCGTAGATGGTCGGCAGGACGCTGTCCGACCCGCCAATCTCATGCACGTCGTGGACGATGCCGACGATGGTCCGCGGATGGGGCGGATTCGTGGCCGGCCACGGGGCGGGCATGTAGTTCCAGTCGATTTGCCGGCCGATCGGATCGGCGTCGCCGAACGCCGCCCGGGCCATGGTCTGGTTGATGACGGCGACGGGCGTCGTGCGACTGGTGTCCTCGGGGCCGAACGTTCGCCCGCGCACCAGCGGAATCCTGAGCGTCGCGAAATAGTCGGAACTCACCGCCACCCCGAACATCTGCATCGGCGTCGTCGTGCCGTCGAGCCGCGTGCCTTCCGCCTTCACGAACTGCGGATAGACCTCGCCGACCTCGTACGGCCGCCGGCTCGTCGTGGCGACCGACACCACGCCGGGATACGCGCGCAGCTTCTCGAGGAGGTCGTCGAACAACGCTCGGCTCTGCTCGACAGTGCGCTGGGTCGAATTGGGCGCGCGCAGCGACAGCACCTGGGTGACGTCGAAGCCCGGCGAGATCCCCTGGAGATTGGCGAACGTGCGCACCAGAAGACCCGCGCCGACGAGCACGACGAACGACACCGCCACCTGCATCGCCACGAGCGATCGCTGCACCTGCCGCTGCCGCCGGTTCATCGTCGTCCGGCCGCCGACGGTGGCGCCCGTGAGCGCGGTGCCGGACGCGTCGCTCGAGGGCAGCCGCGGCGCCCATGCGAACAGCATCGCGGTCGCGACGCCGATGGCGAGCGAGAACATCAGCACGACGACATTGAGCTCGACGGCATCGGCGCGGAGGGTCAGGCGCGCGGTGTAGTCGACGAGCGCTTTGAGCGCCGCCCAGGCGAGCCCGAGACCGAGCGCCGAACCGGCGAGCGCCAGCACGAGATGTTCGGCGAGCAGCTGCGCGCGCAGGCGCGCGGGCGAGGCGCCAAGCGCCATGCGCACGGCCAGCTCGCGCTCGCGTCGAATCAGCCGCGCCAGCGTGAGGTTGCCGACGTTGGCGCACGCGACGAACAGCACGAGCGCGACGGCCCCCATGAGAATCAGGAGCGTCGGGCGCGCGTTCTTGACGAGCACGTCACGCCACGGCGTCAGCCGCACACTGAAGCCGTCCGCGGCCGGATAATCCTTCGGATACTCGGCGTGGAGGCGATCGGCGATCGCCGTCATCTCGGCGCGGGCGGTGTCGAGCGGCACGCCGGCCTTGACGAGCGCGTAGACGTCCGTCATCCGGTGCGACCGCTCGTTCTGCATCGACGCGCTCATGTAGTGCTGGTTGGTGGGGTAGTTGGCGTACAGCTCCGCGCGCTGCGTCCCGGCATAATGCGAGCCGGGCTCGAGCACGCCAACAACCTTCGTGACGATCCCCGACAGCTCGAGCGTGCTGCCGACGGCCGCCGGATTGCTGCCGAACGCGCGGCGCCAGAACTCGTACGTGAGGACGACGACGGGCGGCGCTTTGGGCAGGTCGTCCTCGGGCGCAAGCGTGCGGCCGAGCAACGGCCGGATCGCCAGGACTTTGAAGTAGTTGGCCGTGACGAGCCCGCCGTACGCAAGCTGCGGCTCGCCGGCGCCGACGACCGAGAACTGCCAATCGCCGTACTCGACGAACTCGTCGATCGTCTTCGATTGGGCGCGATAGTCGGCCACCTCCACGAACGAGAACGGCTGCCGGCCGTTGCGGACGGGCTGTTCCATGTAGACGATGCGATCGGCGTGCGGGTAGGGAAGGGGTCGAATCAACACCCCCTCGACCGCCGAAAAGATCGCCGTCGTCGCGCCGATGCCCAGGCCGAGGGTCACGATGAACGCCATCGCGTAGCCGGGGTCCTGCCGAAACAGGCGAAGCGCAGGACGCAGCGTGAAGAATCCCTTCATGATCGATCTCCTGGATTGGCCCGTGTGGCTCGGGGCGGGCGACTCTCCCGCCAGCGCAAAACCCAGCACGAACAACATCGTCTGGGACCAGAACCAGAGTCGCGGGAGCCCGCGGCCGGCGCTCTGACGATCGGCGAAGACCTCGGTCAGGTCGCCGATGAGAGCATCGGCGTCCGGCGCGGGCAGGCGGCGCCTGAGAATCGCGACAGCGAGGCGCGGCGGCGCTGATGTGGTCGGTCCGGACACGTCACACCTCGTCGAGGCGCACGCCCTGCCACAGGCTCTTCAAGGTGCGATGCGATTCGCGGAGCTGGCGGCGCGCGCTGGCGGTCAGCTCGACGAATTTTCGCGCGCGGCCGCCGCGCCGCGGCTCGGGGTCGCCGAGCCGCGAGCGAATGAGGCCCTTGTCCTCGAGGCGGCGGAGCGCCAGGTACACCGATGGCCGGAGGATGGTGCGCCGTGTGTGGCGACGCAGCTCGTCGACGATGGGCACCCCGTACGCGCCGGGTCCGAGGCGCAGGATGGTGATCAGCACGAGGTATTCGAGCTCGCCCAGCGTGTCGGCCATGGCACGCGAGTTTAGTATAGCGACATGACTAAATCAACTGTCCGCGACGGGACGCCGCACTGCGCGCCTTCGAACACCCGATCTGCTCTAAGCTCGTCGCATGCCGGGATTCTGGCGCGCTGCGGGCGCGATCTCTGGCGACGCCCGCGTGGCGATGCGCTACGGCCGCCGCCGGCCGACGCTGGTTGTCGCGATCGTGACGACCCTCGCGCTGACGATTGGCGCGAACATCGCAGTGTTCTCCGTCGTCAACGCGGTGCTCGTGCGCGCCCTGCCGTTTGCCGACGCCGACCGCCTCGCGTACCTCACGTCGATCCGGCCAGACGCCGCTGACGCGCCGTTCACGCTGCCGGAATTTCTGGACTATCGGGCGCAGACGCGGTCGCTCGCCGGACTCGCGGCGTACGCGAACTGGAGCGCCAACCTCGCGCTCAACGGCACGACCGAGCGCCTGCAGGGCGCCCGGATGTCCGCGAACGCATTCGACGTCCTGGGTGTGCCGCCGGCGGCGGGCCGCCTGCTGCGCGAGAGCGACGATCGCGCGGACGCACCAGCGGTCGCGGTCATCAGCCATCGTCTCTGGCAGCGGGCGTTTGGCGGCGCCGCCGACGTCGTGGGCACGCCGATTCGCATGAACAGCCAGGCGGTCGTGATCGTCGGTGTGATGCCACCCCAGTTCATTCTGCCGCTGCGGGACATCGACGTGGTCGTCCCCCTCGTGCCCGATCGCGATCCGCTGCGCACCATCCGCAGCTCGACGAACTTCCTTCGCTTCATCGGCCGCCTGAAGCCGGGCGTGACGATGGCGGCGGCCCAGGCGGAGCTGACGGAAATCTGCCGCTCGCTGCGGCAGCGATTCCCGGTGGACTACGCGCGGAAGGATGGCGTGCGGGTGGTGGCCCTGCAGGACGTGCTCGTCGGGGGCTACCGGCAATCGATGTTGACAATGCTCGGTGCGGTCGCGACGGTGCTTGGCGCCGCGCTTGCGAATCTGGTCGCGCTCGTGCTCGTGCGAGCCAGCGAGCGGCGCTCGGAGCTTGCCGTCCGCGTGGCGATCGGGGCGTCGCGGGTCCATCTCGCGCGCCAGCTCATCGTCGAGGCGCTGTTGCTGACGCTCGCCGGGTCCACGCTCGGCTGGCTGCTGGCCGGCTGGCTGACGTCCGCGGCGCTGAGATTTGCGCCGGCGTCGATTCCGCGGCTCAGCGAGGTGAGCGCGGACGGCCGCGTCGTGATGTTTGCCGTCCTGCTCATGGCCGTCGTGGCCGCGACGCTCAGCCTGGCGCCGCTGGCCGCGGTGTTCCGCGCCGACGCGGGCGATGCGTTCCGCGCGGCGAGCCGCGGCGCGCTGGGCGACCGCTCGAGTCGACGCGTGCGCGCGGGCCTCGTGGTCGTCGAGGTGGCAGCGGCGCTGGTGCTGCTCCTCGCGACGACGGTGCTCATTCGGACCCTCGTAGAGCTGCAGCACGTGCAGCCTGGATTCACGACGGATCAGGTGTTTCAGGCACGCGTGTCGCTGCCGCCGGCCTACCGCACGCCTGAGGATGTCGCGCGATTCTACGAGCGGCTGTCCGATCGTCTCGCGGCCGTCCCCGGCGTCGAGCACGCTGGCCTGACGTCGGTCGCGCCGCTCAGCGGGTTGCTCGTGACCGTGCCGTTCGGCGTGGTCGGCCAGCCGCCGCGCAGCGACCGCGATCTCGTCAGCGTCAATCTGCGGGCGATCACGCCCGGCTATCTCGACGTCGTTGGCACCCGCCTCATTCAAGGGCGTCCGTTCGCCGAGACGGACCGGGCCGAGTCGGCCCCCGTCGCGCTCGTGAGCGCGGCGCTGGCGCAGCGCTTCCTCGCGGACCGGCCCGTCGGTCGCGAGGTGACGATCGACGACAACTCCAGCGGTCCGCGGCCGGTTGAAGTCGTGGGGGTCGTCGAGGACGTCCGCCAGGCGGCGATCGACCAGCCGCCGACGCTCGACGTGTACATTCCACTTCGTCAGGTGCATCCGGATGGCGTCGGACTGCTGAGGAACAACCAGTTCTGGATGGTGCGGACGGACACCGCACCGGAGGCGTTCAGGCAGACGTTCCTGACCGCCCTGCGAGCCGTCGATCAGGACGCCGCGATTGCGAGTAGTGGCGCGATGCAGGCGTCCATTGATGTCGGACTGGCGCCCAGGCGCTTCAATCTCGGTCTGTTCGTGGCGTTCTCGCTGACTTCGGTGCTGCTGGCCGTGCTTGGCGTCTACGGGCTCGTGTCGTTCGCCGTCAGTCAGCAGGAGCGCGAAATCGGGCTGCGCATGGCGCTTGGGGCCAGCGAGCGCGACGTGCTCGCCTCAATTCTCCGCAAGGCCGTCTGGCTGGGCGTCGCTGGCGCCGCGACGGGCCTCGCGCTGGCGTTCGTCGTGCGGCCGCTCGTCGGTCGTCTCGCGCCTGTCGATCTCACGGTCGATCCCCTGGCTGCCACGGCCACGACCGCGCTGCTCGTCGTCGTCGTGACCATCGCCGCGTGGGTGCCGGCACGCCGAGCCGCGCGCGTCGAGCCCACCATCGCGCTGCGGCAGTAGGAGCCGGCTATCGCGGAGCTAGTCGCCGACGCGTGCGCCGCGGTGCTTGCGCCAGGCGGCCGGCGCCTCGCCGACGAGCTTCTTGAACGCGCGGCTGAACGCCGCTTCTGATTCGTAGCCGACGAAGCTCGCCACCGCGGCCACGGGATGGCCGTCCAGCAGCAGGCGCGACGCGAGCTGCATCCGCCAGAGCGCGAGGTACTGCATCGGCGGCTGGCCGACCATGGCCGTGAACCGTTCGGCGAGCACCGATCGGGACGCGCCCGCGATCCGCGCGAGGTCCTCGACCGTCCACGCGCGGGTCGGCTCGCCGTGCAGCGCCGCCAGAGCCTGTCCGACCATCGGATCGCGGAGGCCCGCGAGCCAGCCCTTTTCGGCCGCGGGCAGCGCCTCGAGATACCGGCGGATCGCCTCGACGAAGAGGAGCTCCGACAGACGCGCGAGGACGTTCTCGCCGCCGGGACGCCGGCCGCGCGATTCGTTCACGGCGACATGCATCAGCGGACCGAGCCAGCTCGTCGCGGGCGCCGACGAGGCCGAGAGGTGGATCACGCGCGGCAGGGCGCCGAGCAGCGGGTTGTACGGCCGCTCGTCCAGGCCCAGAAAACTGCAGACGATGTGCGTGCGATCGGGACCGGCGCCGCCGCGCTCGTACACGAGCGGCAGCGGCGCAGACGACGGCCGCACGAACGCCGACAGCTCACGGGCCGGATGCATGCCAGGCGCGCTCGAGAGGACGTGTGCATCGCCCTGCGGGTAGATCAGCAGATCGCCTTCACGCAGACACAGCGGAGCCTGACCCGCTGGCTCGCCCAACAGGTGCCTTCCGCGATCACGTGGTACTCGATCACGCGCTGGGCGCCGGGCATGACGATCGGCGCGATATCCGGCGACGGCGGGGTGTCGAGCGCCCACGGCGAGCTGAGCTCGAAATCGAAGTAGACCGCACCGGTCAGCCGCACGGCGCGAAGTACGTCCGACAGGACGTCAACCGCCACGGCGAGTCTCCTCGGGCCGGACGCCCGCGCATGGCACGCGGACGCACGAGCAGGCCGGACGGTCTTCCGGACGATCGGTCAGGGGAAGCGGACGCGCGCGCATGGCCACAATCGAAGGCTCACGGTAGGGTAGGGACACTGCCGGCCAATAACGCGCCGGCGGATTCCGGAAAGGATACGTTCATGTCGAGTGCTGTGTCGAACGAACCCAAAGTCACCACCACGCGTCCAGCGGGGACGCCGAGCGCGCGTGCCGAGGCGCTGGCGGCCCGCCTCGAGCAAGGAGCAGCGGCGCTGGAGGCGTTTGCGGCCACCCTGACAGACGCGGAATGGCAGATGCACGTCCGTCCCGGCGGGCGGAAGCTGGGCGTGATGGTGCATCACGTCGCGTGGATCTACCCGCTCGAGATGCAGCTCGCCCTGACGGTCGCCGCCGGCAAGCCGGTCACGGGGCTCGTGTGGGACAACATCCACGAACTGGCCGCGCAGCACATGACGGAGAACGACGCGGTCACCAAACCGCAGGCCTTCGCCCTCCTGCGTCAGAACAGCGCAGCCGCTGCCGCGACCATCCGGACGCTCAGTGATGAAGACCTGGACCGTGCGGCGCCCGTGTCGCTGAATGACGACGCCCCGCTCACGTGCCAGTTTCTGCTGGAGGACCACGCCGTCCGCCACAGCTACCACCACCTGGCCAGGATTCGCGAGGCCGTCAAGCGCTGACGACAGGCGATCCGCGCGTTCAGCGCGAGGAGTCGCTGACGCGCGGATCGCGCGAGACTTCGGCCATGGACGATCGGATGACGGCGGGCGACGCCGCCATGCCGACCGCTCGACGACCGCCGGCTACGCCCGATCCCACGTCGTCTGTATCTTGAACTGCCGCAGCTGCGTGTCGAAACCCGCCGTCGTGGCGGTGAGCGTCCGGCCGTCCTCGGACACGACGTACTCCCCCTCACCGACCAGCGATCCGTCCTCGCGGCGCACCTGTCCGACGAGCATGTGGGGATTCGGCTGGGTCGTCACGGTCGTGAGGCCGTGAAGATCGGGGACGGGATACGGCTGGCCGTCGGGCCGCATGCGCTGCGGACGCTCCGCGACAGTCTCGCCAGTGGGTTGTGTCATGTGGGCACGCAGGAGGTAGGAGCCATCGGCGTCGCGCTCGAATGTCATCGTGCCGTTTGGCGGCCGATGATTGCCGTCGAATTTCGACCGCGCGACGTTCAGTGTCCACGTGCCGACGAAAGGATCGATCATAGCAGGGCCTCCGCGAGCACGATAGCGGCCGTGCGCCTGAGGCGTCCTGAAGGTTCTGTTAAGATTCGCCTAAGGTTTCATGGCTGCGTCCGAGGTGTACGAATTCGGGGCGTTCAGCCTGGACGTCTCCGAGCGGCGGCTTTCACGCCAGGGGCGCGACATCGCGCTCGAACCCAGAACGTACGATCTGCTCGTCGGCCTCGTTCGTCACGCCGGTCGCCTGATGACGAAGCGCGAGCTGCTCGATCTGGTCTGGCGTGAGGCGTTCGTCGAAGACGGCATTCTCAGCGTTCACGTGTCGCATCTGCGCAAACTGCTGGGCGACACGGCGGGCGGTCCCGCGCACATCGAGACGGTGCCGAAGGCGGGGTACCGGTTCATTGCCCCGGTCACGCGACGCGAGCCGATGCGGCATCCCGGGGTCATCCCGAATGGCGCCACGCGGCCGGAGGTGCACGAGCTGGTCGGCCGCGGTCGTGACTATCTGCTGGCCGCGTCGATGCACTGCGTGCCGAAGGCCGTCGCGGCGTTCAGGGAGGCCGTGACGCTCGAGCCGGCGCACGCCGCGGCGCATGCCGGGCTGGCGCTGGCGTGTTGCGCGCTGGCCGATCTGCGACTGGCCCGGCCGGGTGACGCCTACGCCGAGGCGAAGTCGGCGGCGCTGCGCGCGCTGGCCATGGATGACACGAACAGCGACGCGCGGGTTGCGCTTGGCGCGGTGCTCTTCCTGAGTGAATGGAACTGGACCGCGGCCGAGCGCTGCTTGCAGCGCGCGCTCGAGTTGAATCCTGACCACACGGAGGCGTACCTGCTCTATGGCCGACTGCTCGAGGCGCTCGGCCGGCTGACGGAGGGTCTCCAGATGAAGCTGCGGGCCCTCGAGCGCGATCCGAAATCGCCGCTCGTCCACCTGCAGATTGCCATGTCGTACTGGAACCAGCGGGAGTACGACGCGGTCATCAACTGGACCAACAAGACGCTCGAACTCGACCCGCGCCATCCTCACGCGCGCGAGTTCCTGGCGGGCGCCTACCTTCACATGGGCGATATCGAGCGGCATTTCGCCGAAAATCTGCGACATGCCGAGCTGCACGGGGTCTCGGTCGAGGCGCTTGCGCCGCTGAAGCGCGCGTACGACGAGGGCGGAAGGAGGGGGATCGTCCGCTACGTGCTCGAGCAGGCGACGAAGCAACCCGGCATGCCGCCGGCGATGCTGGCCGTTCACTACGCGGAGGCCGGCGAGCTCGACGCCGCGTTTGCGCATCTGCATCGCGCCATCGAAGGCCGCGATCCGATGCTCGTGCATCTGGCCGTGGCGCCACAGTGGGATCCGCTGCGTCACGATCCGAGGCTGGCGGACTGCCTCGGCCGGATGGGGTTGCCTGCCGGCGTCGAGCGCTGAGCGAGCCTGCCTCTCGGTCGGCCTTCACCCTGCAGGTGGAACGGCACGCTCGTCACGACGGTCTTCCGCTCGAGGCGTCGTCCATCCCGCGCCGCCGCCCTCATGACAGCTCGGCCAACAGAGCGTTCGCGCGCCCGGCGATCGTGGACAGGACGCGATGCGTCGCGGCCAGGTCGTCCGGGTCGAGCCCGGCATAGATCCGCTGAGCGACGACCCCGGTTTCGTCGCACAGGCGGTCGTGCAACGCCCGGCCGGCGAGCGTCAGGTAGATGCGGCCGTTCGTCCGGTCCGCGAGGCCGAGCGCGCAGAGGTCGTCGAGGGCGCCAAGGACCTGCGCGTCATCGATCTTGAGGCAATCGCGCATCTGCTCGACGAGCGCCGCGGCCGGCACGGAGCTCGCCTGGTCTGCGGCGATCTTCAGCGCGACCCAGCGATGGAAGTCGAGACCCGTGCCCACGAGCGTTCGTGTCAGTACCGCACGGAGTGCGGCCTCCGCGAGGGCGATGTTCCGGGTCGTCAGAATCGGGGGGCGAGTCATGGGGAGCGCTCCTCGAGCGCTGGTGCGCCGGCCTGCGAACAATACGAAAGCGGGATGAATGCAGGCCGGCGTCCGGGCGCTCGGACGTGACGAGGGGAGGGAGTGTCAGCGTCCGAAATTCAGGAGTACGCCACCGTAGATTCGGTGGGCGAAGCGGTTCTCAGTGCCGAAGAACTCGGGGGCATCGTCCTTGCCCTGCACCGCGATGAAGCGATAGTCCGCGCGCAGTCCCCAGCGACCCGCATACCACTTGAGGCCGCCGCCGACGTTACCTGTCAGGAACGTCGTGGTGGCGTTGATGCCGAGATCGGCCGTCTCGAACACGCTCGTTCCTCCAACGCCGCCGCTGACGTACGGCACGAATGCGCTGCGGTTCGGAATCGACACGACGACATTGCCGCTGTAGCTGAGCATGTGGGGTGTGCGAACGTTGTCCGTGAAGCCGGTCAGCTCCTGCGAGACGCCGATCGACCCGGTGACCTCGCCCTCGATGCCGACGTACTTGTTGACGTTGCCGACGATCGATCCGCCGAGGGCGTAGTTGCCGAAGCTCGGACCGCTCGAATTCTTGCCTTCCATCAGGAACGTCGCGCCGCCAGGAATGATCGTGACGACCGCACGACCCTCGGTCGCGGGACGCGCGTCCTGCGCGTACGCGGCTTCCGATCCAACCATCAAGCCAAGAACGATGAGTGCTGTCTTCATCACACGCGTCATGAGTCTTTCTCCTCGTTGACGCGCTGAAGTGCACGAGGTGTGCCACATGCGATGCCGGCGAATGTGCCGGACTTGCCTCGGCGGCCGCCCTGTGTGCCGGAGGTGCCGAGCCGAAGTATCGGCACGTGCCGACGGGTCGGCAGCGCGCCCATCGGCACTTGACGCAAATCAACGGATCCCGGCCGGAACCGGCGTGGAATGGAACTTGCCATCTGAAGGCGCCATGGCAAAGCGAATGATTCTCATGCTGACCACCATGGCCGTGTTCATCTCGGCCCTTGGCGTCGTGAAGTTCAAGCAAGTGCAGGCGATGATCGCGCAGGGCGCGGCGTTCCAGCCGCCGCCCGAGGCCGTGACCACCGTCGTCGCCAACGAAGAGCAGTGGCCGTCCACGCTCACGGCCGTGGGCACCGTGGCCGCGGTGCAGGGCGTCACGGTCGCTGCTGATCTGCCGGGCACGGTGGATCGCGTGGCGTTCGATTCCGGCCGGACGGTCGAAGCGGGCGAGGTGCTCGTCGAGCTCGACACGCGGCAGGAGCGCGCGCAGCTGGCGGCGGCCGAGGCCGACCGCGACCTGGCGCGCGTCAATTTCGATCGCATGGAGGGGCTGCTGAACGAGGCCGTCATCTCCAAGGCGGAGTACGACCGCGCCGCGAGCACGCGCAAGCAGACCGAGGCGCGGGTGGGCGAAATCAACGCGGTCATCGCGCGCAAGACGATCCGCGCGCCGTTCACGGGCGTTCTCGGCATCCGGCAGGTCAACCGCGGACAGTACCTCAAGGCCGGCGACCCAATCGTCGTGCTCCAGTCGCTCAATCCGATCTACGTCGACTTCGATGTGCCGCAGCAGGACGCTGAGAAGATGCGCGTCGGCCGGACCGTCCGGGTCTCGGCCAAGGACGTCGGCACCGCGCCGTTCGAGGGCCGCGTGACGGCGCTCGATTCGGTCGTGGACCCCGAGACGCGCAACGTGAAGATCGAGGCGACGCTGGCCAATCCCGCGGGGCTGCTGCGTCCCGGCATGTTCGTCGACGTCGAAGCGGCCGCGGGCGCAGACCGTCCGGTCATCGCGCTGCCGGCGTCCGCGATCAGCTACGCGCCCTTCGGCGACTCCGTGTTCATCGTGACCGAACTGAAGGGCCCGGACGGCCAGGCGTACAAGGGCGTGCGCCAGCAGTTCGTGAAGGTCGGCGGCAGCCGCGGCGACCAGGTCGCGGTCCTGTCCGGCGTGCAGCCGAAGGATGAGGTGGCGACGTCCGGGCTGTTCAAGCTCCGCACCGGCGTGGCGGTGCTCGTCAACAACTCCGTGCTGCCGGCCAACAACCCGACGGCCAAGCCCAGGGACAACCAATGACTTTCACCGACCTCTTCGTCAAGCGGCCGGTCCTTGCGACCGTCGTCAATCTGGTCATCCTCATCGCCGGGTTGCAGTCCATCCGGTCGCTCAGCGTGCGGCAGTTTCCGCGCAGCGACATCGCGGTCGTGCAGGTCTCGACCGCGTATGTGGGCGCGAACGCCGACCTCGTGCGCGGGTTCATCACGACGCCGCTCGAGCGTGTGATCGCCAGTGCGGACGGCATCGACTACCTGGAGTCCTCGAGCGCCCAGGGCGTGAGCACGATCACGGTCCACCTGCAGCTCAACTACGACACCAACGCGGCGCTGACGCAGATTCAGTCGAAGGTCGCGCAGGTCCGCAACCAGCTGCCGCCGGAGGCCGAGGCGCCGGTCATCGAGCTGCAGACGGCCGATGACCGGTTCGCTGCGATGTACCTCGGGTTCTCGGCGGCCGACCTCGATCAGACGCAGATCACGGACTACCTGACGCGCGTCGTCCAGCCGAAGCTGAGCGCCGTGAGCGGCGTGCAGCGGGCCGACATTCTGGGCGACCGCACGTTCGCGATGCGCGTCTGGCTCAAGCCGGACCGCATGGCGGCCTATGACATCTCGCCCTCGATGGTGTCGGCCGCGCTCGCGCGGAACAACTACCTCTCGGCGCTCGGCCGGACCAAGGGCTCAATGGTGTCCGTGAATCTGGTGGCGAACACGAACCTGACGACGGCGAAGGAGTTCGAGCAGCTGGTCGTGAAGGAGAAGGACGGCGTCATCGTCCGCCTCGGCGACATCGCAGACGTCGTCCTGGGCGCCGAGAACTACGACCAGGATGTGCGGTTCAACGGCGAGTCGGCCACGTTCATGGGCGTCTGGGTGCTGCCGACGGCCAACTCGCTCGACGTCATCAGCCGCGTCCGCGCGGAGCTCCCGGGCATCCAGGCGCAGCTGCCGACCGGCATGAAGGTCGGGATTCCGTACGACTCGACCGACTACATCCACGACGCGATTGACGAGGTGCTGAAGACGCTCACCGAGACGCTCCTCATCGTCGTCGTCGTCATCTTCCTGTTCCTCGGGTCGGTGCGGTCCGTGATCATCCCCGTCGTCGCGATCCCGGTGTCGCTCGTCGGCGCCGTGTTCCTGATGCTGCTGGCCGGCTTCACGATCAACCTGCTGACGCTGCTCGCCATCGTGCTGTCGGTCGGGCTCGTGGTGGACGACGCGATCGTCATGGTGGAGAACATCGAGCGGCACCTGCAGTCGGGCAAGTCGCCGGTCCGCGCGGCCATCGACGCCGCGCGCGAGCTGATCGGCCCGATCATCGCGATGACGATCACGCTGGCGGCGGTCTACGCGCCGATCGGCATCCAGGGCGGACTGACCGGCGCGCTGTTCCGCGAATTCGCCTTCACGCTCGCCGGCGCGATCATCGTGTCGGGCGTCGTCGCGCTGACGCTGTCGCCGATGCTCGGCGCTCAGCTGCTGCGCGCCGAGGACAGCGAGCGCGGCTTCGGCGGCTGGATCAACCGGCGGTTCGAGCGCGTGCGCGAGCTCTACATGCGCGCGCTGGCCGGCACCCTGCAGTACCGGCCGGTCATGGTCGGCTTCTGGGTCATCGTCAGCCTGCTGATGGTGCCATTCTACATGTTCTCGCAGCACGAGCTGGCGCCGAACGAGGACCAGGGCGTCGTGTTCTCGATCGTCCAGGGCGCGCCGAACGCGACGCTCGACCAGACGAAGCTCTTCGCGGCGAAGATCCACGACATCTACCGCGCGATGCCGGAGACCGCGAGCATCTTCCAGCTCATGTCGCCGGGCGGCGGCTTCGGCGGCATGGTCACGAAGCCGTGGAGCGAGCGGACGAAGACGGCGCAACAGCTCCTGATGGAATCCTACGGGCCGCTGTCGCAGATAGCGGGCATCCGCGTCATCCCCACGACGCCGCCGGCGCTGCCGGGCGGCGGCGACTTCCCCGTGGACCTGGTGATCCAGACCGCGGGCGATCCGCAGCAGCTGACGAACATCGCCAATCAGCTCGTGATGACCGCGTTCAAGAGCGGGATGTTCCTGTACGCCGATGCGGACCTCAAGTACGACCAGCCGCAGGCGCAGATCGTGTTCGACCGCGACAAACTGCGATCGCAGGGCGTGGACCTCAGCCAGGCCGGGCAGGACCTGTCGACGCTGCTCGGCGGCGACTACGTCAACCGGTTCAGCATCCAGGGCCGCAGCTACAAGGTGATCCCGCAGGTCGCGCGCGCCGATCGGATGACGCCCGATCAGCTCATGCAGCTGCACGTCACGGGCGCCGACGGGAAGCTCGTGCCGCTGTCGACGTTCGCCTCGCTCGAGACGACGGCCGAGCCGCGCGAGCTGAAGAAGTTCCAGCAGCTCAACGCCGTGCGGATCCAGGGGGTGACGTTCCCGCCGGTGCCGCTCGAGCAGGCGCTCGGGCTCCTCGAGGCGGAGGCGCGGAAGATCCTGCCGCCCGGCTTCACGATCGACTACGCGGGCCAGTCGCGGCAGCTCCGCACGGAGGGC
>DATIWF010000015.1:0-109250 GCA_035519535.1 Vicinamibacterales bacterium | reverse complement strand
ACACGGCGCCGAACGTCACGTCCGGCATCGCGCGGTGGATCTCGCCGGCCGAGCGCTCCGCGTGCCACACGAGCCGCAGGATTTCCCGTCGCCGCGGGGACGCGAGGGCGGCCAGCACGTGGGGCGCGGGGGTCACGAGGCATTACTTTAGATTAAACTAAAATATATGTCAAGGGCCTCATCGGTACGCCGGGTACGTCGGGTACGTCAGGTACGTCAGGTACGTCAGGTACGTCAGGTACGTCAGGTACGTCAGGTACGTCAGGTACGTCAGGTACGTCAGGTACGTCGGGTGCCAGGAACGAACTGGCGCTCTTCAACTTTCTCTTCTCCCGAGGATCTTTGGAAAAGAAGCTGATCTGAATGCCTGGTTCCAGGGACCCGACGTACCCGACGTACCAGACGTACCCGACGTACCTGTCTCAGCCGTTTGACCCCACCCGATCGCGGGCGTAGATTGGACGAAATGAGACCCCTGGCGCTCGCGGTCGCGGTCGCGGCCGGGCTGCTGCCGCAATCACGCGCGGCTGCGCAGGCCGACCCCATCGCCGTCACGGCACGCGCGCGCGCGCGCCAGCCGGGCGAGCTTGTCGTCCTCACGCTCGTGATGCCCGATGCGACGCTCGTGCCCCGCGTCCACGTCTTCGGCCGCGCGCTCCTGCCCTACAAGGTGAGCCAGACGACGTGGCGGGTACTCGTCGGCATCGACCTCGAAGCCGCGGCCGGGACGTACCCGATCACGATCGACGGGGGCCCGGCTGCTTCGACGATCAAGACCACGTACTCGCTCGTGGTCGCCGGCAAGACGTTTCCAACGCGCAAGCTCACCGTCGACGACGCGTTCGTCAATCCGCCGCCAAGCGCGCAGGACCGGATCGCGCGTGACTCGGCGGCGCTCGCGAATCTCTGGGAGCATTCGGCGGGTACGCCGCTCTGGTCGGGTGCGTTCGTCCGTCCGGTCCCGGACCCGGCCAACAGCGCGTTCGGCACGCGCAGCGTCTACAACGGCCAGCCGCGCAGCCCGCACAGCGGCGCCGATTTTCTGAGCCCGGCGGGCACGCCGGTCAAAGCGCCCAACAACGGCGACATCGTGCTCGCCGAGGACCTGTACTTCACCGGCCAGACCGTCGTCATCGACCATGGCCTCGGGTTGTTCTCGCTTTTTGCGCACCTGTCCACGATGAAGGTGCACCCCGGCGATCGCGTGAAGACCGGCGCGGTGCTGGGTGAGGTCGGCGCGACCGGCCGGGTCACCGGCGCCCACCTGCACTGGATGGTCAGAGTCGGCGGCGCGCGAATCGATCCGCTCTCGCTCCTCGCGCTCCTAGGAAGCTAGGGCGGCGCTGCCGCGAATCCGCGCGGCCATCTCGTCGGCCAGGTGATCGACCTCGTCCCAGCCGGTCAGCTCCCAGTCTCGGCTCGTGTCGGTCGGCCCGCCTTCTCGCGCCGAGATGCGCCGCATGATCAGGCGCGTCAGCCAGCCGTACTTCGTGTACGCCAGCCGTCCCGCCAGACAGACGACCGGTGACGGCCGCCAGCCCAGTTCGTCCGCGAAGTCACGGGCGATCTTGCGGGCCGCCTCGACATCCGCCGGGTTGCTCGACGCGATGGCGAGGCTCACCGAAAAGAAGGCCGTCGGCCGCGCGTTGAGCTGATCGCGGTTCGCGCGAACGAACGCTCGGGCTTCTTTCTGGTGCTTGCCGAAGTGCAGCGAGGCGCCGAGGAGCGCACCCTGCACCCGGGTCCAGTCGACGCTCGCCGCCTGCGGTGACGCCAGGTCAATCGCCTCCGCATCGAGGCCGCGTTGGTGCAGCGCGAGCACCAGATACTCCGTGATGCGGCGGGTCTGTCCTTCGGTGGTGGCAAAGAAGACGGGAACGGCGCGCATGGTCGGCTCCTCGCAACCGGTGCGTCGCAAGGCGCGTGCCGGGTGGCCGGTGCGGTGTGGGCCGGAATTCGCGCCCGCGGCATCGGAGAACGACGGAAAAGTCCGCCGTCGTGCGTGAATTCCCGGTGGTGGATTCTCGCGTGGCCTAGTGGCGCGGCTCGCGCTCCAACTTCACGTTGATGCGCGTGAGCTTGTCGGCCGGAACGAGCACGCCGGCGGTCCACCGCTGATAGCCCGCGCTCTCGACCCACACGGCGCGCGATCCTGCCCGCAGGTCGGGCAGCGTGAGCGGCGTCTGGCCGACGGGCTCCTGATTGATGAAGACCGTCGCGCCCGCCGGCTCGGACTCCACGACGAGCGTGCCGACGAACTGGGGCGTCGGCGCGGGACGAACCACGTGCGCGATCGTCGCCATCGCGGACCCACTCGTCGCGCGACTCAGAGCCGCGGGCGTGAGGACCGGCGCGCTCGGCGCGGGCGGTGTCACGAGGCCGAGCAACTGCTCCAGGACGATCGGCGGCGGCGTGATCGTCGCGAGCGTCGGCCGCGCCACCGGCGGCAGCGCAGGGCTCGGCATCGACGGGCCGATCGACACGACGAGCGTCGTGGTCATCGCGACCAGCATGAACGTGCTCGAGGCACTGAGCAGCATGGGCACCTGAGCCGTCCGATGGACTGCCGGCACGCGAATCACGACGATGAGGCGGGGCCACGTGAGGGCTGGCCGCTTCGAGGTCGCGCGCATCCAAATCGCGCTGGCGTGAATGGCAGCGGCGGCGCGGGCAATCGTCAGTTCCTTCCGCAGGAATGAGGCCGCCCGCCGCAGTGGCCGGCGCACATAGCGGCCGAACCAGCGTCGGGTCAGGAGCCGGCGGGTCTGCCGCTCAGTGAGGACGAACGCGGGCCTGATGACCCCCGTCTCCGGGAAGGTCGGTACGGGGGCCGTGGCGACGACCGGCGGCATCGGCCGGAGCGCGACCTCACCCGGCCCAGGCAGCTCGCTGGGGAAGAGGGTCAGCGGATCGCGGACCTCATCAAGGTCCCCCAAAGAAGACCTCCAGAACGCCTCCCCCCGACCCAGAAAGAACGGCATCCACACACCTGCCGGCGCGTTCAGCTTCGTGCAGTTCTCGGGGAGCGGACGCGTAGCTTACACCCAAACCCCGTGTACGTCGACATCGACGAAAATGACCCCCGGGATGCGCGACCGCGTCATCGTGACCACTGGGATCGTCGGCCTGACCGCGCTGGCCTGGGTGTATCTCGTGCGCATGGCGCACTCGATGGCGGCCATGTCGATGCCCGAGATGAACATGTGGGCCGTGCCGGACGTGTCGATGCTGATCGTGATGTGGGTCGTGATGATGGTCGCGATGATGCTGCCGAGTGCCGCGCCGATGATCGTGCTCGCGGTCGGCACGTACCGCCGGCGCGCGGGCGGGCCGGCGGCGTGGGCGATGGGCGGCGCGTTCGCCCTCGGCTACCTGCTCGCGTGGACGGGGTTCAGCGTGGTCGCGGCGCTCGCGCAGGCCGGCTTGCACCGGGCGGCCTGGCTCTCGCCGGCGATGTCCGCGTCGAACGCGTGGCTGGGCGGGGCCATCCTGATCGTCGCCGGCGTGTATCAGTGGCTACCGGTCAAAGCCCGTTGTCTCACCCACTGCCGCTCGCCGCTGAACTTTCTCATGACGGCATGGCGCGAGGGCCTGATTGGCGCCGTGCGAATGGGCGTGCATCATGGCAAGTTCTGCATCGGATGCTGCTGGGCGCTGATGCTGCTGCTCTTCGTCGCCGGGGTGATGAACCTCGTGTGGGTGGCGGCGATTGCCGTGCTCGTGCTCGTCGAGAAGGTGCTGCCGCTTGGCTCGCTCGCCGGCCGTCTGACCGGCGCGGCGCTCATCGTCTGGGGCGTCCTCGTCGCGCTGAAATGATACCGGGTATATTTTTCGGCGATCTCCGGGCAGAAAAATGCGCCCCGGCGTCAGCGATTGACGGGGACGCGCTCGAGGGCGCTGATCTTTTCCGCGGCGGCGCGGCGGCGGGCCCGAACTAACTCCTCCCAGACCGGGCAGCCCGCGCAATCTTCGTTCGGCCCCTCCGCGCGCAGCGTCCGGTAGGGATACTCGCAAATCCAGACGGCGGGCGTCGCGGGATGCTCCGTGTACAAGGATCCCGCGATATGGTCCCAGTGGCACGTCCAGGGCAGCGCGCGGGCAGGCATTGGCGACGCTGGTGAATCGCAAGCTTCATGCCCGGGCCCGAGCCCGAAAAGTCACACACAATCGCGGCCGGCAAAGCCGAGGTCGACACGCCTCCGACGCATGAATTCAGTTCTGTAATCGCACGACGAACGGCCCGCGACTAACGACGTCCGTGCGCGATTCACCCTCGTAGTCCACGCGCTCCAGGAACAGCCCGGAGGCCGGCGCCGTCAGGCGCGCGGGCAGGTCGGACCCGGCCGCCAGCAGCCGCGGGACTTCGTTCGCGGCCAGGTCCCCGCGACCGACCGCCACCAGCACGCCCACGATCCGGCGGACCATCTTCCAGAGAAAGTGCGAGCCGGCGACGCGGATCAGCACGAGCGCCTCCTCGGTCTCGATCGTGAGACGCTCGAGCAGCACCTCGGTCGATTTCTCCTCGGGGTCGTCATCCGTGAACGCCCGGAAATCGGCGAAGCCGGTCAGGGCGCCGGCGGCCGCCCGCATCTTCTCGAGGTCCAGCGGCTCGCGCACCCACCAGACGAACGGCTTGGCAAACGCCGTGCGACGCCGGGCGATCTGATAGAGGTACTGCCGGGCGACGGCGCTGTGCCGGGCGTGGAACCGCGCGGGCACGCGCTCGACGGCAAGCAGGTTGATGTCGTGCGGCAGCGCGTCGTTGACGCGCGCCAGCAGCGTCGCCGGCGGCAGCGCCACCGCCAGATCCAGATGCGCGACCTGCGCGAGCGCGTGCACGCCGGCGTCAGTCCGGCCCGATCCGTAGGTCTCGACGCGGCTCGACCGGACCGCCTCGCGCACGGCGCGCTCGAGCTCGCCCTGCACGGTGCGCGCGTTCTTCTGCGCCTGCCAGCCGCTGTAGCGCGTGCCGGCGTATTCGAGCGTCAGCTTGTATCGGGGCATGGCAACTCAGGCACTAGGCACTAGGCATTAGAATACCGGGAGTGTTCGTCAAGCGCTTCTTCGAGCCCACGCTTGCGCAGACCAGCTATCTCATCGGCTGCCCCGACGCGCGCGAGGCCATCGTCATCGATCCCAACCGCGACGTCGATCAGTACCTTCGCGAGGCTGAGGCCGAGGACGTGCGCATCACGCACGTCACCGAGACGCACATTCATGCCGATTACGTATCGGGCAGCCGCGAGCTGGCCGCGCGGGCCGGCGCCACGGTCTATCTCTCGGACGAGGGCGGCGCCGACTGGACGTATCAGTTCGCCGGCGACAGCAACGTCGTGCGCGTCAAGCACGGCCACCAGCTGGCCGTCGGCCGCGTGCTCGTCGACGTCCTCCACACGCCGGGCCACACGCCGGAGCATCTGACGTTTCTCATCACCGATCGCGCCGCCGCCAACGAGCCGATGGCCGCGGCCACGGGCGACTTCATCTTCGTCGGCGACGTCGGCCGGCCGGACCTCCTCGAGCGCGCCGCCAAGGTCGCCGGCACGATGGAGTCGAGCGCGCGGGCGCTCTTCCGGAGTCTGCAGGCGTTCCGCGCGCGGCCCGACTGGCTCCAGATCTGGCCGGGCCATGGCGCGGGCTCCGCGTGCGGCAAGGGCATCAGCGCCATTCCCCAAAGCACGCTAGGGTACGAGAAGCGCTTCAACTGGGCGTTTCAGATCGACCGCGAGGACGAGTTCGTCCGCAGTGTTCTCGCCGGCCAGCCCGAGCCCCCGAAGTACTTCGCCGAGATGAAGCGGATCAACAAGGAAGGCCCGCGGCTTCTCGGCGGTTTCAACCGGCCGCCCCGACTCGACGCCAGCCTGCTGCCCAAGCTCCTCCAGGAGGGCGCGCTCGTGATCGACACGCGCCGCGCGGCGGATTTCGCGGTCGGCCACGTGCCGGGCACGATCAACATCCCGCTCAATACGTCGTTCACGACCTGGGCCGGATGGCTCGTGCCGTACACGGCGGATTTCTACGTGCTCGTGGACGACCGCCGGCCCGACGCCCTCGACGTCGTCGTCCGCGACCTCGCGATGATCGGCCTCGACCGGGTCGCGGGGTACTTCGACACGGTCGCGGTCGACGCGCTCGTCGTCGCCGGCCGGCCGCTCGGGACGATCCCGCAGCTCGGCACGACCGACCTTGCGGCCTCGCTCGAGCACAACGGCATCGCGCTCATCGACGTGCGCAACGCCGCGGAGTGGCGAACGGGCCACATCGCCGGCGCGCGCCATATTCCGCTTGGCTATCTGGCCGACGAGCTGGACACGCTCCCCCGCGAGCGGACGATCGTCGTCCAGTGTCAGGGCGGGTCGCGCTCGGCCATCGGCGCCAGCCTGCTCCGCGCGCGCGGTTTCGATCGCGTCGTCAACTTCACCGGCGGCATGGCGGCGTGGGTGTCCGAAGGGCGGAAGCTGGAGGGAAGTTAGAAGGCAGACGGCAAAAGGCAGAAGTCAGAAGTCAGGACATGGCCAAAGACCGCACCACCCCCGAAGCCGCAGCCGTGATGTTCGGCGTCGGCAAGATCGCGCGCCACATGTTCGTGTGCACGGGCCCCGACTGCACGACGCCCGAGCAGGGCGAGGAGACGTGGACCTACGTCAAGCAGCGGATGAAGGAGCTCAACATCACGGGCCCCGACGGTCCGGCCTATCGCACGCGGTGCAAGTGTCTCCGTATCTGCGTCGGCGGACCGATCTCGGTGGTCTATCCGGAGGGCGCGTGGTACCGCAACGTCACGCCGGAGAACGCGGAGCGCATCATTCAGCAGCACGTGATCGGCGGACGCATCGTCGAGGATCTCTGCTTCGCGCGCAATCCCCTGTATCTCGCGCCGCCGGATCCGGATAAGCTCTAACCATGCAGGCGGGCCACGTCGTCCAGGCCTGGGGGCGGATCCTCACAGGCTATCGGCCGAATCTGTCGATCGAGATCACGCGCGAGTGCCCGCTGCGGTGTCCGGGCTGCTACGCCTACGGCGACACGCATCTCGGCGGCGACGTCGTGCTGCGGCAGCTCGCGGACTTCAAGGGCCAGGAGCTCATCGACGGCGTGCTCGACGTCGTCGATCGCCTTCGACCTGTCCATCTGTCGATCGTCGGCGGCGAGCCGCTCGTGCGGTTCCGCGAGCTCGAGGTGCTGCTTCCGAAACTTACCGGCCGCGGCATCCACGTCCAGGTGGTCACGAGCGCCGTCAGGCCGATTCCGGAATCGTGGGCGACGATGGACGGACTGCAGGTGTGCGTGTCGATCGACGGACTGCAGCCGGAGCACGACGTCCGGCGTTCGCCGGCAACCTACGATCGGATCCTCAAGCACATCAAAGGTCAGCAGGTCACCGTGCACTGCACGGTCACGCGCCAGCAGTCGCGCGCCGGGTACCTCACGGAGTTCACGAACTTCTGGGCGCCGCAGCCGGACGTCAAGCGCATCTGGTTCAGCCTGTATACGCCGCAGAAAGGCGAGGACTCGCCCGAGCGGCTGCGTCCGGAGGATCGGCAGCGGGTCGTCGCGGAGATCGCCGCCCTCCACCTGCGCGAGCCCAAGCTGCACGACATGCGCGACTCCATCGTCCAGGGCTACCTCCACCCGCCGCGGAACCCTGAGGAATGCGTGTTCGCCAAAACGACCGAGTGCCTGTCGGCGGACCTCAAGCGGACGATTACGCCCTGTCAGTACGGCGGCGATCCGGACTGCACGCAGTGCGGCTGTCTGGCGTCAGTCGGCTTGGACGCGCTGGGCCGGTACCGGCTGGCGGGGGTCGTGCCGATCAAGCATATTTTCTCGACGTCGCTGGCGATCGGCGCCGGCTGGAAGCAGCTGCGCGGCGCCAGCAACGGGGCGGTCGGCAAGACGGCCGTGTGATAGGCTTGACGATTGTGCGCCCGTAGCTCAGTTGGATAGAGCGCCGGGCTTCGAACCCGTAGGTCGGGGGTTCAAGTCCCTCCGGGCGCGCCAAACTTTCGGAAGTGAGAAGTGTGAAGCCAGAAGTTGGAAGCTCGGAGCGAGGGGCCGGATGGACCCGCTGCCCTTCGAACTTCTGGCTTCTCACTTCTGACTTTGCCGGCCGGAGGCCGGCGGTGCGCCCGTAGCTCAATTGGATAGAGCGTTGGCCTCCGGAGCCAAAGGCTACAGGTTCGACTCCTGTCGGGCGCGCCATTTCCGTGGCGCTAGCGCGTCACGGACGTTGGAAGTGAGAAGCCAGAGGTCAGAAGTCCGGAATGGACTTCGCTTGACTTTGAACTTCTGGTTTTTCGCTCTGAACTTCCGCCCGCGCCCGCGCGGGCGGCGCGTGGGCCCGTAGCTCAATTGGCAGAGCAGCAGACTCTTAATCTGTTGGTTGAAGGTTCGATTCCTTCCGGGCTCACCACTTCAATAACAATCAATTCAACGGCTTAGCGGGAGGCTCCGACTGGGAGTCTTTCTCGGGCTGCGCGTCGTGTGCGAATGGTGTGCGAATAGCGCTTTCCATACGGAGCACAGCGCCGACTTGCCGCTTCAGCCGGGCGGCACGGCGCTCCTCGATTACTTGAGGCGAGGCGATTCTCCGGACGACGTGCAGTGCGGAGCGCTCGGGATGGGACTGCAGATCGTCATGCCGCCCCAAAATCCTGAGGGGCGACCGTTGATCGAAGCGGAGCTCTCGCACCAAGACGGGCGACGAACAGTTTTTGGGCGAGGGTCGTCTGCGACACACACTCCGGCGTCCGATGCTACGATGAGGCGACGATGGACTGGTCCACCTGCCCAGCCGTCGAGCGCAACCCCACGAAAGTGAGCGGGGCCTGGGTCTTTCGAGGGACTCGAGTGCCCATCGCCGCCTTGTTCGAGAATCTCGAAGACGGCGCCCTGGTCACTCAGTTCGTGGAGTGGTTTCCGGGTGTGACCATCGAGCAGGTTCGCGCCGTGTTGGAGCACGCTGCAGGCAGCGCGCTCTCGCCCATCTGATGCGGTGTCCCCAGTTGCCGGAAGCACGGGCACAGGAGTAGGCTCAGGTCCATGACCTCCGTCGCGGAAATTACCGGCGCGGTTCGTAGATTGCCGAAACGTGAGCTCGCGCGTTTCCGGAAGTGGTTCGCGGCGTACGACGCTGCGGCGTGGGATCGAGAGTTTGAACAGGACGTGGCGGCAGGCCGCCTCGATGCGCTCGCCCGAGAGGCCTTGCGGGATCACCGCGCTGGCCGGACTACAGCGGTGTGACGCACCGAGCCAGCCGCCGGTTCTGACGGTGCTATCGCGGTCTGCCCAAACAAGTCCGGCAATTGGCAGACCGCAGCTACGACCTGCTCAAATCCAATCCGGACGATCGGACAGTTCAGGTCGGCGCGCATCGGGCTTCACTATCGCACGCTGGCTGTTGAGGCCGGCGACGATCTCGTTTGGTTCTGGATCGGATCGCACGCCGATTACGACAAACTCTTGGATCGAAAGTCAGCGCGTCGGCAACTGAAGCCGACCGGGACGCGCCAGCCGCGCAAGCGAAGGCCGCGCAGCCGCTGAAGGGCCTGTCGGTCACCCTCGTCACGACGTCCGACGTTGACCCCGGCGACGTCCGCAACGCTCAGGGAACGATCGTGGGCTCCTCAGAGGGCCGCTTAGGCAGCGCTAGAGTCTGCCGGACAGGCCTGTCGGAGGTCTTCATGCGAACGAATCTCACAGGATGGCTAATCGCTCTGGCGCTCTCGGCTGGTGCAGGAACCGCGCGCTCCCAGGAATCGATGTCCAGCGCCCAGGCGTTGATGATCACAAGGGTAGTGTTATCAATCGAAGCGGGAAGCCCCCGCGCCAATGGGTCCCCAGCGTGGTGGAACCTCGCTGAGGTTATGAAATGGGCAGCCGATCCCAGCTCACCAGACTACTTTCGCGACCTTGCGATCGCGAAGATCGTCGATGCAAGTACCGTCAGGGTGTTGGACTACACGCTGCAACTCACGCGGTCAGACGACAAGAAGCATTTCCAGCTCAGTCTCATGCCGACCATTGCAAAAGCGGACCGTCCGGCGTGGTTCTCCGATGACCAGGGCGTCATCTACACGGGCAAACCGATTCATTAGTCCGCCACCGGGATTCTGGCACTGACATGTACTCGTGCGTCGCCTGGAACTGACGCAGACCGGACGTCACCACCGGTCGCGTGAACGTCACAGAATGGTTCACGAAAGTGACGTGAGCGACCTGCAATCTTTTTGCGATCCGACCTGCGCCAGATCAGGCCCGTGAAGGCCAACAACCGCGTCGCGGGTACGGAATACCAGTCTGGCGCGGGCAAGCGGTGGCCTGTCAACTTGACTTCCCTCCCCTGTCGTAATTTTCCCGACTCCCCGCACTTCGCGCCGCGAATCCGGCCCCTTCAACGACCCCGTCGAAGTGCTGAGCCTGAGAGGAGCGGGTGACCAATGTCAGAGGCTGGGGAGACTCTCCGACAAGCCGCTCGCGTACAGCGCCTTGTTGCACCCTGTCCAATTCTGGTCACACTCTTGCATACTCCCTCCCACCTATGCACCGCCTTGTCGGCGATCTGTTGACCGGCAGAGGCCGCTAGGGTGGACTAGGGAGCCAGCCATGCTGAGACGTGCTGTTCTGTTGGCCGCGCTCGTGTACGTACCCGCTGTCGCTTCCGCAGCCCCGATCACGATCGACAACTTCGAGAGCGGCAATCTCAACGCGTGGAAGTCTGGTTCCAGTGGTCAGATCATCGTCGATCCGCTCAACGCGGCGAATCACGTGCTGCATTTCACGGTGCGCGGTGACGGCGGCGACATCTGGACGGCCAACACGTACGCAGCGACTGGCAACGACTGGTGGTTTTCGTTCGACTACCTCGGTCAGCCGACTTCACCAAACAACGTACCCGGCCTCGATAGCGGTGGTGCCATCGGGTGGGACACCGACCAAAGCTACGCAGGTAATGAACGCTGGCTCGGCGCGACGACACCTGTACCAGTTCCTAGTGCCGATGCGCTCCTGATCGATGATGGCGCGTGGCATCACTACGTGATCCATCTCGTGCGTGGAGTGAATCTCACGAACGGCCCCGTGTATTTCAAGGCTGAAGACTGGGTGCGCTCCGACGCCGTGGCCGGCAACGCGTACTTCGACAACATCGCGATCACGGACGTCAATCCGCTAGCCGTTCCGGTCCCCGAGCCGGGCACGCTGCTGCTGCTCGCGGCAGGATTTGGCCTGCTCGTAACGCGTCGACGATAGTCCACAGAGCCCCCCTCCGCGACGCTTCGGCGGGGCCTCGGCAACTCACGCTTCCGCTCGCAGCGCATCATTCGGATTGATCGCGAGAGCGCGCTCACATCCCGTTCACTTGGCGCACCCGAATTCGGACGCGACTTCGCCGCCTGGCATTCTTCCCAGCACTTCAAGACGGTCGGCGACGACATCGCTTGCTTCTGGATCGGATCGCGCGCCGACTACCGTCAAGCGTCCCCCACGATCTCAGCGCCGTCCCGTTCTGTGCCTGTTCGCACCGCCGCTTGAGGGTGCCCTTGTGCGCGACAGGATGTATTGTTGGTGAGTCACCGGAGGCAGCAGACCGTGACCATGCCGCGCCGCTTGTTCAAGATGGCGATGGTGCTCCTGCTGGCGGGAGTCGCGACGATCTCGGCCCTCGTTCGGGTGCGGGTGAGGACACGCGGCTTATGAGGCTCGCGGCTCTCGGCATTGTTGTCGTCGGGTCTTTCGTCCCTTTATGGACACAGGCCCCGGATGATGCCAATTTCAGAGAGCTCTACGACACGAATCGCTGGTTCGAGCTCCGCAACGCAATTGATGGGAAGACTGCACCCGCGTTGTATCGAGGCGCGGTCGCATCGGCATTCAACCGAATCGAGGAAGCGGAGAAGTACCTGAGGCAGGCGGTACGCGAATCGCCGGATCCCCATGCTGCTAACGAAGCACGTGGGCTGCTGGCGCTTCTCTACGTCCGGCTCGGACGTTCCTCGGATGCCGGCCGTCTCATCGATGACTTTCTGAGAGTCGAACCTGACAGATCCGACATGCGGAACCTTCGGGTGGTATTTGGCGCATTCGCCGATAGACCGAACCAGTCGGTTCCATCGAACCAACGCGCCACATTCTCGTGTCCCGTTGGCGAAGACGGTGTCCGTCTCCCCGCGTCGGTGAACGGACGACCTGTGAATTGGCTTCTTGACACCGCCGCAAACACCACGCTCGTGAGCGAGTCCGAAGCGCGGACGCTCGGTCTCACCGCGCCCGGCATACGAGGACAGGCGGGAGACCTCGCTGGCGGCGCCACGAGCAGTCGATCAGTGGTGGCGGCGCGAATGATGATCGGACGAACCGAGCTCAGAAACGTGCCGATGCTCGTTGTCCCCGACGGAGCGCCCTGGAATGAACTGAAGCCTGGGGAGCGAGGGGCCATCGGCCTGCCTGTCGCCGCGGCGCTGCAGACGATTCGGTGGACCTCGACGGGAACATGTTCTACGGGGCCACTCGCCGGTTCCCGAAAGGGCCAACCAAATCTGGCATTCGATGCGCTGTTTCCGCTCGTCCAGGTGGAATTCGAGAGCAGACGGCTGGAGTTCATCCTCGATACCGGAAACCAGGGTGGAACCCAACTCTGGGAGCGTTTCGCACGGGACTTCGCGGAGTTGGTGAAGACGAGCGGCGCCCGAGGAACCGAACGCGTCAGCCAGATCGGTGGTTCCAACGAGCGCGAGATCAGCATTCTGCCGGAAATCTCATTGCGCGTCGGTGGGTTCGATACACGCCTTCGGCCAGCAAAGATCTTCTCACGACCCGTGGGTGACACCCGAAGGCACGGCAATCTGGGAATGGATGTGCTCAGGCAAGCAAGCGACGTGACGATTGATTTCTCATCGATGATGCTGACGCTTAGATAGCCATCTGGGCTGCAGCCGTCCGGCGGCGAGGGTGGCTCACCACTCTTCGCTCGCGCGCGCGTCCTCCGCGCAACCACTCTCCCGCTCGGCTCCGCCCCTGCGCCACGATCGACCCGACGCCCAGCCGCTCGGCGACCTCGCCGCGGTGACCGACGTCATCGAGTCTGGCTTCAGCGTCACCGGGCAGGGCGGCGCTCACGTCGCTATACTCTCCGGAGCGACCGCCGAGGCGCTATGGCCAAACTGCTCAGCTACGCCAATCCAATCACGATTCCTGTCCTCCCGCTGTCCTCGCACGTCGATCTCACGGGCGTGGTGAAGCTGGACGGCTTCAGCCACGTCAACTTCGCGATCGTCGTGAATCCGCCGGCGCTCTTCCCGCTCAACGCGCGCGTCCTCATGGGCGTGCTGGGCACGAACCCCCTGTCGGCGCAACTCGACAACTTCGCCGTGCCCACGCAGCTCGACAGAATCCGGACCTACGCCGTCACGGGCCCGCAGCTCGCGATTCAGCTGTTCGGCGACCCCGGGGCGACCTACGCGATTCGGGCGTGGGTCTACCTGACGTAGTCCCCGCGCGCGCCCCGCTCTCCTTGACAGCTTAGGAGGGAACCTCGGTCCCTCCCTAAACGTCTTAGGAGGGAGCATGCCCGACCAGACGCCCCTCCTGCCCGGCACCCTGGACCTGCTGATCCTGCGCGCCGTGTCCCTCGGCCCGCTCCACGGCTACGGCATCCTGCTCCGCATCGGGCAGCTCTCCGGCCACGGCCTGCTCATCGAGCAGGGCGCGCTGTACCCCGGGCTGTTCCGCCTGGTCCGGCAGGGCCTGCTCAAGGCGACGTGGGGCACCTCGGAGAACAACCGGCGCGCGAAGTACTACCAGCTCACGGCCGCCGGCCGGCGGCGTCTCCGGGAAGAAACCGAGCAATGGAACCGCCTCGCGGCCGCGATCGGCGCCGCGCTCGCGCCGCAGCCGGAGGAACCATGAACGTCTTCGACTCGCTGCGGTCCCGTTTTGCGGCGCTGCTCCATCGCTCGCGCCCGAGCGCGGAGATCGACGAAGAGCTGCGCTCCCACATCCAGCATCGCGCCGACGACCTCGAGCGATCCGGCCTCGCTCGCGCGGACGCCGAGCGCCGCGCCCGCATCGAGTTCGGCGGCTTCGAGCGCCTTCGGGAGGAAACGCGCGAGGCCGCCGGCGGAGCGATGCTCGACTCGATCCTCCAGGACCTGCGCTACGCGCTTCGCGTCCTTCGCCGGGCGCCCAGCTTCACGATCGTCGCCGTGGCGACGCTCGCCCTCGGCATCGGCGCCAACGCCGTCGTCTTCGGGGCGCTGAATGCGCTCGTGCTGCGCCCGCTCGACGTCCCCGACAGCCAGAGCCTCTACGCGCTGCAGCGCCAGCGGGGCCGCGACGCGAGCCTCTCCTACCCGGACTATCTCGAGATTCGCGATCGCAATCGATCGTTCGACGGCCTCGCCGCCTTCGACGTCGAGCTCGTGGCGCTCGATACCGGCGACAACCCCACCCGCGCGTGGGACTACGAGGTCACCGGCAACTACTTCGACATGCTCGGCATCCAGCCGCATCTCGGCCGGCTGTTTCATGCCTCCGACGAGCACGGCCCGGCGAGTGCGCCCTACGTCGTGCTGAGCTACGCCTACTGGTCCTCACACTTTCTGGGCGATCCCGGTGCGGTGGGCCGGACGATTCACCTCAACAAGCAGCCGTTCACCATCGTCGGCGTCGCGCCGGCGGAGTTCCACGGCACGTTCCTGGCGTTCTCGCCGGACTTCTACGTGCCGCTCGTGAACCACGACCAGCTGACCGGCACGAGCGAGCTGAACGACCGCACGAAGCGCCTGGTCTTCATGACGCTCGGCCACCTGAAGCCGGGCGTCGCGCCGTCGCAGGCGATCGAGGACCTGAACGCGATTGGCGCGGACCTCGAGAAGACGTTCCCCGAAGACGCCGGGCTCATGACCTTCGGGCTGATGCGGCCGACGCTCTATCTTCTCGGCGATCCGGTCCGCGCCTTCATGACGGCGCTGATGGTGCTGGCGGCGCTGATCCTTCTCGCCGCCTGTGCGAACCTCGGCAGTCTGTTCGCGGCCCGCGCGGCCGACCGCGCGCGCGAAATCGCGCTGCGGCTCGCGCTCGGCGCGGGCCGGCTCCGCATCCTGCGCCAGCTCTTCACCGAGGCGGCGTTGATTTCCGTCGTCGGCGGCGTCCTTGGCGTCTGGGCGAGCGTCCTCCTCCTGCGCTCGGTGGCGCGATGGCAGCCCTTCCCGCGGATGCCAATCACGGTGCCGGTTGCGCCCGATGCGCTCGTGTATGCGATCGCGCTGCTGCTGACGCTCGCGAGCGCGCTCCTCTTCGGCGTCGTGCCCGTCCGGCAGGTGCTGCGGACGAACCCGTACGCCGTGGTCAAGTCCGGATCGACCGGACGCATGAGCCGGCGGCTGGCGATGCGCGACCTCCTGATTGGCGTGCAGATCGCCATCTGCGCGGTCCTCGTCACCTCGTCCTTCGTCGCCGTTCGCGGCCTCGTGCGATCGCTTCACGCCGGGTTCGGCTTCGAGCCACAGAACGTGACGCTGGTCGAGACGGCCCTCGAGATGTCCGGCTACCACGGCGACGACATCCCGGCGATGCAGCGGCGGATGATCGACGCGATGAGATCGATTCCCGGCGTGACCTCGGTCGGGCTCATCGGCCAGTTCTTCCCGCTCGGTCTGGGCTGGGAGGTCGCTGCCGTCTTCACGGACGAGACCACAGATCTGCAACCATCGAATGCGGCGGCATCAGCCGCGATGTACGGCATCTCGCCCGAGTATTTTCAGGCCGCGGGCACGACCGTTCTCGCCGGCCGGTCGTTCACCTGGCACGACGATGAGCGCTCGCCAAGAGTGGCGGTGGTCAACCAGGAATTCGCGCGGCGGCTGTTCGGCTCGCCGGCGCGCGCCTTGGGCGCCTACTTCAAGCGGCGCGACGGCAGCCGGGTGCAGGTGGTCGGCCTCGTCGAGGACGGCAAGTACCTCAACCTCGCGGAGGATCCGCGGCCGGCGATGTTCCTGCCGATTCTGCAGGCACCCGCGAGCGCGACCGAGCTCGTCGTGCGATCGAGCGGCGATCCGGCGCTCCTGACCGGCCCGATCCGGGACACGCTTCGGACACTCGATCCTGCCCTGCCCGCGTTCGCCCAGCCGTGGCCCAAGGCGCTGGACAGCGCGCTGTTCCCGTCGCGCGTGGCGACGGTGGCGCTGGGGCTGCTTGGCGCGATGGGCGCCATGCTGTCGGTGACCGGCATCTTCGGCCTGGCCGCGTACGCGGTCAGCAAGCGGCTGCGCGAGATCGGCATCCGGATCGCGCTCGGCGCCCGGCGCCGGGAGGTGCTGCGCGCGGCCCTGGGTCGCGCGGTCACGCTGCTGGCGTATGGATCGGTGGCGGGCCTGGTCCTCGGCCTGCTGGCAACGCGCGTGCTCGGCGTGATCGTCTATCAGGCCAGCCCGCGCGATCCGGTCGTGCTGTCCGGCGCCGTCCTCGCCATGGCGGCGCTCGGCCTGCTCGCCACCTGGATTCCCGCGCAGCGAGCGCTGTCGGCCGATCCCCTGCGGCTGCTGCGGGAAGAATGAGCTGACGGCCGGCCTACCGGGCGCCGCGCACGAGCGCCAGACGATTCTGAAGCCGGACCAGCGAGTACGCGTACGCCCGACCGTCGTCGGAAACGCTGGCATTGATCACGAACACGACGCCGGCGCGGTCGGCCGGCGCGAAATCCATCAGCCGCGAGCGCCGGCCGCTGGCGAGATCGAGGCGATCGAGGGGCGCCGGAATCCTCGCCGGGGTCAGCACGACGAGGGAGCGTCCGTCCGGGGTCCAATCGACCACCGTCTCATCGGGGGTCAGCGTCTCGAGTCGCCGGGCCGGACGGCCGTCCAACGGATAGATCGAGAAGGTGCCGTCGTCGGCCTGGGCGACGACCGACGTGCCGTCGGGCGATGGCACGCCGCCGGAGGTGCCGTCGGGCGTCACCGCCGTCGGGGGCCCACCGGCCAGTGACAGCAGGTAGCAGCGGGCCGGCCGACCGGCCTCCCGGCCGCACGCGAGCACCCGGCGGTTGTCGCGAAAGAACCGGCCCGATGTGTAGTCGGTGATCGCACCGCCGTCGAGCGCCCGCGGCTGGCCGGGCCCGGTCGGAGAGGCCACCAGCCGCATCGGCGACGTCGGGACGGATCCGAGCGCGAGGCTGCCGTCCTTCGATACGTCGAACGCCATGCCATCGGCAATCCGAACGACGGGCGATCCATCCGTCCCGCGATAGCCGATCGCGTAGTTGGGCGCGAACGTGAACTCCGTGAACAGGACGTGCGCGCCGTCGCCGGTCAGGTGGACGACACCGGACTGATCGAGCCAGGACAGATCGCGCTCGGCCTCGGCACCCGGCGCGCGCGCCATCGTCTGATAGTGCTCCTCGCCCTCGACGAGGAGCAGCTCGCCGCTCGGTGACGCGTCGTACAGCGTCAGGTAATCAGCGGCTTCGAGGACGGTGCGGAGGACGCCGCCCAGCGTGACGGCCTGGACGACCATTCGCGGCAAGGGCTCATCGGCCGCCGCGGAGAAATAGATCTCCTGGCCGCCCGGCGCCCAGGCGAGCCCTTCCTCGCCGGGGAAGATCGGCGTGAGCACGGTCTTGCGGCCGTCGAGGTCGATGACCGCCACGGTGCCCCGGTCGTCGACCCCCGCTGGATGTTCCATGAACGCGATGCGGTCCCCGCGCGGCGACACGCGCAGATCCGTGAGACGGCCCGTCGTCTTGTAGCGCACGGTGCCGATCGGAAACTCGATGCGCTGCTCGGCGCCGATCTGGTGCAGCACGGCGAGCTCGCCGCCGTCGGGCGACCAATCCGCATCGGCCACGTTGTCGAGGACCTCGCGCGGCGCGGTGCCTTCGATGTCCATACGGGCGAGCGTGCCCTGAAACCAGCGGTGGCGGATGTACCTGGCGTGCGTGAGCAGCGCCACCTCGCCCCTCGACGACACGGACAGGAGCACGGCGCCGCCGGCGAGATCGATCTTTCGCGCTTCGGCGGCGTCGCGGCGACGGGCGAAGAGATCCGGCTGGTTGCCCGCCTGCGCGGCGCTGTAGAGCACGGTGCCGTCGGGCGCCACCCTCGCGTTGAAGACGGTCGTCGTCTGGAGCGTCAACCGCGTGTAGGTCACCGACGTCGGCCCGGGCGCACGCTGGCGCCAGATGAGGCCGGCGGCCGCGAACGCGAGCAGCGCCGCGATCGCCGTCAGCAGCCAGCCTGGGCCCCGGCGTGCCGGGTGGACGGCGGCGGCCGTCGCGGGCGCTGGGCCGGATCCCGGGGCGAGCGATTCGAGAGCGAACGCGAGATCGCTGGCGGACTGGAAGCGCCGCCTCGGCGATTTCTCGAGGCACCGTTTGACGATCGCCGCCAGGCCCGGCCAGCCGCGCGCCATCAGCCCATCGAGATCGGGCGGGTCGTCCTTCAGGATCGCGCTCATCGTCTCGACCGCCGAGCCGCCGGAGAACGCGCGCGTGCCGGTGAGCATTTCGTAGATCACCGCCCCGGTGCTGAAGATGTCCGCACGATGATCGACGGGCTCGCCCCGCACCTGCTCCGGCGCCATGTAGCCGACTGTGCCGAGCACCGTGCCGTCGGCGGTCGCTGCCGGCGTCGTGAGGGTTGCGGCGTCCGGCGCCGCGGGCGCGACGTCCTTGGCCAGGCCGAAGTCGAGGATCTTCACCTGATCGTCGCCGGTGACGAAGACGTTCTCCGGCTTGATGTCACGATGGACGAAGCCGCGTTCGTGGGCCGCCGCGAGGGCGCTGGCGAGCTGCCGCGCGTAGTCGGCCACCCGGCGCGGCGGCAGGCCGCCGGCGGGAATCAGCTCCCGCAGCGTCCGGCCCTCCAGGTACTCGGAGACCAGGAACGGCTGGTCGCGTCCGCCGACGTCGTAGATGACGAGCAGCCCCGGGTGATTGAGCGCACTCAGCACCTGCGCTTCCGCTTGGAAGCGGCGCAAGCGATCCTGGTCGGACGCGAACTCCGGCGGCAGCACCTTGACGGCGACGGTGCGGTTGAGGCGCGTATCGCGCGCGCGGTAGACCTCGCCCATGCCTCCGGCACCGAGCGGAGACTGGATCTCGTACGGACCGAGGATCGTCCCGGGAGGCAGCGCCACAGCGCGGTCACATTATAGGCGGCCGGCCGAGCGGAGCGGGTGAATCACGCGACGTCGAATCGATCGAGATTCATGACCTTCGTCCACGCGGCCACGAAATCCCGCACGAACTTCTCCTTCGCATCATCGCAGGCATAGACCTCCGCGAGCGCGCGCAGCTCGGAGTTCGAGCCGAAGATCAGATCGACGCGGCTGCCGGTCCACTTGAGCTCGCCCGTCGCGTGGCTGCGGCCCTCGAAGGTCTCGCCCGTGCCGGACGCCGGCCGCCACTCCGTGCCCATGTCGAGCAGGTTCACGAAGAAGTCGTTGGTCAACGTCCCGGGCCGCTTGGTGAAGACGCCGAGATTCGACGGCCGGGCGTTCGCGTTGAGCACGCGCAGGCCGCCCACGAGCACCGTCATCTCGGGCGCGGTCAGCGTGAGCATGCGCGCGCGCTCGAGGAGCAGGTGCTCCGCCGGACACTCGGGCCCGTACGCGGAGTAGTTGCGGAAGCCGTCGGCCTTCGGCTCGAGCACCGCGAACGACTCCACGTCGGTCTGGTCCTGCGATGCGTCCGTGCGTCCCGGCGTGAAGGGCACCGGCACGGTCCATCCGGCGCCCTTCGCGGCCTGCTCGACCGCCGCACACCCGCCGAGCACAATCAGATCGGCGAGCGAGATCCGCTTCTTGCCGCCCGACTGCGCGTCGTTGAACGCCGTCTGGATCCCCTCGAGCGTCCGCAGCACCTTCGCCAGCTCGGGCGGGTTGTTGACCGCCCAGTCTTTCTGCGGCGCGAGGCGGATGCGCGCGCCGTTGGCGCCGCCGCGCTTGTCGGTGCCGCGGAACGACGCCGCCGACGCCCAGGCCGTCGAGACGAGCTGGGAATTGGACAGCCCCGACGCGAGAATCCTGCCTTTGAGCGCGGCGATGTCCGCCGCGTCGACGAGCTCGTGCGAGACGGCAGGCACCGGGTCCTGCCAGAGCTGCGGCTCCTTCGGCACGAGCTTGCCGAGGTACCGCGCGATCGGCCCCATGTCGCGATGCGTCAGCTTGAACCAGGCGCGCGCGAACGCGTCGGCGAACTGGTCGGGATGCTCGTAGAAGCGCCGCGAGATCTTCTCGTACGCCGGATCGAACCGCAGCGACAGGTCGGTCGTCAGCATCGTCGGCGCGTGGCGCTTCGCCGGATCGAAGGCATCCGGGATCGTGCCCGCGCCCTTCCCGCCCTTCGCCACCCACTGGTTCGCGCCGGCCGGGCTCTTCTCGAGCTCCCAGTCGTAGCCGAAGAGATTCGCGAAGAAGTTGTTGCTCCACCGCGTCGGCGTGGAGGTCCAGGTGACTTCCAGACCGCTCGTAATCGCGTCGCCGCCCTTCCCGCTGCGGTAGCTGCTCTTCCAGCCGAGGCCCTGCTGCTCGAGCGGCGCGGCCTCCGGTTCGGGACCGACGCTCGTCGCCGGACCGGCGCCGTGCGTCTTGCCGAACGTGTGCCCGCCGGCAATGAGCGCAACCGTCTCCTCGTCGTTCATCGCCATGCGGCGAAACGTCTCGCGAATGTCGCGCGCGGCGGCGACGGGATCGGGCTTGCCGTTCGGGCCTTCGGGATTCACGTAGATGAGGCCCATCTGCACGGCCGCGAGCGGATTCTCCAGCTGGCGCTCGCCGCTGTACCGCGCGTCGGCCAGCCACGTGCCCTCGGACCCCCAGTAGATGTCCTGTTCCGGCTCCCAGACGTCCTCGCGCCCGCCGCCGAATCCGAACGTCTTGAATCCCATCGACTCGAGCGCGCAGTTTCCGGCGAAGATCATCAGGTCGGCCCATGAGATCTTCCTCCCGTACTTCTGCTTGATCGGCCAGAGCAGCCGGCGCGCCTTGTCGAGGTTCGCGTTGTCCGGCCAGCTGCCGAGCGGCGCGAAACGCTGCGTGCCGGAGCCGGCGCCCCCACGGCCGTCGTGGATGCGGTACGTGCCTGCACTGTGCCAGGCCATCCGGATGAAGAGCGGGCCGTAGTGCCCGTAGTCGGCCGGCCACCAGTCCTGCGACGTCGTCATCACCTTCTCGATGTCCTTCTTGAGCGCATCGAGATCGAGCGTCTTGAACTCCTCGACGTAGTCGAACGCCGCGCCCATCGGATCGCCCGCAGGCGGGTTCTGATGGAGGATCTTCAGATTGAGCTGGTTCGGCCACCAGTCGCGGTTCGACGGGCCACGGTGCGCGGTGCCGGAGAACGGGCATTTCGATTCGCTGTTCATGATGACGGTCCTCTACTGTCGTGGGGTGGAGCGTGGGTTGGTGATCGCCCGCGGTCTGCGGCGCCGGCGCGGGGACGACCTGGCGCGGGAGGCCGCTCGGGACGGGCTCACGCAGTCCGGACAGCGTCCCCAATAGACGACCTCCGCCTCATCGATCTCGTACCCGCGGGGGTTCGCGGCCCTCAAGCACGGCGCGGAGCCGACGGCGCAGTCGACGTCGACCACGCGGCCGCAGATTCGGCAAATCAGGTGATGGTGGTTGTCGCCGACGCGGTTCTCGAAGCGCGCCGCCGACCCGGCCGGCTCGATCCGGCGGATGAGACCCGCGGCGACGAGCGCACCGAGCGCGTCGTAGACCGATTGGAGCGAAATCGCGCCGATTTCGGCCCTGACGACGTCGGCCACGTCGTCGGCGGTGCTGTGTGGCTGGCCCGCCACCGCTCGCAGAACGGCCAGCCGCTGGGCCGTGACCTGAAGGCCGCGTTGGCGAAGGAGGTCGGCCGGGTCGAGGGCCACACCCTCACTCTAGATCAGGCCCTTGACTGACTCAAAGATTTGATCGCTTATGCACTAAAGTTCCACGGCGCCGGCTCAGCCCGCCGCCCGATCCGTCGGCAGATCCGCCTCGAGCCAGCCCCGGATCCCCGCCGACATCACGCGCACGTTGCGGTAGCCCATCTGCTTCGCCCGGCGGGCGGCGTGCGGCGCCTTCCGGCAGAACGCGTTCGAACAGTAGAAGATCAGCAGCGCCTCACGATCCGGCGGCAAGTCGCTGCCCGAATAGCCGAGCGGGTCGAGGTGCACCGCGCCGGGCACGTGCGCTGCCGCAAAGCTCTGGCGCGAGTTCACGTCGATGGCCGTGACGCGCTCGCGCTGCATCAGCTGATGCAGATCGTCTGGCGAGATCGTCTTGAGTCCCATAAGCTGCGCGAACATGCAGGCCCTCCCCTACGCTGCTGGGTTGGCGGCGGGTTGCGACCAGCGAAGCCAGACGGCCCGCCCGGCGATCGCGAGCATGCAGGCCGGCAGCACGACAAGCGTGATCGTCTGGGCCGCGTCGATCGGCAGCACCAGCCACGCGGCCGACACGGCCAGGCCCGCGAGCACCCACGTCCAGCCGGCGAACCGGTGAAACGCCTGCGCCCGCCCGGCGTCGCAGCGCAGCATCGACAACGGCGTCAGCGTCTTGGGCAGCGTGTTTCCCGTAGCCACGATGAAGGCGCCCAGCACGACCATCGTCGCCCGCTCCGCGAGATCGTCGTGGATCGTCCCGCCGAGCGCCGCGGCGAGCCTGACGCCGAGCGCGATCGCGAGCATCAAGGCAGCGAACGCGATCGCCCGGGCGATGGCGCCGCCGGATCGTCTGCGGACCGCCGCGATGAAGACAACCGCCAGGCCGGCGACGAGCGCCAGCTCGAGCGCCCACACCACGCCGCGCTCGGGTCGTATGAACCAGTTGGCGCCGACGAGCGCGGCGCTGACGGCGAGGAGCACCGGCGCCGGATGGAGCAGAGCCGCCCCGCTCTTCATGTCACACCTCCCGCTTCACCAGATATCGCCGTTCCGCGCGGCCGCCCGGCAGTTCGCGGGACCGCTTCGGCGCCGCCGTCTTCCACCCCAGCGTCTGAACGAAACCCAGGAGCGCGTCCTCGACGACCGACATCTTCAGCCGATAGACGATGGTGCGGCCCACCTTCTCCGCTTCGATGAGGTCGGCCTCCTGAAGCACGGCGAAATGCGCCGACATGGTGGGCTTCGACACCGCAAAGTGATCCGAGAGCTCGCCGGCCGACATCGGCCGGGCGTGGAGCAGCTGCAGCACCCGGCGCCGGGTCGGGTCCGACAGCGCCTTGAAGACGCGGTTCACAACTTAGATATTTAGCTAATCATCTAACTGTTGTCAAGCCGGGCCCCCGGACGGGCCCGGCGCTCAGTCCGATTTCCTCAGCGTCTTCGACACCCATCCGACCGGCGCGCCCGCGGCGAGGACCGTCGCGCGAATCGTGTACGCGCCGGCGGGCAGCGACGTCACCGGCACGTCGCCCGTCACCGAGAGCCGGCCGTTCTGGCTCGACGGCACCAGGTCGTGCGCCATGATCGGGTCCGTTTCGCCGTCGGGAATGATGGTGAGACGCACGCTGACCGGATCGCGGCCCGCGGCCGCCGCCTGCGGGTACAGCTCGAGCGAGACGCGCAAGTTCGTCGCCGTCTTCGGCAGCGTGTCGAGCGCCAGGAAGTGCGCGGGCCCGTCCGCGACCGTCCACGTCGTCAGAAGGTCGCTCACGAGGAAGGGACCGGCCTGCGGCAACTCGGCCGCCACGGACTCCTCCACCGCGCCCACGCGTCCATCGCGGTCCGCGACCGCGACCCGGAGGCGATACGGCCCCGGATCGACAGGCACGGCGAAGGTCAGCCAGTAGTCATCGCCCGCCGCGGTCTGCGCGATTTCCTGTCGACCCGCCTGCGCGATCGCGCCTGTCCCGCTGACCAGGGCGAAGCGCATCACGAGCGGGGGCGGCGTCGAGGCCGGCACGCGCAGCGTCACGCCGAGCTGGATGGCCGGGCCTGTCTCCGCTCGACGCCGCGCCGTCGCGCAGGTCATCGCGACACCAAACGCCGTGCCGCCCTGGGCGACGCGCGCCTGCAGCGCATCTTCGATTGAGACCGGCCCGGACGCTGCCGACGGCATCAGCGCGTGCGTGTTCGTGCGCACGGTCACGCCCGGTCTCGTCACGGACACTTTCGCGTTCAGGAACTCCGATGTCGGCGCGACCGTCGGCATCTCGACGCCAAGCTGATACATGCCGGACGTCTCCGCGATGACGCGGCTGAAGAACCGATCGGCCTGCCCGACGACTCTGAACGCCTCACCGCCGGCGGTCTCGGCCACTGTCTGCACGCCCGACGTCAGGTACTCGCCTTCGGCGCGGCGGGCCGTCGCGCGCTCGTTGTTGAGGTCCGTCATGTCGATCATGTCGGGCATCTCGGTCAGCGCGTAGAACTGGACGCCGGCTTTCGCCGCCGCCCGCGCGACGGGGTCAAGCTCCGAGTAGTCGCTGCGGTCCGCGCCGGTCGCCACACCTGCCGAGAGCGCGATGATGACTCGCGGCTGCGGTGCCGGCCGAAGCGCGTCGATGAGATGCGTATAAGCGGCCAGCTGCGCCGAGGCCCGGTGCACGATGCTCTCGGCCAGGTGGACGGCCGCCCGCTGGACCTTGGCCGAGCACGTGTCGTCAACGCGCTCGCCCGGCGCGAGGAAGAGCGCGCACTCACGGTTCACCACGCGCGCGAACGTCGTGGCGTTGTTGGCGAGGTCGGTCGCCTCGTGCGCGAACACCTGCCCGCCGACCTGGTTGATCTCGATCGCCTCCGGCACGCTGATGTAGAACGGCGCCGTCGTCTCGTCGTACCGCCCGACGACTTCGCGGCTCTCGAGCGCGGTCTTGATGGCCGCCCGATCGCGCGTCGGCGGGATCGCGGGGCCGAGGCCGCTCGTCGTCGCGAGGCCGACGAGATCGCCCAGGTCGAGCGCGGCGAGCATGTGCTGCGCCGACGCCCGCAGGCCGGTCATCTGCGCCGGTTTCGCGGACAGATCGTCGACGACGAGCAGCACGACACGGCCGCCGCGCCGCTGCGCCGTTGGCGCGGCCTGGTTGCTCACCTGCGGGGACGACGCGCTCGCGAGATCGGACAGCCCGCCGAATTCCAGATAGTCCAGCGCGCGGACGGCGCGGCGCTCGCCGTTGAGCATGACGACGAAATCCCCGGACGTGAGGCCTTTGACGGGCGTGCCGTCGCGATCGACGACGGTCACGTCGAGCGTGACGAGGTCCACGCCGCCTCGAAACACCGGCGGTGATTGCGGCTGTTGACCGGACACCATCGCGCCGGCCAGGCAGATCGAGCAAAGCGCGATCGTGACGCGACGCATACGAGTCCCAGAGGCAGTGGGCTGGCTTCTGGAGTATAGCCCGAGCCGGCGCGGCCACCCGCCAGAACCTACCGCGGTCCTACCGTGCCGACCGCAGCCCGTACGTTAGAACTGGGTGAGTCCCCGCACGAAAGGTCGAGGTCATGCCTCTGGCTGAGATTCCGTTCAACGAACCCGCGGCGTTTCCGGTCCTCGCGGAGCGTCCGCCGCGCGAGTCGGCGGAGCGGGACGCACTTGCCATCGTGGGCGAGAGCGACGGCATGAAGTACGTGATGTCGCGCGTCGAGCAAGTCGCGCACACCGATGCGACGGTCCTGCTTCTCGGCGAAACCGGCACCGGCAAGGAACTGGTCGCCCGTTCGATCCACCGGCAGAGTCGGCGCGCCGACCGCCCCCTCGTCGTCGTCAACTGCGCGGCGCTGCCGGCGACGATCATCGAGAGCGAGCTGTTCGGCCGTGAGCGCGGCGCCTTCACGGGTGCCCACGCCACGCAGATCGGGCGCTTCGAGCTCGCCCATCGCGGCACGATCCTGCTCGACGAAATCGGCGAGCTGCCGCTCGAGCTCCAGCCCAAGCTGCTGCGGGTGCTGCAGAACGGCGAGATCGAGCGGCTGGGCAGCCCGCGGACCGTGGAGGTCGATCTGCGGCTCATCGCCGCGACCAATCGCGACCTGGTCGAGGACGTCCGTCAGGGCCGGTTCCGCGCGGATCTCTTCTACCGGCTCAACGTCTTCCCCATCACGCTGCCGTCGCTGCGCGATCGCCGCGACGACATCGCGACGCTCGTCCGCCACCTCGTCGCCCGCTTTTCACGCCTGCTGCACAAGCGCATCGACGTGATCCCGCCGGTGACGATGCGCGCGCTGGAGGCGTATGAATGGCCGGGGAACGTGCGCGAGCTGGAAAACGTGCTGCAGCGCGCGATCATCATGTCGGCCGGCGGCGCGCTGACCCTGACCGAGCCGTGGAGGCTGCGCTCGCTCCAGGCTGCGCGCGCCGACGGCGGCGACGGAGCGACGCTCGCCGAAGTCGAGCGGCGGCACATCGTGCGCGTCCTCGAGAGTTGCCGCTGGCGGATCGAGGGCACGAGCGGATCGGCGCAGATTCTGGGGCTCAAGCCGAGCACGCTGCGCAGCCGGATGATCAAGCTCAGAATCGAGAGACCGACGTAGCCGTCGCCCGCTCGACGCGCGCCTGAACGTCGTCGAACACGATTTGCAGCTCGTCGCGCATCAGGATGCGGATGCCGCGGAGGATTCTGAACCCCCGGGCGCGGAAGAACGCGTCGGCCGCGGCCGAGTCGAGCCATTCGGAGGCGATGAGGACGGCGTTCTCGTCGTCGGCATCGACGAGGAAGCGGCTGCGGGTGCAGCCGGCCGCACTGCGCATCTGCCCGACGAGCGCTTCCACCGTGCTGAAGGCCTCCGCCCGCTTGAACGATCGCACGCGAAACGCGAGCGACGCGATGAGCATCCCGAGGGCGATGCAACGGTCGTTCCGTCGAACCAACGCGCCCCCGCCAGGCGCAGTCTGCCAACGCGTTGCCGAGCGAGGCGCGGGGCGATGCCTTTCGTGAGGCGCCGCGAGATCTCGTGGGCGCCGCGGCCAGACGGGCAATGCGCGGCGAGGACTATGATGGTCCGCACGGAGGCCTGTCGATGAGAGTCGCACGCGTGCTGCTGGCGGTCGCCCTGGCCGGTTCGCCCATCGCCTACGCGCAGCGCGGCGCCGCTCCGCCGCCGGCGCAGTCGCCGGCACCGGCGACGGACGCCCTGGCCCGGATGAACGAGGCGATCGACGCGCTGACGAAGAAGGTGTGGCCGAGCGTCGTCCAGGTGCTGGTCACGAGCTACGGCGCGCGCGGCGACAGTTCCCGCGCCGACGCCAGCGTCGTCGTCGGCCGGCAGCGATCCGTGGGTTCCGGGTTCGTGATCGATCCCGACGGCTACATCATGACCAACGCCCACGTCGTGGACGGCGCGCAGCGCGTGGAGATCGTGCTGCCGCCGGCGAACGCCGACGGCCGGCTCGCGGCCGCGCTGTCGGGCAAGATGAACATCGTCCCGGCCCGCATCGTCGGCGCCACGAGCGAGCTCGACCTCGCGCTGCTGAAAGTCGACGCCGCGCCGCTGCCGGCGCTGCCGCTCGCGACCTACAGCCAGGTGCATCAGGGCGAGACGGTCTTCGCGTTTGGCAGCCCGGGCGGCCTGCGCAACACGCTCACGCACGGTTTGATTTCGGCCGTCGCGCGGCAGATCGATCCGGACTCTCCGCAGATCTACGTCCAGACCGACGCCCCCATCAATCCCGGCAACTCCGGCGGACCGCTCGTCAACATCCGCGGCGAGGTCGTCGGCGTGAACACGTTCATCCTGTCGAATTCCGGCGGCAACGAGGGCCTGGGCTTCGCGATCCCGTCGGCGACCGTGCGCACGGTGTTCCGCCAGCTGAAGCAGTACGGCCAGCTGCGGCGGCAGGAAGTCGGCATGAGCCTTCAGACGATCACGCCCGCGATGGCGAAAGGGCTCGGGCTGTCGCGCGACTTCGGCGTGATCGTGTCGGACGTCTGGCCCGGCGGCCCGGCGGAGGCGGCCGGCATGAAGGTCGGCGACATCCTGGTCGACGTCGACGGCCAGCCGGCAGAGAATCTGCCGACGGTCAACTACAACTTCCGGCTTCGCGACTCCCCCGACCGCGTCCAGATCACCGTGCTGCGGGGCACGGCGCAGTTCGTGCTGAGCGTCGCGGCCGTCGAGGACCGCGACGAGCTCGACTCGGTGACGTCGCTCACGGTCGCGGACAAGAACATCGTTCGCGAGCTCGGCATCGTCGGCGTCGAGATCGACGCACGCATCGCCGCCGCGGCCAAGGGTCTTCGAGACCCGCAGGGGATCATCGTCGTCGCGCGCGCGGCGGGCGCCACCGCGGAGGTGCCGCTCCAGGCCCACGATGTCATCCGCTCACTGAACGGCAAGCCCGTCGCGACGCTGCAGGGACTGCGCGACGGGGTCCGCGCCCTCCCGCCCGGGACGCCCGTGGTCCTTCAGATTCAGCGCGAGGGACGGTTGATGTACGTCACCTTCACGCTCGAATGACGGCCGATCGCAAGACCTGGACGCCCTCGGACGTCGTCGACGTCACGGGCCCGCCGGCGCTCCTGCGCAACTACCTCGAGCAGCGGGACGTGCGCGCCTACGCTCGGCAGGCGGCGGAGCGCCGCGCGATCCGGCGCGCTTACGACATCGGCTGCGGCTTTGCCCGGCTGACGCCGGTCCTGACGGAGGTGGCGTCCGAGGTCGTCGGCTTCGAGCGCGAAGCGGCGCTCGTCGCCACGGCGCGCCGGCTGCTGCCCGGCATTCGCGTCGAGCACGTCGAGACGCTCGAGCACCTGCCCGTCGCCGACGCGAGCGCCGATCTGGTGCTGACGTTCACCGTGCTGCAGCACATGCCGGACGCGCGTGCCGAGGCGGTGCTGGCCGAAATCCGGCGCGTGCTCGCGCCGGGCGGACACCTGATCCTCGCCGAGGAAACCGACCCGACGCTCGAAGCCGGTGACGCGTCGAGTGCCGAACTCGGGTACACGCGCGGCCGGCCGCCGGCCTGGTACGCCGAGCGTTTTCGGCCGTCCCGGTTGATCGCCACCTCGCCGCGCCTGATCGAGCCGGGCTACCCTCGGCCCGACGTCGGCACGTACATGTTCTTCGAGCGCCTCGGCGCTTGAACGGATCGTCGACGCACCAGGAAGCGAGGCGCGCGCCGAAGGGCGGGCGTTCCACGTCCGGCCGATCATAAAATAGCCGCGTTCGACTCATGACCCGGACGCACACCGCGTCGCAGCCGCTCGCGATCGTCGGCATCGGGCTTGGCCTCGCGGTCGCGTACTACGCCGCCTCGCAGGTGGGACTGCGCCTGCGCCTGCCGGGCGCGACCCCGTCCGTCCTGTGGCCGCCGAACGCCGTGCTGACATCGGCGCTGCTGCTGACGCGGCCCAGGCGGTGGCCGATTCTCCTCCTCGCCATCCTGCCTGCGCATCTGGTCGTGCAGCTGCCGACCGGCTGGCCGCTGCCGCTCATCCTCGCGCTCTTCGTGACGAATTGCCTCGAGGCCGTGCTCGCCGCCGGCGGCGTCCGGCTCTTGAGCGACGAGCCGACGCGGTTCGACACGTTCCGTCGTCTCGCGGCGTTCTTCGTCGCAGCCGTCGTCGCCGCGCCGCTCCTCTCGTCGTTCGCCGATGCCGGGGTCGTCGCCCTGTTCCACGGCGAGCGGTACTGGGACGTCTTCCGCACCCGGCTCTTCAGCAACGCGCTGTCCGAGCTGATCGTCGTGCCCGCCGCCGTGGGCGTCGTCGTCGGCCTGCCGCGCTGGGTGCGCGCCTGGCCGCATCGCGTACTGGAGGCCGCGCTGCTCGCGGTCGGGCTCATCGCCGCCGGGCTGGGGCTCAGCTCGCAGATCGCGGAGGTCTCGGCGCTCCGCGCTGTCGCGAGCCGGGCGCCGTTCGTCGTGCAGCTGCCGTTCCTGATTTGGGCGGCCGTGCGGTTCGGGCCCGTCGGCACCGGCGTGGCGCTCCTCACGACGAGCGTCCTGGGCGCCTGGGCGCTGGTCCACGGGCGGGGGCCGTTCACGGCCATCGACCCCGCGACCATGGTCACGGCGCTCACGCTCTCGCTCATCGTCGTGTCGGCGACGCTGATGTTCGTGTCGACGCTCCTCGAGGAGCGCCGGCGCACGTTGCAGGCCCTCGCCGAGCGGCTGCAGTTCGAGGAACTGCTGTCGCGCTTCGCCGGCGCGTTCGTGCACATGCCGAGCGAGGAGATGACCCGCGGGTTCGAGACCTGGCTCGAGCGCATCGGCACGGCGCTGCACGTGGACGTCCTGGCACTCGGCGTCGCCAGCGCGGCCGCTTCGGGGGATTTTGTCATCCACCGGTGGGACTGCCCCGGCCTCGCGTCCGGACCGGCGGTTCACGCGGACCGCGACTTCCCGTGGCTGCTGACGAAGCTGCGCGCCGAGCGACAGGTCCTCGTCATTGCCGATCGCGACGATCTGCCGGCGGCCGCGGCTCGCGATCGCGAATCGATGGCGGCGCACAACCTGCGGTCCGGGCTGCTGATCCCGCTGGCGGGCGCCGGAGATCTGCCCGGAGTGCTGGCGTGCGGATCGGTGGCTGCGCGGTCCTGGCCCGAGCCGCTCATCGCCAACCTGAAGCTCGTCGCCGGGGTGATGACCAGCGTGCTCGTGCGCAAGGGCGCCGAGGACGCGCTGCGCCGGAACGAGCTCATGAAATCCGCGATCCTCGAGTCACTCACGACGGGCGTGGCCGTAGTCGATCGCGCGGGACGCGTGCTCACGCTGAACGAAAACTGGACGCGGCTCGCACAGCGGGTGGCCGGCGCGCGCGTGCCCGTCGGCGGCAACCTGGTCGAGAGCTGCGAGGCCGCGGCGCGGCTGCATGACCCGCTGTCAAAGGCGCTGGCCGCCGGGATCACGGCCGTGCTCGACGGATCGCAGGCCCGCTTCGACCTCGATCAGCGCACCGAAACCAGCGGCCCCGCCGCGTGGTGGTCCGCCCAGGTCGTGCCGCTCGGGTCAGCCGACGGCGGCGCGGTCGTGACCCTGACCGACGTCACGGGAACACGCCAGGCGGAGATCGACGCGCAACGGAGCCGGCAGGCCCTCGCCCATGTCGCGCGGGCGTCCACCGTCGGCGAGCTGACGGCGTCGCTCGCGCACCAGCTCAACCAGCCGCTCTCGGCGATCATGACGAACGCGCAGGCCGCCCGCCGGCTGCTCGACTCCCCCGAGCCCGATTTCGCCAAGCTGCACGCGATCCTCGTCGACATCGTCAAGGACGACCGGCGGGCCAGCGACATCATCGTCGGGCTGCGCAAGCTCCTGCGGCGCGGGGAGCTGGCCATGGCGCCGGTCAACCTCACGGCGGTCATCCGCGAGGTCGTGGATCTCGTCGTCGGCGACGCCGTCGGTCGCGCCGTCAAACTGTCGCTCGACATCGGGAACGAGCCGATCTTCGTGCGCGGCGACAGCCTGCAGCTCCAGCAGGCGGTCCTCAATCTGCTCCAGAACGCGTTCGACGCCGTGAGCGATCAGCCGCAGGGCCTGCGCCTCGTCACCGTGCAGTGCCAGGCCGTCGACGGCCATTCGGTCCGCGTCAGCCTGCACGATTCGGGACGGGGTCTGCCGGTCGGCGCGGCGGATCTGATCTTCGAACCCTTCTACACCACGAAGCCTGGCGGCATGGGCATGGGCCTGCCGATCGTCCGATCGATCGTCGAGGCGCACGGCGGATCGATTCAGGGCGCCTCCGATCCGCGGCGCGGCACCGTGTTCGAGTTCGTGTTGCCGATCGACCGCGGTCAGGCGTCGTGACGGCCTGACGACGCCGCGCCGATTTCGCGCGCGTCATCGGCGGCGGCATGCGCCAGGCGTCGCATGGATCGCAGCTGCAGGGCGATCGGCGCGCGCTGCAGCAGCAGTTCCCGGTACATCGGGTGAAGGAAGCGGTACGCGTCCGGACCGGCGCAGATCACCCGACGGCGCCGGGCGAGTCGATCGAGGCACCGGCACGCGTCCGTTTCGTCGAGCCCGGCGGCTATCGCAACGGTCGCGGCCGCGAATTCGAGTTCAGCCGTGGCTGCGGCTGCGGCCGCTTCGAGCGTCACGCGCTCCTCGGCCGTCAGACGATCGAGCCCGGCGGCGACGACATCGCGCAGCGCGGGCGTGTCGAGCCGGCCGTGGGCTGCCAGGCAGTCGACCGCGGCGACGAGGACCGCGGGATTGCCGCCGCTCAGTTCGTGAAGCGCCGGCACGAGATCCGAGAAGGCGCCGGGGCCGAGGCGCGCGTCGACGTAGCGCCCGACCTGGCCGAAGCCCAGCGGCTCGAGATCGAGCACCAGCGACGCGCGGCCGCCGCGCAAGGCGGCGGTGAGGGCCGCCAACTGCGACGCGGCCGGCGTGGCATCGTACGGGCACGCGGTGGCCACCACCAGGCATCGGGCGGGCGCCGCGACCTGAGCGAGGTGGGCGACCGCCTCCAGCGTCGCTCCGTCGGCGCGCTGCAGATCCTCCACCACCACGACGAGCGGCATCTCGCGCGCGAGCAGGGTCAAGGCCGCGGGCAGCTCGACGACCAGCCGCGGGACGTCGGCCGCTGGCGGGTGTTGTATCCGCGCGGCCCACGCCGGCGCCCGCTCCGCGAGGCGCAGCGGGAGCCACGGCGTGTCGCGGCAGCAGGCGTGGAGCGCATCGGCCACTGACTGAAGCGGCTCGCTTTCTGGTGAGGGCGGCATGCACTCGCCCAGCACGGCACGAAGGTCAACCGTCGCGCGCGCGACTCGGAGGAACATGTCGCAGAGCGCCGACTTGCCGATGCCGCGGTCGCCCGCGACCAGCACGACGCGGCTGCACCCGGCGCGCACGCTGTCGAGCGTCTCCATCAGCGCCGCCAGCTGGCTCGTGCGGTTCACGAACAGCGGCAGGTCCGATACCCTTGCGTGCGGGCCCGGACGATCCGTCGTCTCGGCGACGAACGAGTAGCCGCGCCCGATCTCACTGCGGACGTACCGCGGACTTCCGGCGTCGTCGTTGAGCGCGAGGCGGATCTCGCGGATCAGGACCTTGACGTTGTCCGGATGCACGTGGGTGTCGGGCCAGACGGCGGCCAGCAGATCCTGCTTGGACACCCACCTGCCGCGCGCCGCCAGCAGCGACGCGAGCAGATGCGAGGCCTTTCGCGTGAGCGGCACGGCATCCAGGCCGCGCCACAGCGTCAGATCAGACTCGTCGAAGTGGAACGGGGCAAAGTGAGTAATGCGCGCACTCTAGGGCGCGGCCGGCGCGCGCGTCCATTGGCCATTGGTCGGGGGACCGGTGGACCTTGGGCCGACAGATCGCGAAGTGGCGTCGTTACAGCGGTTTGGGCAATCCGAGGCGATCGGCGGCGCGGACGAGGTCGGCGAGCGAATCGGCCTGCATCTTGTGCATCACCTGGGCGCGATGGGCCTTGACCGTGCTCTCGGTGGTCCCGAGTTGATGCGCGATCTGCTTGTTCAGCATGCCCGACACGACGAGCGCCATCACCTCGCGCTCGCGCGGCGTCAGCCCGTCGCACAAGGCGCGCAACCGCGTCGTTTCCTCGCGCTCCTGAAGGCGGACGCGCGCCTTCGCCAGCGCGCCGTGGACGACGTCCAGCAGGACCTGGTCGTCGAACGGCTTGGTCAGGACCTCGAGCGCCCCGGCCTTCATCGCGCGCACCGTCATCGGCACGTCGGCGTAGGCCGTGACGAAGACGATCGGCAAGTCCAGGTCGCGCTCCGCCATTGTCCGCTGCAGATCCAGGCCGCTCGGGCCAGGCATCCGAACATCCAGAATCAGACAGCCCGATGCGCCGTTTTCGGCCCGCCTCAGGAAGTCCGTCGCGGTGCCGAACGTCTCGCACGGCAGGCCCACGGATTCCAGCAGGCGCTGGACGGCAGTCCGCACCGATGGGTCGTCGTCCACGACGAATACCGTCGGAGAACCGACCTCGCGGTCAGCGGCAGGCGCCGTCTTGGCGGTCGGGGGGGTCACGCCAGCTGTATTTTTTCACATTTTCGGGCGGGCGCTCGCGAGGGGCCAGGACAGCACCGAACTACTCGCGAACCAGCCGCGTGACGCGCCGGCGAATGTCGTCCACCACGACCGACGGCTCGTCCCGCAGCAACATGCGCATCCCCTTGAGGAGCTGAAACTCCTTCGACGCGAAGAACTGATCGGCGTCGTCGATGGATCGGAACTCCGAGAGGACCGTGTACGCGTCAGGATCCTCGGCGTCGGCAAACAGCCGACTGCGCGCGCACCCGGACCGGAGCCGCATCCGCTCGACCACGCTGTCGAGCGCGCTCAGCACCTCAGCGCGCTTGTTCGATTGCACCCGCAGCGCTACCGACATCAACACCATGGAGGTCTCTCCCTCTTGGCTCACCCCTTGGGTGCAGGCGGCACGCGGATGACGCAGCGGAACGACACGTGGCACGTCGAGCTGTCGATCGGCTTGGGGAATCGCGGGCCCGACGCCGCGTGCCGCTCGACGCGCCTCATTTCTTCTGCACGAGCCCCTTCTTCTCCAGGTCGTTGCCGATGGTCTTCGCGAGGCCCTTGACGAACGTGCTGATGTTCTTCGGATCGGTCGTCTCGCTCATGCCAGCCCACAAGAGCTTGCCGCCGTCCGAAATGTCGTAGAGCAGCGTCTCGATGGCGTAGGTCTTCTTCTCCTTCGGGTCGCCGATCGGCACGATCGTGGCGACGCCGTAGTCGTAGAAGCTCCCGAAGCTCTGGTAGTACGAGGCGCCGAACATCACCGACGAGTACTCCTTCGTCGTGTCCACGTTGACGACGCGCATCGTGACGACGCCGGCGACGTTGGTCTTCGCGAACCACTGCTGCGCGCGGTCCTTGTTGGCGAGCTCTTCTTTCGGGATCGCGCGGTACGCGGCCACACCGTTCGGGCCGCGCGCCGTGATCTCGCGCGCCATCGCTTCTTCAGCCGACATCTTCACGTCCAGGCTGTCGGTGAGCGCGAGCGCCACGACCTTCTTGCCGGCAAAACTCATCGGCGCGCCGACCGGCGCCGCCCAGCTCGTCACGAGCTTCGCTGTCTGGGCGGAAAGGGCGAGGCCCATCGCCACGAACATCACGCACGCCACGCCACCGGTTCGTCGAACCATGTCAGCTCCTCGTCGAATTCTGCCGGTTCAGCTTACCAAACGCTTCGACGGCCTGCGCGAGCGTGAAGAACATGCGCTCGCGGCCCAGCGTCCTGCCGAGCGGCGCGCGGTTGACGACGTCCAGCGCCGAGGGATTCAGCGCCACGAACCAGACCTGGGTTCCCGCGTCCCGGAGCCGCTGCTCCGCCTCGGTCAAGGTCTTCAGCGCGGTGTACTCGATGTCCGGCACGGCGCTGAGGTCGAACGCGACGACCTGGGGCTTCGCCTCCTGAATGAGCCGCCACGCCTCGCCGCTCACGTGCTGGGCGTTGGCGAAGTTGATCCGGCCTTCGGGCTTGATGATCAGCAGCCCGGAGACGGTCTCATCCTCGGGGTGCGCGGACGAGCGCGGGCGGAAGACGTCCGTGCCTGGTTTTCGCCCCAGCACGTGGACCGGCGGCCGGCTGGCCTGGCGGATGAGGACGACGACCGACAGCGCGACCGCCACGAGGATGCCATTCAGCGTGCCGAGGAAGATCACGCCGATCGTGGCCGCCGCCGCCCACCAGAATTCGAGGTGCCGGATCTGCCAGATCGCCAGAAACTCGACCGGGCTCACGAGCGGCAGCGTCGTCGCGATGACGACGGCCGCGAGGGCCGCCTGCGGCATCATGGCGACGACGGGCGCAAGAAACAGGAGCGTCGCGACGACAACGGCCGCGGTGACCAGTCCGGCGGCTCTCGTGCGCGCGCCGGCGGCGCGATTCACCGCCGTCTGCGACGTCCCGCCGCCCGCCGGCATCATCTGCAGCGGGCTCCCCAGCGCGTTCGCCAGGCCCAGCGCAAGCAGCTCGCGGTTGGCCAGCGGCATGGGCTCGCCCGGCAGCAGAAAGGCGCGGCCCGCCGCCGCGGTTTCGACGAAGCTCATGAGCGCGATGCCCAGCGCGCCGGGCCAGAGGCTGCGGGCCAGCGACACGTCGGGGAGGAGGATCGGGGGCAGACCCGCGCGGATGTGGCCGACGAGCTCGACGCCGCGGGCGTCCAGCTTCAGCGCCGCGCATGCCGCGATCCCCGCCGCCACCGCGACGAGCGGCGCCGGCGCGCGCGGCACGAAGTGCTCGAGCGCGAGGATGATCGCGAGAATCGCGACGGCCAGAATCAGCGTCGGCGCCGACGTCTCCGGCAGGTGCCCGATGATCGACGAGATATCGCGGAGCAGCCCGACTTTGTGAATGTGAAAGCCAAACAGCTTCGGCACCTGGTCGACGATGATCACCACGCCAATGCCCGCCTTGAAACCGGCGAGCACAGGCGCCGAGATGAAGTCGGCCAGGAAACCGAGCCGGAGCACCGACGCCGCCGCGAGGAAGACGCCGACCATCAGCGCGAGCGAGCCCGTCACCGCCATCAGCCGCGCGCTGTCGGCGTCGGGCGCGACGATGGCCAGCTCGCCGGCGACGAGGATCGCGATCGTCGACGTCGTCGTGACGCTGAGCGGCCGCGACGTACCGAGGACAGCGTAGACGACGAGAGGCACGAGGCCCGTGTAGAGTCCGGCCTCGACGGGCAGCCCGGCGATCGTCGCGAACGCCATCGCCTTGGGAATCACCACCGCGGCGGTCGTGAGACCCGCGAGGACGTCGAAGCGCAACGGTCCGGCGGAGCGGGCGTTCAAGCCAGTCATTTTAGGCACACGATCGACGCCATTTGAAATGGCGGACGACGAGTCTTGTCGCTGTCGCGCGCGATTACAACTTGGACGTCGAGCTCGGGTTCACCCAATGTTTTCGGGCCTTTTTCAGCCGCGTGCGGCCGATCGCCCGTGCTACTTTGTAGACAGTCGGCATGGGTCAGGCGCCTCGTCGAATCGGAATGCTCGTCGTGGTCGGGCTACTCGCCGGCGCGGTCTCGGCGCGAGCCTCGTCCGTCACCGTGGGCGCCGTCACAGGCATCAACTGCGCGCCGTTCCTCTGCTCGCCGTCGTTCTCGGTGAACCGCTATCAGCAGGTGTACTCGGCCGGCGCTTTCGGCACGACGGACCCGCTGCTCATCACGGGCCTGACCTTCGCCACGGTGTTCGGCAGCGGGTCGTTCGGCGACTCAACGTTCGCGGTGTCGCTCTCGACCACGAGCGCCTCCGTGCAAGGCTTGTCGTTCAACATGGACGACAACGTGGGCGCGGACAACGCGCTGTTCTGGTCTGGAACGCTGAGCGGTCCGGTGGGGCCGGCCCTGAGCCTCTCCGGCGGGCCGTTTCTCTACGACCCGATGGCCGGCAACCTCCTGATGGACGTCACGATCGCCGGAGGTACCGCGCAGTACGTCTTCCAGAGCGAAGACGACAGCGGCACCGTGACCTCGCGCATGTTCTCGAACGGGACCGTCTATGCGGACGAGGCGGGATTGGTGACCGAATTCACCTACACCATCCAACCCCCACCGGCGCCGGTGCCGGAACCGACGACGCTCGCCTTGTTGGCGGCCGGACTTGCCGGCGCGCGGCGACTCAAGCGGCGATTTCCTGCCTAGCCCAGGGGGGCGCATCCAGATACCGACGGGGAGCACCGCCGCAGACCGCACAGGCTTCGCTCTCGACTCCGCCGCTCGCTTTATCGTTTAATAGCGGACGTGAAGTATCTGGCCGTCATCCCCGTCTTCGCGCTCCTCACCACGTCCTGCATCTTTCATAAGGCTCCGGCCATTCCTGGCGCCCTCCCTGAAGGCGCGGCCAAGCTGCTCGATCAGAAGTATCCCGGCTGGCAGCTCGCGGAATTCGCGCCGTCGAGCGGGGACGCGGCATGCCGCGACCACGCCGGCAAAGTCCCGACGATGACGAGTGACGACCTCAACTCGGACGGCATCGGCGACTGGGTCGTGGAGATCCACGCCGCCGATGCGGTCAAGCTCGTGATCATCATGGGCTGGCTGAACGACTACCGCTTGTACGAGATCGAGTCGATGTCGGGTGACAAGGCTGAGCGGTCCGTCGCGTCCGCGCCGCGCGGCACCAAGTACATCAATCCGACGACGAAGTCGGACGACTACCTGAGCCACAACTCGGCGTACACGGTGTCGTGTGCAGGCGACCGGATCTACTACTTCTGGGACGGTGACGGCTTTCAGAAAGTCGTCCCCGGACCGGCGAAGTAAGCGAAGCACTCCCCCACCGCCCCGGCGGGCAGCTCGCGCGGCGCTTTCAGGCCCACGCGCCGGGCGGCTTCGCCAATCACGCGATCCGGCGTCCAGCCTGCGTCGCGCAGGTCGCGAATGCCGGCCGCGCGATCGGCCTTGCTCAATTTCTGCCTCGCCGACTGCATGATGAGCGGATGGTGTGCGAACGCCGCCGGCTCCGCCCGGCCGATGAGCCGGGCGAGCCGGATTTGGCGCGCCGTCGACGTCAGCAGATCCCTCCCCCGTACGACGAAGGTCACTTCCTGCAGAAAGTCGTCCACGCTCACGGCGAACTGGTACGTCCAGTTCCCGAGCCGATCGCGGATGACGACGTCGCCGCAATACGCGGAGGGGTCCTGCGATTGGGGGCCCTGCAGGAGATCGTCGAACGTTTCGACGCCAGGCTCGAGGCGAATTCGCCAGGCCACGCGGTCGGACAGCGGCAGCTGGCGTGTGCGGCACGTGCCTGGATAGCGCCGCTCCCCGCCCTCGGCCGCCGGCGACGCGCGGAGGACGTCCTGGCGAGTGCAGGCGCAGCCGTAGACCAGGCCGGCGGCGGCCAGGCGCATGGCGATGTCAGCGTACAGGTCCCGGCGCTCGCTCTGACGCGACGGGCAGGCCCCCGCGCGGAACGCCGACGTCGGATAGAGATCGGGGGCGAAGCCCAGCCAGTCGAGGTCGTCCACGAGCGCCCGCTCGTACTCCGGCCGGCTGCGCTCGGCGTCGTGGTCTTCGACGCGCAGGAGCACGCGCGCGCCGCGGACGCGGGCCAGTCCCCACACGTAGATGGCGTTCGCGACGTGGCCGAGATGGAGGTAACCGGTCGGCGCGGGTGCAAAGCGCGTGAGCATCATGCGTCACGTGTTGTACCATGCGCCGACCGCCCGCCACGCCGTCCATCGCGAGGGTATCGAGATGCGCCGCGCCCTGAGCTCCGTCGCGTACGCTTGCATCGTCATCGTCGCTGCCGTTGCCCCGGCGCGGCTGCAGACTCCGCCTGCGTCGGGCCGCGGACCGTTCGATGCCCTGCATTTCCGTGACATCGGTCCAGCGGCGACCGGCGGCCGCATCCATGACCTCCAAGTCGACCCGCAGAATCCCGCCGTCCTCTACGTCGGCGCCGCCACGGGCGGCCTGTGGAAGTCCGTGAACAAGGGCGTGACCTGGACGGACGTCTTCGGCCAGCAGCCGGACAACACGTTTGGCGCGCTGGCGATCTTCGAGCGCGACTCGAGGATCGTCTGGGCCGGCACGGGCGAGAACAACAACCGGCAGAGCTCCTCCTGGGGCGGCGGCGTGTACCGCTCGACCGACGCCGGGGCGACGTGGTCCTACCTCGGGCTGCACGAAACGCGGTCGATCGGACGCGTCGTCCTTGATCCGGTCGATCCGAACGTCGCGTTTGTCGCCGCCGTTGGCAACCTCTGGGCCGAGAATCCGGAGCGCGGCGTCTTCAAGACGACCGACGCGGGCCGCACCTGGACGAAAGTGCTGTACGTCGATGCCTTCACGGGCGCGACCGACCTCGTGATGGATCCGCGCGACGGCAAGGTGCTGTACGCCGCCACGTATCAGCGCCTGCGCAAAACCTTCGGCTTCAACGGCGGCGGACCCGGCAGCGCGATCTACAAGACGACCGATGCGGGCGCGACGTGGCAGAAGCTGGAGAACGGCATCCCGGCCGGCGACAAGGGCCGCATCGGCCTGGCGATCGCCCGGTCGAAACCCGACGTGCTCATCGCCACGATCGAGCACGCGACCGCGGGCGGCACGTATCGCACCGAGGACGCCGGTGCGACCTGGAAGCGGATGAGCCCGACCAATCCGCGCCCGATGTACTACAGCAAGCCGACGATCGACCCCAACGACGACAAGCGCATCTGGCTGCCCGGCACCTACATCGTCAAGAGCGAGGATGGCGGCGCCACGTTCGAGGAAGAGCCGACCTCGCCCACGTACGACGTCGGACTCAAGACGGACCACCACGTCATCCGCGTGGACCCGGCCAACTCCAGCCACATCTACGTCGTCGGCGACGGCGGGTTGCACGAGAGCTGGGACATGGGCAAGACCTACATCCGCGTGAACAACATTCCCGTCGCGCAGATCTACCGGATCGCGGTGGACGACCGCGACCCCTACTGGATCTATGCCGGCCTGCAGGACAATCACTCCTGGATGGGCCCGAGCGCGACGCGGCACTGGCTCGGCATCCTCAACCAGGACTGGCAGGAAATCGGCTTCAGCGACGGCACGGGCAAGGCGGTGGACAAGGCGGACTGGCGCAAGGTCTACTCGTCGTCCAGCGGCGGCAACCTCTCCCGCGTCGACCCGCTGACGGGCGACACGATTGGCATCAATCCGCGTCCACCCGCGGGCGAGCCTCCGTACCGCTACGACTGGGACGCGCCCGTGCTGGCGTCCCGTCACACGTCAGGCACGGTGTATCTTGGCGCCAACCGCTTGTTCATCTCGAAGGATTTCGGCTCGACGTGGACGCGCACCAAGGACCTGACGCGATCGATCGACCGGGACGCCCTGCCGATGATGGGCGTGCTGAACCGCGACATCCGGCTTTCGCGCAACGACGGCGACAACATCAGCGAGATCACCAACATCGCCGAGTCACCGCTCGACCCGAAGATCCTCTGGGTCGGCACTGACGACGGCAACGTGCAGCTCACGACGGACGGTGGCGCGACGTGGACCGAGCTGAGCGCGGCGATCACGGGCGTCAAGAGCGGCACGTTCGTGGGCCGCATCGTCGCGTCCGAGGCCTCCCGCGGCACGGCCTACGTGCCGTTCGACGCGCACCGCGACGGCGATTTCGCGCCATACATCTTCCGAACCAGCGATTTCGGCAAGACGTGGACTCCGGTCACGACGGGATTGCCGCGCGATGACGCGTCGGTCCGGAGCCTCGCGGAGTATCCGGGCCATCCGAACGTGCTTTTCGCCGGTACCGAGCGCGCCCTGTTCGTGACGCACGACAGCGGCGCGCACTGGACCCGACTCAAGGCGAACCTGCCGACGACGCGGTACGACGACATCATGGTCCATCCGAGAACGAAGGACCTCGTGCTCGGCACGCACGGGCGCGGAATCTGGATTCTGGACGACGCCTCGCCGATTGCCGAGTGGACGCCGGCCATTGCCGCGGCGCCCGCGCATCTGTTCGACGTGCCGCGCGCGACCTTGATCCTCTACTGGGAAGATGTCTCGAACATGGCGCATTACTTCTTCACCGGAGAGAATCCGGCCGAAGGCGCGTCGTTCAGCTATTCGCTCGGGCAGCCGGCGCAGAACGTGCGGCTCATCGTGACCGCGGCGGGCGGGCGGGTGGTGCGCGAGCTCACCGGCCCGGTCGAGGCGGGCCAGGTACATCGCGTGAATTGGGACTTGCGCTTTGCGCCGCCGGCGGGGAGCGGCCGCGGCGGCGGAGGTGGCGGCGGTGAGGAAGGCGGCGGGCCGTCGCTGCAGCGCGCGGGCGCCGTGCAGCTGCCGATTCCGCCGCACGATATCGGGGCGCGCGGCCCGCACGTCGCGCCCGGCACGTTCAAAGTCACGCTCGAGGTGAATGGCGTCGCGCAGGAGTCACGGACGTTCGAAGTCCGCGCCGATCCGACGTCGTCGGTGACCCCGGCCCAGCACAAGGCGCGCGAAGCGTTCGTCGTCGAGGTCATGGACATGCAGACGGCGGTCGAGGCGCTGGCGTCGAGCCTGGCATCCCGCCGCGCCTCGGCGAGCGGAGATGAGGCCACGCGCCTGCAGGCGCTCGAGCAACGGCTGGTTGGCGGTGGCGGAGGCCGCGGCGGAGGCGGGCGGGGCGGCGCTGGCCCGTCGGCAGGCTCAGGGCAAAGCGTGCAGCCGCTGCGTCAGCGTCTGAGCGGGTTGATCAACGCGTTCGTCGGATCGGGCGCGCGCACGGGCACACTCGCGGCCCCGACAGGAACAATGCGCGACGCCCTGGCCGAAGCAAAGGCGGACCTGGCGGCGATTCAGGCGGAGAGCAAGAAGTAGGGCAGAAGGCAAGGCCACTCGCCCGTCAGTCTGCCGGGAGAAGTGAGCGGCTTCTTACTTCTGACTTGATCTCTCCGTGCCCTTGCCTTTCCGCAGGATCGCCCTGAGGTCGGCCGGCTTCCCCGTCCGCAGCCGCGCCCAGAGGTCGCCGGTCTTGGCGAAGCGATCGAGCACGGTTCGCACCGTGAAGTCGTGTGGATCGACACCCGCTTCGACTTCTTTCCACGTGAGCGGCGTGGACACGCCACCATAGTCGCTCGCGCGCGCCGAGTAGGCCGTCGCGAGCGTCTTGCCGAGGATGTTCTGCAGGTAATCGACATAGACGGTGCCGCGCGGGCGCCGCTTGACCATCCGCTCGATCGTCGCGACCTTCGAGTGCTTGGTCGACACCACGCTCGCGATCATATGGCACAGCAGCAGGCCGGTTTCGTATGTCGTGCGCTTCGGCAGCGGGATGTAGATGTGCAGGCCGCGCGATCCCGACGTCTTCGGCACCGCCGGAATCGACAACTGGTCGAGCTCGTCCTTCACCCAGCGCGCGACATCGAGGATCCGATCGAAGCCGGTCTCCTCGCCCGGATCGAGGTCGATCGCCGTGTAATCCTGGTGGAGCGGGTCAGCCACCCGCGAGAACCAGGGATCCTGGGAGATCGCCGCGAGCTGCGTCATGTAGATCAGCGTCGTGAGGGAGCCGCCAATCAGCCGATCGCGCGGCCCCTCCTCGTCGATTGGATCGACGTCGGCGGGCAACACCTCGCGCCGCACGCCGGCCGGCACCGACTCGGGGTGGCGCTGCTGATAGAAGGCCGGCTTGCCGACGCCGTTCGGAAACCGTTTCATCACGAGCGGCCGGTCGTCCACCGCCGGCAGCAGCAGCGGCGACGCCGCGACGTAGTAGCGAATCAGCTCGCCCTTCGTGATCCCGAGGTCCGGCCAGAAGACCTTGGCCAGATTCGTCACGCGGAGGACGTCCCCGTTCGGCAGCGTGACGTCGCCGTCTTTCCGCGCCTCTTCGAGCGCCGTGAGCGCGTCGATCAATTTCTCCAGTCCGGGTGGCGGATCCGACGTTTCTTGCACGCGCTTCCGCGAACCCCCCGATCCGCCGGAACGTGTTGCGACTTCCCCGGGATCCCTCGGCTCCTCTTTCCTCACCTCCCTCGCGTCCTTGTCTTCCCGCGTCCCGAGATACACCGGCTGTCGCAGCAGCCCCTCGTCCGTCCACTCCGTGAAGCGCACCTCGACGACCAGCTCCGGCTTCACCCAGTGCGCGGTCTCCGCGACCGCAACCGATCCGTCAAACGGGCTCGTGTTCGACGCGCGCTTGTGAAGCATCGCCGCGAGCCGCCCGAGCTCGCGATCATCGAAACCCGTCCCGACGCTCCCTGCGTAGGTCAGCTTCTGCCTTCTGCCTTCTGCCTTCTGCCCTTTGCCTTCTGCCTTCTGCTTGTAGTAGCCCAGCAGCAGCGCGCCGAAGTGCTGGCGGCTCAGCCGCGGCTCGGTCCAGCCGCCGACGACAAATTCCTGCTGCTTGAGGAGCTTGAGCTTGCGCCAGGCGGGCGTGCGCTTGCCGCTGTGGTAGACCGAGCGGCCGTCCTTCACGATGAGGCCTTCCCAGCCCTCGCTCCGGGCCCGTGCGAGCATGGCGCGCCCGTCGTCGGCCGTGATTTCGCTCAGACGGACCCAGCGCGCCCCGGCCTTCGGCACGCGCAGGCGCTCCTGGAGCCGCAAGCGGCGCGCCGCGAGCGGCTGGCCGCGCAGGTCCTCGTCGCCGTCGCGCAGCAGATCGAAGACCATCAGCGCGGTCGGCAGGACCGAGTCCGCGCGCTCGATGTCGGTGTCCGATGTCAGGTGGATGCGCCCCTGGATCTGCTGGAACCCGAGGGGCCTGCCCGCGCGATCGGTCGCGACGATTTCGCCGTCGACGAGGATCGGCGCGTCGAGCGTGCGCGTGATGGCCTCGAGCGCTCCGGCAATCGCCGGAAACTGGCGCGTCTTGTCGTTGCCGTTGCGCGAGTAGATCACGACGTGGCCAGGCGCCCCGCGACGGGCCGGCGGGGCGAGGTCCACCAGCGCCCGGATGCCGTCGTACTTGGGCTCGTACACGAGGCCCCGTTGTGCAATTGGCGGCGCCTCGAGCGACGCCAGCATGGGGCGGACGGAGGCGGGGGACTCGCGCCAGGCGGACACCGCATCATTCTAGGATCAGGCACGAGGCCTCAGGCATGGGCACTGGCGCCCGTCCGCGTGCACTCGCGAGTGCTCCCGTGTTTCCGGTGCCCGGTGCCTGGTGCCTGGTGCCTGGTGCCTGAAAGAGCGTGCACTCCTGTGCACGGTGTAAGCTTGGAGTTTCCAGCCGATAACCTAGGAGTCCTGTATGGCGGCACGCGCGACCTGGAAGGGCTATCTCAAGATCAGTCTGGTCAGCATCCCCGTCCGTGTCTTCCCAGCCACGGACGCGGCTGCCGTCATCAGTTTCCACCAGCTCCACCGGGAGTGCCGCACGCGCATTCAGCTCAAGAAGTGGTGCCCGACCGACCAGGTCGAAGTGGCCAACACCGATCTCGTGAAGGGCTACGAGTTCGAAAAGGGCAAATACGTCGTCCTCGACGAGGAGGACATCGCGAAGGTGCGCGTCGAGTCGACGCGCGTGATCAACGTCGTGCAGTTCACCGACGCGAAGACGATCGACCCGGTCTACATCGAGAAGCCGTACTACCTGGCGCCGGATGGCAACGTCGCGGCCGAGGCATTCGCGGTGATGCGCGAGGGCATGGCCGGCAAGGCGGCGGTCGGCAAGCTGTCGCTGTACGGGCGCGAGTACCTCGTCGCGATCCAGCCGCGCGAGAACGGCCTGGTGATGTACACGCTGCGCCACGCGAGCGAAGTGCGCGCGATGAGCGCCATCGACGAGCTCAAGACCGTCCCGGCCAAGATCAAGCCGGATGAAGTGAAGCTCGCGCGCCAGGTGATCAGCAACTTCGAGACCGGCGGCGATCTCACGCAGTACAAGGACGACTACCAGGTGGCGCTGCGCAAGATCATCGAGGCGAAGATCGCCGGCGAGGAGATCGTCGCGCCGAAGGAAGAAGCGCCGCCCAAGGTCGTCAACCTCATGGAGGCGCTGCGCCAGAGCCTCGATCGCGTCTCCACGACCAAGAAGAAGGCGGCCAAGATCGCCGCCGACAAGCCCCTGCGGATGCCCGCGCGCACGGCCCAGAAGAAGCGCGCGGCCAGGGGGTGACAGCCGAGGCCCGGCCGTACTAGCATCGTGCCGGTGTCGCCCGACAAACCCAAGCTCGCCGGCCCGACCCGCCCCCTGGGCTCGCCCGACATCCCCCAGTACTACCTGCCGGCGAGCGGGACGAAAGGGGTCTACGCGCCGCGGCTCTACGGGGCGGCGACCATCCAGTTTGCGGATCGGAAGCGCCGGCTCGAGGACAAACGCCGGGTGGCCTTCGTGGTGCCCCTCGACCCTTCAGCGCGGACGGTGGACTGGGACGGCGCTCAGCCCACCACGCTGATGCCCGACGGCCTCTTGAAGGACGCGCCGGCGGCGGGCACCTACCTGCCCCTGCCGTCCGGAGCGATGCAGCTGCAGCGGTTCACCCGGTGGGCCAAGAACTTCGACCGATGGCTGGCGCGCACCCAACATGCCGAGGTGATGACCAAGCAGGAGCCCCCGGAGGCGGTGCTCCTCGGCCCCAAGCGCGGCGGGGTCTCAGTGGAGATCGTGGCGATTGTCTGGGAGCTGACCTGATCCCTTGCCGAAGTCGTCGATCGCGGCGGCGATCTCCTCTTCGGACGGCACGGGCACGGCGACCGCCAGGCGGATGATGTGGAACCGCGGCACGGGCGGCTTCGTGGGCACGTCCGGCGGACTCGTCACGAGGTCGTGGGCGTAGTAGCCGTAGCCCAGCGCCCCGACGACCAGGAGCGCGGCCAGCCCCGCCAGCGCACGTCGGCGCCAGCGAAACTCACGCGACTTCCAGTACGTGTTGAGGATGGCGCCGGCGTCGGCTTCAGCTGGCGCGTCCACCTGGCGTTCGGGCGCGGCGACGTCGGTCTCGAGCGCGCTCACGAGCGACCGTGCGGCGTGCTTGACCATCTCGGGCGTAATCGTCGCGGCGCCTTCGATGCGCCCTTCCTGGAGCGCGCGATCGCACAGCACGTTCACCCGGCGCGGGAGTCCGCGTGAGAGCTCGGCGACGAGCCCGGCCGCGTCGGGCGTGAACGTCAGCGCGGATCCGCCCGCGACGCCGAGCCGGTGCTTGATGTAGGCCTCGACTTCGGGCGGCGGCAGCGGCGAGAGCGTCACGCGCCGCGTGACCCGCTCGTTCAGCGCGTACATCGGCTCGGTCTTCAGCGTCTCGAGGAGCAGCGGCTGGCCGACGAGCAGGACCTGAATCAGCCGGTGCCCTTCCCGCTCGTGGGCCGTGAGCAGCCGAATCTGATCGAGAACCTCGGACGGCAGGCTCTGCGCCTCGTCGATCACGACCACGGCGTGCGAGTCGATCGCGCGCAGCGTGGCCAGAAAGCCCTCGAGCGCGTCCACGAGCTGCGGGACGTCGGCCTGGGCGAACGCCCCGCGGCGCAGGTCGTCGCGGGAGACGAAGCCGAAGTCGCGCAGGATGGCGCGCAGCATCTCGGCGCCCGACATGTACGGGTTGAGAATCAGCGCGGAAAACGTGCGGTCACCGAGCGCGTTCAACACGGCCCGGCACATCGTCGTCTTGCCCGTCCCCGTCTCGCCGGTCAGGAGGAGGATGCCCTCGCGGCGGCGCAGGCCCGTCACCAGCTCCTCGTAGGCGCGCTGGTGCGACGCGCTCATGAACAGGAACTTCGGATCGGTGGAAATCGAGAAGGGCTGCTCGGTGAGGCCGTAGAACGCCTCGTAGATGGGATCGTCCAGCGCTTCAATCGACGCCAGCGGCTGCACGCCTCGATTATAGAAGGGTCGCCCCCGGCGTACCAGTCCTTTCCTGCGGTATAAGAGAGGCGCCGCAATGGCGCCGCGCCTCTCGACCCGGCGGTTCGTGCTGCGCAACGCGCTCGTCTGGATCCTCATGGTGGCCATCCTGGTCGTCGTGCCCGGACAGCTCGAGCGCTGGTTGTCGGTCGAGATCTCCCGCGTGATCGGCTGGCCGCTGGCCTGCGGGGTGTGGGTGGTCGCCGTCGAACGCGAGTGGCAGGCGCGGTTCGGGCCGTTCGCGCGCTTCGGGTTTCAGCTCCTGCTCTGGGTCAGCGCCGCATTGTGCGCGGTCTGGCTGAGCGACCAGCTCCAGCCGCGCTGAAGGGAGCGGCCGGGGTCAGAAATCCGCCGCGAGCTCGTCCAGCCGACGCTGGTCGAGCACCCGCACTTCGTGGGCCCCTCGAAATGCGATGACGCCCGCCTTCACGAGGCGGCCGGTCGCGCGGCTGATCGACTCGAGCGACACGCTCAGGAAGTTCGCGATGTCCGACCGGCTCATCGGCAGCGGAATCGCGCCGGGCACGAGCGGATTCAGCGTCCGCTGCAGCAGCTTCAGGAACATCGCCAGCCGGCCGGTCGCTGACCGGTGGCCCAGCATGATCGACCGCCGCTGCGCTTCGCGCAGCTCGTGCGTGACGCGGCACAGCACCTGGTATTGCAGTTCCGCGTCCTGGCGGAGCTTGGCCCGGAGCGGCTCGATCGGAATGCGGTAACACTTCGCGGGAGTGACGGCCTGGACGGTGTTGACGTAGCGGCCGTCCTCGGCGAGGCCAAACAGATCACCCGGAAACCTGAACGTCATGACGCGGCGCTTGCCGCTCGGCAGCTCGCGGAACGATTTCAGCGTGCCCTCGCGGCACACGAAGATGAACGCCTCGGGCGCGTTCTCGCGATACACGATCACGCGGCGCCCATACGACACCTCGGTCGCGAGACCCGCGATCTCCTGGCGCTGGCGCGGCGTCAGCACGCCGCGGGATTCGGCGAGAGTGGGCATCACTAGGATCAGGCACTAGGCACTAGGCACTAGGCACTAGGCACCAGGCACGCACCAGGCACCAGGCACTACGCACTCAGCACCAAGCACTCAGCACCAAGCACCAAGCACTCTGTAAGGTGGGGTGAGTGACGGGAATCGAACCCGCAACCACCGGAGCCACAGTCCGGTGCTCTGCCGTTGAGCTACACTCACCACACGGCGAGTTTTCGAGTGTAGCAGATCGGCGCCCTACTCGCCGCGGTTCAGGCGGCGGATCTTCAGCCCGAGTGTGACGAGGAACCCGGCGATGAAGATCGTCGCCACGGCCAGTCCCTTGCGGCGGTATTGGACCTCGGCCAGCGCGGCGTCGGCGTCCGCCAGCGCCAGCTGTGCCGATTTCAGCCCCTTGGCGGCGTCGTCGGCCAGCGGCTGCGCTGCGAACGCGTGCATCGACACGCGCGCCAGCACGCGCTGATCGCTCGCCTCCCGCAGCGCCGCCCGGCCATCGTCGATGATCATGCCCGCGCGCTCCGCCCGGCCGAGCCGGTCGCTCGCCGCCGCGATCGCCGCGCTGAGATCGTCGAGCGCCTTGCGGTCGCCCTTGATGACGTCCGCCCCGCCGATCGAGTCGTCGTGGCACTTCGCGCACCCGATGTCGCCCTCGAAGCCCAGCCAGCTGTCCTGCGGCTCGACGATGTGGTGGTTGCTGTGGCAGGTGACGCACTCGGGCATGGCCAGCGAATCGAACAGCTTCTTCTTGGGGCTCTTGCGGAAGAGCTCGGCCTCGCGCACGTGGCACTGCGCGCAGACGAGCGCGACGTTCTCGACGTCGGGCGGCGCGGCGCCATGGCTGCCGTGGCACGTGCTGCAGGTCGGCGCCGAGGTGTCGTTGCGCTCGAGCAGCGCCTTGGCGTGCACGCTCTGGCTCCATTCCTCGGGCGGCGTCGCCGGCTTGTTGAACGGCGTCATGCGCGCCGGGTCGGCGTGGCACCTGGCGCAGGTCTTGGCGACGTTGGTCGGATAGACCGGCGCGCGCGGATCCTTCACGGACAGGATGCCGTGCGCGCCGTGGCAGTCGCTGCAGACCGCGACGCGAAGCTCGCCCTTGGTGATCTGCTTGCCGTGCGTGCTCGTCAGGTAGCGCGGATACTGGTCCACGCGCAGCTGCGGGTTGAATTGCTTCATGTAACTGGCGTTGGTGTGGCAGCTGCCGCAGAGCTTCGGGATGCCCGCGCGCGCCGGCGCCGCGTACTGGTCGCCTTTCGCCTGGTCATGACACGCCGTGCAGGTCAGGCCCGCCGCCTGATGCACGTCGTTCTGAAACAGCGCGCGGGCTTGATCGGCGGTGACGCTCGGATTCGGCGACTGTGCGAGCACGGCCGCGGCCGTTCCAAGCAGCCAGCCGCTCACGGCGAGCAGGCGCACTCGCATCTTCATTGTCCGCCTCCCCGCAGGACCATCCACGTCATCGCGGCCATGTACAGCAGCAGGGCGGCCGCCGTCCAGGACACGATGCGGCGTGAGGTCCGCGTATTGCGATCGATCACCGGGAGCAGGAACATCGCGAGCCCGCCCAGCGAGAAGGCCACGACGGCCACGAACTCGCCCTCGAGGCCGAAGACCTTGGCCGGCACGAGCTTCAGCGTCTGGAACATCCAGAGGAAATACCACTCGGGGCGGATGCCGGCCGGTGCGGGTGCGAAGACGTCGGCCTTCGTGCCGAGCTCCCAGGGAAAGAACGCCGAGAGCGCCGCGAGCAGCGCAAGCGCCAGCGTCCAGCCGAACAGATCGTGCAGCACGTAGTGCGGCAGGAACGGCAGCGACTGCCCGGGCCGCCTCGAGGCTTCGATCTCTTGCTCGATCGACGGCGGCGTGCTCATCCCGTGCCGCTGCACGAGCAGCACGTGCGTCGCGAGCAGGATCGTGCAGATGCCCGGCAGGATCGCGACGTGCACGCCGAAGAAGCGCGTCAGCGTGCCGCCGGTGACGTCCGGTCCGCCGCGCAGGAGGCGCACGAGCGACGGACCGATCCACGGAATGGACGACGGGATCTCGGTGCCGACGCGGGTGGCAAAGAACGCGAGCTGGTTCCACGGCAGGAGGTAGCCGGTGAAGCCGAAGGCGAGAACGAGGCCGAGCAGCAGCATGCCGCTCATCCAGGTCAGCTCGCGCGGCCGCCGGTACGCCTTGAGGAACAGGACGCTGAAGAGGTGCGCGAACACGACGCCGACCATGAGATTGGCCGACCACGAATGGATCGAGCGGATGAGCCAGCCGAACGGCACGCGCGCCATGATGAACTGCACGCTCTCGAACGCCTCGCCCGCGCTCGGCCGGTAGTACATCAGCAGCAGCGCGCCGGTCACGACCTGCACGATGAAGAAGAACAGCGCCGCGCCGCCCGCGTAGTAGAAGAGCGAGTAGCGGTGCTGCGGGACGCGCTTGTGCCGCAGGAACTCGACGATCTCGCCGACCGGGGCCCGTTCCGCCAGCCACGCACCGAGCGAGGCCATCATGCCCTCCGCGTGATCACGATCTGGTCGTTCCGGACGCTCACGTCGTACGGCTCGAGCGGGCGCGGCGGCGGCCCCGAGACGTTGCGGCCGTTGAGGTCGTAGTGCCCGTTATGACAGGCGCACCAGATCTGAGACAGGTCGGCGCGGTACTGCACCGTGCAGCTCAGGTGCGTGCAGACCGCCGAGAACGCGCGCAGCTCGCCCGTCGCGAGCCGGACGACGATCGCCGGCGCGGTGCCGAAGGGCACGATGCGGAAGCTGTTGGGCGCGAGCGTCGCCGCGGGCCCGCCGCTCGCGGTCTCCGTCGCGGGTTCGGCAACATCGGGCGGCTGAAGGTACCGGACGATCGGAAAGCCGATCGCGGCCAGCACGCCGCCCGCCCACGTTCCGAGCACCCAGTTCAGGAACGAGCGACGGCCGGCACGGCCGTCGCTCGCCGCTGGGGAGATCCCGCCAGGGTCGGACGTCATCGGGCTAGGAGCCGGACTTGAGACTCAATAGATACGCGATGAGTGCCTTCATGTCCGCGTCGCCGAGTTTCACGGGCGGCATGACGTTCTTCGGATTAATCGATTTCGGATTCGGCAGGTACTTCGAGAGCCAGGCCTCGTCGTGCCTGTTGCCGACGTTGGACAGATCGGGCGCCAGCTTCCCGCCCTTCCCGCCGATCTTGTGACACGTCGCGCACTTGTTCGGGCTGGTGTCGTAGAGCGTCTTGCCTTTCGCCACATCGCCCTGCGCGGCCAGGCGCACAGGCATCACCCATGTCAGCAGCACCAGACTCAGCACCGGCAGGACGGCAAACCGGACGATTCGCATAAGCGCGCCTCCCACATCCAATCATGCACCCAACGAGATGCCGCGGGTCAGCCCATCTGACCCGCGGCGGTCTGCGCTGGAAGTCGGGCGACCGGTGCGGTGGGAGAAACCCGGCCGCCGACCTGCCACTCGAGAAACGATCCGCGCCAGCGCCTCAGGGCTACCAGTGATAGATCAGGTGCCCCCAGAACGTGTGCGCCGTGTACGGCAAGTACTGGTAGCCGAGCAGAATCGAGCTCGGCGCCAGCGTCAGATTCGCGGGCATGTTGATCTGCGGAATGCCCGTCGCGTCCATCGCGAAGTCGCTCACCGTGTACTTCTCGAACCAGTACTCGAATCCCACGCCGACCTTCGACGTCAGCCAGAATGTCGAGTTGAACGTCAGGCGATTGAGGTCGCTCTGGACCGTCGGCAGCTGACTTGGTGTCGCCAGCGTCGTCGGTGAGGCGAGCCCGTAGACGTAGTCGCTGCTGCCGCGGTTGAAGTCGTACGACACCCGCAGGTCCACCTTGTTCTTCAGCAGCTGCCGCGTGTCAACGAGCGCAAGGAACGAGTAGACATGGTCCTTGCCGTCGGTCGACCAGTCCTTGGTCAGGTCCCGCGGCTGGTTCGCATTCGCCTGGTTCGTCGACCACGACAAGCTGTCGAAGCTGTCGTAGCTGTACGACACGCTCGCCGTCACGTTGTCCCGGGGCGTGGAGTCTGCGCCCAACGACCAGACATAGTGTTTGGCGTGATTCAGGCCCAGGACGCTGTTCGGGTAGTCGTCGCTGCCCACCCCGGCCGTCGCGTTGAGCGACAGGTTCTTGGTCGCCCCCGGGACGAACGAAGCCGTCAACGTGAACAGGTTGCGGTTGCGGTCCGCGATGTCGAAGGTCCGCAACAGCGCCTGCTCGCCGTCGGCGGTGAGCTCGGAGGTCTCCAGGCCGCTGCCCGCCCGATGGTCGTATTCGTACTTCGTGTGCAGCATCAGCCAGTCCGACGCCAGCCGGTCGAAGCTGATGTAGAACGAGTTCTCCTTCGACGACGTGAAGATGCGATCCTCGTAGTTGGCCTGATTCAGCATGTACCCGACGCGCACGTTCGAGTCGGCCACCGTGTGGAATGTCACCGCCCCGTCGAAGTAGTTGCGCGCGCCGCCATAGCGCGCGGCGTCGAACGGTCCCACCGTCGGCGTGTTGTCGTACGGAATACGCTGCGCGACTGTCCAGGCCGGCGTCTCGTTCTTGTAGTCGGTCATCCGGTATTTCACATCCACACCGACGTTGCGCGCCGGGGACGATGTGAATGACAGGTTCACCGCCGTCGTGCGGGCCTTGCCGTCCACCGACGAGCGCTCCAGGGGCGTCACCGGCGTCACCGAGTTGATGGTGTTCGGGATGATCGTCGCGTCCACGTCGCTCAGCGAGCCGAACGACACGGCCCCCAGCAAGCGGCTGTGGTGGCTCATCGTATACGCCACGAGACCCGTCACGTTCTGCCAGTTGTTGCTCGGCGGCAGCGTGGCCCGGCCCTGGCTCGAGGCCGCGGCCGTGTCGGTCAGGATGTTGGCGTTGTCGAAGATGATCTGGGTCGTGTCGTTGCGGAAGAACGACCCGGTGTAGCCCAGCCGGAACAGCACCCGGCCCGCCTGGTGCTCGGCGTTGACGTCGAAGTCGGTCGAGTGCTGGTCGACCGGCGCCGGATTCTCCACCGAGATCGCGCTGCCGATTCCGAACGAGTTTCCGAGCGGAATCGCCCCGTGGCGGCTCATGTAGGACACCTTCACGTTCACGGCCGTCTCGGGATTGAGCAGGTACTGCGTGCCGACCTCGCCGAGGTGCCGCTGGCTGCCCAGATCGAACGTCTGCGCGTTGTTCGCCGCGAAGGCATTCAGCACCGCTGCCTTGGCGGCGTTGGCCGTGGTCGCCTGCATCGTCTGCTGCAGGGAGTTGTCCACCCGGAAGACGCCGGGACTGACCTCGCGGTAGAGGGTCTCGGTCGTGTTGCTCATGAGCATCGGGATCTGGTCGAACGTGATCCAGCCCTTGAGCTTGCCGGGCTTCACGAGACGGCCCTCGTAGTAGGCGTCGTTGCGCGCGACGTTGACGGCGTTCGCGCTGACCTCGTAGCCCTTCTCCTCGCGGCTGAAGCGCAGGGTCTGGGCGAACAGGCCGTCACCAAGGTCGCGGTAGCGGTTGTAGCGGGCGGTGTCGCCCGTGATCGACGACCCGCGGATGCCGAAGTCCACCCAGCCGGTGCTCACGCCGGTCATGCTCTCGGTGGTCGCGGGCTGCGCCGCCGCCTGGGGAGCAGGCGCGGCGGCCGGATCGGTGGCTGTCGCTGGCGTCTGCGCGAACACCACAGCCGGAAGTGCGGTGAGCGCGAGCGCTGAAAGAACTCGTGTGAGACGCATAGGTTCCTCCTTCGCCCTCACCGCGTGAAGAACTGTCCACTGGGGTGGTTCGACCCGTGGATGTTGTAGTGGCAGTTCACGCACGACCGGCCGAACAACCGGTTGCTCGTGAGCTGTGTGGAGTCGTAGACGGTCGCCGGGTGCCGCGTCGAAATGTGGCATCGCTGGCAGAGCATCGGCAGCTTGGCGACGAGCATGCGCTCGTTCACCGAGCCGTGCGCGTCATGGCAGGTCGTGCAGCCCTCCGAAACCGGCGCGTGCTCCCACAGATACGGTCCGCGCTTCTCGGGATGGCAGGACGTGCAGAGCTGTGTCACGGTGTCGCCCACGCGCAGGAGCTTGACGTTCGTGCTGCCGTGCGGGTCGTGGCAGGACGTGCAGGTCATCTTGCCCTCGCGCACCGGCATGTGCGCCGGCAGGTCCATCTTCGCGACCTTGTCGCGGTGGCACGTTGCGCAGAGCGCCAGCTCGGTCTTGGCCTTGAGCTGGTGCGCTTCGGACTGGAAGTCGTGCACGCTGTGGCAGCTCGTGCAGGCCAGGCCGCGCGTCTCGTGCTTGCTGCCGTTCCAGAGCGCATGCGGCCCATGGTTGTGACAGCTCTCGCACGTCGCGTTGATCGCGTCGGCGCTCGCCGTCTTGTAGTTGACCGGCGGCTTCACGTTGACCGGGTCATCCACGTGCTTGCTGCCCGGTCCGTGGCAGGTCTCACATCCCTGCTTGGCAGCCGGGGTCCGCTCGTCGGCCTTCTTGCCGTGCGGTGTCTTGCCCAGACCTTCGGCCTTGTCCCCGTGGCAGGTGAGGCACTTATCGTCACCAACCAGGGTGGGACCCCCCGCCACCGGCTGAGCCGGATTCTGCGTAACCACTGCGGACTTTTTCGCAGCCTGCGGCGCCCCCGAAGCGGGCACCGTGCTGGCCCTGGCGACGACCAGCGCCGCCAGCCAGAGAAGGAATCCGCAGGTAAGCCACGATTTCCAGCCCATCCTTCGGATATGTCGACCCATATGCGACCTCCCGACCACCATCGGCCTGCCCCTCGCGGGGCCCGACGGCCACCCGGGCTAGAGCAAGTCGCGTGCCCTCGACGGATTTGGTCTGCGGTTTGCTGCATCACCGGGCGGACCGCTTGGCGGTCGCCAGCCCACGACTGGTCGTAGAATCCGTGGGCGATCGGACCTCATGGACACCTCCCTCATTGCCGCCCGCGTGCAGTTCGCGTTCACCGTGATGTTCCACTACCTGTTCCCCGTCCTCACGATGGGGCTGGGCGTGCTCATCGCCGTCCTCAAGACGCTCGAGTTCGCGGGCAAGGGCCGCGAGTACGGAGAGGCTGCCCGTTTCTGGGCGCGGATCTTCGCCATCACGTTCGCGGCGGGGGTCGTCACCGGCATCCCCATGGAGTTTCAGTTCGGCACCAACTGGGCGCGCTTCTCCAAGTTCGCCGGGCCGGTCGTCGGCCAGACGCTCTTCATGGAGGGCGTGTTCGCGTTCTTCGCCGAGTCGTCGTTCATCGGCGTGTTCCTGTTCGGCGAGTCGCGCGTCCGGCCGGTGCTGCACTGGCTTTCGGCCGTCATGGTCGGCGCCGGCGCCATTCTCTCTGGCTTCTTCATCGTGGCCACCGACGCCTGGATGCAGCATCCGGTGGGCTATCAGATCGTCAACGGCCGCGCCGAGCTCACCAGCCTCTGGGCCCTGCTGAACAATCCGTACGCCTGGTGGCAGTATCCGCACGTCGTCGTGGGATCGCTCGTCACGGCGTCGATGGTCATGGCGGGGATCGGCGCCTACAACCTGCTGTCGCAACGCGACGAGGCGCACAGCCGGCTCTTCGTGCGCGTCGGCGTGATCGCCGGCGTGCTGTCCTCGCTCCTGGCGCTCTTCCCGACCGGGACGTATCTGGCGCAGAACGTCGCGACGCGCCAGCCGGCGAAACAGGCCGCGATGGAGGGTGTGTTCGTCACGCAGCCGGAGGCGCCGCTCGCGATCATCGGCATGCCCGATTCCGAGCGCGGCGTGCTGCTCGACCCGATCGTCCTGCCGGGCGTGTTGAGCTTTCTGGCCTATGGGTCAACGAGCGCGACGGTCCTGGGTCTCAACGAGATTCCACCCGATGATCGTCCGCCGATGGAGCTCGTCTACTACGCGTTCCACATCATGGTCGGGCTCGGGACGATCTTCATCGCGATCTTCCTGCTCGCCGGCTTCGCGTTGTGGCGCGGCTGGCTGTACGGCTCGCGCGTCGTCCTCTGGATGCTGATGCTCGCGATGCCGTTCCCGTATATCGCGAACGAGGCGGGCTGGATGACGGCCGAGATCGGGCGCCAGCCGTGGATCGTCTACGGGCTGTTGCGCACGACGGCGGCCACGTCGACGAACGTGAGCGGGGGCATGACGATCTTCACGCTCCTCGGCTTCATGGGGCTGTATCTGCTGATCGGCATTCTCTACCTCGTGCTGTTCCTTCGGATCGTCAACGCCGGCCCCGGCGCGTCCGGCCACATGGAGGCCCACGCGTGATTCACACCATCTGGTTTCTCGTGCTCAGCCTCATGCTCGTGGGCTACGCGGTGCTCGACGGCTTCGACCTCGGCGTCGGCGCGCTGCACCTCTTGATCGGACGCACGCGCGAAGATCGGCGGCACCTCATGGAGGCGATCGGCCCCGTGTGGAACGGCAACGAGGTGTGGCTTCTCGCGGCCGGGGGCGCGATGGTGGTCGCCTTCCCGTCGCTCTACGCGTCGAGCTTCAGCGGCTTCTATCTGGCGCTGATGCTCGTCATCTGGCTCCTGATCCTGCGGGGGCTGGCGCTCGAGTTCCGCCACCAGATCGCCAATCCGCTCTGGCAGGACGCGTGGGACGTCACGTTCTCGCTGTCGTCGGTCGGCCTCGCTCTGCTCTTCGGCGTCGCCGTCGGCAACGTCCTGCGCGGCGTGCCGCTCGACGCCGACGGGCGCTTCTCGGGATCGTTCGCGCTCATGCTGAATCCGTTCGCGATCCTGGGCGGGCTGCTGGCCGTCGTCACGCTCGCCCACCACGGCGCGTCGTGGCTGGCGCTCAAGACCTCCGGAGCGTTGCGCGATCGCGCGCGCGCCTGGCAGCGCCGCCTCATGCCCGCGACTGTGATCGTCGTCGTCTCGCTCGTCGCCGCGAGCTTCGTCGTGCGTCCGGAATTCACGGCGAACTTCCTCGCCGCGCCGCTGCTCCTGGTCGTGCCGGCGCTCGGCGTCTTCTCGCTCGCCGCCCTGCCGTGGCTCGTCGGCCGCGACGACTCCCGCGCGTTTCTCGCAAGCGCCGGCGTCATCGCGTCGCTCCTCGGTTCGGCGGCCGCGGGCCTCTACCCTCGCCTGCTTCCGGCGCTTCCCGGCAGCCCGGGTCCGGCGCTCGACATCTACAACACCGCCGCCCCCGAGGGCTCCATGCGCATCGCGCTCGGGATCTATCTGTTCGGGATGGTGTTCGTCGCGATCTACTTGAGGCGCGTGTACAGGATTTGGAGGGGCAAGGTCGCGGCGTACTGACGGGGGTCCTCGCGGAGGTTCCTGAGGGCCCCCCTTACGCCCCGCCAGTCTTGAGTCCGAATTTCTCGACCCGGTACCGGATCTGGTCGCGATGCAGCCCGAGCAACGCCGCGGCGCGCGTCTGGTTGCCGCCCGATCGCTCGAGCGCCTGCACCACGAGGCTGCGCTCGACGTCCTCGAGGTTGACGCCCTCGGCGGGCAGCTCGAAGCCGCCGTGGCCGCCGTCCCCGCGCGCCCGTCCCGCGTGGAGGCTGTCGAAATCGGCAGGCTCGAGCAGGTCGTGCTCGGAGAGCAGCACGGCGCGCTCGATGAGGTTGCGCAGCTCGCGCACGTTGCCCGGCCAGCCGTATTGGCGCAGCGCCGCTTCGGCCGTCTGGCTGAGGCCGCGCACCGGCCGCTTGAACTCCTTGGCGTACATCTCGATGAAGTACTGCGCGAGCAGCGGGATGTCGTCCTGGCGCGCGCGAAGCGGCGGAATCTCGACGCGCAGGACGTTGAGGCGGTAGAAGAGATCGTCCCGGAACTTGCCGGCGCGCACCTGCTCCTCGAGATTGCGGTTGGTCGCGGCGATCACGCGCACGTCCACCTGGATGTCGCCCGATCCGCCGACGCGACGGAACGCCTTCTCCTCGAGGAAGCGCAGCAGCTTGGCCTGGAGGGCGGGCACCATTTCGCCGATCTCGTCCAGAAACACCGTGCCTTCATCGGCCTGCTCGAGCAGGCCGCGCTTCTGCGTGCGCGCGTCGGTGAACGCGCCGCGCTCGTGGCCGAACATCTCCGACTCGAGCAGGGTCTCCGGCAGCGCCGAGCACGTGATGTTGACGTACGGCCGCGCGGCGCGCGAGCTCGAGTAGTGAATGACCTTCGCGATCAGATCCTTGCCCGTGCCGCTCTCGCCCGTGAGCAGCACGGTCGACCCCGGGCTCGACGCGACCTTGCGCACGAGAGCCTTGACCCGTTGCATGGCCTCAGCCTCGCCGATGATCGACCCCAGGCTGAACGGCCGCGCCAGCGAATCCCGCAGCGTCCGCAGCTCGCGCCGAAGCCGCGTCGTCTCGAGCGCGCGCGAGACCCGCGCCGACAGTTTGTCGAGGTCGAACGGCTTCGTCGCGTAGTCGAACGCGCCGGCCTTGATGGCGTCCACCACCATCTCGACCTCGCTGTGCGCGGTGAGCATGATGACCAGGGTGTCGGGGTCGATTTCCCGCAGCTTCCGGAGCACCGTCAGCCCATCGTCGTCGGGCAGCCCGTAGTCGAGCAGCACGAGGTCGACGCCCGTCTCGGCGCGCTCGAGCGCCTCGGCGGCCGTGCTGGCCTCGAGGATGTGATGGCCGTCGGCGCGCAGGCGCTCAGCCAGCGACCAACGGACCAGATCGTCGTCATCAACCAGAAGAACGCGTCGGGCGGACATGGCTGTCCAGTCTACCTGGGACTCGACGCGTCCCTAGGCGGAACGTTTCCAGGCGTCATCCACGAATCGAACCATTTCGGCGACATCGAAGGGCTTGCCGACGAACCGCGCGGCGCCCAGCCCGTGTGCCTTGGCCGCATCGTCCGGCGTGCCGTGCGCCGTCATCATGATGACCGGGACATCAGGCCTCCGCTGCCGCATCTCCCGGAGAAACGACAGGTCGGACACATCGGGCAGCCGCAGGTCCAGCACGACGATGAGCGGCCGATTGTCGAAGGTCTCCATCACGGCACGGGCCTCCGCAGCCGTCGCCGCGAGGCACACGACGTAGCCGCTCTCGGAGAGGGCCTCGGACAGGGACCAGCGGATCAAGGCCTCGTCGTCGACGACCAGAACCGCAGGCATGGGCACTTTTCCCCCACTCATGGGTAGTATTCCGGCGGTCGCCGTGGACCCGAACGTTGGATTCTCAGTGATCCCGTCCAGGCGCGGGCAGGCGGCCCCGGGTATATTCAAGCCTCGGGCCATGATGCCAGTCCCCACGGATCCTAGAAAACGACACCTCGAGATCGTGGCGTGGGCGCTGGTCATCGGCGTCTTCGGCCTCGACCTGAACGCGTGGCGCGGGTACGCCGCGCACCTGCTGTACAGTCCCGTAATTCTGCTGGCGCTCTGGACGCCGGGCGAGCAGGTTGCGCTCCGGCTGGCGGCCGCCGTCACGGTCCTCAGTGCGACGACCCACTTTCTGCTGCCGCTCGGGACCGACCTCGGCGCGGCGCTGTTCAACCGTATCGCGAGCGCCGTCGTGCTGTGGGTGACGGCCGCGGGCGTGACGGCCTACCGCCGGCAGAAAGCCGCGCAGGAAGCCGAGCGGACGAGGGCCGAAGCCACGCTGACGCGCACGCTCAAGGACCTCGAGGATTTCAAGTCCGCGCTCGACCAGTCGGCGATCCTGGCAACCACCGACGTGCAGGGCACGATTACGTACGTCAACGACAAGTTCTGCGAGATCTCGAAGTACTCGCGCGCGGAGCTCATCGGCCAGAATCACCGGCTCCTGAACTCCGGATTCCATCCGCTGGAGTTCTTCCGGGAGATGTACCGCACGATTGCGAACGGCGGCGTGTGGCACGGCGAGATTCGCAATCGCGCGAAGGACGGCACGCTGTACTGGGTGGATACGACGATCGTGCCGTTTCTCGACGCGCACAGGCGGCCGTATCAGTACGTCGCCATCCGCTACGACATCACCGATCGCAAGCGATCGGAGGCGGCGTTGCGCGAGCAGGCCGCTCTCGCCAAGCTTGGCAAGATGGCCGCGGTCGTCGCGCACGAGGTCCGCAATCCGCTGGCCGGCATTCGCGGCGCGCTGCAGATCATCGGCAAGCGCCTGACGACGGGCTCGCAGGAGCACGCCATCTCCCACGAGGTCATCTCCCGTATCGACACGCTCAATGGCATCGTTGAGGACTTGCTGCTGTTCGCCCGGCCCAAGCCGCCGGTGCTCGCCCGCGTGCCGCTCGCGACCGTGCTGCACGAGACGGTCACGCTGCTCCGGTCGGATCCGAAATTCGCGGAGATCGCGATCAGCATCAATGCGGCCGACACCAGGGTCCTCGCCGACCCCGAGCAGCTCAAGCTCGTGCTCGTCAACCTGCTCATCAACGCCGCGCAGGCGATGGGCGGGCGAGGCCAGGTCAACGTCACGGTGGAGTCATCCGACGGCTGGCACGTGGTGCAGATCCGCGATCAGGGGCCGGGCATTCCCGCCGACGTCCAGGAGCATCTCTTCGAGCCCTTCTTCACGACCAAGCACCGTGGAACCGGCCTTGGCCTGGCGACGGCCCGCCGGATCCTCGAGGGCCACGGCGGCACGATCGAGCTGATTTCCCCCGCCGGGGGTGGGACGATCGCGCTGATTCGACTGCAGGCGGCTTGACGGCGTCGAAGGGTACGAGAGCCAGAAGAGGCACGCCCTTTGCGTGTCCTGGCTTGTGGAGGGCGTCATGATCCCGATCAAGAACATCCTCGTGCCGACGGACTTCAGCGAGCCGGCGGATGCCGCGCTGAGCTACGCCCGCACCATGGCCGTCGAGTTCGGCAGCCGTCTGCACGTGCTGCATGTCGTGCCGGAGCCCAATCTGCTTCCCTGGGGGTCCGAGCTCTCGACCGTGCCGTTTGCTGATCTGCTGACCCAGACCGAGATGGCGGCGCGCGAGCGGCTGACCGAGATGGCGGCGCGGCTGACCGACCTGTCCGGCAAGGTGACGGTCGACGCGCGGATCGGCACGCCGGTGGAGCGCGTGCTCGACTACATCGACGAGCACCACATCGACCTGGTCGTGATGGGCACGCACGGGCGGGGGCTCGTCGGCCACCTGCTGCTCGGCAGCGTGGCGGAGCGCGTCGTGCGGCGATCGCCGGTGCCGGTGCTGACGGTGCACGGCGTGCCCGCGGCCGCAACCGGCAAGCCGGTCGCCGCGGCGCAGGCGTCGGCGTAAATCAGTAGATCACCCGCCGCGTGCGCGCCGGCGGGCCGGGGCGCGCGACGCGGACCCGCACGTCGATCGCCTTCACACCCTGCGGCAGCACCGCGAGCGGATTGATGTCCATTTCCTGAATCTCCGGACACTCGCCGATGAGGGCCGAGATCCGGAGCAGCGCGTCGCGAAGCGCCGCCTCGTCAGCCGCGGGCGCGCCGCGATAGCCACGCAGCAGCGCGGCGCCGCGCAGACTCGACACCATCGAGGCCGCGTCGCGCTCGGTGAGCGGGTGCAGGCGGAACTCGGCGTCGCCAAGGAGTTCCGAAAGCACGCCGCCCGTGGCGCATGCGATGACCGGGCCGAAGACGGGATCTTCGGTCGCGCCCACGAGCATCTCGACGCCGCTGCGCACCATCTCCTGCACGAGCACGCCGGTCATCGAGGCGCCGAGGCGCGCCGTGAAGTCGCGCCAGACGCCGCGGACGGCCGCCGCGTCGGCGACGCCCAGCCGCACGGCGTCCATCTCGGTCTTGTGCAGGATGGCGGGGCCGATGGCTTTCAGGACGACCGGAAACCCGATGGCCTCGGCCGCGCGCACGGCCTCGTCTTCGCCCGCGGCGACGCGGCTCGCCGCCGCCGGGACGCCCGCCGCGGTGATGAGCGACTGGGCTTCCGACGGCGTCAGCCACCCGCCGCCGCGGGCCACGGCGCCGCTGACGATCGCGCGCAGCGCTCTCGTGTCGAGATCGGGGAACGAGGGCACGGCGCCGGGCGGCGTCGCCAGCCACTCGCCGTACGCGGCCGCCCGCGCGAGTGCGACGGCCGCGGCTTCGGGAAACGCGAAGCACGGAATCGGCGACAACATGGCCGAACCCTGATCGGCGGACATGAAGATGCCGAGCACGGGCTTGCCCGGCACCGCGGCCGCGCTCGCTTTGATCGCACGCGCGACGTCGTCGGCCTTCGTGACGAGCGGCGGGATGAAGATCACGAGCGCGCTGTCCACCGCGTCGTCTGCGAGCACCGCGGCGAGCGTGCGCCCGTAGTCGTCGGCCGACGCCGACGCGATCATGTCCACGGGGTTGCCGACCGCAGCGGCCGGCGGCAGGAACGACGTCAGGGCGGCGACCGTTCGGTCGCCGAGGCGCGGAAGCGCGAGCCCCTGCGCCTCGCAGGCATCCGCCGCCAGGATGCCGGGGCCGCCGGCGTTCGTGAGAATCGCCACCCGCCTGCCGCGCGGCACCGGCTGATGCGCGACGAGGATCGCGACGTCGAACAGCTCCTCCAGGGTGTTGGTGCGGATGACGCCGGCCTGACGGAAGAGCGCATCGACAATCGCGTCGCTCGTGGCCAGCGCGCCGGTGTGCGACGAGGCCGCGCGCGCGCCGGCCGCGGACCGCCCGGATTTCACGGCGACGATCGGCTTCTCGCGCGCGACCCGCCGGGCGATCTGGCTGAACTTGCGCGGATTGCCGAAGCTCTCGAGGTACAGCAGGATCACGCGCGTCCGGTCGTCCTCGAGCCAGTACTGGATCAGATCGTTGCTCGACACGTCGGCCTTGTTGCCGACGGACACGAACGTCGAGATCCCGAGGTCGAGCCGCCGCGCGTAGTCGAGAATCGCGAGCCCGAGCGCGCCGCTCTGCGTGGACATCGCGACGTGCCCGGCCGGCGGGTACACCGGCGAGAACGTCGCGTTCAGCCGCACCGCGGGATTCGTGTTGATGAGGCCCATGCAGTTCGGCCCGACCATCCGCACGCCGGCGGCCCGCACGTTCTCCACGAGTGTCGCCTCGAGCGCGCGGCCGGCGGCCCCGGTCTCGGCGAAGCCGGCGCTGATCACCACGATCGCCTTCACGCCTTTCGCGAGACAGTCGTCGACGACCCCGGCCACCGCCGCCGCGGGCACGACGATCACGGCGAGATCCACGGGGCCCGGCACGTCGACCACCCGGCGATACGCCTGCAGGCCGCCGAGGCGGCCGGCCGCGGGATGGATGGGATAGATCGGCCCGGTGAATCCCGCGCCCGTCAGGTTGCTGAGGATCTCGCTGCCGATCTTGCCGGGCTCGCGGCTGGCGCCGATGATGGCGACCGCGCGCGGCTCGAAGAACCCGCGCATCGACGCGGCGGCGGCCTCGCGCGCGCGCGCGGCGCTGAGCTCGAGAAACCGCGGCGTCTCGGTCAGATGCAGCGACAGTTGCAGGAGCCCCCCGGCCGGCTGCTGCTCGAAGTCGAATCCGGACGAACGGAAGAGATCGATGAGCGCGCGGTCGTCGCGGGAGACGCGCGCGTCGAACCACGCCACGCCCCGCGCGCGAGCCGCGTCGGCCAGCGTCTCGAGGAGCCGCGTCCCCACGCCGCGTCCCTGCAGCGCCGGCGCGACGGCGACGACGACCTCGGCGCGATCGTCATGGCCGCGCCGGAACCCGGCCATCGCCTGCAGTCGTCCGCCGGCCTCGCCGACGAGCACCGCGCCCTCGGCCTGATCGAGCGTCAGGAACTGACCGAGCGACGCCGTCGTTCCGTCCGGCGAGTCGAACAGACGGAATGTCTGGCCGTGGCCGGCCAGTTCGCTCCGGAGCCGCGACAGCCCCGCTTCGTCACCCGGAACCGCGCCGCGCAGTTGCAGCGTCGACCCATCCCGCAGCACGACGTCGGCGATCATCGCAGGGCGCCTCAGGTCCGCGCGGGGGCCTTCTGAGTACGCTTGACCGCGCGCTCGCCCAGCCACCACGCGGGCCGCTGGACGCGCTTGAGGCCGAACGCGTCCACCGCGTACGTCTGCAGGTGGCGCATCGCCTCGTCGAGATCGTCGGTCACCTTGAGGAGATCCAGATCCGAGGGCGCGACCGCACCCTGGCTCACCATGTCGCGCAGCAGCGTCATGAACGGCTGCCAGTACGCCGTGCCGATCAGCACGACGGGAAACTCCTGAATCTTGCCGTTCTGAATCAGCGTGAGCGCTTCGGCCAGCTCGTCGAGCGTGCCGAGTCCGCCCGGCAGTCCGATGAACGCGTACGAGTACTTGAAGAGCAGGACTTTCCGCACGAAGAAGTACCGGCACGTGATCCACCGGTCCATGTACGGGTTGGGCTCCTGCTCGTGCGGCAGCTCGATGTTGCAGCCGACGGACAGCCCGTCGGCGTCCTTGGCGCCGCGATTCGCGGCTTCCATCAGACCGGGCCCGCCGCCCGTCATCACGGTAAAACCCATCAGGCTCACGCGGCGGCCGAGGTCGCGGGCAATCGGGTAGTACGGGTGAGATTCGCCGAAGCGCGCCGACCCGAAGATCGTCACGCACGGACCGACGAAGTGCAGCCCGCGAAAGCCCCGGAGGAAGTCGCGCGCGGCGCGCGCCAGCAGCAGCAGTTCCTGGAGCCGCGAGTGCGGGCCCTCGAGGAGGACGCGGTCGTGGAGGCCGCCTTCGGCGGCGCGCAGTCTGGAGTCGGGGTCCGGCGTCATGGATACAGGAGGCGGTGCCGCCACGCGGCGCCGTCGCGCTCGAAGAGATCGCGGTCGTGGAGCCGGCCCGGACGGCCCGACCAGAATTCGATCCGATCGGGAATCAGGCGATAGCCCGACCAGAACGGGGGACGCGGCACGACGGCGTGTCCGAAGTGCCGCTCGACGTCCGCCACGCGCGCTTCGAGCTCGGCGCGCGACGACAGCTCCTCGCTCTGACGCGATGCCCACGCGCCAATCTGGCTGTCGCGCGGACGCGTTGCAAAATACGCATCGGCTTCCTCGTCGGGCACGCGCTCGACCAGGCCGTCGATCCGCACTTGCTTCGCGATCTCCGGCCAGAACACGCAGAGCGACGCCGCCCGCCGCGCGTCGAGCTCGCGCGCCTTGCGGCTGCCGAGATTGGTGAAGAACGTGAATCCGCGCGGGTCGGCATACTGCACGAGCACCATGCGTGTGGACGGATGCCCGTGCGCATCGACGGTCGCCAGGCACGCGGCCTTCGGATCCGCGTGCCCCTCGGCCAACGCCGCCTTGAACCACTCGTGATACCGCGCGATCGGATCGATCACGCGATCAGCGTATCGCACTTCATTGCGGCATGCTTGGTGCTCGGTGCTGGTGCTATGTGCTACGTGCGAATGCGAGTGCGACGACGCACTGCCTCTTGCGGATCAGCTCACGCGTGCGGCGTGTCAATTCGAGGCGGCCCACTGCTGAGCGGAGATGGCGCGCCGCGGGCGGAAACGCACCGCCCCGGCACGCGGCATTCGCACCCCGCACGTAGCACCCCGCACGTAGCACCTAGCACCCCGCACCTAGCAGGGTTACTTCTTCTTGACGCCCAGCTCCTCGAGCTTCGCCGCGAGAAACGTCCCGGCGTCCGCCGTGTGCTGTGCCTTCTCGATGTGGATGATCTTGCCGTCCGGTCCGATGAAGAACATCCAGCGCCGCGCGTACTGCGGAGCGTCGGGCCGATCGGGATTCGGCGGCGGCAGGACGCCGTAGGCGTTCGCGACGCCCTTGCCCGGATCGGAGAGCATCGGGAAGTCGGCGCCTTCCTGCTCGGCAAACCGCTTGTTGTCTTCCGGGGTATCGACGCTGACCATGAAGTAGGCCACGTCGAACTTCTTGATCGTGTCGCCGCTCGCACGGAGCGACCTGCACTCGGCCGTTCAACCACCGGTGAACGCCTTCGGGAACCAGGCGAGGACCACCGTCCTGCCCTTGTAGTCGGACAGCTTGTGCGTCTTGCCGTCCGTACCGGGCAGGGAGAAATCCGGGGCCTTGTCGCCGATCTTGAGTTCCACGGGGGCCTGTTGTCCGGCGGCGGTAACGGCCGTGACACCCACACACACGGCAGCGACCAGCAGCGTACGCATTAGGACTCCTTTGGTGCCTCCATTCTAGCAGCAACGTATGATCGGCTCGCCGGTGCACAACTTCTGCGCCAGAATCGCGGACACCGCAGCGCGGTTCCCGGACCGCCCAGCCATCGAGCACGTACACGGGGCAGGCATCGACGCGACGTCGTATGCCGCCCTGATGGATCGGGCCGCCCATGCCGCCGCCTGGCTCACCGCCGCCGGCGTGCAGGCCGGCGACCGGACCGCCATCCTGGCCGACAACGACGCCGGCTGGATCGCGGCGTACCTCGGCGCGCTCTGGATCGGCGCCACGGCCGTGCCGCTCGACACCGCCTACAAGCCCGCGCAGGTGCGCACGATCCTCGAGAACAGCGGCGCGCGGGTGCTGTTCACGACGCCGAAGTACCTCGAGACGGCCAGGGGAGCCTACGGAGCCATCCAGGGGGTGGCGCCTCGCCTCGTCCTCCTCACCGGTCACGCCGCCGGCATCGCCGATGCCGGCGAGTTCGCGGCGGCGGGCGCTGCACCGCCGATTGCCGACGTGGCGCCCACGCACGCGGCCGTCCTCCTGTACACGTCCGGCACCACGGCGGATCCCAAGGGAGTCGTGCTGACCCACGCCAACCTCGATGCGGAACGCCTCGCGGCCTTCTCGGTCGTCTCGGCTGACGAGTCGGACGCGGTGCTCGGCGTGCTGCCGCTCTTCCACGCACTCGCGCAGATGGCGAATCTGCTCCTGCCGCTCTCCGTCGGCGCGCGCGTCGTCTTCCTCGAGACCGTGAGCTCGACGACGCTGCTGGAGGCGCTGGCGTCGAGGGGGATCACGCTGTTCGCGTGCGTGCCACAGTTCTTCTATCTGATCCACCAGCGCGTCCTGTCCGAGGTCGCGAAAGGTGGCCCAGTACGACGCGCGCTGTTTCGATCGCTCATCGCCACGAACGTCTGGCTGCGCGATCGCCTCCGCGTCAACGCGGGCCGCTACGCGTTCGGGCGGGTGCACCGGGTGTTCGGCGCGAAGATGCGCCTGCTCGTGACCGGCGGGTCGAAGTTCGATCCAGCCATCGCGCGCGATCTCTACGGGATGGGGCTCACCCTGCTCAACGCCTACGGCCTGACTGAAACGTCGGGCGCCGCCACGATCGTCCGGCCGGGCGATCGCTTCACCACGTCGGTCGGCCAGGCGCTGCCCGGCGTGGAGATTCGCATCGCCGCGCGCGCCGCCGGACCCGCCGACGATGAGGACGCCGACGGCGAAATCCTCATCCGCGGGCCGGTGATCATGCGCGGCTATTTCGGCCGGACCGATGCAACGGCCGACGCGATCCGGGACGGCTGGCTGCACACGGGCGACCTTGGCCGGCTCGATGGTCAGGGACGCCTCTACATCACCGGCCGATCGAAAGAGATCATTGTCCTGGCATCCGGGAAGAATCTCTACCCGGAGGAGATCGAGGCGCACTACCGGCAGTCGCCGTTCATCAAGGAGCTGTGCGTGCTGGGCCTGTCGCGCCCGGGCGAGCCCGCGGCGGAGCGACTACACGCGGTCGTCGTGCCCGACGACCAGGGGCTTCGCGGGCGCGGCGTCGTCAACGTGCGCGAGCTCATCCGGTTCGAGCTCGAGACGCTGTCCGTGCAGCTCCCGGCGCACAAGCGCATCCTGAGCTACGACATCTGGCTCGAGCCGCTGCCGCGGACCACGACGGGCAAGCTGAAGCGACCGGCGATCGAGCGCGGGGTGCGCGAACGTGCGAGCGCGGCGCCCGCGCACGAGCGCGCCCTGTCGCCGGCCGAGCGCGCGTGGCTGGACTCGCCGGACCACGCGCGTCTGGCGGCCGTCGTCTCGGCTCGTCTCGGCCGCGCCACGATTCCGCCCGAGGCGAATCTCGAGCTCGACCTGGGCCTCGACTCGATGGAGCGCGTCGAGCTGCTCACCGCGCTCGAGCGCGCGCAGGGCACGCGCGTCCCGGCTGACGTCCGCGCGACCATCTTCACGGTCCGGCAGCTCATCGAGGCCGTTCTCGCGGCGCCGCGCGACGAGGGCGCGGCCGACGACGATGGCGCGGAACGAGGCGGCCTGCCGTGGGAGGCCCTGCTCGGCCAGCCGCCCGACCGCGCGCTTGCGGAGAACCTCGCGCGCCGCAAGACCGTCCGCGCGGCCGTCGTGTACGTGCTGCTCGCCGGCCTCGGCCTCCTGGCGCGCGGGCTGCTGCGCGTTCGCGCGCGCGGCCAGGAGCACCTGCCCGAGCGCGGGCCGTTCATCATCAGCCCCAACCACCAGGCCTATCTCGACGGGTTCGTCCTGGCCATGGCGCTGCCCTTCCGCACGCTGAAGGCGCTGTTCTTCGTGGGCGCGGCCGAATACTTCGACACGCCGTTCACGGCCTGGCTCGCGCGCACGATCAACATCGTGCCCGTCGATCCCGACGCGAACCTGGTGACCGCGATGCAGGCCGGCGCCGCCGGCCTGCGCCTGAAGAAAGTACTGATTCTGTTTCCCGAGGGCGAGCGGTCGATCGACGGCGACGTGAAGACCTTCCGCAAGGGCGCCGCCATCCTCTCATCGCACCTCGACGCCCCGATCGTGCCGGTCGCGCTCGACGGGCTGTTCGACCTCTGGCCGCGCGGCCGCCCATTCAACTGGCGCGGCCTGCTGCCGTGGCGCGCGCGTCCCGTCACGCTCGTGTTCGGCGCGCCGATCCGGGTCGCGCGCGGCGAGTATGCTGAAGGGACGCGGGCGCTGCGAGAGGCAGTTGGGAAGATGCTCGAAGAAATCAGAGCAGAAGCCAAAGGGCAGAAGGCAGAGGGCAAAGGGCAGAAGGCAAAGCCCTGAAGATGAGAAAGGGACTGGCCCCGATTAGCCTCAGTCGGCCCTGACCCCCGGCGCTCGCTCGAAGCAGTACCCTCATCGAGAGGCGGACACGGACTCCAGCATGTTGACGGTCGTCACGGGCGCATCGGGCGGCATTGGCGAGGCGATTGCCCGCGAGCTCGCGCGGCGCAAGAGCGACCTCGTGCTCGTCGCGCGATCGGCGGACAAGCTCAGGAGGCTGGCCGACGAGCTCGCGCGCACCCAGGGTGTGCAGACACACATCGTCGCCGCGGACCTCGCCGCTCCAGGCAGCGCCGCGCGCGTCGTCGATCAATTGCGCGCGATCGGGCGCGTCGATGTCCTGGTCAACAACGCCGGCTTCGCGACGTTCGGTCCGTTCGCGGACACCGACCTCGCCACCGAGATCGACGAGATCCGCCTCAACGTCGAAACGCTCACCGAGCTCACCAAGCGGCTCCTGCCCGATCTCCTCGCCGCGAAGGGCAAGATCCTGAACGTCGCGTCCACGGCGGCGTTTCAGCCGGGTCCGCTGATGGCGGTCTACTACGCCACCAAAGCGTATGTGCTGTCGTTCTCGGAGGCGCTGTGGGAGGAGCTGCGCGGATCGGGCGTGACGGTCACGTGTCTCTGTCCTGGGCCGACGCGCACCGGCTTCCAGTCGCGGGCCGGTCAGCAGGGGTTACGGCTGCTCGAAGTGGGGCTGATGGACGCCGGGGCCGTCGCGCAGGCCGGGGTCCGGGGATTATTTCGCGGCCGCCGCGTAGTCGTACCCGGTGCCGCCAACCGCGTCGGCGCGTGGATCGTGCGTATTTCGCCGACCCGGGCCGTGCTTGGCGTGATCAAGTGGCTGCACGGTCGAGTGCGGGGCTCCTAGCGCACGCTACTCGTCGCTGTCCACGAGGTGGCGCGCGTTGATCTGCGCCCGGCGCCGGCGTTTCGCGAGCTCGACATAGACGTCCCGCTGCAGCAGCCGCAGTGACGGCTGCGCCTTGCGGGGCGCTTCCCCCCACCGGATGGGCGTGTCGCGTTCGTCCACGAGCAGGAGCTGGCGAGCGGCCGTGCCGTCGAAGCGATTCATGGTCATCTCCTTCACCACGGAGCCTACCGGGCGTGTGTGACAATCCGGGTCAGACCGCATCACAGGCCTGTATCATTCAAGAACTGTGCCCTCCCTCCCCCGTCTATTCACTTTGACGTGTTTCGCGGCCGGAATGGTCGGCGCCGGCCTGGTGGCCCGGGCCCAAGGTCCGGTCTATGACGTGATCCTGGCCGGCGGCCGGGTTGTCGACGGCACCGGCGCCCCCTGGTGGCGCGGCGACGTCGGCGTGACCGGAGGCCGGATCGCCGCCATCGGCGATTTACACGCCGCCACGGCGCGGACGCGCATCGACGCCACAGGCCTGGTCGTGGCGCCGGGCTTCATCGACATGCTGGGCCAGTCCGAGTTCAACGTGCTCGTGGACAACCGCGCGGCCAGCAAGATCATGCAGGGCGTCACGACGGAGATCACGGGCGAAGGTTCGTCGATCGGCCCCGTGAACGACCGGATGCTCGCCGATTCCAAGGAGACGTTCGCGCGCTACCGGGTCATCGCCGACTGGCGGACGCTGGGCGAGTACTTCACGCGGCTGGAGACGCGCACGCATCCGGCGATCAACCTCGGGACGTTCGTAGGCGCTGGCGGCGTGCGCGACTACGTGATCGGCCGCGCGGAGCGCGCGGCTACGCCCGACGAGCTCGCGCGCATGAAAGATCTCGTCGCGCAGGCCATGCGCGAGGGCGCGCTCGGCTTGAGTACGTCGCTCCAGTACGTGCCGGATCGCTTCGCGTCGACGGACGAGATCGTCGAGCTCGCGAAGGTCGCCGCGAGCTACGGCGGCATCTACATCACGCACCAGCGATCGGAGAGCGGCCAGATCTTCGAGTCGCTCGACGAGGTGTTCGCGATCGCGGAGCGCGCGAAGATCCCCGCGGAGATCTTCCATCTCAAGACCGCCTACCAGGCGAACTTCGGCAAGATGCCGGAGGTGCTCGCCCGCATTCACGCGGCCCGCGCGCGCGGCCTCGACATCACGGCGAACCAGTATCCCTACACGCGCGCCGCCAACGGCCTCGACGCCTGCCTGCCGCTCTGGGTCCGCGAGGGCGGCATCGACAAGATGATCGCGCGGCTGAAAGATCCCGCCCAGCGCGCGAAGGCCAAGGCCGACATGGCCGACGCGACGGCCACCACGTGGGAGAACCAGTGGTACGGCTCGGGCGGCGGCGACGGCGTGATGCTCGCCGAAGTCGAAAACGCCGACCTCCGCAAGTACGAGGGCAAGACGATGACGGAGATCGGGCGGGAGCTGGGCAAGGACCCGCGCGACGTCGTGATGGACTTCGTCATCGCCGACCGCGCGCAGTCAGGCGTGATCATCTCGATCATGACCGAGGCGGACGTTCGCCTGGCGCTGGCCGATCCCCTCGTCAGCGTCGGCACCGACGCCGGCGCGCGCGCCGAGGACGGCCCGCTGTCCGAGTCGCGCTCGCATCCGCGGGCGTGGGGATCGTTTCCGCGCATCCTCGGCCACTACGTGCGCGACGAGCACCTCCTCACACTCGAGGAGGCGATCCGCAAGATGACGTCGCGCGCGGCCATCCGCGTCGGCCTCACCGACCGCGGCATCCTGCGCCCCGGCTTCGCGGCCGACATCGTCGCGTTCGACCCGGCGACGATCCGCGACGTCGCGACGTTCGAAGATCCCACCCACTACGCGGTCGGCCTCAGGTGGGTGCTCGTCAACGGCCGCGCGGTGGTCGCCGACGGCAAGATCACCGCCGAGCGGCCCGGGCAGGTCCTGCGCGGGCCCGGCGCGACGCGTGGCTCCGCGCGCCCCGGCATCGCGCCGACCGATGCGAAACGCTGAAGTCATCCGCCAGTGGCAGATCCTGCGCGAGATCGAATCGCGCCGGACGGGCGTCACGATCCACGACCTGGCCAGGCTCGTGAAGGTCACGACGCGCACGATTCGCCGCGACCTGCAGGCGCTGCAGGAGGCCGGATTCTCGATCTACGACGAGGGCGAGGAGAACGAGACGAAGCGGTGGCGGCTCGACGCGCAGCCGTTTCGCGCCGTGCAGGAAGGCCTCTCGGTCGCCGACGTCGCCGCGCTCTATCTCAGCCGCTCGATCGTCAACGCCCTGTCGGGCTGGCCGCTGGCCGACGAGCTCGGCACGGCGCTGGTCAAGATCGAGCGCGCGCTCAACCCGCGGATGCGCGAGTTTCTCTCGACCCTGCCGCAGGTCATCTCGACGAAACAGGCGCCGCACGCGCGCCGGGACTCCGAGCGGCTCGTGGACGTCACGCGCCGTCTGCTCGACGCCACGCGCGACCGTCGGGTCGTCGAGATGCGGTACTTCTCGGCGCAAAGCCGGCGCGCCAAGTCCTACGCCGTCGAGCCGTACCGGCTCACGCTCGCGCAAGGCAGCGTCTATCTCATCGCGTTCGTGCCCGCCTACGACGAGTTCCGCACGTTCGCGGTGGACCGCATCGAGCGCCTGTCGGTCACGGAGAAGACGTTTCGCAGGACGCGTGACCTCCCCGCCGACGTCTTCAGCAGCTCGCTCGGCGTGTTCTCCGGGCCGGCCGAGCACGTCGAGCTGGAGTTCGACGCGCGTGTGGCCCCGTACGTCACGGGCCGCGTCTGGCACGAGTCGCAGCAGATCGCCGAGCTCGCTGACGGCCGCGTGCGCGTGAGCCTCGACGTCTCCAACGACTGGGCGCTCAAGAGCTGGATCCTCGGGTTCGGATCGGCTGTGCGCGTCGTCTCGCCGCGAGACCTCGTCGACGCGCTGCGCGACGAGCTCACACGCGCGAGTCGACGGTACGAGTCGTGAAAGTCAGAACGCCAGCTACTCGGCTTTCCCGAGCTTCTTGAGCAGCGCGCGAATCGCTTCGTCGAGCTGCGCGTCCGTGCCGGCGCGCGTCTCGCCCAGCGGCCGCGTCACGGCAACATCCACCGGCCGCGGATGGCGCTCCATGTCCGTGCCGTCCGCGGCGCGGATCCGCGTATGGGGCAGCCGCAGCGTCGAGCCGTCCACGAGCCGCACGTTCGACGTATAGATGATCCAGCCGGCGGTCGGCTCACCCACCACCGGCCCGAGTTTGAGCGTGCGATAGCCCTCGGTGAAGTCCTCCGCATCCGACAGCGAGTGCTGGTTGACGACGAGCACGGTCGCGGCCTCGAGCGCGCGCTGGCCGAGCAGTGTGCGCGCCGGCGCTTCCGGCAGGCCGCGCGACGCCATCCGCAGGTACGGCTGGCGCGTAAAGACGTCGATCGCGTAGGCGTTCACGAAGCCGCCGTTGTTGTTGCGGATGTCCACGACGACGCCGTCGCGCGCCTGGTTCTCGGTATCGAGATCGACGTAGAGCTGATCGAGCGCGCCCGCGCTCATGTCGATCATGTGGACGTACCCGAGGCGCCCGCCGCTCTTCTTGAGCACGTATTCGCGATTCTGCTCCACCCATCGTCGATACCGCAGGCCCTTCTCCGTCGCCTGGTTGGTCGGCCGCACGACGACGTCGCGCGTGGGCTGACCGGCCGCGCCGGCCGGCGCGATCGTCAGGGTCACGCGGCGGTCGATCGTATTGGCGAGGAGCTCGTCGAGGTTCACGCGCGCGCCCGTCGCGCGTCCATCAACGGCCACGAGCGCGTCGCCCTCATGAATCGCTCCGGTCAGGGCGGCCGGACCGAGCGGCACGACGTCGGTCACCCGCAGCCGGCCCGAGGCCTCGTAGTCGGCACGGTCGAACTCGAGGCCCAGCCGGCCGATCGCGGGCGGCGCGGCGGGCCCCGTCATGCCCAGATGCGACGCGTTGAGATCGCCGATCATCAGGCTCACGATCCGCCGCATCTCATCCGGCATCGACGCCGCCGCCACACGCTCGCCGTACGCTTCGCGCGACTGCTCCCAGTTGACGCCATTGAAGTTCGGATCGAAGAAATTGTCGCGCAGGAGCGTCCACGCCTGCTGGAACACCTCCAGCTTCTCGCTCGCGAAGTCCGTCGTGAACTCGGCCGTCACGTTGAGCGGGCGCGACTCGCGCCGATCGATCGTCACGATGTTGATGCGGCCAGCGTCGAGGTAGTAGACCTCGCGGCTGTCCGGCGTCACCTGCACGCTCGACTTGCCGCCGGCGGTCGTCGAGAGCTGGCGCGCGACCGGCCGCTCCGCGGCGAGCTCGTCGAGTGAGTACGCCCACACGTTCGACTGGCCGACCGACGACGCGATGACGATCGCGGTCTTGCCGTCGGGCGTGATCGTGACGTCGCCGACGTCGACGCCGAGCGGCAGCAGGCTGAGACGCTGGCGGATGCCGTCGAAGACGGGAACGACGGGGCTCCCGGGGGCTCCCGGGGGCGTCCCGGCGGTTCCCGGAGGGTTCCCCGGGCTTCCCGCGGGGTTCCCGGGCGCCCGCGGCTCGGCAAACAGATCGCGGAAGAGATCCTCGCGGAACTTCGGCGTGCGGAGCGTGAGATCGACGCGCGCGAGCTGGCCCGGCTCTGTGCGCTGGCCCGTGTCGAACAGCAGGAACGTGCCGTCGCGGCTCCACGCGATCGAATTCGCGTTCGTGTTCGCCAGGAAGCTGACGGGACGCGGCGGGCCGTCGCCGCGCGCCGAGACCAGCTCGACGTTCGTGAAGCCCTTCGCGCCAATAGCGAAGAGGGCGATCCACTGGCCATCGGGCGACCACACCGGCCGCGGATTGTCGAGCGTGTCGGCGAAGAGGCCGGTCGCCATCACGCGGTCCTGCTTCGATCCGACGTCGAGGACGTGCAGTTCCTTCCGGTTCCGCAGGAACGCCACCGCCCGTCCGTCGGGCGAGAAGACCGGCGACAGGTCTTCGGCGCTGCCGGCCGTGAGCGCGGTCTCGGTCGACGATCCAAAGTCATACAGATAGATCTGCTGGCCGCTCTGACGCGCCGACACGTACGCGATGCGCCGGCTGTCGGGCGCCCAGACCGCCTGCGACTCGAGCTCGGGCGTGGACGTCACGCGCGCCGCGTCGCCGCCGTCCTTCGCCGACGCGGCGAACAGATCGCCGCGCGCCGCGAAGACGACTTTCTTGCCGTCCGGAGAGAGCGCCAGGCCCGAGAATTGGTTCGTCTGCCTCGTGCGCTCGGGCGCGGGCGCGGCCGCCGCGCCGTGGCGCGTGATCGGCACTTCGCGCGGCTGGCCGCCCGCCGTGTCCACCGTCCAGATGCCGAAGCCGCGCTCGAAGGCCACCGTGCGGCCGTCGGTCGTGATCGACGGCCACAGCACGCGGCCGTCGCGGAAGCTCGTCACCTGCCGGTCCGCGCCGGACGCCGAGGCCGGCCGCGTCCAGATGTTCTCGGCGCCGCCGCGATCCGCGACGTAGAAGAGCGCCGAGCCGTCCGCGTTCCACATCGGCCAGAGCTGCCGCGAGTCGCGCTTGGTGAGCTCGGTGTAGGCCGCCGGGCCGGGCGTCGCCGCCTTGTCCAGATCGACCAGCCAGAGCTCGGACTGGTCGAGGTGGCTGCCCGCCTTCCGCCACCACTGGCTCGAGCCGATGCCGTGCGCGCTGAACGCGAGGCGATGACCGTCGGGCGAAGCGGCGGCACCGAATTCGTTGACGTAGCGATCGGCGCTCACGGCCATGGGCGTGCCGCCGTCGCGCGAGACGCGGAAGATGTCGTTCATGCCGGAGATATCGCGGCTCGTCGAGCTGAAGTAGATCCAGCGCGAATCGCGCGACCATCCGTCGAGCTGCTCGAGTCCGTCGTCCCACGTCACGCGGCGGACGCTGCCGGTCGCGAGCGCGAGCACGTAGATGTCGCCGCCGCCGGTGCGCGACGAGACAAAGGCGAGGTCGCGGCCGTCGGGCGAGAACAGCGGCCGGCGATCGAAGGCGCCGTCGGCGACGAGCAGACGCGCCTCGCCGCCCGCCGCCGCCACGGACCAGATGTCGCCCCCCGACGAGAAGGCGATCTCGCGGCCGTCGGGCGAAAGGCCCGGCTCGCTGAACGCATACTTCGGCGCCGGACCGGGCGCGGCGGCGCCGCCCTGTGCCTGCACGAGCCGGCCCGCGACCGCGGCGCACACCACCACCAGGACGATTGAGAGAACGCGCATGCGCACACCATACGGGCAGGCCGCGTCGGGTTCAACCCCGGTGGTAGACTCCATCCCAGCGCCTGCCTGTTGATGCTGCCGGGGTGTGACCGGATGTCGTTGCCGTCCCTTCGAGCGGCTCTCGCGATCGCCGCCGTGCTGGGCGTGGTGATTCCGCGCCCCGACGTCGCTGCTCAGACTCCCTGGGTCCTCGAGTGGCTGCAGGCGTACGCCGGCGGCCGAGAGAGCGAGATCGCCGAGCGATTCCGGACGGTCAGCAGCCTGAAGCAGCTCCAGGACGATCTCGACAAGCTCGCGCCCAAGTGGCTCGAGGGCGGGCCGGCCGTGGCCGAGGCGCATCGGCGCGCGATCGTCGCGTTTGCCCTCGAGGCGGCGTTCGCGCGGCTCGACCAGGGCGCCCAGGCCGGCAAACTCGCGGAATGGAGCTGCCGCCAGCTACGTCGCCACACGCCCCCCGATGACTTCGACCATCGCGCGCACCTGGCCATCTTCGCGGTGCTCGCGGGTGCGGTCGATCCGGACGCGCTCGAAGCCCACGTGGCGCACGTGAAGTTCCAGTTCCCGGGCGAGCCGCGGCTCGCGCTCGAGCGCGCCATCGCCGAGGAGCTGCGGGGCGCGCCCTTCTACCGGCCGGGCAAACAGCTGGCCGCCGACATCATCAAGCATCGCGAGGAGGCGGCCCGCCGGTACGCCGACGCCGCAAAAACCGAAGCGACGCGCGGCGAGGCGCTGCTGCGGCTGGCACACGTCAACAACGATCTCGGCAGGCCCGAGGACGCGCTCAAGGCGCTCGATCAGGGCGACGCCGCCTTGAAGGATCCGTCGCTCGTCTATCTGGCGAAGCTCTTTCGCGGCATCGCGTTCGAGCGGCTCGGCCGCCTCGACGAGGCGCGGGAGGCGTACGGACAGGCGCTCGCGATCCGGCCGCAGGCGCAATCGGCGTCGCTCAGCCTGGCCGAGCTGACCTTCCGCCAGGGCGACCGCCCCGCCGCCGACCACATGGTGCAGATGCTGATCGAACGAGAGAGTCAGCCGGACGATCCGTGGTGGGACTACTGGCCCGGCGACTATCGGCTCGGCCTCGATTTGATCCGGGCAGTGCGGGAGGCCGTGAAATGACGCGGCGCCCGGCCGCGATCGCGATCGCCGTGCTGGCCGCGGGCGCGCTGCTGTCGGCGCAGCAGGGCCAGGTGTTCCGCGCGGAGACGGAGGGCGTGAGCGTCAACGTGTCCGTGCGCGATGCCGGCAAGGCCGTGACCGGCCTCAAGACCGCCGACTTCGATCTGCGTGACAACGGCGTCAGACAGTCGATCGAGACGTTGTCGGTCGAGACGCTGCCGATCGACGTCACGCTGCTGCTCGACGTCTCGGAGAGCGTCGAAGGCCAGCGGCTCGAGCGGCTCAAGTACAGCGTCGGCGAGACCGCGCTGCTGCTGCGGCCGGATGACCGGCTGCGGCTGATCGCCGTGCAGCACACGCTGCGCCAGATCTTCCCGTTCCAGCCGGGCGGCACGAAGCCGAACGTCAACAGCCTGACGGCGGCGGGCGGCACGGCGCTGTACGACGGGCTGGTCGCCGCGATGATGCGGGCCGCCGAACCGGACCGGCCCCAGCTCATCATCGCCTACACCGACGGGCAGGACACGATCAGCATCATGTCGCCCGACCGCGTGAAGGAGGTCGCAGGCTTCGCCGACGCGGTCGTGCAGCTCGTCGTGCCCACGATGCGCCAGCCGGGCTCGGGTCGCGCCGAGGTCGTGCCCGCGGCGACACTCCTCAACGAGCTGGCGACGCGCACGGGCGGGCAGCTGTTCCTGATGGACTACGGCGACCGCATCACGGACAGCTTCAAGCGCGCGATCGACGAGTTCCGCACGAGCTACGTGCTGCGCTACGTTCCATCGGGCGTCGCGCGCGGCGGCTGGCACGAGCTCGACGTGAAGGTCACGTCCGGCAGCTACGAGGTGCGCGCACGAAAGGGGTACGGCGGCTAAGCTCGCAGCGCCTTGATCGGATCGATCTTCGCCGCGCGGCGCGCCGGCAGGCTCGCCGCGATGAGCGTCATCACCATCAGCAGCGCCACAACAGCCGCATAGACCGTCGGGTCGAACCGCTCGACGCCGAACAACCACTGCCGCAGCAGGCCGGCAAGGACCACCGCGCCTGCGAGCCCGGCCGCCGCGCCGATGGCCGCCAGACCGGCCGACTCGCGGATGACGCCGGTCAGCACCGCCGCCGGCTTCGCGCCGAGCACCATGCGGATGCCGATCTCGCGCGTCCGCATCGCCACCGATGTGGCAACGACCCCGAAGATCGCCACCGCGGTCAGACCCAGCGCGATCGCACCGAACGCTGACGCCGACCACGCGACCAGCCGCGCGGGATACAACTGCGCCGACCGCAACGCCTCGAACGTCATCAGCTCCGCCGGGTGCACGCGCGGGTTGGTCGCCGTGATCGCGGCGCCGAGATCGGCCAGCAGCGATTCAGGCGCGACGGACGTCCGGGCCATGATCGCGTAGCTCGCCGGCCTCGCCAGCTCGGCCGGCAGGTACACGAACGGCCGCGGCGCTTCGCCGACGTCGTAGTACGTGCTGTCGCGGACGACGCCCGCGACCGTGAGCATGCGCTCCCCGACGAGCTCGATCGGCTCGCCCACGGGGTCGCGCCCGGGCCAGAAGCGCGCCGCCATCGTTTCGTTGACGACGACTTCGGGCGCGGGACTGGTCGCGCTCCACGGGCCGCCACGGACGAACGTCAGCCCGAGCGTCTTGAAGTACGCCGCGCCGACGACGTTCTCGTCAATGGAGACGATCGTCGAGCCGTCGGGCGCGGTGTACCCGGGAATCCGAAAGCCCTGCGCGTCGCGGTCCTGCGTGAGCGGCTCGTTGACGACGACATCGGCGGCCACGACACCGGGGATGGCGCGGACGTGCTCGAGCGCCTGCTGCGTGAACACCGCCGCCGCCGGACCCTTCAGCCCCGCCGGGCTGAGACTGACGAACGTCCCCGCGAGATTCGCCGTGCGGAATCCCGGATCGAACGTGCGCTGGTTATGCAGACTGACCACGAGCAATCCCGACGCCACCAGGAGCACGGCCGACGTCGCCACCTGCACGACGACCATGGCCCGACGCAACCGCAACCCGCGGCGGCCGCCGGAGGTCGTGCCCGCGTCGTCCTTCAGGAGCGAGGAGATGTCCAGCGCCGCCGCGCGCCGGGCGGGCGGCAAGCCGACGAGGAGCGCGGCCAGGAGCGACACGCCCAGAGCGAACGCCGTCACGCGCCAATCGACGGGCGCGGCGATCCCGGCAGCGTCCGGGAGCACGGACGGGGGCGCGAGCCGCGCCAAGCCTGTCGTCGCCACACGGGCGACGAGCAACCCGCCCGCACCGCCGGCGATCGCCAGGACGAAACACTCGACGAGCCATTCGGCCAGCACACGCGCGCGTCCCGCGCCGAGCGACTGGCGAATCGCGGCTTCGCGCTGGCGCACGATCACGCGTGCCTGCATCAGCCCGGCGAGGTTCGCGCACGTCACGACCAGGAGCAGCGCCGTCAGCGCGAGCGCCAGCGTCACGTACGGCAGCAGCGCGCGCCGGTCGGGTTCCTCGAGCGTCGTGGCCGGAACGACGGTCAGCACGAGTGGATCGCGCTCGGACGGAAACCGCCGGTTGATGTCCGCGGCGACGCGCTCGATTGCACCCTGCGCCTGCGCGCGCGAGACACCGTCCTGCAGCCGGCCGATCGTCCGGAGCCAGGCCCAGCCGCGCGTCATGAGCGAGTTGCTGCGCGGCCGCAGCTGGTGCTGCATCATGAGCGGCGCCCAGAGATCCGCGACGGACGTGCCTTGCGTGCCGCGGAATGACGCCGGGGCGACGCCGACAATCTCGTAGGGTGCGCCGTTCAATCGCACGCGTTGACCGACGACGTCCGGGCGTCCGCCGAAGCGGGCGCGCCAGAAGCCCTCGCCGATCACCACCACTGGATGCGCGCCCTCCGTGACATCGTCGCTCGGGTCGAGCAGCCGGCCGAGCACGGGCGCGAGACGCAGCACGCGAAAATAGTTCCCGGACACGAGCTCGAGGTTTTCTTGATCGTTGGCTTCGTCCGGGCCGAACGCCACCGTCGTGACGATGTGTGCTGCCAGGTCGAGCCCCGGCGCGCCGTCACGAGCGTCGAGGTACGTCGGATACGACATGATGTCGAACGCCGTCGACTTCGGCTGACGATAGACGCGGACCAGGGCGGCGGCCGCGGGCAGGTCGAGCCGGCCGATGACGTACCTGTTCACGAACCCGAACACGCTGACATTGGCGCCGATGCCGAACGCCAGCGTGGCGACCGCGAAGGTCGCGAACGTCGGCTCCCGACGAAAGCGCCGGAGCGCGAGGCGCAGATCGCGGCCGGCTCGCAAGACCCAGGGGTCGCCGCCTTCGTGCCCCGGACCAGCCGCCGCGCCGAGGGACCGCGGCAGAAACCAGCACTGCACGGCGGCCAGCCACGTGCCGGCGGCCCACGCGACGTTCGCCGCCAGCCGGCCGATGGCGCCCGGACGCGCGTCGAGCCGCAGGGCGCGGCGCACGGCGAGCTCCTCGACCGCTGGGTCGAAGGCCCGCCCCCGCAGCGACGCCGGAACGATCCGCCGACAGCTTTGCCGCCACCACTCACGCATGGGATCCCTTCCTCACCGCCCGGCGGGCCGCAAGTCGATCGAGATAGAAGCTCTGCGTCTCCGCCACGGCGCGCGCGCCGGCTTTGGTCAGCCGGTACCGGCGCTCCTTCACGTGCTGGCCGCCGACGACCCGCTGGTCGTACTCGCCGTCGACGAGGCTCGCGTCTTCGAGCCGTCCCATCATCTGGTAGAACGCCGGCGCGCTGCTGCGCACGCCGTGCGCGGCGAGCAGGCTGCGCAGCTCCCGGCCGACGTGGTCGCCGTCGGACAGGGCCGCGAGGACGAGGAACTGAAGATGCGTGATGTCCGGGAGCGCCTTCGACATAATGTGACGTTATATCACGAGCCGTTAGACGACGCCGGCCGCGCGGCGGTTCAGGGACCGGCGCGATCCGGGACCGCGCCACACCCCGGCCGTGCTACGGTAGGCGGCACGCGTCCACGTTCCCTGCACGGCCGGCGGTGGCTGGCGGCGGTGCCGATCCTCGGCGTCGCCGCGGCGGTTTTCGTTCGTGCGCAGGGCCCGGACCCCCTCGCGGCCTTCAACGCGCTCTACCGCGAATATGCTGCCGGCGACTACGGCGTCGTCGCGCGCCGGATTCAATCGGGACGTGACTTTCAGGCCCTGCAGCCGCCGGCAACCGATGCCCGCCTCGGCAAGTGGCTGGGAAAATGGAATCCCACGAAGGCGGCGTTCGTCCTGGAGCTCGCGGACGCCGAGAGGCTCAGCGCCGCCTGGCATTCCCTGGCACTGATCTCCGCTGGACGGCTGTACGTGATCAGCCGGCCGACGCCACTCGGGCAGAATTCGGCCGACGATGCGTTCGAGCTGGCCTGGCATCACACGGCGGTTGCTCTGCTCGCCGAGCAGATGCTCTGCAGCGCGGAGAACGTGTACCTCGACACCCTCCAGCGGCGATATGCCTCGACCCCAGTGGAGCCGCATTCGCCACTCGACCCGCGCTTCGTGCTGGACCGTGGCATCGCGCAGGAACAGCGTTGCTGGCTCAACCGCGACGCCCCCGATCCCAACCCGGCGGATTTCTCGACGACGGAGGTCTCGAGGGCCGATTGCCTCAAAGAGGCGATCCGCCGATTCACGGCGGCCGCGGCTGTCTCCCCAGTCGCCGTCGAAGCACGGACGCGTATGGCCTGGGCGCAGTTCCAGCTCGGCGCGCTGGAGGACGCGCTCGGAACGATCGAGCAGGCCGGTCAGACGACGGATAGCGACCTGACCTACTGGACGCAGTTGTTCCGCGGACGGATCCTCGACGCGCTCAACCGTCCGGACGCCGAAACGGCGTTTCGCGCAGCGCTCGAGGCGCGGCCGTCTGCCCAGTCGGCGACCATCGGGCTCGCGCTCACGTTATACAAACAGGGGCGCGTCGACGACGCGAAGCAGGTCGCGGGCGTGGCGAAACGCCAGCCGCCCGAGACCTCCGACCCGTGGTGGACGTACCTTGGAGGCGACGCGCGCTTCTATCCTCGCTGGCGCGCGGAACTGCGGATGGGGCTGACGCGGCAATGAGTCGGTGTCGACCTCAGCAGTGGGCAGCAGCAATCGCCGCCCTCGCGTGGCTCGCGCTTCCCGCGGCGCCGCGCGCGCAGGACACCGTCGCCGGCACACCTTTCGATCAGCTGTATCAGCAGTACGCCTCGGGCGACTTCACGGTCGTCGCGCGGAAGATCCGCACCATCTCGGATCTCAACGCACTCAACCCGCCCGCGCCCCTCGTCCTGCGGAAGTGGCTTGGCACGTGGAGCCGGGCCAAAGCCGCGTACATCATCGAACTGGCCGCGATGATGAGCGACCTGTCCTCGAGAGCCGCGCTCGTCACCATCGGAGAGGGCCGGCTCTACGTGACGACGCGGCCCGTGCCGCTCGGCGCATCGCCCGGCGACGATGCGTTCGAGCTCGTCTGGCACAAGGCCGCACTCGGCGTGCTCGAAGGGACGATGGAGTTCTCGACGGAGGAGCTGTACCTCGACACGCTGCAGCGCCGCTACGCGCCGCGCCGGGACGCGCCGCAGGTCTGGCTCGACCCGCGATTCGTGCTGGCGCGGGCTGTCGCGATGGAGCAGGCGTGCTGGAACACGACGGACGCGGTGTCGCAGATCTACCAGCCCGCCCCGGCGGTGTCGGGCACGAGCGTCATCTCGCAGGCGCCAGTGTCCACGCCCTCGGCGGTCGCGGGCGCGCCCCGCGCAAAGACGCACAAGGAGTGTCTCTCGGAGGCCGTACGGCGGTTCGCGACGGCTTCGGCGGCCCCTGCAGTCGCGAGTGAGGCGTACACGCGCATGGCATGGCTGCAGTTTCAGCTCGGTCAGGTGGCGGACGGGCTCAAGACCATCGAGCGCGCCGGACCGACCGACGATCAGGAGCTGACGTACTGGATGAACTTGTTTCGCGGGCGGCTCCTCAATGCGGCCAATCGCGACCAGGACGCTGAGGCCGCGTACCGCGCCGCGATCACCGCGCGCCCGTCGGCGCAATCGGCGAACATCGGACTGGCGCTGACGCTGTTCAGGTTGAAGCAGATCGAGACGGCGCGCGAGGTTGCGGGCGCGATTCCCCGTTTGCCATCCGATGCCGTCGATCCATGGTGGACGTACCTCGGAGCCGATGCGCGCTTCGTCACGAAATGGCTCGAGGATCTTCGCAAAATGGTGCTGCCCCAATGATGCGACGCGTACTCGTCGGCATGCTGATTGGCCCGATGGCGATCGTGCTGGCGCAGCAGCAAGCGCCGGTCTTCCGCGGCGGCACGGATGTCGTCGCGCTAGACGTCACTGTCCAGGACGGCCGCACCCCGGTGCTGGGGCTGAAGCCCTCGGACTTCGAGGTGCGCGACAACGGCGTGCCGCAGGTGGTCACGGACGTCACCTACGGCCGGTTGCCGATCGACCTGCGGCTCGTGTTCGACACGAGCGGCAGCATCTCGGAGGATCAGCTGCAGGGTTACCTGCGGGCCATGACGCAGGTCGCGGGCGCGCTGCAATCGGACGACCGCTGCGACATCATTGCGTTTTCGGCGCGCGTGGTCGAGGTGGCGGCGCAGCAGCATCCGCCGGTCAAGATCGATCTGCACCGCGCGGAGCCAAACGCGACGTCGTTCTTTGACGCCGTCAGTCTGGCGCTCATCACCGCGCCCGTGCCGGGCCGGCGGCAGCTCACGATTGTCATGAGCGACGGCATCGACAATGCCAGCCTGTTCGATCAGGGCATGCTCGCCGACATGGCGAAGCGCACGGACGCGGTCGTGTACGCGATCAGCCCGGCAGCGCAGATGCCGCGGCCGACCGTCGAGAAGGAGAAAATGACGAAGGATCGGCTGGGCCTGCTGGCGAGCACGACCGGCGGCCGCATCATCACCGCCGACCGCGACGTGGCGCCGGCGTTTCTCAACGCGCTCGACGAGTTCCGCCGCAGCTACGTCGTCGTCTACACGGCGACCGGCGTGAAACGCGAGGGCTGGCACCATGTCGCCATTGCCGTGCGCGGCTCGACGAAGTACACCGTGCGCGCGCGCCAGGGGTACATGGGGACGGGGCTTTTTTCCACAGCTTCCGTCCCCCGGGTGCCGGAGGTCGCAGGCGTGCCGACCCGGCGACCTCCGGCACCTTAGGGGCGGAAGCTGTGGAAAAAAGCCCCGTCCCCTATACTCGACAAGGGCGAAAGTGGCGGAACTGGCAGACGCGCCGGACTTAGGATCCGGTGGCCGCAAGGCCTTGGGGGTTCGACTCCCCCCTTTCGCACCACAGACTTACGGGATCGGCCAAGTCGGCTCATCCCCGTTGTGCCTTTTGTTGTGACTTTCTAGCAGGCTGGCTTGCCCGGCATCGTCCCGAGGCGTAGCCTCTGATGCTGAAGACAAGATCGGGCAGGAGGCGATATGACGACGCAACCGGCTGAGATCCCAGGGAAGCTAACGCTTGCGGAACGCTGGGCACGTTTTCAAGCACGGACTCCCACCTCCCTGCTGCCCCTAATTGCCGCAGTCGCTATCATGGTCAACTCTGGAGATCCGGTCTCACGGCAAGGGCTGCTAATCCTCTTTGTGTTCGGGCTTCTCTACTGGGAACGAATGGGATTCACCCGATTGCTTGCCCGAAAGGACGCCGAGTTGGGCCTGTACAAATCGGCGGGTTCAAGGTAGCCCACAACGCGCAGCCGTTTGACGTTGCGAGAGCGTGGGGCGCAGCACCGGTAGTCGTCGGCGCAGTCGCCGCCGAGCGCTAGGTCCCGGGAGGCTCAGGTGCCGTTTGGAGGATTTCGGGGCGACCGCTGGGCGTTTCTCGGGGCAGCAATCACGTTCGCGCTGATCGTCTTCGGGAGACGACTTCCGCTTCTCATCGACGACCTAGGTTTGCGTTTCATGGTGATCGTGGCTGGCATTGCCGTGTTCGCCGTGGCAAGTGTCCTGATGTTCTACAAAGGACCTGGCCAAAAAAGGGACTGAGTGCATGCACGAGACCGGATCACCCGAGTGCCTTTGATGGCTGACACGATCACCTTGATCGCGGCAGGCTTGGCCGGAGTGATCGGCGGCCTCTTCCTCAAGTCCTACCTCCCCGGCTACTTCGGTGAGGACGATGGCTACGTACGTGCATTTCCTGCCGCACGGCAACGCGCAGGAGGCCGAGACGCTGGCCGGGCTGCTCGGCGGAGGAAAGTCACAAGTGACTCTTTCAGCGCGAAACGGCGCTACGATGGGCCGCGATGGGCAACGACCGGCCACGATCCTGCGGACCGTCTCTGGCGGATTCCGGCGGGAACGCGCGAAGTCGGCCTGATCCGCGAGTGCGCGGTTTGAGCTTAGGATCCGGTGGCCGAAAGGCCTTGGGGGTTCGACTCCCCCCTTTCGCACCAACCTCCCCTGCTCGCGGAACGAGCGGTCAGCGAAGGCTGGCCCCTCTCACCGTGCTCGCCGCCCTCCTGCTTGTTCAGCACCCCGCCGCCCAGGGTTTCGCCCTCACGGCGATGGAGCTCCTCGATCAGTACGAGCACGGCAACCCGCTGGCGCCCGCGGCGTTCGGCGGCGTGATCCACATCGAGAGCGTAAAGGACGCGCTCCACAGCGGCGGCGAGGCCTGGATCGCCGAGGCCGGCCCTCGCGATGTGCCGCGGCGACGGCTGGTCGCCGCCGCCTTCGCGCTCGAAACCGCGCGTGCGGGCCTCGACTACGAGTGGGCCAACTCGGTCGAGCTCATCGACTGGGGCTGGTCGCAGCTGAATAAGCAGGATCCGCCGCTTCCGGCCGAACGCCTCTGGCACCTCGCGGCGATCGCGCTGTTCGAAGGCGCGTTTGACGAGCAGCAACTGGAGCCGCGGCTGAGACGGATCAAGAACAGATTCCCGAAGGAGCCGCGAATCCTTCTCGCTGACGCCTGGCTGCTCGAATCACTCAAGGGCGCCGGGTTCCCGCCGCCATCCCGCGGAAAGCCGGGAGGCGTCGGCGACACGGGCAGCAACATCATCGGCGCGTACACAAAGGCGCTGGCGAGTCCTGACGCCACAGTCGCCGGCGAAGCCGATCTGCGACTGGGCTACTACGACCTCATCGCAGACCGGTCCGAAAGCGCGCTCACCCGCCTCGCCCATACGGAGTCGACGACCACCGATCCCGATGTGCTCTACCTAGTGCATTTGTTTCGCGGGTGGACGCTCGCGCGCATGGACCGTGAGGCGGAGTCGACCGCGGAATACCAGCGCGCGGTCGATGCCGTCCCCGCCGCCAGCACCGGCGCGCTCTGGCTCGCGCGCCGGCTCCTGATCGAAGGCAAGCGCGCCCAGGCCGACGCGGTCACGGATCGCAGTCTGGTAGGCAGCCGGGAGATCGATGATCCGTGGCGCCTGTACGGATACGGCGACTTCCACCGGTTCCCCGCGCTGATCAAACAACTCCGCGAGGCGATCCGATGACGCGCTTCTGTGCGCTCTTGATCGTCGCCCTCGCCACCACCGTCGGCGCGGCGTCCGCTCCGTCGCAGCGGCCGCAGCAGCCGACGTTCCGCGCCGGCACGGACGTCGTGACGGTCACCGCGTTCGTGCGCCAGGGCAATCTCGCCGTGCCCGGCCTCACCGCCACGGACTTCATCGTCGCCGACAACGACGTGCGCCAGACCGTCACGGTCATCCCCGGCGAGGCCGTGCCCTTCGACCTGACCATCGTCCTCGACCTCAGCGGCAGTGTCGAGTGCATGCTCGAAAACCTGAAGCGCCAGGTTCGCGAAGTGGCGGCGCTCCTGAGGTCCGACGATCGCCTGCGGGTCGTAACGTTTTCCGACAAGATCGTCGACGTCTTCGGGTTCCTACCGGGCGATACCGATCTGCCGCTCGACACCTTACGCGCCGGCCCGTTGACACCGCTCTACGACGCCATGGCGATGACGCTGATGCGCGTACGGCCAGCGGATCGCGGGCAAGTCGTCGTGCTCCTGACCGACGGGATCGACACGTCGAGCACGTTCACCCTCGACCAGGTCCGGGATGTCGCGCTGCGATCCGAGGACGTATTTCACCTGTTCATCGTCCACCCTGTCCCGACTGAGTGCGAAAATCTGCAGACAAACGCGAATACTCGAGCATTCTGGTCGCCGCAGCAGTCAGACCTCGTGGACGGCACGCCTTCCACGCAAATCATGGGCGACATCGCGCGTGTGACTGGCGGCGAGATGTCCGAGGTCTTCGAGCGGGATCACATCCCGGCGGACCTCAAACAGGCCATCGACGACTTCCGCGCGAGCTACATCCTCCAATACACGGTCCAGGGCGTCCCGCCGACGGGCCTGCACAAGGTCTCCGTCAAGGTGAACCGGCCTGGCGACTACTCAATTCGGGCCCGCCGCGAGTACAGCGGCGGCTGATCGGCACAACCTCAGAACAACCTCAGAATTCCGCAACAACTCCCGGCCTCGTCCCGCGTATTTGTTCACGTGGACCTCATCCGACGCAGCCGGTCGCTCGTGATCACGCTGGTCATGGCCGTCGGCGGCGAGATGGCCACCATCGGGGCGGCAGGACCCGATGCCAAACCGTCCTTCGACCGGCTGTATCGCGCATACGCGGCCGGCGACCACGGGATCCTCAGGCGCGCGGTGCAGACCGGGCGCGACGTCCAGGCCCTCAACCCTCCCAGGGACGCCGCCAGTCTGCGCAAGTGGCTCGGGAGCTGGGACCGCACGCGGGCGACGTTCCTCCTCGAGTTCGCTGACGCCGAGATCGACATGTCGCCGCACCTGGTGACGACCGTGGCCGCCGGCCGCTCGTATGTCATGACCCGCCCCCGCCCACTGGGTCGGGACCGAAACGAGGACGCGTTCGAAACCGCCTGGCATAAAGCGGCGATGGGGCTGCTCGAAGCGCGGATGTTCACGACCGATCAGGACGCGTACCTCGATCTGCTCGAGAAGCGGTACGCGGCGCCGACGGCGCCTCCCGTCGACCCGCGCTTCGTGCTCGAGCGCGCCATCGCGCAGGAGCAACGCTGCGTGCTGCCCGATGCCCCCGCGCGCGACGAGTGTCTGCGCGACGCCATCCGCCGGTACGCCGCCGCCGGCATCATGCCTGCGAATGCGGACGAAGCCAGCGTGCGCGCCGCCTGGGCCCTGTTCCAACTGCGCCGCTACGACGACGCGCTCCAAATGATCGATCGCGCGTGCCCCGCGAACGATCCTGATCTGACCTACTGGATGCATCTGTTCCGCGGCCGCATCCTCGAGGCGCTGGATCGGATGGCAGACGCCGAGCCCGAGTACCGCTCGGCGCTCGACGCCCGGCCTTTTGCGCAATCCGCCGGCGTCGCGCTGGCCATGACGCTCTTCAAGCTCCATCGTCCGGACGAAGCCGTCGCGGCGGCGCGCGCCGCCCGGCAGCAACCGGACGACCTCGTCGACCCCTGGTGGATCTACCTTCACGGGGACGCGCGCCTCGTCCCGGAATGGCGCGCCGAGCTCCGGTCACGGATCACGCCATGAAGCGCCTGATCGTCGCCCTCATCGCCTCCGTCCCGCTTACGACGCTCGCCGCGCCGCAAGGCCAGGCGCCGGTGTTCCGCGGGCGTACCGACCTGGTCACCGTGGGCGTCAACGTCCAACGCGGTGGCAAGCCCGTGGCCGGGCTCACGGCCGACGATTTCGAGGTCTACGACAACGGCGTGCGTCAGACGATCAGCGATCTGAGCTACAGCCGCATGCCGATTGACCTGCGGCTCGTGTTCGACACCAGCGGCAGCATCGACGACACCGAGCTTCGCACCTACATCCGCGCGATGCGGCAGATCGCCCTCAGCCTCCAGCCCCAGGATCGGTGCGACATCGTCACGTTCTCGGGCCGGATCGTCGAGGCGGCCGCGCTCCAGGCGCCGCCGATCAAGATCGACGCGCGGCGCGTGCATCCCGACGCGACGTCGTTCTTCGACGCCGTGAGCCTGGCGCTCGTCACACCGCCCGTCTTCGGCCGCCGGCAGCTCACGGTCGTGATGAGCGACGCCGACGACAACGCGAGCTTCTTCGATGAGGCGGCCCTGACCGAGATCGCCCGCCGGACGGATGCCGTCGTCTACGCCGTGCGCCCGATTGCCGACTGGCACCCGGAGGACAAGGACGAGAAGGTGCTCAAGGCGCGGCTGACGGCGCTCGCGAAGCTCACGGGCGGGCGCGTGCTGGCGCCAAACCACGACCTCGACATCGTCCCGGCGTTTCTGACGGCGATCGAGGAGTTTCGCAAGAGTTACACGCTGGTCTATACCGCCACGGGCATCGACCGCGGCGGATGGCACGAGCTGTCAGTAAACGTGCGTGGAGCGAAGTCGTACACGGTACGAGCACGGCAAGGCTACACGGGGTAAGACGCAGGTAGGACAGACGGACCCGTGTCAATTCTGTAATCGCCCACTTCGCGCTTGCGCTTTCGGCAGAGACGATCTATTTGATCGTTGGCCACACGGTCCGGTCATCATGTACGAATCACAACTTGCGATGTTCGTGCTCGAAGCCGGGGTGATGGTGTCGATCATCCTCGGCCTGTTTCGCGCGCGCACGGTGCTCGGCCTCACGCCGCTCTACATCGTGCTCGGAGGATTTCAGTACTTCGAGGCGACGCTCAACGTGCAGGCGCAGGTCGCGCCGGGCTTCTGGCTGAACCCGGCGTCGACGGTGATGTTCACGACGACGCTCGTCACCGTTCTCATTATTTATGTGAAGGAGGACGCGCTCGAGGCGCGCAAGCTGCTGTACGGGCTGGTGCTGGCCAACGCCGGCGTCGCGATCATCTCGCTCCTGATCGGCTGGCACGTGACGCTCGACGGCACGGTCTCGACGGGCATCAGCCGCGCGCACTTCATCGAAAGCGCCCGCGTCGCGATGGCGGGCACGTCACTGCTGTTCCTCGACGTCCTCGGCATCATCCTGATGTACGAGTTCGTCAGCCAGTTCGTGGGCGCGCTCCTGCCCCGCTTCTTGCTGTCCCTGGTCGCCATCGTCGCGTTCGACCAGATGCTGTTCACGCTGCTCGTGCACAGCGGCCGGCCCGACATGGTGCAGGTGCTGTTCACGGGCCTGGTCGGCAAGGTCGCGGCCGCCGCGTTCTACTCGGTCGCGTGCTGGGCGTACTTCCGGTTTGGCGAGCCCCACACGGCGACCGTCGGCACCGGCGACGTCGCGGACGTGTTTCACACGCTCACCTACCGCCAGAAGTACGAGCAGGCGCGCCAGCGCATGGTGCGCGACGGCCTGACCGGCCTCTACAACCGCGGGTATTTCGACGAGGCGCTGCCGCAGGCGCTCGCCCACGCGAAGCGGTACGGCGAGTCGGTCAGCCTGCTCATCATCGACACGGACAACTTCAAGAGCATCAACGACCAGCTGTCGCACATGGAGGGCGATCAGGCGCTGCGCGTCATCGCCGACGTGCTGCAGTCCCAGGCACGGCCGTCGGACACGCCGTGCCGCTACGGCGGCGACGAATTCGTCGTGCTGCTCGCTCAAGCCGACGCCGCGGCGGCGGCCGCGTTCGCCGAGCGCTTCCGCGCGGCCCTCCTGGATCGCTGCCGCACCGCCAGCCCGCCGTTTGCGTGGGGCTACGTGACGACGACGATTGGCGTGGCGACGTACCCGGCCGACGGCGAGCCCGACACGCCCGCCGACTTCATTCGCACGGCCGATCGCCGCCTGTACGTCGGCAAGCAGGCCGGCCGCGACATGGCGATCACGCCCGGCCACGAACTCGACGCCCCGACGTGGCGGCCGGCACGGACGGCGTAGCAGGGCAGAAGGCAAAGGGCAAAAGGCAGAAGGCAGAAGTCAGAAGGCAGAAGGCAACGGGCGGCAGACCCTGAGGCGTTCGGCGAATTGAGCGGCAGCGAAGTCGGCACATAATGAGTGCGTGAAGACCGAGTTCACCGAAGTCAGCGAAACCCGCAAGAACCTCGCGTTCGAGATTCCCTCCGACATCGTCGACGCCGAAATCGACCGCGTGGCGAAGGGCTACTCGCGCACGGCGCGCGTGCCGGGGTTCCGGCCGGGCAAGGTGCCCGCGACCGTCGTCCGGCAGCGCTACAAGGAACAGATTCTGTACGACGTGGCGCACGACCTGATCCCGCGCCTCGTCGGCGACGCGCTTCGCGAGCGCGGCCTCGAGCCGGTCGCGACGCCGGACATCAAGGACGTCGTCCTCGAGGAAGGCCAGCCGCTCAAGTTCGTCGCGGATTTCGAGACGCTGCCGCCGATTGATCCGGGCGAATACACCGGCATCCCGTTGCGCCGGCAGCCGGCCGTGCTCGAGGTCGGCGCGGTCGATCAGGCGATCGATCGCCTGCGGCAGCAGGCGGCGCGCTGGCACCCGGTCGAGGATCGGCCGTCGGCGATCGGCGACACGCTGCTGGTCGATCTCACGCGCACGCGTCGGCGCCGGCTCGTTGCCCTCCCCGGCGAAGCCGAGCCGCCCGGGGCTCACCCGGACGACGACAAGCCGGAGTCGCTCCAGAACGTCTCGATCGAGCTGGGGCACCCGAGCAACCCGCCCGGCTTCGACGACCACCTGATCGGCACGGTCGCCAACGACCAGCGGACGTTTACGGGGACGCTCCCGACCGACTACAGCGTCGCCGAGCTGGCGGGCGCGACGATGGACTACGAGGTCACGGTGAAGGCCGTGCGTCGCAAGGAACTGCCGCCGCTCGACGACGAATTCGCGAAGGAGCTCGGGGAGTTCGACACGCTCGACGCGCTGCGCGACCGGGTCCGCGCGGATCTCCAGCACGAAGCCGCGCACGAGGCGGACCACCGGCTGCGTCATGACCTGCTGCAGGCACTCGCCAGCCGCATGCGTACGGCCCCCGACGTGCTCGTCGAGCGCGAGATCGACCGCCGGCTCGAGGAGTTCGTGCGCCGGCTGATGGAACAGGGCGTCGATCCCACCAAGGCCGGCATCGACTGGCAGGAGTTCCGCGAGCGACAGCGCCAGGCCGCCGCGGACACGGTCCGCAGCACGCTGGTCGTCGACGACATCGCGCGCCGGGAGCACATCGAGGCGACCGACGAGGACCTCGCGGCCGAGATCGCCCGGTTCGCCGAGCGGTCGGGCCGGACGCCGACGGCCGTCCGCGCGCGTCTCGAGAAGGAACAGGCGCTCGACCGGATCCGCTCAGGCATCCGCCGGGAGAAGACGATGAGCTGGCTCGTCGAGAAAGCCAACGTCATCGGGTAATCGGTGATCGGGAATCGGGGAATCGAAGAGCATCGATTAACGATGATCGACATCGATGATCGACCATCGGCATCGACCATCGGCCATCGGCATCGACCATCGGTCAGGGATTCATCGGGGCGGCCGATGAGCGATTGGCGATGTCGAGAGGCGATTGGCGATGTCGATGACCGATTGGCGATGTCGATGGGCGATTGGCGATGTCGATGACCGATTGGCGATTCAGATGGCCGATGGCCGATATCGATGCCCTTCGATTCCCCGATTGTCGATTTCCCGATTGCAGATAATATTGAGCCATGTCCGACCCTCGCTCGCAGCTGATCCCGATGGTGGTCGAGCAGACCAACCGGGGAGAACGCGCCTACGACATCTACTCGCGCCTGCTCAAGGACAGCATCATCTTCATCGGCACGCCGATCGACGACGCGGTGGCCAACCTGGTGATCGCCCAGATGCTGTTCCTGGAGGCCGAGGATCCAGAGCGCGATATCCTGCTCTACATCAACTCGCCGGGCGGCGTGATCACGGCCGGCTTCGCGATCTACGACACGATGCAGTTCATCAAGCCCGACGTGCAGACGTACTGCATCGGCCAGGCGGCGTCCTTCGCGGCGATGCTGCTGGCCGCCGGCGCCAAGGGCAAGCGGTTCTCGCTGCCCAACTCGCGCATCCTGATTCACCAGCCGTGGCTGTCGGGGCTGGCGGGCCAGGCGAGCGACATCGACATCCACGCCAAGGAAATCCTGCGCATGCGTGAGCGATTGAATGAAATCATGGCCCATCACACGGGCCAGTCGATCGAGCGTATCCGGGAGGATACGGACCGCGATTACATCATGAGCGCGGGGCAGGCGAAGGAATACGGTATCATTGACGATGTCCTCAACCGGAGAACGTGAGCACGCTCGTCCCCGCTAACGGCCGGCCGGCGGGCCGCCGATAACCCGGGGCGCGGGAAGGACCAATGACGACAAGAAAGACGGGTGAAAACGAGGTTCTGCGGTGCTCGTTCTGCAACAAGGACCAGAACGACGTCCGCAAGCTCATCGCGGGGCCCACGGTCTTCATTTGCGACGAGTGCGTCGAGGTCTGCAACGACATCATTGCCGACGACAACAAGTTCGACCGCGGGACGCGCGCCTCGCTGCCCATGCCGGTCGAGATCAAGAAGTTCCTCGATGAGTACGTCATCGGCCAGGAGCAGACGAAGAAGAAGCTGGCCGTCGCCGTCTACAACCACTACAAGCGCCTCGAGATCCAGAAGCAGGCGCGCGGCCGCCACGACGTCGAGCTCACCAAGTCGAATATTCTGCTGATCGGCCCGACGGGCACCGGCAAGACGCTGCTCGCCCAGACCCTCGCGCGGCTCCTCTCGGTCCCCTTCACCATCGTCGACGCGACGACCCTGACCGAAGCCGGCTACGTCGGCGAGGACGTCGAGAACATCATCCTCAAGCTCCTGCAGGCCGCGGGCGGTGACATCGAGAAGGCCCAGCAGGGCATCATCTACATCGACGAGGTCGACAAGATCTGCCGCAAGGACGAGAACCCGTCGATCACCCGCGACGTCTCGGGCGAGGGCGTCCAGCAGGCGCTCCTCAAGATCCTCGAGGGCACCGTCGCCAACGTCCCGCCCCAGGGGGGCCGCAAGCACCCGCACCAGGAGTTCTTCCAGGTCGACACGACCAACATCCTGTTCATCTGCGGCGGCGCGTTCGTCGGGCTCGACAAGCAGATCGCCCGGCGCCTGGGCAAGAAGACCATGGGCTTCAAGGCCGACGTCAAGACGGCGGTCAAGGAGTCGACCGCCCTGGTCGATCAGCTCGAGCCCGAAGACCTCATCAAGTACGGCCTCATCCCCGAGTTCGTCGGCCGGCTGCCGGTCGTCGGCTCGCTGCACGAACTTGACAAGGCCGCGCTCATCCAGATCCTCACTCAGCCAAGAAACGCGATCACGCGGCAGTACCAGCGTTTGTTCGAGTACGAGAACGTCAAACTGCGGTTCACGGAAGACGCGCTCGAAGCGATCGCCGAGGCCGCGCTCCGCCGGAAGATCGGCGCGCGCGGGCTGCGGATGATCATCGAAGACATCATGCTGGACTTGATGTACACGCTGCCCGGTCAGAAGAAGATTCGGGAGTGCGTGATCACGCGCGAGGTGGTAGAGTCGAAGGAGAAGCCCATCACCGTCATCGAGAAGGCGGGGTAGGCGGAATCTGGCGTTGAGGATCTTGGCATCGCATCGATGCGGATTGATTGACCCGGAATCAGCAGTCACTCTGCACTGGCGCGAGTGAAGATCGTCAATTCAAGGATCTAATGGACCAATACGAAACGCTCCCCGTCGTCCCCTTGCGGGACGTCGTCGTCTTCCCGCACATGATGATGCCGTTCGTGATCGGACGGCCGTCGTCGACGCGCGCGCTCGAGCACGCGCTGGCCACGGACAAGAAGATCTTCCTGGCCGCGCAGCACGATGCCGCGGTGGACGACCCGCAGCCCGCGGACATCTACACGATGGGCTGCGTGGCGAACATCGTCCAGTCGCTGAAGCTGCCCGACGGCAACATCAAAGTGCTCGTCGAGGGCGTCGAGCGCGCCCGCGCCGTCGAGTGGAAGGAAGACAAGGGCTTCTACCGGGTCACCGTCAAGATGATCCCGAAAAAGGGCGAGACGTCGGCCGACGCCGAGGGCGTGATGGGCCGCGTCGTGTCGCTCTTCGAGCAGTACATCAAGCTCTCGAACAACCTCCAGTACGACGCGATGATCGCCGCCGTGCGCGTGGACGACCCGTCGCGCCTGGCCGACACGATTGCCGCGCATCTCCAGGTGGGCGTCGAGGAGAAGCAGAACCTCCTCGAGATCGTCGCTCCCGTCGAGCGCCTCGCCCGCATCGTCGCCGTCCTCGAAGCCGAGGTGGACAAGCTCCAGGTCGACCGCCGCATCCAGTCGCGCGTGAAGAAGCAGATGGAGAAGGCGCAGAAGGAGTACTACCTCAACGAGAAGATGAAGGCGATCCAGCGCGAGCTGGGCCGCAAGGACGAAAAGGGCAACGAGGTCGACGAGCTCAAGAAGAAGATCGAACAGGCGCGGATGCCGAAGGAAGTCCTGGCGAAGGCGATCGAGGAGCTGCGCCGGCTCGAGACGATGCCGCCGATGTCGGCCGAGGCGACGGTCTCCCGCAACTACCTCGACTGGCTGATCGCGGTGCCCTGGCACAAGAAGACCAAGGAGAGCCGCGACCTCAAGCGCGCCGAGCACATCCTCCACGAGGACCACTTCGGCCTCGAGAAGATCAAGGAGCGCATCCTCGAATTCCTGGCGGTGCGCGCGCTCGTGAAGAAGCCGAAGGCGACGATTCTCACGTTCGCCGGCCCTCCGGGCGTCGGCAAGACGTCGCTCGCCAAGTCGATCGCGCGCGCGATGAACCGCAAGTTCGTGCGCCTGTCGCTCGGCGGCGTGCGCGACGAAGCCGAGATCCGCGGCCACCGCCGCACGTACATCGGCGCGTTCCCGGGCCAGATCATCCAGATGATGAAGAAGGCCGGCACGATGAACCCGGTCTTCCTGCTCGACGAAGTCGACAAGATGTCGATGGACTTCCGCGGCGACCCGTCGGCCGCGCTGCTCGAGGTCCTCGACCCCGAGCAGAACCACACGTTCCTCGACCACTACCTCGACGTCGAGTTCGACCTCTCGCACGTGATGTTCATCTGCACGGCCAACGTCCTGCACACGATCCCGCAGGCGCTCCGCGACCGCATGGAAGTGCTGCAGCTGGCCGGCTACACCGAGCAGGAGAAGATCGAGATCGCGCGCCGCTTCCTTGCGCCGAAGGCGATCGAAGGCGCGGGCGTCGCCGCCGAAAACCTGACGTTCGCCGACGACGCGTTCCAGACGATCATCCAGCGCTACACGCGCGAAGCAGGCGTCCGCAACCTCGAACGCGAGATCTCGTCGATCTGCCGCAAGATCGCCCGCAAAGTCGTCGTCGAGGGCAAGACGTTCAAGGAAGAGATCACGGCCGCGAAGGTCACCGAGTACCTGGGCGTGCCACGCTTCCGGCCGTCGGTCGCGGAGGAGAAGAACGAAGTCGGCATCGCCACGGGCCTCGCCTGGACCGAGGTCGGCGGCGAGCTGCTCGTCACGGAGGCGACGCTCATGCCCGGTCGAGGCCGGCTGACGCTCACCGGCAAGCTCGGCGACGTCATGCAGGAGTCCGCGCAGGCGGCCATGAGCTGGGTGCGCTCGAAGTCCGAGGAGCTCGGCATCCCGCGCGACTTCAACCGCCGGACCGACGTGCACGTGCACATCCCCGAGGGCGCGATCCCGAAGGACGGCCCGTCGGCGGGCATCACGCTCGCGACCGCCCTGGTCTCGGCGCTCACCCGCGTGCCGACGCGCCGCGAGGTCGCGATGACCGGCGAAATCACGCTGCGCGGCAAGGTGCTGCCGATCGGCGGCGTGAAGGAAAAGGTCCTGGCGGCCCATCGCGCCGGCCTGACGAACATCATCCTGCCGAAGGACAACGAGAAGGACCTCGCGGACATTCCGAAGAACGTGCTGGACACGCTCAGCCTGTACCTCGTCGAGACGATGGACGAAGTGCTGAAGGTCGCGCTCGACGGCCCGCTTCCCGCCGCTCCCCCTCCGGCACCAGACACCGAGCTTCCCGGAGAGCTGGGCACGCGGCACTAGACACCCCGTGTCCGGCCAGCGCGTCCCGCGAACCCGTCCGGCCCTGCTGACGCTGCTCGTGGCCCTGGCGGCCACGACGCTCTCCGCCCAGCGGCCCGGCGTCACCTCCGGCATCACCGTCTGCGAGGACGTCGAATTCGGCGGCACGTTCGCGACGTTCGTGCGCGACGTGCCCGACCTGCGGCCGGTCGGCCTCGAACACCGCGTCTCGAGCTTCCTGATCGCCCGCGGTGAAGTGTGGGAGATTTGCGAGGGCCGCGACTACAGCGGCCGATGCGAGAGCTTCTCGGGCGACGAGCGGGACCTCGTGCGGCTCGGCTGGAACGACAAGGTCTCGTCGCTGCGCCGGCTCCGGGGCGATCGCAATCCGCGGCCGTCGGGCTGGCACCTCGAGCTGTATGCCGGCCTGAAGTTCACCGGCCAGCGCGTCGTCTTCGATCTGCCGAATCCGGATCTGAGCAAGATCCGCTACAACGACCGTGCCATGAGCGCCCGCGTGCCCGACGGCCAGACGTGGGAGCTCTGCGTGAACGCCGGCTATCGCGATTGCCGCGTGGTCGACCACGACATTCCCGACCTCAACGCGATCGGAATCAGCCGGCTGATCTCGTCGGTCCGCCCGCGCTTCAATCCTCGCGGGCGCTAGACGCGACGCTAACAAAATAAGCCGGGTATATTTTCCGACCCGCTGTCCTCGGTCGACGGCGCCTGCGGCGGCCGACCGCGCATCGGGCGCCGGCCCAGCCCACGGCTGATCGCCTGCTCAGTCCACTCGGGCGCGCCATAGGGCACGCTATGCGCGACCGCCGACCGGACAGCCTCGAGATCGACTGGGGCCTCGCCGCCGTTGACGAGCTCCAGCCACGCGGGAGGTTGAGGAATTGGCCACGGCTCCAGCCGGGGACCCTCGCAGTTTCTGCAACGCTGGCCCAGGCTCGACCACGGCCAATCCTCGGCGCGGGCCACGAGGCGCGCACGCAGGGGGTTCCGCTCGACATACCGGCAGACTGTCACAAAATGCCCGTCCTCTTGAATTGGAAAGGCCTTGTAGCGCCCTTGGTAGAGCGCGCCGGTGCCGTCGACCACGCGATAGCGATGCCAGCGTCTCGCGTGAACCATCTGGAACCATTGCATGAACTCCACCAATTGGCCGTCCCGGTCAGGCCACAAGACTAGGTGAAAATGGTTCGGCATGACGCAGTAGGCGAGCAAGCGGATCGAAGTACGGTCTTGGCCTTCGCAAAGGACGCGCAGGAATGCGCGATAGGCAGCAGCGTCTTCGAACAGGGCCATCCGACGCACGCCCCGATTCAGGACGTGAAACACGACGCCGCCGCTCTCGAACAGACCACGTCTTGGCACGGCCGGTGGTCCTTCAAATCTCTTGCCAGGCAGAATCGGCGAGGGGGAACGAGAAAATATACCCGGCTTTATTTCACCGCCAGCGCCACGAGCCCCGCGTTCACACCCGATCCGGTCGCGACGACGACGAACTGGCGGCCCGACCGCGAGCGGTAGGTCATCGGCGTCGCCGACGGCGCGTGCGAGAGCGCCAGGTGCCACAGCTCCTTGCCTGTCGCCGCGTCGAGCGCGTGCAGAGCGCTGTCGTCGCTCGTCCCGCCAATGACGAGTCCGCCTTTCGTGACAATGACGCCGGGCGCGCCGGCCGAGCCCAGCGCCGCCGGCAGCGGCACGTCCTTCAGCGCGGGATGGTTGCGGAGCGACGGCATGTCCCCAAACGGGACGCGCCACGCGATGTCGCCGGTGTTGAGGTTGATCGCGACGACTTCGCCGTACGGCGGCTTGACCAGCGGCAGCCGGCCGGCGCCACCCCGCCCGCCGCGCGTCCCGCCGGCGCCCGCGTTCACGTCGGCGGCTCCCGGCGCCGCGGGCGGCGCGAATGTCGCACTGCCCTGCGCGCCCGCGAAGTCGGCGTCGGACTCGCCCGGACGATTGTTCGCCTGCGCGCCGGGCACGATGCGGACGACCGCCGGCAGATGACTGGTCTTCACGTACAGGAATCCGGTCGCGGCGTCGAACGCTGACCCGCCCCAGTTCGCGCCGCCGATCACCCCGGGCCGCTGGAACGTGCCCTGCACGGATGGCGGCGTGTAGACCGGCCCGAGCCGGTACTTCTTCAGCTCCTCCTGGGCGGCCGCCTTGAGCGCCGGCGTCAGGTCGAACGCATCGTCGAGGGTCATGCCCTGCGGCGAGATGGCCGCGGGTCGCGTCGGAAACGGCTGCGTCGGCCACGCATGCTCGCCGTTGACGTCGCTCGCGGGCGCGGGCCGCTCTTCGATCGGCCACACGGGCTGGCCGGTGACGCGATCGAACACGAACACGAACCCCTGTTTGGTCAGCTGCACGACGCCGTCGATCTTCCGGCCGTTGACGGTCATCGACACGATCGCCGGCGCAGACGCCGGGTCGTAGTCCCACAGGCCGTGATGCGCAACCTGGAAGTACCACTTGAGCTTGCCCGTTGCCGCGTCGAGACAGACGATCGAGTCGCCGTAGAGGTTCTGCCCGGGCCGGCGCCCGCCGTAGAAATCATTGCTCGGCGTGCTGACCGGCAGGTACAGCAGCCCGCGCGATTCATCGAGGCTCATCGGCGCCCAGACGTTCGTGTGGCCCGTGGTCTTCCACGACTCGTCGCCCCACGTCTCGACGCCGGGCTCGCCCTGACCGGGCACGGTGTGAAAGCTCCACACCTGCCTCCCGGTCCGGACGTCGAACGCGCGCACGTCACCGGGCGGATCCTGCCGGTACGTCATTCGATCGCCGACGCCGTTGCCGAGAATGATCAGGTTCCTGTAGACGACGGGCGGCGACGTGTTCGTGTAGCGCTTCGGATCGACCGGCCAGCGCAGGCCTTTCGTCAGATCGACGACGCCGTGGTCGCCGAATGCGTTGATCGGCTCGCCGGTCTTCGCGTCGAGGCAGACCAGCTTCGCGCGGCTGTTGATGAAGACGCGGAGGTTGGCCCCGTCGCGCCACGCCGCGAGGCCCCGATGAACGAAGCCGGTGCCGTTGGGCGGCTGCCCTTCCTCGTACGCCTTGGGGTCGTACTCCCAGAGCGGCTTCCCGGTCTCGGCGTCGAGCGCGACCACGCGGTTGTAGGGCGTGCTCACGTACAGCACGTTGTCGATCATGAGCGGCGTGTTCTCGAACGACCCGGGCCGCGCGCCGGCCGGCGCCGTCACCTGGTCGTCGCCCGTCTTCCACTCCCAGGCGACCTCGAGCCGCGCGACGCTCGTCCGATCGATGTCGGTGAGCGGCGAGTAGTGCGTCGCCGCGGCGTCGGCGGCGTACACGGGCCACTCCTGAATGGGCGGCGCGGCGGAGCTCGCGACGAGCGCCAGCCCCGCCAGCGAGAGCGCCGAGAGTGCAACGATGGGCGTGGATCGCATGCCGCGTATCTTGCCTCACTTTTCCGACGTCCCGGCCTCCCGACTTCCCGATTGCCCGACTTTCTGACTTTCTGACTTCCCGACTTCCTGACTGCCCGACTGCCCGACTTCCTCCTGCCCGCCCTTGCGAGTTCTCTTAGAATGCCCGCATGACGTACCGGTTCGGGCCCTTCGTGGCCGATCGGACCGCGTATCGTGTCTCGCGGGGGCAGACGCCGGTCGAGCTGACGCCGAAGCTCCTCGACCTGCTGTTCTACCTGCTCGACCATCCGGCGGCGCTGGTCACCAAGGAAGAGCTGCTCGACGGCGTGTGGCCGGGCGCCAACGTCACGGACAACGCGCTCGCGCAGGCGGTGTCGGATCTGCGGGACGCGCTGGGGGACTCACCCGCCACGCCGACGTACATCCGGACGATCGCCCGCCGCGGCTACCGGTTCGTGGCGCCGGTCGAGTCCGCGGACGCGACGCCGCCCCGCGCTCCGGTGCCCGCGCGTCTGGAGCGCCCGGCGCCGGCCGCCGCCGGGGGGCCGCCAACCATCGCCGTGCTCGACTTCGCCAACGTCACCGAGGATCCGGACATCGCGTGGCTGGGCGCGGGCATCGCGGAGACCGTCACGAGCGATCTCGGCCAGCTCGATCACTTTCGCGTCATCGATCGCTGGCGGGTCGTGCAGGCCGCGCGGCGCACCGACGGCTCGCTGCACGAGATGGCGGCCGCACTCGGGGCCGCGCTCGTGGTCGCCGGCAGCTACCAGCGGACCGGGACGCTCCTTCGCATCACGGCGCGGGTCGTGGATCCCGCGAAGGGCGAGGCGATCGCCGACGCCAAGGTGGACGGTCCGATCGAGGACGTCTTCACGCTGCAGGACGGGATCGTCAACGCCTTCGCGCGCGAGCTCGGCGTGCCTGCGGCGTCGAGCTTGACGCGGGTGGGCGTGCGCGAGACGTCCAATCTCGAGGCGTATCGCGCGTACACCGAGGGCTGGCTGAGGGTCGAGAGCCTCGACACGGACGTGATCGGCCAGGCGATCGCGAGCTTCGAGCGTGCGATTGCGCTCGACCCGCGGTACGCGATCGCCTACGCAGGCCTTGCGAGCGCGGAGGTCGTCGCCTACGAGATGACCCGGTTCGCCCCCGAGCCCAACCGCCAGGCGCTCGCCTCCGGCATCGATCACGCGCGGCATGCGGTGCAACTCGACGGGCGGCTGGCCGAGGCGCACGCGACGCTCTCGTTCCTGCTGATCAGCGCCGGCCAGTTCGACGAGGCGCGGACGGCGGCCCAGACGGCGGTGGCGATCGATCCGGAGAGCTGGCGGAATCAGTACCGGCTGGGCCACGCGCTGTGGGGCGACGCGCGGCTGCGTGCGTTCGAGCGCGCGCGCGCGATCTATCCGCAGTTCGCGTACGCGACCTTCGAGATGGCCATGGTGCACGTGGCGCGCGGCCACCTGAGCAAAGCCGAGGACCTGGTGCGCCTTGGCGTCGTCGAGCAGGACCGTCAGGCGGGCGCCGGCGACCGCTTTCCGTCGATCGGCTTCCACTGGCTGCTCGGCGCGCTCGAGTCGGCGCGCGGCCGGCACTCGCACGCGATCGCGGAGTTCAATCAGGAGCTGGCGCAGGTCGATCGCCACCGGTTGTACGGGCCCGAGTACGGCGCCGTCGCGCTGGTCGCGCGAGGGCATGCCGAGCTGGCCGTCGAGCACGCGCAGGCCGCCATCGCGTCGTTTCAGGCGGCGCGACTCCACGTCGAGGAGTACCCGCGCGCGTGGCTGGGCGAGGCCGTCGCGCTCGCCGGACACGGCGACGCCACGGGCGCCGACCAGGCGCGGCGGCGCGCCCGCGCCGGCGTCGAACGGTTCGAGCGCACCGGCCGCATCCACGACGCGCTGTATGCCGCGGCGTGCGCCGCGGCGGCCGAGGGCAACTACTCGAACACCCTCGCGCGCCTCGACCAGCTGCTGGGGTCGTCGCCGCCGAGCTATCTCGGCTGGACCATCCCCATCGAGCCGTTCTTCCGCCCCCTGCACGGGCTGCCGGGGTTCGCGACCGTGATCGACCGGCTGGCGGATCGCGCGAAATAGGCCGAAAATCGGCTTTTTCCCCCGTTTCATCGCTTCTCATGCTTCTTCAGGGAGGCGTCAGGACCTGGCGCCTGCCGCCGACATATCTTCAGGACGTCGAAGGAGCTGACCTCATGGCCGGTGGCACCTACGGGAGCACGCTCGGAAGACGCGGCGTCTGGCCGTTCTTGTGGACGCAGTTTCTGGGCGCGTTCAACGACAACGTCTTCAAGATCGTCGTCATCCTGCTGGCGGCGACCGCGCCGGGCCGCGACGCTGCGCGCGACGTCGCGCTCGCCGGCGCGATGTTCATCGCGCCGTTCCTGCTCTTCTCCGGCTATGCCGGCGATCTGGCCGATCGCTTCAACAAGCGGCGCGTGCTCGTCGCGATGAAGGTCTTCGAAATCGCCGCGATGGCGCTGGCGATTCCCGCGCTGGCCAGCGGCCGCTTCGGGCTCGAGCTGGGCGTGCTGTTCCTGATGGGCACGCAGGCCACCTTCTTCAGCCCGGCCAAGTACGGCATCGTCCCGGAGATCGTCGCGAACGACGATCTCTCGCGCGCGAACGGGCTGCTCGAGATGAGCACGTTCCTCGCGATCGTGATCGGCACGGCGGTGGGCGGCCCGCTCGTCGTGCTCTGGCGCGGCCAGGCGGCGTGGATCGGCGTCGGCCTGACGATCGTCGCGATCGCGGGCACGCTCGCGTGCCTGCGGATCCCCGACGTGCCGCCGGCGCGGCCGGACGGGCGCATCTCGCTCAATCCGTTCGGCGAGACGTGGCGCGCGGTGCGGCGGCTGTATCCCGATCGCACACTGTGGATGACGACGGTCGGGATTTCCTATTTCTGGTTCCTGGGCGCGCTGCTGCAGATGGCGCTCGCGCTGTTCGGGCAGCAGGCGCTGCACGTCGCCGAGGCGGAGATCTCGTGGCTCCTGACGGCGCTCGCGGTCGGCATCGGCGCCGGCAGCCTTGCGGCCGGACGGTTGTCGGGCGACAAAGTCGAGCTCGGGCTCGTGCCGATCGGCTCGATCGGGATGGGGGTGTTCAGCCTCTGGCTGGCCGCGTCGCCCCCGTCGTTCGTGCAGGCGGCCATCGCGCTGGTGCTGCTCGGTTTCTTCGGCGGCTGGTTCGTCGTGCCGTTGAACGCGCTGCTGCAGCAGAAGCCGAACGCGAGCGAGAAAGGCCGCGTGCTCGCGGCCAACAACGTGCTGAACACGATCGGCATCATCCTGGCGTCGGCGACGCTCACGCTCCTCGGCGACACGCTGGCGATGCCGGTGACGCGGATCCTCGTGATCGCCGGTGTGTTCACGCTCCTGTCGAACCTCTACGTGCTGGCGAAGCTGCCCGACTTCTTCGTGCGCTTCACGCTCTGGATGCTGACGCACACGATCTACCGCATCAAGATCGTCGGGCGCCCGAATATCCCGCAGCGCGGTCCCGCGCTGATCATCGCCAACCATGTGTCGATGATCGACGGCGCGCTCATCGGCGCCTGCATCCAGCGCTTCGTGCGGTTCATCGTCTATGGCCCGTACTACCGGCTGCCGTTCGTGCACGCGCTGCTCCGCCGCATGCACGCGATTCCGGTGACGGCGGGCGGCAAGCGCGAAATCCTGGCGGCCATCGAGCAGGCCCGCGCCGAGCTGGCCGCGGGCCACGTCGTGTGCATCTTCGCGGAGGGCGCCGTCAGCCGGACCGGCAACCTGCTGCCGTTCAAGCGCGGATTCGAGCGGATCGTGCAGGGCCTCGACGTGCCCGTGATCCCCGTCTATCTCGATCGCGTCTGGGGCAGCATCTTCAGCTTCAAGCGGGAGAAGTTCTTCTGGAAGCGGCCGGAGCGCTTGCCCTACCCTGTCACCGTGGCGTTCGGGGACCCGCTCCCGTCCACGGTCACGGCCGCCGAGGCGCGCCTCGCGATCATGGAACTCGGCAGCGAGGCCATGGCGCACCGGCGGGCGCCCTCGGACGCGCTGCACCAGGCGTTCGCGCGCACCGCACGCCGGCGCTTCTGGCGTTTCGCGATGGCCGACAGCACGGGCCAGACGCTGACGTACGGCCGCGCGCTCATGGCGGCGCTCGTGATCGGGCGCGTGCTGGCCCGCCGGACGCGCGGCGACCAACACGTCGGGCTGCTGCTGCCGGCCTCGGTCGGCGGCGCGCTGGCCAACATCGCGACGTTCATGGCCGGACGCGTGCCGGTCAACCTGAACTTCACGATCGGCGCCGACGCGCTCGACGCGGCCATCGGCCAGGCGGGGATTCGCACGATCGTCACGTCGAAGCAGTTCATTCGTAAGGCGTCAATCGAGCCGCGCCCGGGGATGGTGTTCCTCGAGGACCTCCGGGAGACGATCGGTCTCGGCGACAAGCTGGCCGGGCTCGTGCGGGCGATGTTCGTGCCGGCGCGCTGGCTCGGCGCGCGCGGCGGGGCCTCGACGCTCGCGACGATCGTCTTCTCGAGCGGCAGCACGGGCGAACCGAAGGGCGTGATGCTCACGCACGCCAACCTGCTCGCCAACGTCGACGCGCTCGCGCAGATCTTTCCGATGACCGCCGACGACTGCTTCATCGGCGTGCTGCCGTTCTTTCACTCGTTCGGGCTGACGGGCACGCTCTGGTTCCCGCTCCTGCAGGGCTGCGGCGTGGCCTACCATCCCAATCCGATGGACGCCAAGACCGTCGGCGAGCTGGCCGGCACGTACCGCGGCAGCATGCTGATCAGCACGCCGACGTTCTGCAACGCGTACTTGCGGCGGTGCACGAAGGAGCAGTTCGCGTCGCTCAAGTACGCGATCGTCGGCGCCGAGAAGCTGCGCCAGCCGCTCGCGACCGCGTTTCGCGAGCAGTTCGGCATCGACCTGCTCGAGGGCTACGGCTGCACCGAGATGGCGCCCGTCGTCGCGGTCAATCGTCCGAACGTCCGCGACCCTCGCGAGCCCCAGATCGGGATGAAACCCGGCTCCGTGGGCCATCCCATTCCCGGCGTGTCCGCGAGGATTGTCGACCAGACGACGGGCGAGGACGCGCCGTCCGGCCAGGAAGGCCTGCTGCTCGTGAAGGGGCCGAACCTGATGGCCGGCTACCTCCACCAGCCGGAGCGCACGGCGGAGGTCATCAGGGATGGCTGGTACGTCACCGGCGACATCGCGATGATCGACGAGGACGGCTTTGTGTTCATCACGGACCGGCTGTCACGCTTCAGCAAGATCGGAGGCGAGATGGTGCCGCACCTCAAGGTCGAGGAGGCCATCAACGCCATCCTCGGCGACTCGCTGTCGGCCGTCACCGCGGTGCCGGACCCCGCACGCGGCGAGCGGCTGGTCGCGTTCTACACGCGCGCCGACGTGCAGCCGGACGTGCTCTGGGATCGGCTCTGTCAGACGGAGCTGCCCAGGCTCTGGCTGCCCAGGCGCGACTGCCTGCTGCCGATTGACGCGATCCCGACGCTTGGCACCGGCAAGGTCGACCTGCGGCGCCTGCGCGACCTGGCGGTCGAGCGGGTCGCCGCGCTGAGCCCGGCCACCTGACGCGCGGCCACCGCACGCCGCACCGAGCACCCCGCACCCAGCATCGTAGTATAGTGGTAACCCACATATGGCATCTCACCTGCCGAAAGAGCTGCGCAAGGGCAGCGCGCAGCTCCTGATCCTCGCCCTCGTCGAGGACCGCGCCCGCCACGGGTACGAGATCAGCCGGCTCATCGCGAAGCGATCCGAGGGCGCGCTCGACTACCACACGGCCTCGCTCTATCCGACGCTCTACCAGCTCGAGGACCTCGGTCTCATCGAGGGGCGCTGGGTCGAGAAGGCCGGACAGCGCCGGCGCCGCTACTATCGGCTGACGCCGGCGGGCCGCCGCCACCTCGCCAGCGAGCGATCCAGATGGGCGCAGCTGTTCCAGGCGCTCAATCGCGTCGCCGGCGTCTCGCGCGTCTGACCGGAGGCGACATGACCGACACCAACTGGTCCGCCCGTCTCCGCCGCGAGTTCGCGAGCACGGGTGCGTCGCCCGACGCCGACGTCATCGAGGAGCTGGCGCAGCATGCGGCCGCGGCGTTCGCCACCGCCCGCGCCGATGGCATGCCGCCGGCCGACGCCGAGCGTCACGTCGCCGCGTTGATCGATCGCTGGGTGGCGGACGACAGGGTCCGGCGCCGCCGGCCGAAGCGCGAGCCCGCACCAGCGCCGCCGACCACGGCGTCGAGCGGCCTGTCCGGACTCGCGCTCGATCTCCGCTTCGGCGCGCGGATGCTGCGCCGCCAGCGCGGTCCGGTCGGCATGGCCATCCTCACGATCGCGCTGGGGATCGGCGCGGCCGCGACGCTTGCGAGCGTCGTGTACCACGTGCTCCTGCAGCCGCTGCCGTGGCCCGACGCCTCGCGGCTGGTTCAAGTGAGCGAGACCCGCGAAGGCGCGACGCAGCCGTGGCCCGGCCGGCTGACGAACGCCTCGTACCTGGCCTGGCGCGAACACGCCGAGACGATCGATGCCCTGGGCGCGTGGACGACGAGCGAGCTGACGATCCGCCCGCCGGACGGCGCGCCGGAGCGCGCGCGCATCGGCCGTGTGACCGCGAGCCTGTTCGACGTCCTCGAGGCGGCGCCGGCCGTCGGCCGGCTCTTCACGGCGGAGGACGAGCGCGGCGCCACCGGCGACGTCGCCGTGCTGTCCTTTGGTCTCTGGCAGCGTCAGTTCGGCGGCCGCGCCGACGTCGTCGGCCGCACGGTGCTGCTCAACGGCAGCCCAGCGCAAATCGTCGGCGTGATGCCGGCGACCTTCGCGTTCCCCGACGCCCAGACGGTGCTCTGGACGCCGACCAGCGTGCCGCCCGTTGTGGCTCCTGATGAAGACCCGCAGCGCGTGAGCCGCCGCCTGTCGATCTTCCAGGCGATCGCGCGCCTGCGTCCGGGCGTGACCACGGCGCAGGCCTCGGTGGAAGGGACGGCGCGCAGCCGCACGGCGCCCGACCTGGGTGCGGTCGGCGTCGCGATGTACGGCTCGAGCGGTCCGGCCACGGTCATCGTCGTCTCGTTGGCCGACGCCATCACCAGCGACGTCCGGCCGGCGTTGCTGCTGCTGCTCGCCGCGATCGGGCTCCTGTTCGTGACAGCGGTGGCCAACGTCGCGAGCCTGCAGCTCGCCCGGACGTCGGCGCGCATCCGCGAGATCGCGATTCGGACGACGCTCGGGGCGAGCGGCGCACGGATCGGCCGCCAGCTCTTCATCGAGAACCTCATGGTCGGCGTGATCGGCGGGACGTGCGGCCTCGCGCTCGCGATCTGGCTCCATCGGCTGCTGCCGGCGCTGCTGCCGGCGGACTTCCCGCGGGCCGACACGATTGCGATCGACTGGCCGGTGGTGGCGATGACCCTCGGCCTCACGGTCGCCGCCGGCGTCGCGTTCGGCTGGCTCCCGTTCCTGCTCGCGCGGCGCGTCAGCGTGACCGCGGCCCTCGCGGAGGATGGCACCGCCCCGGTGGGCGGCGGACTTCGCACGCGCGTCGCCCGCACGCGCGCGATCGTCATGGCCGCGCAGGTCGCGGTCGCGGCCGTGCTGCTCGTCGGCGCGGTCCTGCTCTCGCGCAGCGTGTCGGCGATGCTGCACGTCGATCGCGGCTACGAGCCCGAGCACCTGCTGACCGCGCGGCTGCCGATGGGCGACGTCGCGTTCACGCCGCAGACGCGCGCCGCGCTCGTGCAGAGGGTCGTCGAGCGCGCGGCCGGGCTGCCGGGCGTCAGGCACGCCGCGATCACCACCGGCTTGCCGCTCACCTCCGGCCAGGGCCTTCGCAGCTTCCCGCTGCCGTCGCCGCGCCCGGGAGAGCCGTCCGTGCAGGTCCACACCTCCTCGCGCGTCGTGAGCGCGGACTATTTTGCGGCGGCCGGCGTGCGCGTGCTCGAAGGCCGCGGCTTTGCCGCCAACGACACGCCCGACTCCCAGCCGGTCCTCGTCGTCAATCGCGCGTTCGCGCGCGCGTATCTGCCGGCGCCGGGGACCGGTCGCGACCTGGCGATCAACCTGCACGAGGGGCAGGAGCACTGGCTCGTCGCGGGCGTCGTGGACGACATCCGCGAGCAGTCCGCCACCGACGCCCCCGCGCCCGAAATGTACGAGTGCCTGTGCCAACTCCGCGGCGGCCTCGCCACGAGCGCGCCCAGTCTGGTCCTCCGCACGACCGGGGATCCCGCGAGCTACATCGCGACGCTGCAGCGCCTCATCCGGGAGCTGGCGCCGTCGGTCGCGCTCGATTCGGTGATGACGATGGACGACCGGCTGCGATTGAGTCTGGCGCGCCCGAGGCTGTACGCCGTGCTGCTCGAGAGCTTCGGCGGCTTCGCGCTGCTGATCGCAGGCGTCGGGCTCTTCGGCGTGCTCTCGCAGAGCGTGGCCCGGCGGCGCCGTGAGATCGGCGTACGGACCGCGCTCGGCGCCCGGCCCGGCGACGTCGCGCGGCTGATTCTGCGGCAGGGACTGGGCGTGACGATGGTCGGGCTGCTGCTCGGCTTCGCCGCGGCACTCGCGCTCGGACGGGTGATTTCCGGATTCCTGTTCGGCGTCACGCCGGCCGATCCGATCAGCTTCGCCGCCGTCGCAGCGGTGCTGCTCGTCGTCGCCGCGCTCGCGTGCTAC
>DATIWF010000014.1:0-78300 GCA_035519535.1 Vicinamibacterales bacterium | reverse complement strand
GAAGTCGTAGATGGCGAGGATATTCGGGTGCGAGAGCGCGGCGACCGCCTGCGCTTCGCGCTCGAAGCGCGACAGCGAGGCCGGGTCCCGCGCGAGTGCCTCCGGCAGGACTTTGATCGCGACGTCGCGGTTCAGCTTGGCGTCGCGCGCGCGGTACACCTCGCCCATGCCGCCCGAGCCGATTGGACTGACGATTTCGTACTGACCGAGACGCGTGCCGGCAGCGAGCGCCATGAACGGGGAGATTATATGCATGCCGCCACGAGCCGGACTATTGTGGTGGCCGATGTCGAGAACCCGCGTCGGGCTCCGACTGACCGGTGAACGCGCTGTTGCGGGGGCGCGTCAGGAGGGCGGCGGGGACCACATCCCCCCGCAGTGACGATGAAGTACATGTTGATGACGGGCGGCAGCAAGTCGGGCTGGGGCGGCATCACCGGCTCGCCGCGGTGCGCGGCCACCTTTTCGAGATGAAACGCGACCGCGAGGCGGCGGCCGCGCTCGGCGTGAGCGTGCCGTCTTCGATACGCCGCCGGCTGCTGGTAGGCGCGGGCAGTTGGACCGCCGCGCTTGCCGTCGTCTTCTGGTGGCCCGACAATCCGTGGGCCGAATACGCGTACCTGCCGCTCGTGCCGCTCGCCCTGGCCGTTCGGTTCGCGCTTGCCCGACGGCTTGGCCGCGCCGACGCCTGGGCCGCCCGGCTGATGGGCTACGTCGGTCTCGTCTGCTGCGTGCTGCTCGTCATCACGCCGGTGCCGTACGCGTTCCTCATCGTGTATCTTCTGGCCACGGTGCGAGGAACGTTCCTGCTGGCGTTCGCGGTGATCGGCACCGCCGGCTTGCTGTCGGGCGCGAAGGCGGCGCGGGCCTGGCAAGGCGCGGCCGGCCTCATCGCGCGCGTCGATCACCTCGTCTACGCCACGCCCGATCTCGACGCCGGGATCGGTCGAGTCGAAGCGCTGCTCGGCGTGCGCGCGACGCCCGGTGGCCAGCATCCCGGCGCGGGCACGCGCAACGCGCTCGTCGCGCTCGGTCCGTCGTGCTACCTCGAGATCATCGGTCCGGATCCCGAGCAGCCGAAGCCAGCCGGGCCGAGACGATTCGGGATCGACGATTTGACAGCGCCCCGGCTGGCGACGTGGGCGGCGAAGGGATCCAATCTCGAACAGATCTTGAAGGACGCGGAGGCTCGGGGCATCAGCCTGGGCGCCGTGACGCCCGGCAGCAGGCGCCGGCCCGACGGCGTGCTGCTAGCCTGGCGCTTCACGAGTCCCGCGACGGTGCTGGGCGACGGCCTCGTCCCGTTCTTCATCGACTGGGGCACGTCGCCGCATCCGTCGTCCACAGCGGCGACGGGCGCGACGCTCGTGAGCCTGCGCGCGGAGCACCCCGATCCGGATCGCGTGCGGTCGATGCTGCGCGCGTTCGCGATCGATCTCGAGGTCGCGCGCGGCCAGGCGCCCGCACTCATCGCGACGATCGACGGACCGAAGGGGAGGGTGGAGGTCAGGGAGTGACGGGTGGAAGGCAGAAGGCAGAGGGCAGAGGGCAGAGTTGTGATTCGTGTCTGTCTTGCCGGCGCGACGGGTTGGGTCGGGCGGCCACTTGCTCGTGCTGTCGACGAAGCTGACGACCTCGAGCTGGTCGGGGCCGTTGCCCGTCACGCCGCCGGCCAGCCGCTCGGCCGGCTGACGATTGTCGGCTCGGTTCGAGAGGCTCTTGCTGTTGCTTGCGACGTGTTCGTCGACTACACGAGCGCCGCGGCGGTCAAAGACAACGTTCTCGCCGCCATCGGCGCCGCTCGCCACGTCGTCGTGGGCAGCTCCGGGCTGGAGGAGGGCGACTTCCGCGACATCGACGCGGCCGCGAAGGCCGCGCGCGTCGGCGTTGTCGCCGTTGGCAACTTCGCGATCACGGCGGCGCTTCTGCAGCGGTTCGCGGTCGAGGCGGCGCACCATCTGCCGTCGTGGGAAATCATCGACATCGCGTCGGCAGAGAAGATCGACGCACCGAGTGGCACGGCGCGCGAGCTGGCGTGGCGCCTGTCGGAAGTGCGACGGCCGGCGGTCGAGGTGCCGATCGACCGCACGGTGGGCGATGTGGCCGCGCGAGGCGCGGCGCTGAACGGCTCGCGCGTGCATTCGGTCCGGCTGCCCGGCTACACGATTGGCGTCGAGATCCGGTTCGGCCAACAGGACGAGCGGCTGACGCTGCAGTACGACGCGGGTCCGGGCGTGACGCCGTACATCGCCGGCACGCTGCTGGCGATTCGGCGGGTCCAGCAATTCACCGGTCTCGTACGGGGGCTCGACCGGATTCTCTGAGCCTGCCTACCTGATCGCGATCGTCAGTGTGACCTGCGCGTGCACCTCGAGCTCGCCGGGCGTGATTGGTGTCTCGACGCCGGCGCTTGCCGGCTCGTTCACGGGGCTCACCCCGCCCACGCCGGCTCCGCCGCGTGCGGCAAGCGGTTGCGCGACGCGCATCACCGGCGGGTTCGGCGACACGATGTAGACCTGACCCTGCTGAATCTTGAGCACCGCGCCGAGCGTCTGGCCGGTGCCGGCCGCCATCGCCTGCGCGCGCGCCCGCGCGGTCCGGACCGCCTCCGTGACGGCCTCGAGTTCGGCGGCCTCGCGCGCCTTCAGCTCGAAGCGCGGATTGGCCACCACAATGACCACGTTTTTCGGACTGTTGGCCGCGTCGATCACATCCGCGAGCTTGTCGAGATCGTCCACGCGGACGTCGATCTGGTTGCGAACGACATAGCTCTTCACTGACGGCCTGCCGCCCGAGTAGTCCATCTCCGGCGTGAGCGAGAAGCCGGACGTCTGAATCGCGTCCGCGCCGATGCCGGTGGCTTTGATCGCGGCCTGCACCGCGGTCATCGCCTCCGCGCTCTTCCGTCGCGCCTCTGCAGCTTTGCCGTCGCGGACCTCGGTCGAAACTGAGATGCGCGCCGCGTCCGGTGCCTTCCGGAGCACTGCGTCCGCCTGGGCGACGATCACCGGCGGCTCCGGGCCGGCGGCTTGCGCGAACGCAGAGGACGGACAGAGTGCGCTGACAGCGCCGAGCAACGCGGCGGCCGGGAGGATGGTGCGCATGGAAGGTCTCCTTGCGGCCGATCATCGCACAGGGGATAGAATCCGGCTCATGCCCGAAGCACGCGTGCTCGTCGTCGGCGCCACCGGTCAGCTGGGCGGTGTCGTCGCCCGCAAGCTTCTCGCCGCCGGCGTGCCCGTGCGCGCGCTCGCGCGGTCGGCCGAGAAGCTCGCGCCGCTCAAGGCGGCGGGCGCCGAAGTCGTCGCCGTGAACCTCCTCGATCTCGCGAAGGTGACGGACGCCTGCCGCGGCATTTCGCAAATCGTATCGACGGCCAACAACAACATGGGCAAGGGGCCGACGAGCCCGCTGAAAGTCGACGTCAGCGCCTATCAGAATCTTTGCGCCGCCGCGCGCAATACGGGCGTGAAGCGCCTGATCTACATCTCGTTTCGCGGCGCCACATCGGGCGAGACGGTCGATATTTTCCGCGTCAAGTGGTACATCGAGGACCTCATTCGCCGCAGCGGCCTGCCGCACGTCATCGTCCGGCCGAGCGCGTTCATGGACGTGTGGATCGATCAGATCATCGCCCCGGGCATCCGCAAGAACGGCACCGCGACGGTGTTTGGCGATGGCTCCGGCGTCACGAACTACATCGCGGTGGAGGACGTCGCCGAATTCGTCGTGAAGATTCTCGCGAACGAGGACGTGCGCAACGAGATCGTGGAAGTCGGGGGGCCGTCGGACAAGTCCCTGAACGATCTCGTGACGCTCGTCGAGCGTCAGCTCGGCGGATCGGGCAAGCGCCGGCACATGCCGGTCGGCCTGATGAAGACGCTGCCGGTGATCATCCGGCCGTTCAACGAGGTGGCGGCCCGCATGATCAGCCTCGGGCACTACGCGGCCACGCGCAACTCGCCGTTTCCCCAGTGGAGGGCGGCGGCCGAGCGCTTCGGCGTCAAACCGCTGACGGTCGAAGAGTACGTGAGCCGCATACAGCGGTAGGGTAGACTGCGCACACCGTGCTCGAGCAGTTCCGGCGTGACCTGCAGCTCAGCCTGCGTCGCCTGGCTGCGACGCCCATCTTCACGCTGTTCGCGGTCGTGTCACTGGCCATCGGCGTCGGCGCCACGACGGCGTTCTACGCGTCGGTCTATGAAGTGATCTGGCCCGCCGGCGGCATTCGCGATCTCAGCCGCGTCTTCTACGTGACGGCCAGCACGCCTGGCGGCCGGACGGACTCGCGATTCAACCTGGCGCGGGGCGATTTCGACGAACTGCGAGCGGCGGGCGGGACGTTGTCTGAGGTCGCCGCGTGGGTGCCGACGGCGCGACCCTACATCGACGGATCGGTCGCCCAGATCTTCACGCTCGAGGCTGTGACGGGCAACGCGTTCGCGGTGGGCGGCGTTCGCCTGGCCCGCGGGCGCGGCGTGCAGGCGCCGGACGACGACCTGGCCGCTGATCCCGTGCTGGTCGTCAGCCACACGTTCTGGCAACGCAAGCTCGGCGGCGCGGCGGACGTGGTCGGCCGCACGGTCCTGCTGGGCGGCCGGCCGTTTCAAATCGTCGGAATTGCCGATCGCGCGTTCCAGGGATTCGGCGCGCCGCACATTGGCGCGGGCGCGAACGGGTGGATTCCGCTGTCTGCGCTCGCCGTCCTGTCGAGCACGCCGCCGTCAGCGCTCCAACGAGACAACCACGACATTCAGAGCCTCTCGGCGTTCGGCCGTCTGCGTCCCGGGGGATCGGTCGGCGACGTCGCGGCGGCCCTGAGCGTGGTCGGCCAGCGACTCGACGGCGTGTATCCGCTCAAACAGCGGCTGCCCGGCGCGACGGACAGCACGGTCCGTCCGCGGCGCTGGTCGGCGATGCTCGTTCGCGATTCGATTGCCGCGCAGTATTCCACCGGCATGCCGGTGGTGCTCGTCGCGCTCGTGGGTCTCGTGCTCGTCGTCGCGTGCACGAATCTGGCGAATCTGACGCTCGCCCGCGGGAGCGCGCGGCTGCACGAGTTTGCGGTCCGGCGCGCGCTCGGTGGATCGCGCTGGCGGCTGATCCGCGAGCAGATCCTCGAATCCGCCATCCTCGCGCTCGTGGGCGGCCTGGTCTCGGCCCTCGTCGCGCGGCTGATTCTCGTGGCCGCCGCCGCTCAGGTGCCGGTCGGCTTCGACATGGAGATCGCGACCGATTTGCGGCCGGGTGTCGTGGCTGCGCTCGTCGTGGCCGTGTTCCTCACGCTGCTGGTCTTCGGCCTCTGGCCCGCGCTGCAGGTCACTCGCCCGGATGTTCGCGGCGCCTTGGCCGCCGACACCGGCGCCGTCCGCTGGCGGACTCGCCGCGGTCTCATCAGCCTGCAGGTCGGCGTCTCCGCGGCGTTTCTGTTCGTCGCGGCCATGTTCGTGCAGACCGTTGCGTCGGACTGGCAGACCGACTCCGGCGTGGACATCGATCGGATCGCGACGGCGTCGGTGAGCTTTCAGCTGCACCAGATGGACGAAGCCCGCGCGCGAGTGGCGATGGACCGCATCCTCGACGCCGCGCGGCAGGAGCCGTCGATTGAGATTGCCGCCATCTCGTCGGGCTTTCCGTTCGGCATGGGGTCGCTGCAGGCGAGCATTTCGACCACGGATCATCCGATCCTGACGAACACGGACGGGATGAACACGTACTATGTCGCCGGCACGCCGGAGATCTTCCGCACGCTGAATCTCTCCCTACTGCGCGGCCGCCTGTTCGACGCGCACGATGATGCGGCGGCGGCGCCGGCGGTGGTGATTGACGCGCACAACGCGCGGGCGCTCTTCGGGACGGTCGACGCGGTCGGGCGGCAGCTGCTGCTGCGTTTCTACGATCGGTCGTCCAGGGGCGCTGACTCCAGTCAGACGCTGACGGTCGCGGGCGTCGTCCGCGACACGGACGTCGGCAGCATCGGTCAGCGCCGGACCGGCGTGATCTACCTGCCGCTGGCCCAGCACTACGAGTCGAACGTCTGGCTGGTTGCGCGCTCGCCGGTCGATGCGGCCGCCGTGGCCGGCACGCTGCGCTCGATCATCCGCCAGGCGGACCCGATGCTCGCGGTGGGCATCAGCGGCAGCGGCACCTATCTGCTCGGCGGGCAGCACGTCGTCGTCCGACTGCTGGCCGGCGCCGCGGCGATTCTCGGCGGACTCGCGCTCTTCCTGTCGATGACGGGGCTGTACGGCGTGCTGTCTCACGTCGTCGAGCGGCGGACGCGGGAGATGGGTGTGCGGCTGGCGCTCGGCGCGACGTCGGGCCGTCTCGTGCGGATGGTCATCGCTGATGGCAGCCGGCCGGTCGTCGTTGGCCTCATCATCGGGCTCGTGGGCGGGACGCTGGGGCGCGCGATCTTCCGCATGATCGTCGCGCGGCCGGTGACCGTCGTCGATCCGCTCGCGATGGCGCTCGTGCCGATTCCGCTCGCGATCGCCGCGCTCGTCGCGACCTGGCTGCCGGCGCGCCGTGCCTCCCGCGTCGATCCAAACGTGGCGCTGAGGGATCTGTGATGCCGCGCCGTGGTGCTCCGCTCGCCGTGCTGGCTGCCTCGTGGGTCCTGGTCGCGGGCGTCGGGGCGCAAACGGCGCCCTACGACCTCGTCATCCGCAACGGCCGAATCGTGGACGGCACGGGCAGCCCGTGGTACCGCGCGGACGTCGCGGTCCGCGGCGACACGATCGCGCGCATCGCGCCGGCGATTGACGAACCCGCGCGGCGGGTCATCGACGCCGGCGGGCGCGTCGTCTCACCGGGCTTCATCGACATCCACACGCACGCGCGCCGCGGTATCACCGACGTGCCGACGGCGCCGAACTACATCCGCCAGGGCGTGACGACCGTGATGGAGGGCCCGGACGGGTCGTCGCCCGTCCCGCTCGCGCCGTTCCTGTCGCAGCTCGACGCGCTCGCGAAGTCGATCAACATCGGCAGCTTCATCGGCCAGGGGTCGGTGCGCTCGGCCGTCATCGGCAACGTGGATCGGAAAGCGAGCCCGGACGAGATCGCGCGGATGCAAGCGCTCGTCGAGCAGGGCATGAAGGACGGCGCGTTCGGACTGAGCACGGGGCTCTTCTACGTGCCGGGAACGTTCACGCCGACCGAGGAAGTCGTCGAGCTTGCGCGCGTCGCCGGCAAGTACGGCGGGATGCACGAGTCGCATCAGCGCGACGAAGCCTCGGGCGTGATCGACAGCGTCAAGGAGACCATCCGTATCGGCGAAGAGGGCGGACTCCCGACGCACATCAGTCACGCAAAGGCGATCGGCGCCGCCAACTGGGGCAAGAGCGTCGAGATGCTGCGCCTCGTGGACGAAGCGCGGGGGCGTGGCGTGGATGTGACGCTCGACCAGTACCCCTACACCGCCTCGGCCACGAGCGTGTCCGCGGCGTTGCTGCCGGCGTGGGCGCAGGAAGGCAGCCGCGCCGATCAGCTCGCGCGTCTTCGCGATCCCGGGACGCGCGCGCGGATCAAGACCGCGATCGCCGCGTTGATTCAGAACGAGCGCGGCGGCGGCGACCCGAAGAACGTGCAGTTCTCGAGCTGCGGCTTCGACGCCTCGCTCGCCGGCAAGACGCTGGCGGACCTCACCCGCCAGCGCGGTCTGGAGCCCACGGTCGAGAACGCGGCCGAGGCCACCATCTGGCTCGTCGAGCAGGGCGGCTGCTCGGGCATCTTCCACGCGATGAGCGAGGACGACCTCGAGCGCATCCTCAAATATCCGGCGACGATGATCGCGTCGGACGGCGAGATTCCGATCTTCGGGCGTGCGAATCCGCACCCGCGCAGCTACGGGACCTTCGCACGCGTGCTGGGCGTGTACGTGCGCGAGAAGCACGACCTCACGCTCGAGGACGCGGTTCGCAAGATGACCTCGGCGCCCGCCGATCGGCTGCGCCTGGCCGACCGCGGCGTCCTTCGCCCGGGCATGAAAGCCGACCTCGTGATCTTCGATCCTGCAACCGTCCGGGACACGTCGACCTACACCCAGCCCCACCAGTACGCCGAGGGCTTCAGCCACGTCATCGTCAACGGCCAGGTCGTGTTCGAGAACGGCGCCATGACCGCCGCGCGGCCGGGCCGCGTGCTCTACGGACCTTCAAAACAGTTGGAAGTGAGAAGCCAGAAGTGAGCAGTCGGCACCCAACCATTGCGGCCGCCCGGCGGTCTAATTAGTGCTACAAAGAAGGGCAAATGGCCGCGAGCACGCGCGACAGCCTGGGCGAGTTCGAACAGCTGCTCCTCCTCGCCATCGTCCATTTGGGCGATGAGGCCTACGGCGTGACAATTCGCCGCGAGATCGAGGAGCGAACGGGCCGGGAGGTCGCCGTCGGCGCGCTCTACACGTCGCTTGATCGGCTCGAGCGCAAGGGGTTCGTGCGGTCGACGATGTCGGATCCGACGGCGGAGCGTGGCGGACGGTCGAAACGCTGCTTCGAGATCCGGCCCGCGGGCGCGACGGCCCTGCGGCAGTCGCGGGAGCGCCTGGCTCGCATGTGGAGGGGGCTCGCGCCGGACCTCAGAAAGGCCCGGCCGTGATGCCTTCGCCGCCGCGCGCCAGCGAGTGGCTGGTCACGATCTCGACGTCGGAGGCGGACCGGCCTGCCATCGTGGGCGATCTGCTGGAGGAATTCCGGGCGCGCGTGACGCGCGACGGCCGGCGGTCGGCCAGGCAGTGGTATCGCCGGCAGGTTCGACGGTCGATCTGGCCGAACCTCCGTCGCCGGTACGAGCAGCGTCGCCAGACGCCGCAGGGTCGCCGTCAACTGGCCGCGGCGCGCTGGTTCGACGGCCTGGGGCCGGATGGCCGCTACGCGGTGCGCTCGCTGCGGTCGACGCCGACGTTCACCGTGGTCGCGCTCGTTGTGCTGACGCTCGGCATCGGCGCGACGACCGCCATCTTCTCGGTGGTCGATGGCGTTGCGCTGCGCGGCCTGCCGTTTCCGCAGAGCAGCCGCCTGGTCCTCCTGACCGAGCCGCGGTTGAGCGGCCGGGGCGGCACGACGGTCTCTCCTCCGGACTTCACCGACTGGCGCACCGCGCAGACGACCTTCGAAGATCTGGCAGCGTCACAGGGCAGCGGGAATTTCGTCCTGCGGCAGCACGACACGTCGCGGACGCTTCGTGCCGCGCTCGCGAGCGCCAGCCTGTTTACCGTGCTGCGCGCTTCGCCCTCGTTGGGCCGGGTGTTCACAAAGGACGATGAGATCCCGGGCAACGAACATGTCGTCGTACTGAGCGATGCGTTCTGGCGAAGGCAGTTCGGTGCGGACCCGGGCGTGATCGGCCGCACGTTGACGTGCGAGAACGGCGACTGGCTCATTGTCGGCGTCATGCCGCCGTCATTCATGTGGCCAGTCAGCGCGGTGCGCCCGATGGACCTCTGGGCGCCGTGGGCGCCTTCCTTCGCTGAGCTGGCGCGCGGGAGGAGGCAGGCCTACAACCTGACGGTCGTCGGCCGGCTGAAGCGCGGCACATCCGTTGCGCAGGCCCAGGCAGACGTCGATGCGATTACCGCCCGGTTGAAGGCCCAGTACCCGAACAACCTGGCCGATCGCGTCGGACGCGTCACGGATCTGCAGGACGCCATCGTCGGCCCGGCGAAGTCCTGGATGTTGATGCTCCTCGCGTCGGTGACGTTCGTGCTGCTGATCGCGTGCGTCAACGTCGCGAACCTCATGCTCGCGCGGGCATCGGCGCGGTCGCGCGACGCGGCCGTGCGCGGTGCGCTCGGCGCCTCGCGATGGCGCATTGTCCGGGCGCTGCTCGTCGAGAGCCTGATCCTCTCGGCCGCCGGGACGGCCCTCGGCGTGGGCGCGGCGATCTGGTGCGTCCAGATTCTTCGCGCGTCCCTGCCCGCCAACCTGCCGAGGCTCGACGAGATCGCCGTGAATTACCGGGTGCTCATCGCCGCCGCCGTGGCGGCCGTGGCGGTGGCCGTCGGCGTGACGCCGATCTGGCAGACGTCGCCCAGCCTGGGGGCCGCGCTGCGCGAGTCGGGCAGGTCGGGAGGCGCGGCGGCGTCGCGCCAGCGGACGCGCGCGGTCCTGCTCGTGGCCGAGATCGCCCTCGCGGTCGTCCTGCTCATCGGCTCGGGGCTCTTCATGTCCAGCTTCGTCCGGCTGATGCGTGTGGACCTGGGCTTCGACCTGACCAATGTGCTTTCAGTCGATCTGGTCGTCCGCAAGGTCACCGACGCGGACCTCGCCAGGACGCGCGCGACCGTCACCGCCGTGACCGGTCAGGTGAAGCGCCTGCCAGGCATCCAGGCGGTGGCGCTCGCCTGGGGTACGCAGCCGCTGATCTCCGGAAGCGATCGCACCACCGTGTCCGTCCCGGGCAAGCCGCCGTTCGATCAGCCGGACGACTGGGCGGACGAGAAGTACATCACGCCTGACTATTTCAAGGTTCTGCGGGTCGGCCTCGTCAGTGGCCGCGTCTTCAACGACGACGACATCGCGCCAGGCGCGCCGGCGTCGATCATCCTCAACGACGTCGCCGCGAGGCGGTACTTCGGCGCCGGCAATCCCATCGGCGTGACCATCGACGCGCATGGCGAACGGACGGTGGTGGGGGTGGTCCGTTCGGTTCGGCTCCAGGGGCCGGAGGGAGATCTGCGGCCGGAGGTGTACGAGCCGCTCACCTGGGAGTACGCCTTTGGCAGTCCGTTGGTGACGTTGATCATGCGCGCTGATCGCACGCCGGCGTCGTACGTGCCCGCGGTGCGGGCGGCAATTCACGCTGTCGCGCCCGATCTCGTCACGCCAGATCCGCTGACCTATGACGATCTCTTCGACAAGCTCGTGGCGCAGCGGAGGTTCAACATGATCGTCCTGGCACTGTTCGGGTTGCTGGCGATCGCGATCGCCGCGGCCGGCATTTACGGCGTCATGGCGTTCGTCGTGGATCAGCGGACGCAGGAAATCGGCGTCCGTCTGGCGCTCGGCGCCGAACCCTCTCGAGTGCTGACCATGGTGCTCGCGCGCGCCGCGGTCTACATGACGGCCGGCCTCGCGATCGGCCTCGCAGGCGGCTGGACGCTGTCGAAGTTCGTGCAGGCCTTTCTCTTCAAGATGGACGCACACGATCCCGTTGTCTACGTCTCAGCCGCGGCGGTGCTGGCTGCCACCGGCCTTCTCGCGGCGCTCGTACCGGCGCGGCGCGCGGCGCGCGTCGATCCCGTCGTCGCCCTGCGCGCCCAATAGCGGTCACGCCGGCCGGTGCTCGGCCGCGGTGAACGCCGCTGCGGTGTGCCGGCGCACGAACGCCTCGACGTAGGACTTCGCCTGAGCCTCCATTCGCGCTCGCTGGGCGGCGAGCGCCTCCACCTGCTCGTGCGTGAAATAGACCGGCGCCTCCGTCGACTCGGCGTGGAGCACCTGCAGGCGCGCCCCGGTGCGGTCGGTGATGAGGCCGGCGGCTGCAAGGCGCGGCCGCGAAGAGCGCGGGCAGCGCACCTGGAATCTGCAAACTCCCGGCCGGTATGGCCAGGCTTGAAGTCCACGGTGCGAGGGCCCGGTGGCGTACGGCCGGCGGGAATAAGTCCCGCAGTTGTGGGGATTCTCCGCGGGCTCGCGGCGGGTCCCGGCAGCTTCGGCGAAGCGGCGCAGCGCTGGTCCAGCCGGCCACACGGTACCAGCCTTGCTTTGAATACCCAGGTTGGCAGTGGAGCCGACCGCTCCCGGAGGATCCCATGGCGACACAGACCGCGCCGGTGACCAGCACGACGGCAACCCTGAGCTACGACGGCAAGCCGGTCACCCTGCCCTTGATCACGGGCAGCGAGGGCGAAACCGCGATCGACATCCAGAAGCTGCGCGCCCAGACGGGCCTCGTCACGTACGACCCGGGCTTCGGCAACACGGGCGCGTGCCGGAGCGCCATCACCTTCATCGACGGCGAGAACGGCATCCTCCGCTACCGCGGCTACGACATCGCCGAGCTGGCGGAGAAGAGCACGTTCCTCGAGGTCGCATGGCTGCTGCTCTACGGTGAGTTGCCGACGCCGAGTCAGCTTCGCGCGCTGACCACCGACGTCACGCGGCACACACTGCTCCACGAGAACTTCCGGCGCTTCTTCGAGGCGCTGCCCAAGGACGCGCATCCGATGCCGGTCTGCGCCGCCGCCGTGGCGGCGCTGGCGACGTTCTATCAGGGCACCGAACCGACGGGCGCGAGCCTCCACGAGTCGGCCGTCCGTCTGATCGCCAAGATGCCGACGATTGCCGCCTACTCGTACAAACACTCGATCGGCCAGCCGTTCATCTACCCGGACAACCGGCTCGACTACTCGGCGAACTTCCTGCACATGATGTTCGCCACGCCCTGCGACGATTTCGTCGTCGATCCGCTGCTCGCGAAAGCGCTCGACCTGCTGCTGATCCTGCACGCCGATCACGAACAGAACTGCTCGACGAGCACGGTCCGCGTCGTGGGCAGCTCGAAGGCGAATTTCTTCGCGAGCCTGTCGGCGGGGATCGCGGCGCTGTGGGGCCCGCTGCACGGCGGCGCGAACCAGCAGGTGATTGAGATGCTCGAGCGAATCGAAGCCGAGGGCGGCGACGTCCAGAAGTTCGTGGACCGCGCGAAGGACAAGAAAGACAACAGCCGCCTGATGGGCTTCGGCCACCGCGTGTACAAGAACTACGATCCGCGCGCCGCGATCCTCCGCAAGTCGTGCGTCGAGGTGCTCGGCCGCCTCGGCGTCAACAGCCGGCAGCTCGAGATCGCGATGAAGCTCGAGGAGATCGCGCTCAAGGACGAGTACTTCATCAGCCACAAGCTCTACCCGAACGTCGATTTCTACTCGGGCATCATCTACAAGGCGCTCGGGATTCCGGTGAACATGTTCACGGTGATGTTCGCGATCGGGCGGATGCCCGGCTGGATCGCCCAGTGGCTGGAGAGCCGGAACGACCCGGACAACCGCATCGCGCGGCCGCGCCAGATCTACACGGGCGCCACGCAGCGCGCCTACGTGCCCGTGGACCGGAGGTAGGCGTGGGGCCGATGAAGGCCTTCGAGCCGCGGCGCGATCCGCGGAGCGGCGAGCGGTACGTCGCGGTCTTCACGCGCGGCGCGGCGCTCAAGGACGACCCGGCGCTGAACAAGGGAACGTGTTTCACCCGTGAGGAACGCGACGCGCTCGGCCTCACCGGCCTCCTGCCGGCCGCCGTGCAGACGCCGGCCGAGCAGCTCGCCCGGGCGTACGGCAACTACCTCAAGGCCGGCGACGACGTCCCGCGGTACCTGTTTCTGGCGGGGCTGCAGGATCGCAACGAGACGCTGTTCTTCCGGCTCGTGCTCGACCATCTCGAAGAGATGGTCCCGGTCATCTACACGCCGACGGTGGGCAAGGCGTGCGAGCAGTACAGCCACATCTATCGCCGGGCCCACGGCGTCTACATCACGCCGGGTGAGCGGGGGCGCATCGCCGACGTGCTGCGCAACGCCGCCGCCGAGCCCCGCGTCATCGTCGTCACGGACAACGAAGCCATCCTGGGCATCGGCGATCAGGGCGTGGGCGGGATGCCCATCGCGATCGGCAAGCTGGCGCTCTACACCGTCGGCGCCGGCATTCACCCCGGCTCCTGCCTGCCGGTCGATTTCGACGTCGGCACGGACAACGCCGCGCGTCTCGCGGATCCCATCTACCTCGGCACCCGTGAGCGGCGGTTGCGCGGCGAGCCATACTTCACGCTCCTCGACGAGCTCGTCGACGCCATCGCGCGCGTCTATCCGCGCGCGCTCGTGCAATGGGAGGACTTCGCGAGCGCGAACGCGTTCGACGTGCTGGCGCGCTACCGGCGGCGCGTCCTGTCGTTCAACGACGACATTCAAGGCACAGGCGCGGTGGTCGTCGCCGGTATTCAGAGCGCGCTCCGGCACACGGGCGGACGACTTCAAGACGCGCGCGTCGTGTTTTTCGGCGCGGGTGCGTCTGGCGCGGGATCGGCGCTGGCCGTGCGGGCGGCGCTCCGCGACGCCGGCGTGCCGGCGAACGAACTGGCGGCGCGCGTCCTCTGCCTCGATTCCAAGGGCCTTCTTCTGGCGGACCGCCCCGGGCTCGCCGGTGCAAAACGCGACGTGGCTGCGGATCCGGCGCTCGTCGCCGGCTGGCCGCGGCGATCCGGCGGCGCGTTCACGCTGGCCGAGGTCGTGCGATCGTTCCGGCCGACCGTGCTGGTCGGCGCGTCCGGGCAGCCAGGCGCGTTCACCGAGTCGATCGTGCGCGACATGCTGGCCGGCTGCCCGCGGCCGATCGTGCTCGCCTTGTCCAATCCGGACACGAAGACCGAAGTCGCGCCCGCCGATCTGATCCGCTGGACGAACGGCGCGGCCGTCACCGGCACCGGCAGTCCGTTTCCACCCGTCGAGCACGGGGGGCGGACCTACACGATCGGCCAGGGCAACAACGCGTTCATCTTCCCCGGCGTCGGCCTGGGCGCCACGGCCGTGGACGCGCAGTGGCTGCCGGACGCGGCGTTCGTGGCCGCGGCGCGCGCGCTCGTGAACGCCACCGGGACATCGCCCCGTGCGGGCGATCCGATCTATCCGCCGCTCAGCCGGCTGCGCGACGTGTCGCGCGCGGTTGCCGTGGCCGTCGGCGTCGCGCTCGTCGACGCCGGCGCCGCCCCGCCGATCTCGACCGCCGAAATCGAACGGCGCGTGCTGGCGACGATGTGGGAGCCTGAGTATCTGCCCTATCGGGCGGCGGCCCCTGCGGTTGAGGCCCTCGCCGTCTAAATCAGAACGGGCGCCACTCGAACGGAAACAGCTTGCCCGCCGCCACAGGGTCGAGCGTCAGCCCGGCCAGTTGCGCGGCGCGGGCCATGACCGGATCGCGGCCTGCGGCGAGATCGGCGGCCGACGGCAGCAGCTTCTCGTCGGGGCTCACGCCGGCCCGTTCGAGGCTCCGGCCATCGCCCATGACGAGGTCCGCGTCGGTGACCGCGAAGCCGTAGAAGATCATGACCTCGTCGCCCTGCGCGAACGGGAACATCAGCGTTTCCATGACCGCGCCGGCGGATCGATCGCCCAGGACGACGCCGCGCTTATCGAGCTGAACCACGCGCGCGAGCAGCTCGGCCGACGATCCCGACCCGCTGTCGACGAGCACGATCAGCTTGCCGCTGAACGCACTGCTGCCGCGCGATTTGGCCACGATCTGCGTGCGTCCCTTGCGGGTGACGCGGTCGGCAATCTTCACGTCGCGATCGAAGAGGTTGCCGGTCATCCGCCGAAGCGATTCGATCAGCCCGCCCGGGTTCTCCCGCAGATCCAGGATGAGCGTCGAGTGCTTTCGGGCGATGGCGAAGAGCTTGTCCACCAGGTTGTTGTCGAGCAGGAAGATCGGCATCTTCCAGATCATCACGTCGCCGATCTCGATGTACTGCTGCCGGTACATGCGCTCGTCGGCTTCCTGCTCGCGCTCCATGTCGTTGAATTCGATCCCGGCGCCCGCGCCCGTGAGATTGCGCAGCTGCCTGCCGGGAACGACCTTCGTGTCCACGGCGACCTCTCGCTCGGCGCCTGCCGGGTCACGCAGCCGAAGGTGCGTCGTCTGCCGGGGCGACAACACGTTCAGCAGGTACTCCATCGTCTGGAACGTGTCGCGCGTGACGGGCCCGCCGTCGAGAGCCAGGAGCTGGTCGCCCGCCCTGACCTTGGCCGCGGCATCGGTGCCTGGCCGCACGCGCGTGACAAACACCTGATCGCCGATCGGCGCCAGGCGGTAGCCGTAGTCGAGCCGGTACGGCCGCGCGGGCGGCATGAAGTACGTGTGCGAGTCCTTCAGGCCATCGAGAAAAGCGGCGACGACCGTGAGGCCGGCGTTGAGCGACGCGGCCGACTTCAGTTTGTCGTCGTACTCGCGAAAGCGCGCGTCGAGGTCGAGGCCGTGGAAGGTCGTGTCGTAGTAGTTCTGCCTGACCGAGTCGTAGGCCTCGCGAAGCATCTGGTGCACGCGGTGCGCATCGTTCGCGCTGAGGCCCTGGGCCGCGACCCACGCGCCGGTCGCAAGTACCCACACGAACAGCGCCGCCGAGACGCGGCGGAAGGCTGGCATGGGCGCCATTGTCGCATACGGCCTGGGCCCTGCTTGTGAGACGAGCACCGGCGATCGAGAATGGCGGCGTCCGGGGACCAGTCCAGTGAGACGTCCGCGACTTCCTCTGCTTCGGGCCACGCTGGTGGCCGTCGCAATCGCCGCCTGGCCCGCCGTCGACGCGGGCGCGCCGGAGATCGCGACGTTGCTGCCGCGTTACGCCGCCGGCGACTACGACGCGGTCGTGCGCGTGATGCGCACGCTGCCGGTCGTCGGTGCCGGCATGCCCGAAGCGCTGGGAAATCCGCTCGACCACGTGTTTTCGGATTTCCGTTCCGCGGCGGCGAAGTGGATCGCGCAGGGCGATCCGGCAGGCGAGCCGCACCGTCGGCTCGTGGCCGCGGCCTTCGCCCTCGAGCTGGCGCACGCGCGGGTGGACACCGCCCCGTGGGAGATCCGGCGCCCGGCCCTCGTGTGGGCCTGCGACGAGCTGCGCCGCCATCCGACGCACCTGCCGGGCGAGCGCGCGTGGCACCTGGCCGCGCTCGCGACGATGGAGGAGGCCGGGGACTGGATCTATGTCATGGGCCGGCCGCTCGCGGAGCGAGGTGCGTTCTCGAATGTTCGCGCCCCGAGCTTCTTCAGCGACGCGGACAAAGAGGAGTACACACACGGCCACCTCGTACACGCGCAGGCGGCGGCTCCCGGCGAGCCGCGCTTCCGCCTTGCCGAGGTCGAGTTCCACGAGTCCCAGACCGACCTCAGCACCTGGGGCGGGCCGCTCGGGATCAACGGGCAGGAAGTCTCGGTGGAGGTCATCGACACACTGAGGCAGGCCGCCGCAGGGCAGTCCGCGGGCGGCGGCGTTCTGAAGATCGATCCGAGGTCCGCGCAGGCCATCGTCGATCGTGTGGACAAGATTCCGGCAGTCATCGCCGAGTACACGACGCTCGCGTCCGATGAGCGCCTGGCGGGCGAGGTGACGCTGCACCTCGGGTTCCTTCACCTGCGGCTCGAGCACTGGGACGAGGCGCGCGCGTTCCTCTCCGAGGTGCCGCAGCTCACAACGGAGCCGGCGGTTGCCGGGCTGAGCCACCAGTTCCTCGGCTGGGTGAACGAACACACCAACCGGCGCGACGAGGCGATCGCGGAGTACCGGGAGGCGCTGCGATTGATGCCGATGGCGCGGTCGGCCTCCATTCTGCTGGCGGCGCAGCTCGGCATTGCGGGCCGCCAACGCGAAGGATACGAGGTGCTCGACGCGGCGCTTCGCGCCAGACCCGCGCCGGCCGGCTTCCCGTCGTTTCTGCCGCCGTCGGCTCCACCGGGATCGAGTGGCGCGCTCGCGGCCGGTGAATCGCCTGACGATCCGTGGGCGATGTACCTCCGCGGCGACGCGCTCGTTCTCCCGTCACTCATCGCCCGCATGCGCGAGGGCCTGAAATGAGCCGCCCCATCGTCGCGGCCGTGGCGTTTCTGCTGGCGGTGGGGACCGTCTTCAGGGGCGGCACGTTGGCCCAGCAGCGTCCGACGTTTCGCGGCGCGACCACGCGCGTGTCGGTGGATGTGTCCGTCAAGCGCGGCAAGGTGCCCGTGGGCCGGCTCGGTGCCGACGACTTCACGATTGCGGACAACGGCGTGCCTCAGAAGGTCGAAGCCGTCGCGATTGACTCGATTCCGATCGACGTGACGCTCGCCGTGGACACGAGCGGCAGCGTGATCGGCAATCTCGAGGCGTTCAAGGAGGAAATCCGGACCTTCGCGCGCATGCTTCGGCCCGGCGACCGTATCCGCATCGTCTCGTTCTCCACCAAGGTGCGTGAGGCCGTGCCGATGCAGGATGCGTCGAGACCGTTCAGTCTCGAGACGCTGACCGGCAACGGCATGACGTCGCTGAACGACGGGCTCATCTACGCGCTGCTCTGGCCGGAGGAGCCGGATCGCCGGCATCTCGTGATTGCGCTCACGGATGGTGAGGACACGCTGAGCACGCTCAACAGCGACACGATCCCGGAAATCGCGGGGCGCGTGGACGCGGTGTTTCATGCGGTGCTCGTCCCGCCCGATCCGCAGGTCGCCGCGGCCAGCGGCCGCACGACGTGGATGGCGGGCAGCCTCAATGCCATTCGCGAGGCGGTGCAGCGGAGCGGCGGCGACGAGCACAAGCTCGGCCGCGCGGCCTCGGATTTCAAGGCGATCTTCGACGATTTTCGCGCCAGCTACGTGCTGTGGTTCGAGCCGGTCGGCGTGTCGGCGTCGGGCTGGCACGATCTCCGCGTGAGCGTCGCGGGCCAGGACGACCTGACGATTCGCGCGAGGAAGGGATATTTCGCGGAGCGTGGCCCGTTAGCGACTACTGAAACGGCTGCGCGCGCGCGACGAGCTCGTCGAGCCCGGGTTCGTTGAGATCGTGGGGCTTGCCCGGGTGGATGATCGAGACCTGACAGCCCTCCGCCGCCTCGACCAGCTGGCGGTACGTTCCAGCGCGCACGTCAGCGATGTAGGCCTGCCGGTTGTCGTTGTAGGCGAACATCCGGTTATTGATCTGGATGCACTCGTTGCATGTCGAGCATCGCGGCGTCTCGATGTACGGCTCGTCGGACGATCCTCGAGGTTCGGCGGGATGCGCGACGGACGCGTCCGGTGCCGCCGGTACCGGCGCGGCGGCGGCCTCGGTTGCGGGCGTCGGCACCGGCTCGGTTGGCCGGGCGATTGGCGTCTCGTGAATCCGGCCGAGCGCCTGCAGGCTGCGCCAGCGATCGCGGCACTGCCGCGCGGTGCGCAGGATCGTCTCATCGGCTAGCACGCGCTGCAGGCGATTGTCCCGATCGACCATCAGCAACGACGGCGCCCCGAGCGGCTCGCGGCTCGATCCGGCGAGCCACTCGCTCACGGGCCGCGTCGCGTCGGTCCAGCGCGTCCGCGGGACGACCGCGAAATGACGGGCGTATCGCCGGTCGCAAGCGGCGAAGTCCGCGTAGGTGAACGCCAGGTCCGCGGACACGTGCTGGTGCTGCGGATCTTCGTAAGCGGCCTCGTGCACGGGCCAATCCCGGTCAGGCTGCGGATTGGCGGAGAGGTCGATGCGCGAGGCCCAATCGGCGCCGGCGGCGGGGTCGTACGCGAACGCCGGGAACGCGCGCGACTCCAGCGCCGCCGCAGCGACAAGATAGGGAGGCAGCCCCGCGACGTTCGAGTCGGCGCCCGAGAACACGCTGAAGAGCGCCGATCCCCGAGATGCGAAGCCTGCCGCGACATGGCGCCGCATCAGGTAGAGGTGCGAGCCGGGCGCCTGGAGCACGAAGGCCGTGGCCAGGCCCATCGCCATGTGGGCCAGCGGCGCGCCGTGCAGATCGGCCTGGAACAGGACCTTCATCGGCAGGCCGGCCGACAGCGCGTCGACGATCGCGGCCGGTTCGGCCGAGTCCATGTCGCCCGCGTCGACCAGGACGAAGTAGTCGGGGAACATCGCCAGGTCGTCGGCGTCGAACACAGGGACGTCGGTGTCGCTCTGGCCGAAGAACGCGTCATGCCGCGCTTCGTCGTAGACCCCAGCCACTTCAAGCTCGGCAATGGCCAACGACCGGGCCAGCTCGACGAGCGCCGGCAGACGCTCGCGATACGCCGCGACCGCTGTCGCGCAGCTGTCGAAGATGAAACGGTCGCCGGATTTGCCCGGAGCTGGATACAGGCGCTGCGACTCGAGGGCCTCGATGAGCGCGGCGATGCGCCGCCGCCGGCTTTCCGCCATCGTGCCTCCCGGCGCGGTCCTGCTGAGCATGCGGGCCATGGCGCCGAAGTCGAAGGCGTCGCTCTGCCCGGCGAATGAGGCCCGCAGGTGCTCGATCGACCGGGCGGCCCCGGATCGCGCGAAGTCGCCGCGCAGCAGCTCACGCAGCCGGTTGATGAGGCGAGTCGTCCTGGCCCGGAAGCGCGCGGCCTTGCGTTCGTGTTCCAAACGCCAGGCGTGCTCGAAGAGGCGCCGCGGCAGCTCGCCGTCGCAGTCGACGAGCTCGCCGTCCACGGACAGCGCGCCGCGGGCGCGCTTGAGGCTGTCGTGAAGCGCCTTGTCCCCGTGCGCCTGCAGACGACCTGCGGCCGCGTCCCACAGGTTCGAGAGCGATCCGCGCTGCCCGCTCGCCACAAGCGATCGGATCGTCAGTTCCACCTTCAACAGATCGCTTGCGAGGCGGGCGTCGGCGTGCGCCAGCGCGCCGATGAGGTCGTCGATGATTCCAGACAGCGATCGTGCGCACCCATCACCGTCGTCATCCGCTACCAGGACGATCGGGAAATCGTAGCGCAGCGTCGTGAGGTCGCGATGACGAGCCAGCAGAATCGGCCGGAGATCGAGCCCTGCCATCGGCGCCAGTTCGTCGCCGAGCCGGCGGCCGGTGGCGTGAAACGCCGCGAGGGTCTGTCGGGTGACCGCCATGTCAGCTGCGATCCTCGTGCGCATGCGGCCAGACCGTGAAGCGGTCGAGCTCGGCTTCGAGGCCCGCGCGGATGAGCGCCGGCGTCGGCAGCGCTTCACTGCGCCGCAAGTCCTCGTAGCAGGGCACGTCCGGGTTGCGATAGAGAATGCCGACTGGAATCATGTCGGTCATCGAGGCGATGTCGCGCGCCTTGCTGAGATCGGACGGGTCGTGGTGAACCGTGCGCGTGTAGACCTTCGCGAGGCCTGGATTGAGGCTGACGCCGTCCTCGTGAGTCAGCACCATGATCCGATCGGGATCGTGCAGGAACGGCTCGAAGTGCTTCGGCAGCCACTCGGGGCAGCGCTGGACGATGCGGATGAACGAGAGACCTTTGTGGTGGAAGGCCTTCGACACGATGTCGTAGAGCAGCTCCGGGATCCAGTCCACCGTCTGCGCCACGAACGAGACGTTCTGGACGCCGAGCGTGACCGTCAGCGGCTGGAGCGCGTCGAGGTACGTGCCGCGCGGCGTGGTGTTGCTCTTGAGGCCCTTCGGCGACGTCGGCGACGCCTGCATCTTCGTCAACCCGTAGATCTGGTTGTCGTGCAGGAACACCGTCATGTTCATGTTGTAGCGGAGCGCGTGCACCCAATGCGCCGCGCCGATGCTGCAGCAGTCGCCGTCGCCGGTGTTCACGAACACGTGCAGGTCCGGGCGCGCCATGCGAATGCCTTCGGCGATCGGCAGGGCCCGGCCGTGGATGCCGTGAAACCCGTACGTCCGCATGTAGTGCGGCAGCCGGCTGGAGCAGCCGATGCCGGAGACGAAGACGGTCTTTTCGGGCCGCAGCTGCTCGTCGCGGCAGAGCCGCTGCACGGCCGCGAGGATCGCGTTGTCGCCGCAGCCTGTGCACCAACGCGGCACCCCGCGCTGGTAGTCCTCGATCTCGAGGCGGTCGTCGTACACCTGCAGGAGACACTCCATCGCGCTGCTCATCTCAGACTCCCTGCAGCTTTCGGCGAATGACGTCGCAAATCGCGCCCGGCCGGACCGGCTGGCCGCGGACCTGGCTCCAGCAGTCGACGTCGACGAGGTATCGCGACCGCAGCATCATCGCGAGGGCGGAGTACCGCCGGTTGTCGCCGTCGATGATGTCGTCCTCCGGGCGGTCGCTCCAGTTGGTCTCGATCGTGAGGACGTGCCTGAACCGCGCTATCGCGTCCTTCAAGCCCGGCGCGAGGGGCTGCAGGAAGCGCAGGTGCATCGACGACACGTGAAGGCCTTCGGCGCGGACGCGCTCGACGGCCTCCTCGATCGCGCCCTTCGTGCTTCCCCAGCCGATGACGAGCAGGTCGCCGGAGTCGGCGCCGAAGATGGGCGGCGCGTTCAGCGTCTTCTGCAGCGCGGCGATCTTGAGGCTGCGCGCGCGCAGGCCTTCTTCATTGATGTCCGGGTCGTACGCCACGTGACTCGCGCGATCGTGCGCCAGGCCCGTGACCGTGTGCATGCCGTTGGGTTGTCCTGGGATGAAGCGGCGCGCGAGGCCCGTGACCGGATCCCAGTCGTACGGCTTGGCGCCGGCGGGCACCGGGCTCTGGTCGATGGGCGGCGCGACCCACGCGTCGTCAAACACCGGGCGCGGAAACGGGGTCTGCGCGGTCGCGAGATTGGCATCCGACAGCAACACGACGACCGTGTTGAACGTCTCGGCGATGCGTCGTGCCGCGATCACTGAATAGAAGCAGTCCTCGACGGTGCTCGCGGCCATCACGACTTTTGGCGCGTCGCCATGGCTCCCGTAGATGGCTGCGAGCAGGTCGCCTTGTTCGGCTTTCGTCGGCTGGCCCGTGCTCGGCCCGCCGCGCTGGACGTTGACGACCACGAGCGGAATCTCTGCCATGACCGCCAACCCGATGCCCTCCTGCTTGAGCGAGTACCCCGGGCCCGACGTGATCGTCACCGCGCACTTACCGGCGTAGGACGCGCCGATGGCAAACGTGCACGCGGCGATCTCGTCCTCGGCCTGATGCACGACGCCGCCGACCTTCTCGAAAATCTCGCTGAGGTAGTGCGACGCCGACGTCGCCGGCGTGATCGGATACATCGCGCAGATATCCATGCCCGAGGCGAGCACGCCCAGCGCGAGCGCCGTGTTGCCGTTGACGACGATGTGCGGAGCCGTCGCGGCCGCGCCGGGAATCCGGTACCGGAAATCGAGGTGGGCGTCCGCCCACGCGTACCCCGCGTCGAGCAGCTGGACGTTGGTCTTGACGACAGCCGCGGCCTTCTTGCCGAAGGTGAGCGCCACCTGGTCGCGGGCGAGCGGGAGGTCGAGGCTCAGCAGGTTGCAGAGCATCCCGAGCGCGAACATGTTCTTGCCCTTGCGCGCGTCGGCCACGAGCTGGCGACACTCGCGCTCCATCGGAATTTCGTACATCCGGTAGCCCGCGGCCAGGAGCCGGTCGTACGTCTCCGCATACGCCTTCGCGATGGCTGGATCCGCGTGGTCGCGCCACATGCTCTCGAGCAGAATCGTGCACCCGGGCTTGAGCTCGCCGGCACGCACGCGGCCAAGCAGCACCTGCTCGTTGAAGGCCACGACCAGGTCGGTCTCGTCGCCGCCGTTCGTGACGCGGTTCGTGCCGAGCCGGATCCGGTTGCCGCTCGCGCCGGCGACGCTGCGCGCGGGCGGCCGGATCTCCGCGGGAATGATCTCCACGGTCCAGACGCCGAGGCCCATGCGCGCCGCAATCGCTCCCAGGGACTGCCCGCATCGCTGCGCGCCTTCGCCAGAGTCGCTGATCACTTCGATGACGTGCTGGGCGATCGTCGTGGCCGTCGAGGCCGCGCGGACGCCGCGCGGCGAGGGTGCAGACGGCGGGGCGAGCGGTGAAGTCGGATTCATTCGCGCACCCGGATGAAATTGTGTTCGCGCGCATCGAGGCCGAAGAGCGTGCCGGCGCCGTTCGGACGCGCCGGCCGGTACGGGGCGTTCGGATCGCGGATCCCGAGGTACCGTTTCATGTTCCGTGCCGCCGTTCGACCGGCGCCCATCGCCTCAATCACCGTGGCCGCGCCGGTGACGATGTCGCCGCCGGCGAAGACGCCGGCGACCGATGTCGCGAGGTCGTCAGTGGTCTCGATGTAGCCGCGTGCGTTCAGGCGTAGGGTCGAGGTCTGACCCATGATCGGATTGGCGTTCGTTCCAATCGCAAACACGACAAGGTCGGTCTCGATCTCGTGCTCGCTGCCGGGAATTGGCACCGGCCGGCGCCGGCCCGACGCGTCGGGCTCGCCGAGTTCCATCCGCACGCACCGCAATCCGCGCACGCCGCCCGCGCCGTCGCCGAGTACCTCGACAGGATTGGTGAGCCAGTGGAATTCAACGCCTTCCTGCTCGGCGTGGTGCACTTCCTCGGCGCGCGCCGGGCACTCGGCCTTGCTGCGACGATAGATGCACGACACCCGCTCGGCGCCCAGTCGCAGGCACACGCGCATCGCGTCCATCGCCGTGTTGCCGGCACCGACCACCGCCACGCGCCGGCCGGGCGGCAGCGGCGTGTCGTAGTTGGGAAAGTCTCGCGCCCGCATCAAATTGCAGCGCGTCAGGAGTTCATTCGCCGACAGGACGCCGTTGAGCGAGTCGCCCGGGATGCCGAGCATCGCCGGGTATCCCGCGCCTGTGCCGATGAAGACCGCGTCGAAGCCCATCTCGTCGAGCATCTGCTCGATCGTGAACAGCCGCCCGACGAGCGTGTTGCACTCGAACTTGACGCCGAGCTTGACCAGATTACGGATCTCCGCGTCGATGACCTCGTTCGGCAGGCGGAAGTCAGGAATGCCGTACCGCAGCACGCCGCCCGGCTGATGAAACGCCTCGAACACGGTGACGTCGCAGCCTGCCTTCACCATGTCGGCCGCGCACGCCATGCCGGCGGGACCGGAGCCGACGATGCCGACCTTGAAGGGCGCCGGGTCGATGTGCGGGATGTTCGCCCAGCCCTCCTGAATCGCGAGGTCGCCCACCCAGCGCTCGAGCCGGCCGATCGCCACGGGCTCGAGCGTGTCGCCGACCGTGCACACGCCTTCGCATTGGGATTCCTGCGGGCACACGCGGCCGCACACCGCCGGCAGCAGATTGGTGGCCGTGATGACGTCGTACGCGCCGCGGAAATCCCGCTGCCCGATCTTCTGGATGAACCCGGGGATGTTGATGTTGACCGGACACCCCGCGACGCACGGCTGGTCGGGGCAGACGAGGCAACGCTCGGCTTCGATGAGCGCGTCCTCGCGGCGATAGCCGGCCGACACCTCCGAGAAGTTCCGGACCCGCTCGAGCGGATCCTGCTCCCGCACGGGCGTGCGTGCCTGTGGAATCGTGCGAATCGTCTTCTTCTTCGGTTTGTCGGCCATCACGAGCTCAGTGCGTCCGCCTTGAACCGGCAGGCCTCCGACCAGCGATGCATCGCGACCTGCTCCTGACTGGCGAACCGGTGCAGGCGCAGCGTCAGGTCGTCGAAGTCCACCTGGTGCGCGTCGAAGTCCGGCCCGTCCACGCACGCGAATTTCACCTGGCCGCCGACCTTGACGCGACAGCCGCCGCACATGCCGGTGCCGTCGATCATCAGCGGGTTGAGGCTGACCATCGTCTTGATCCCGTGGGGACGAGTCGCCTCGGCAGATCCCCGCATCATCATGGGCGGACCAATCGCGATGCACTCGTCGATGTCGGGATGCCGGGCGATGGCGTCTCTGATCCCTTCCGTGACGTTGCCTGTCACGCCCGCCGATCCGTCGTCGGTGCAGAGAATGACCTCGTCACACGTCGCGGCGAACTTGTCGAGCCAGAACGCGAGCGCGCGGGTCCGGAATCCCAGCACGCTGATCACGTACGCGCCGCGCTCCTTGAATCCGCGGGCCTGCGGAAAGACCGGCGCGACGCCCAGGCCGCCGCCGACGCAGAGCACTTTCCTGGCGCTACTGAATGCGCTTGGCACGCCCATCGGCCCGACCACGGCGTAGAGCGCCGTCCCCGCTGTGCAGGTCTGTTGCATTTCCTTCGTCGTCTTGCCGACGGCCTGGATGACCAGCGTGATCGTCTGTCGCTCGGCAGAGAAGTCGGCGATCGTCAGGGGAATCCGCTCGCCCCGCTCGTGGGACATGACGATGACGAACTGACCGGGCCTGGCAGCCCGGGACATCAGCGGATGGCGCACTTCGAGCAGGTACGTGACGTCGGAGAAATCTTCGCGCGAGACGATCTCGAAAGACGACGGCTGGTAGCTCATTCTTCGACCTGCGTTTCGAAGGCTGGTCCTACCGCTCGAGCCTGGTGGCGAGGTACTCGCCAATCACAATCGCTGCCGGATAGAGGACTTCCTCCTCGAATTGTGCGTGCGCGATGATCTGGTGCGCCAGAAGCGCGGCGTCTGGACGGCCGACTTCCCGCGCGGTGTCCGCCAGCGTCTGCAAGGCGCCGACGATCGCGATGTGCTCTTCCAACATCCTCGGCATCAGCGACTTGAGCTGCCGCGCCAGCGCGAGCACGGGACCCATGTCGGGCGTGATCCGACCGTCGCACAGCGGCAACAGCACGCCGAGGGGTGGAAAGACGAACTGCTCTTCGCGCGCCTGATGGGGACCGAGCAACGCCAGCACCTCGCGCGCTGCCGCGCCAACCTGACCCGGTTCGTCCGCGAGACGCCCGAGATCGGCGCTGAGCTCGGCGTGCTCGGCCTGCAGGCTCGGCGGGATCTGGCTCACGAGGCTGGGCATAGCACCTCCGTCCGGGACGGATCGCATATTTCGTGCCCCCGCCGATCGGGCGGAGCCGCTGGAGTCGGGGAGGCAGGCGTGCGCGCGGCCGCCGAATATTGCGCGCGCGTCGGGGAATCGTCAGCAGCAGGGCAGTACATTGCCCACCGGACGATGCGGTTTGTTGCACCTCGTGTCCGAGCCTGGCCGGGTCTGCGTCGCCCGTTTACGACAAGTTGACGCGGCCGTTGCACGCGCGTCGAAGCCGCCCGTCAGAATGGCCGGCCGTCGGGCCGTCAACCAACGCCCGCGGGAGCCACTTCGATGAGGATGACGAGGATCACGACTGCGGCGCTTGCGGCCGCCCTGTGTGCGACGCTGTTTGCGACGTCCGGGCAAGCCGCCGGCCCGGTGCTGATTGCGATCGGCACGATCAGCGGGTTTTACGAGGATTTTGCGACGGAGACGGCGCCGCCCCTCGAGAACGGCGTCGCCGGCAACCGGCTCGGCGGCATCGGTTCCGCGCTGGCGTACGCCGGGGGCGACGACTTCCTTGCCCTGCCGGACCGCGGGCCGAATGCCGTGATGTTCAACGCGTGCACGGACGACACGGTGACGTACATCAATCGGTTCCACACGCTGCACATGACGCTGGCTCCGAGCGATCCGAAAATGGTGCCGGCGCTGCCGTTCACGCTGACGCCGATGGTGGTGGCGACGACGCCCCTCTCGACGCACGCGCCGCTCGTGTACGGCCCGGGCTGCGGGGCCGTCGGTGACGGCGCACCGGCGCTGAACGAGCTCGATCACACCAACTACTTCACGGGCCGCTCCGACGGCTTCGAGTCGGGCCTGCCCTCGACGAACCCGCTGAACGCGCGGCTCGATCCCGAGGGCATCCGCGTGTCGGCGGACCGCGAGCACGTGTTCATCTCCGACGAGTACGGACCGTACGTCTACGAGTTCGACCGCCGAACCGGCCGCCGGACCCGGATCTTCTCGCTGCCCTCGACGTTCGCCGTCCAGAACCTCAGCGCGATTGGCAACGACGAGATCGCGAACAACCATGTCGGCCGCGTCACGAACAAGGGGATGGAGGGCCTGGCCATCACGCCCGACGGACGCACGCTCGTGGGTGCGATGCAGAGCCCGCTGTTGCAGGACGGGGGCGACATCAAAGGCGGCGTGACGCGCATCGTCACGATCGACACCAGGACGGGCCAGACCCGCCAGTACGCGTATCAGCTCGACGGCAGCGTCAAGACGACGATTTCCGAGATTCTCGCGGTGAACGATCACGAGTTCCTGGTGGACGAGCGCGACAGCAAGGGCCTCGCCGACGACTCGCAGGCGGTCTTCAAGCGGCTCTACAAGATCGACCTGGCGGGCGCCTCGGACGTCAGCCACATCAGCGGTCAGGCGAACCTCGCGCCGCATGCCGTGCCCAAGCAGCTCTTCCTGGACATCGTCGCCGTGCTGACCGCGAACGGCATGAGCCCGTTCGACATTCCCGCGAAGCTCGAGGGTCTGGCGTTCGGGCAGGACGTCACGATCAAGGGCGTCATCAAGCACACGCTGTACGTCGCGAACGACAACGACTACCTGCCGGTCGTGCCGAACGCGCACGGCACAACGACGAGCAACCCGAACCGGTGGTTCGTGTTCGCGTTCGATTCGGGCGATCTGCCGGGCTACCAGCCGCAGCATTTCAAGGACAAGGACCACGACGACCGCGACGACCGGTAGCGCGCGGCGGGCGCCGCGCGTCCGGCGGGCTCAGCCGCCGAAGTAGCCGCGCCTGGCCCGAATCGTGAGCTTCGGCCGGTCTTTGACGCGCACGTCGAGGGTGTGGAACCCGGCGCGCGTGACGCCGGTCGGGATGAAGTGCAGGACGTAGCTCGACCGGAACTCGTCGAGCGCGCGGCGGAACGTCGCGGTCAGGTCACTGCCGACCGGGATGACGGATCCGCCGGTTTCGCCGGCCAGGCGCTGGAGCGTCAGCAGGCGCGCGCGCGGATCGCCGCGCGTGCCCGCGTTGACGAGGGCGCTCGGGACGACCGACGTGAGCGAGGTGTTGGTGCGCTGAGCAATGTCGACGAGGAGCCGCGGCGTTGCCAGGCTCGTGCTGTCGGCGCCGTCGGTGAAGAGCACGACGAGCTGACGGCGATCGAGGGGCGCCGCCGACACGAGTGAAACCGCGATCGCATCGAACACGGAGGTCCCGCCGCCGGCCGCCGCGGAGCGGATGGCCTGTTCGACGTCGGAGGCGCTCGTGGTGAAGTCCACAATCCTGGCGATTCGCATGTTGAACGTCACGAGCTTCAGCCGGTCGTCCGGGCCGAGATCGCTCAAGAGCTGCAGGACCGCCCGGCGCAGGTTCGTGAGGAGTTGGCCGCCGACGCTCAGGCTGACGTCCAACGCGACAGTGACGTCGATCGGCAGCTTGCCGTAGCTCACGTCAGCGACCTGCTGCAGCACGCCGTTGTCGTAGATCTGGAAGTCCGATGCCGTGAGTCCGGCGATGACCTTCGCGTTCTCCCGGACCGAGACGTCCACGCGGACGGCGTCCGTACCGCCGCGGAACGTGGGCTGGCGCTGCGACGGGTCCTGCGCGCGCGGCAGCGCGACGGCGCCAGCCGTCGCGACACAGGCGAGCAGCGCGGCGCGCCATCGCCTCATCGCTGTTCCCGCAGCTGTCTGATGACCTCGCCGTAGAAGCGATAGTCGCCGAGCCAATAGCCCCACCATGGATCGACGGCCGTCGCCGGCGCCGCCTGAATCGCCTCCGCGAGGGTTTCGGCGCCGCTGCGGTCACCCTGCCGGAGGAGTCCCGCCATCAGGCCGACGCGCGCCGACTGCGCCTGTGGCCAGGAGTCGAGCGCCACGCGGTACTCCGCGGTGGCGTCGTCGTATCGGAGGAGGGCGTCGAGCGCCTGCGCGCGGAACAGATGGCGCAGATACGTCAGGCCTGGATCCTGCTTGCTGTCGTGCATTGCGTCGAGCAGCTCGAGGGCCTCCGACCCGTGGCCGAAGCGCTGCAGCAGTTTCGCTTTGCGCAGGCGCGCCTCGTCGGCGGTGCGGTCGTTCGCGATCGCGCGGTCGTAGGCCTCGCTCACCTGCTTCACGAACGCGGCCGTCGCGGGCGTGAGCAGGTCGAGGGCGTGGGTCTGGTCGAGAAACACGGCGCGCGCGAGCAGGAATCGCGGCTCGTCCGGGAAGCGTGCGATGGCGTCGTCCACGAATGGCTTCGCCGCGATCGGCTGGTTCGCGGCTTCCAGCACCATCACCGCGCCCCACAGCCAGTAGTGCTCGAACGGCGTGGGGCCGAGCGAATCGCGGACGAGCTTGCGCTCGACGTTCAGCAGCTGAATCGCGGCGTCGTGCGCGTCGCGAGCCGGGCTGTGGAGTGCGGCGTGGGCCAGCTCGAGCGCGAACGCGGCCTCGCGTTTCGGATTGGCGGGCCAGGGGTTGCCGGCACGCTGGTACTCGCGGACCAGATCGACCGGCCGCGCGCGCTCTGCCAGCGCCGCGACGACGTCGTCGTACTGACCGGCGTCGTAGGCGGCCGTGAGGTCGGCGATCGCCGCGGTGGGCGTCAGGCGTACCGGCAGCGCCGCGAGGACAGCCGGAGCGGCAGGCGCCGTTGAGGCCCCGGCGGCTCCCGGCGGCCGGCCGCTCGCGTCCATCGCGTACCCGCGACGCGCTTTGATCTCGACGCCGGGGTGCGCCGGCAGCGTCACCGACACCTCGTGCCAGCCGGTTCGCGCCACGCCCTGCGGGGTGTAACGCAGGACGTAGCTGCGGCGGTAGTCGGCAAAGGCCTTCTCGAACACGGCGGCGGCCGTCCGGTTCGTGAACACGCCGGGCACGAACAGATCGCCGCCCGTGATCTCGGCGGCCTCCTTCAGCACGTCGAACTGTTCGTCGTCGTATGGGCGCCAGTATGGGCGTCTGGGCGTGCAGACGCCTGAGGCGCCGCAGACCTCGCGCTCGTTGCGCTCGCGGTGGCCCACGTAGATGTTCTGACCGGGGGGATGCAGATGCGGATCGTCGAGCGCGACGTTCACCTGCGTGATGTACAGCGTGGCCGGCGAATGCCGCGCCAGCTCGCGCACCGTCGGGGCGTCGATCGTGCTGATCGCGTCGATTCCGTTCGTCAGCGCGATGATGAGGTGCCGGCGGTCGGGCTCGACGTGCCGCAACAGGGCCATCGCGAGCCCGTCCTGCGCGGCGGACAGGCCCGTGCCGGCCAGGTCAGGAATCGCCGGCAGCTCGGCCTTCTCGCACGCCGGAATCAGGTCGCTCACGTAGGTGCTGATCTTCATCACCCGCACGCGATCGGTCGGCCGGGCCAGCGCGGCGATCTGCCGCGCCTGCGCGACGAGATCGCGCGTGTTGTCCGCGTCGTCTTCGTTGGCGTCGATCATGATCGTGATGTCGACGGGCACGGCCTCGAGCTCGGCGACCTCGACCGTCTGCAGCACGCCGTTGTCGAGCAGCACGAAGTCCGCGACGCCGAGGCCGCCGACTGGCTGGCCGTTCGATCGCACGGCGACGTCGATCGTGACGAGGTCGGTGGTGGCGCGAAACACGGCCTGGGGCTGCGGGGTCTGCGCTCCCAGTCCGAGCGCTGCGGCGGCAACGCTGCAGAGCGCGATCGCGGCGAGGCCGGCGCGCCTCATCGGCGCCGCGCCTCCTGGATGCCGGCGTTCATGATCTCGCTGTGAAGTTGCGTGATGAGCTCCGGCCAGAACCGATCGTCCGCGGCCTCATAGCCGCGCCAGGGGTCCATCGGCTGATCGCCGGTCAGGCTCGCGTCGACGAGCGCGGCGGCCTCGGCGTGCCGGCTGGATTCGGCGAGCAGCGCCGCCAGCGCGACGGTCGCCGACTGGGCGCGCGGAATGGTCGCGAGCGCGGCACGGTACTCGCGCTCGGCGCCGGCCGTCTGGCCCTTGCGCGCAAGCGCCTGGCCGCTGAAGTAGTGGGCGAGATACACGAGATACAGGTCCCGCGTCGTCGCCTGCACGTGGCTGAAGAGCGCGAGCGCGTCGTCCGTGCGGTTCGTGCGGAAGCGCAGGTACCCGAGCCTGAGCGAAGCCTCCGGACCGATCACCTCGTCGCTCGACATGTGATCGAGCGCGCGAATCGCCTCGCTCGGGTTGGCGACGAATGAGCGCGATCGACGAAACCCCGGCGGCCACGTGCGCCATTCGATTGCGACGGCCTGCGCGAGCGCGAATCTTGGCTCGTCGGGGAAGCGCTTGATGACGTGCGACAGGTGCTCGACTTCGTCCTTGACGTTGCCGCGGACTTCCCAGGGGCTGCCGATCAGAAACTCCCAATCGCCCGCGCGCTCGACGGTCGCCACCGCCGCCAGCTGCCAGACGCGCTCGGCCGGGAGCGGCGTTGGCTCGCGCCGCAGCAGCGCGCAGCCCCACTCGATCAGCTTGGGCGGCGTCTTCCACCAGATGGCGTCGGGCGCGTGGTAGGCCGGGCCATCGCGGAAGTGCTCGGTGATGCTCGGAAGGTGCACGGTGTTGGGAGCGTTCAGACGAACCTGCTGGATCCACTTCCACTGATCGGTCTCAGCGGCGATGCGCGCGCTTTCGAGCGCGAGCGTCGCGGCCGCCAGCTCGCGCCGCGGCCGCTCCGTCGGCGCGCCGGCGTCCACCCACGCTTGCCCGTGCTGCTCGAGCCCTTTCAGCAGGCCGTCGAAGTCCTTCTTGGCGGCGATTTCGGAGACGACGATGATGGAGTCGCCGGCGAGGTAGCGATCGAGCTGGGCCACGATCGCGGGGGGCTGCGCCTGCGGCCGCGCGCCGGTCAGGCCGCACACGACGATTGCCACGAACAGCGCGCCGAGGCGCCACGCTCGCAAGACGACCTCCGTCGATCAGGCAGGACTGGGCGCTCAATTGTAAAACAGGGTCCGCGCGGCCGCGGCCCTTCAGCCGGCGCTATTCCGCCCGCAGGGCGGCGATGGGATCGACCCGGCTGGCCCGCCGAGCCGGCAGGTAGACCGCCGCGAGGCACACGACGACGATCACGAGCGCCTGCGCGGCAAAGACGCGGACGTCGTGCGCCCGGACGTTGAACAGCAGCCGATCGATGAGCGACGCGCCCCAGAACGCCGCGACGAGGCCAATCGTGAGGCCGAGAGCGGCGAGGGCCAGCCCACGTCCGACGAAGCGCGCGAGGATCCGCGCAGGATCGCCGCCGAGCGCCAGCCGGACGCCGATTTCGGCCGTGCGCTCGGTGACCGAGTACGACAGGACGCCGTAAATCCCCACGGCCGCCAGCACGAGCGCGAGAGCCGCGAACGTCGCCATGAACGTGGCCTGCAGCCGGCGCTCCTGAAGCTCGCGCGCCACGATGTCGTCCATGAGATCGATGTTGGAGATCGGCTGCTCGCGGTCAATCGACCAGATCGCGGCCGACACGGAGCGGATGAGCGCGCGCGGATCGCCGCCCGCGCGCACGGCCAGGTCGCGCGGCCACATCCAGTTGTCGCTCGACTGCGCGATCGGGAAGTACATCTCCGGGCGCGTCGGCTGCTCGATCCCCATCACGCGCGTGTCGCCGACGATGCCCACAATCGTGCGCCAGGGCGTGTTCGGTCCGTCGATCCGGAAGCGCCGGCCCACTGGATCCATGCCGGGCCAGTACAGGTGCGCCATCGCCTCGTTGATGATCCCCACCGGGGTGCCGTCGGCGCTGTCGCGCGCGTCGAAGAAGCGGCCCGCGCGCAGCGTGAGCCCCAGCGTCTCCATGTAGCCCGGGCTGATGGGCCGGCTGCTCGCGTCGTACTGCAGCGAGGGATCGCGCGGCATGCCTTCGATGAGAAAGCCGCTGGTGCCGCCCTTCCAGACGAGCGGCACCGCGCCGGCGTAACCCGCCGAGACCACGCCCGGCAGCGCCCGCACGCGTTCCAGCACGTGATCCACGAACAGCGTGCGCTTCGCCGGGTCCGCGTAGGCCCGCCGCGGCAGCGGCACCCGCATCGTGAGGACCTGCTCGGGCTGAAATCCCAGCGGCACGGCGCGAGCCGACTGAAAGCTCTCGACCAGCAGCGCGGCGCCGACCAGGACGACCGTGGCGAGCGCGATTTCAGTGACAACCAGGCCGCTGCGCAGCGGCGAGCCGCTGCCCACGACGCCGCGCGAGGCTCGATTCGCGCGCGCGAGCGCCTGCTCGACGCGCGACCCGCGCCAGGCCGGCGCCAGACCGAAGAGCACGCCGGTCGCGATCGACACCGTCGCCGTGACGACCAGGACGCGGACGTCGAGCGTCACGTGGCTGAGGCCGGAGAGCGCGTGCGGGATCAGCAGCGCCAGCAGCGGAAACGTCTGAACGGCGACGATGACGCCGAGCGTGCCGCCGGCGAGGCTCAGCAGCAGGCTTTCGGTCAGGAGCTGTCGGACGAGGCGGCGGCGATCGGCGCCGAGCGCCGTGCGGACCGCCATTTCTCGCGCCCGCCCGGCGGCCTGCGTGAGGAGCAGATTTGCGACGTTGACACAGACGATGAGCAAGAGGCAGCCGACCGAGGCAACGAGTGCGACGAGCGCCGTCCGCGTGTCGCCGATGTAGTCGTCAAGGAGCGGCACGGCGTACATGCCGACGCCGTGATTCGAGTCCGGGTGGTCAATCTGGAGGCGCGTCGCCAGAGCGTGCAGCTGAGCGTTCGCAAGCGCGACGGTCGCGCCGTCGCGCAACCGCGCGATCACCCAGAGATAGTGGCTGTTTCGGTCCTGAAGCCGATCGGCCGTGAAGCCGAGCGGCGTCCAGATCTGCAGGTCCGGATCGACGATCTCGAAGCGCTCCGGCATCACGCCCACGATCGTGTATGGGATGCCGCTGAGGTTGACCGTCCGGTTGATGATGCCCGGGTCGCCGCCGAATTGACGTTTCCAGACGGAATGGTTGATGACGGCGATGTGATTGCCCGGGCGATCCTCGTCGGGCTGCCAGACGCGGCCGAGCGCCGGCCGCGCGTCCAGGGTCTTGAACAGGCTCGCCGTGGCGAGCGCGCCGCCGATCTTCACCGGTTCGCCGGCGACGATGAGGTTGAAGTCCGTCATGCTGATGGCGCCGACGCCCTCGAACGCCGGGATCGACGTCGTCCAGTCGGCGTAGTTGCCGGGCGCGGGCGTGTTCCGCGGAAACCCAATCGCCGAGGCATCCTCCCAGACCGCGACGAGCCGCGAGGGATTGGGGAAGGGCAGCCGCTGGAGCAGCACGGCGTTGGTGACGCTGAAGATGGCGACGTTCGCGCCGATCCCGAGCGCCAGCGTCGTGACGATCGCGGCGGTGAGCGCCGGCCGCCGCCGAAACGTGCGCACGGCGAATTTCAGATCCTGGCTGACGTTGCGCATGAGCGGTGGTCTCCGCGGTGGTGTGAGCCCGGGTGAAACAGCGATCATCCGCCGGCTCGCGAGCAGGCCGGCGCTTTCCTTGATCAACAGGACGAGCACCGCGAGCGTTCCGGAGGCGCCGGCGCGATCGATCAGCGCGTCGAACGTCGCCAGCATCTGCGGGCCATAGCCCTGACGCGCCGGCCCGTGCAGGCGAAGCAGCGTGCGATACGCCCCTCGTGCCGCGCCGGTGACGACGGACGGGGCGGCCATCAGGCCCGCCCCTTGGCGGCGGATCGAATGCCCTTGCGGCGCGCCTGCGCCAGCAGGCCTTCGAAGCGAGCGGTCTCGAGGCGCAGCGTCTGCCGGCCGCTCGTCGTCAGCGTGTAGTACCGCCGCCGTGCGTCGTCTGCGTCTCGGCGGCTGGTTTCCTCGATCAGGCCGGCGGCGGCGAGCCGGCCGATCGCGGTGTACAGCGGGCCCGTGCCCAGCCGCACGGCGCCGCTGGTCCGCCGGGCCACCTCGAGGATGATGCCGTAGCCGTGGCGGTCCTCGTCGGCGAGGGCCAGGAGGATGTGGAACTGCTGGGCCGAGAGCTCCGGTGTCCGCTGCCGCGCAGGCGTCATAACTGCATCTACGGTAGATGCAGTCTGATTAGACGCAGCGTCGGGCCGTCGGGTTGGCTGCGCGGGGCCCGCGCCGTCGTCATGCCGCGGCCGCCCGCCGCCTTCGCAGGATCGCCGCCGACACGATCGTCATGGCGAGCCAGACCGGCATGGGCTCCAGGAACGTCAACGCCGCGTTCACGAGCGGCTTGTCGTACATCACTTTGAAGTCTGCCGCCTCCTTCTTCTTGGCCTCGATCTGCTCCGGCGTCGCGCCCGAGGCCCTGGCCTGGTCGACCATGTAGGCCGCGAACCTGTCGCCGAAGCCCGGCATGACCTTGAAGTAGATGACCTCCCACGTGACGACGTAGCAGGCCGTCGCGAGGAGGGAGATCAGGAGGCCGATGGCCAACCCGCGGCCGAACGAGATCGCGCCCCCGCCGACGTTCTCGCGGTACGACCGGATCCCGAAGAAAATCAGCAGTCCGGCCAGCACCATCGAGGTGTAGCCGATGACCTCGCCCTTGTCGAAGCCGATGCGGTCGACGAGCGGCAGCGTCCCGATCATCATCAGCGCCGAGAGCCCGCCCGCGATCAGGCCAAACACCAGCACGGTCCGTTTCATGACTCCTCCTGTCGTGGACACGTTGGGTCCACCGGGGCGCAGACTACGCGGAGCCCGGGTCGCCGCGCGTCATCCTTTCGGGTGATTTCGAGCCTCGGCGCGAAGAATCACGCCTTCGGGTGACTACGGAATCAGCCCGGCCGCCTTGCCCAGCTGCACGGCCTGCGTCCGCCGCCTGGCGCCGAGCTTGTCGAACACACGGCTCGAGTGCGTCTTGACGGTGTTCTCGCTGACGAACAGCTTGTCGGCGATCTCCCGGTTGCTCAGGCCCGAGGCGATGAGGCCGAGGATTTCGAGCTCGCGCGGCGTGATGCCCAGCTCGTCCACGCGCGCCTGGTTGACGACGAACGGCCCGGCGGCCGGGACCGCGACCTCGCGCACGACGACGACGGGGGGCTTGCGCGTGAGCGTGACGCCGAGCCAGATGCCAAGCCCGGCGAACACCGCACCCACGATGGCGCCATAAATCTCGACGGAGTGCTCGACGACGAGAAAGCGGTACTCGGTGAGGCGAAGTGCGGCGATGAGCAGGCCGCCGGCGACACCGTACACGACGATTTCGCCGAGCGCTCGACGGCGTCGCATCGGCGGCGGCAGCGAGTCGGTCGTCACAGGGCACGGATGATACCGCGCGGCGCCGCGGGTGGTAGCATCCCGCCTGACCAGGAGACGACACGATGCCAGAACAGGTCGGGTTCATCGGATTGGGCGTCATGGGCCGGCCGATGGCCAAGCACATTCTGACGAAAGGCTATCCACTGACGGTGTACGGCCGAAGCCGCGGTCCCGTCGACGAGCTCGTCGCGGCCGGCGCGCACGCCGCGTCGTCTCCCGCCGCCGTCGCACGCGTCTCCAGCATCGTCATCACGATGCTGCCGGATACGCCGGATGTCGAGTACGTGCTGACCGGACCGGAGGGCGTGCTGGACGGCATGGCGCGCGGGACGGTCGTGATCGACATGAGCAGCATCTCGCCGGTCGCGACGCGCCGGCTCGCCGCGCACGTCGCGTTGAAGGGCGGGTTGATGCTCGACGCGCCGGTGAGCGGCGGCGAGATCGGGGCGATCAACGCGACGCTGTCGATCATGGTGGGCGGCGACGCAGGCGCCTTCGAGCGCGCGCGGCCGGTCCTTGCCTGCATGGGCCACGCCGATCGCATCGTCCACATCGGCGAGGCGCCGGGCTCCGGGCAGATATGCAAGGTGTGCAACCAGATCGCGATCGGCGGCGCGCTCGCAGGCGTGAGCGAAGCGCTCGCGCTCGCGCGCAAGGCCGGCGTGGATGCGGCGCGCGTGCGGCAGGCATTGCTCGGCGGCTTCGCCTCGAGCCGCGTGCTCGAGGTCCACGGCGAGCGCCTCCTGACCGGCAACTTCACGCCGGGGTTCCGCACGCGGCTGTATCAGAAGGACCTGCGGATCGCCAACGAGACCGCCGCCGCGCATGCTGTCGCCGTGCCCACGGCAGCGATTGTCACGCAGCTCGTGAACGCGCTCGTCGCCGCCGGGGGGGCGGATCTCGATTACTCCGCGATTGGGACGGTCATCGCGAAGATGTCCGGCCTCTGACGCCTGTCTTCTTCACCACGTAGGCCACGCCGGCCTGCCGCGTCACTCGCTCCTGAGCGCGTCCAGCGCGCTGACGCGCGTCGCGCGGCGGGCGGGCACGAGCGCCGCCATCATGCCGACCGTCGCGAGAATCACGGCGACGGACACCAGCGCAATCGGATCCGCGGGCGTGACCTCGTGCAGCATCCCCGTCAACGTGCGGGCCAGCCAGAGCGCCGCGATCAGGCCGGCGACGAGTCCGACCGAGACGACGACGAGGCCGTCCCTGAGCATGAGCCGCAGGACCTGCGCCCGCGTCGCGCCGAGCGCGACGCGCACGCCGACCTCCCGCGTGCGCAGGCCGGCGCCGTACGCCATGACCCCGTAGACGCCCACGGCCGCCATGATCAACGCCACGAGCGCGAACACCGCCAGGAGCGCGGCGCTGAACCGTGGGCCGGCGACCAGCTGCGACACTTCCTCGTCGAGGCTGCGCACGTTGAACGGCGGCATCTGGGAATCGAGCGACAGCACGAGCGCGCGCGCCGGCGCGGCGAAGCTCGACGCATCCGATCCGCGGACGACGATCGTCGGGCTGCCGTACCACTGCAGCACCTCGGTGTTCTGTCGAAGCGGCAGATACGCCGTCGGCCCTGGATCGGCGCCGGGCGCCGCCGGCCGGACGTCCGAGACGACGCCGACGACGCGCCGGTTGCCCGTGCCTGAGTACAAGAGGTTGCCGACGGCGCCGCGATTCGGGAACTGGCGTCGAGCGAGCTCCTCGGAGATCACGACGACCGGCTCGGCGCCGGGCCCGTCGCTGGCGAGAATCGTCCGGCCCGTCAGCAGGTGCAGGCCGGCCGCCTCGATGAAGCCGTCGCTGACCATGTGCACCTGGGCGGTGGGAGTCGTGAAGGGATCCGGCGGCGACGCGATGGCCGTCGCGCTGAACTGAAACCGGCCCGACGGCTGGCGATTCGGCATCGTGGTCGTCAGGCCGATCGCGCGCGCCCCGTGCAGCTGCCGCAGCTGCTCGAGCAGGCGCTCGTCGAAGGCCAGGCGCGCGGCCGGCGTCGGGTAGCGCGACAACGGCAGGTTCACCTGGAACGCGAGCGCTCCGTGCGGATCGAACCCCTGGTCGACGAGCACGAGACCGACGAATGAACGCAGCAGCAGGCCGGCGCCAACCAGCAGGACCATGGTCAACGCCAGCTCTCCGGCGGCGAGGAGATGGAGCCGCCGGCGCGGCGATCCCGTGACGGCGGCCAGGCGCGATTCACCGGCGCCGCCGAGCGCCCGAATGGGATCGACCGCGAGCGTCCTGCCCGCGGACAGCACGCCGAACATCAGACTCGTGACGGCGGTCAGCACGACGGCAAACGCGAGCACCTCGCCGTTGAGGGCGGCGCCCTGCAGCCGCGGAATGTCCGCGGGCGCGAGCTCCAGCAGGACGCTGAGCCCCGCCCGCGCCAGCAGCAGTCCCGCGACGCCGCCGAGCGCGCCGAGCACGAGTCCCTCCACGAACAGCTGTCGAACCAGACGCGCGCGTCCCGCCCCGAGCGCGAGCCGCACCGAGAACTCGCGCTCGCGGCCCGCGCCGCGCGTGAGCAGCAGCAGCGCGATGTTGACGGTCGCGATCACGAGCACGAAGCCGACGGCCGCGAGCAACACCCACAGCACCCGCCGAACGCCGCCGACCATCTGGTCCTGCAGCGTCCGCACGACGAGCGTCTGCGGAAAGCCCGGCCCGCCCGCACTGGCGAGACGGTCCGTGCCTTCCTGCACGACGCCGGCGACCGTCGCGCCCGGACGCAGGCGCGCGACCACGGGCAGCACCATGCCGCGCGTGCCGCCGACCTCGAGCACGACGGGGACCCAGAACGCGGCTTCGGGTGTGGGGAAGCCGAATCCCTCGGGCATCACGCCCACCACGCGGTAGGCTTCGCCGTCCATGGTGATGGACGAGCCGAGCACCGAGGGGCTCGACGCGAAATGCCGCGCCCACATCGCATGGCTCAGCACGATCTCGTGCGCGTCGCGTTCTGCCGCGTCGAACGTCCGGCCAATCTCCGGCGCCGCGCCCAGCAGATCGAAGAGGTTCGGCGTGGCCGAGATGCCGGTGAGCCTGAACGGCCCTTCCGTGGACGACAACGTCAGCGCGCGGTCGTCATAGATCGCCACCGCGGCCAGCGTCGTCGAGTCCGCGGCCCATTCGAGTGCGGTCTCCACCGGCAAGGCGTCGAAGCCGACCGGTCCGGCCGGTCCGCGCGCCTCGATGCGGAACTGCACGACGCGATCGGGCTCTGGATACGGCAGCGGGCGCAGCAGCACGGCGTCCACCACCGAGAAGATCGCGGTGGGCGCACCGATGCCGAGCGCAAGGGTCGCGATCGTCACGGCCGCGAAACCGGGACGACGGGCGAGCAGCCGAAGGGCGAGACGGATGTCAGCGATCATGGGCTGACGCCATGGTAGCGTAGGGCCCTGTTCGGAGGAGGTCGATCATGCGGGCGCGCCGTCTTCCGCTTATCGTTGCGTGCCCCTGGCCCGGGACACCGACTGGCGGAAGCTCGGGCTCATTGAGTGGCGGGTCAAGCAGGGTTCTGCTCTACAATTGCCCGCAAGAGGACACATCGGGATGAGACGGACAGCTTGGATGGCAGGGTTAGTTGTGGTGGCGGCCGCGGTCGTGGCCGCGCAAGCCGGCAAGGTGGTGAAGTCGTCCGACGGCGCGTGCCAGGCTACGGTGCCGGCCAGCTGGATCGCCGGCTCGCTGCCAAGCACGGCCAACTCCGCCGACAAGAGCCTCACGATCGTGGTCAGCTCTCCCAAGATGATCGATTCGTTCGACGAGCTCAAGAAGACCGCCCAGACCGTGTACAAGGAAAGCAAAGTCACGAAGGACTCCGCGACCGAGTTCGAGATGCAGGGGAAATCCGTCACCGGGACGCCGGACGTCTATCGGGCGATTCCGGGCGCGGCCGGCAAGTACTGCATTGCGGAGGTCACGTATCAGAGCGGGACGGCCGATGACGTGCGGAAGATCGCGCTGACGCTCAAGGCGACCGGCAAGTAGCGCATTCCGGAGGTTGACCATGTCGAGTTCACGAACCACCAATCGGGGAGTCGGCGTCGTCCTCGGCGTCGCGGCGTGCGTGCTGGTTGCGTCCGTTGTCGCGCGCGCCCAGCGCGGCGGGGGCGGCGGCGCGGCCGGGCCGCCCATCGTGCCGACGACCGCCAGCTCGCTGGTCTCGCATCCCGAGCTGTACGTCGGTCAGCAGGTGTCGCTCCTGGGCACGGTCGAACAGACCCTCACGCGCACGACGTTCACGGTGGTCCAGGGGAAGACGCCGATGCAGAAAGACCTGCTCGTGATCGCACCCAACCTCCAGACGGCGCCGGAGACGAACGCGTACGTCACCGTCGTGGGCGAGGCCGTGCGCTTCGACCCGGCGGAAGTCGCGCGGCGGTTGCGGGGCTACACCCTCGATCTGCCGCCTGACGTCATCGAGAAGTACAAGGGCCAGCCGGCCGTCTTCGCGACGGCGGTCATCAACGCCGCCAACACCGATCTCGCGAAGAAGCCGATCGTGCCGCCCACGCCCGAAGAGGAGGCGCTCGACAAGCTGATGAAGCAGGTGAGCCCCGGCTTCACGGCGCTGCGCCAGAGCCTCGATTCCTCCACGACGAACACGGCGCTGGAAAAGGCGAAGGAACTGAAGGGCTACTTCGGCGAGGTGCAGACGTTCTTCACGAAGCGCAACACGGCCGACGCCATCGGCTGGGCCACCGAGGCGCAGAAGCTCACCGACACCATCGGCATGGCCGCCACCGCCGGCAAGTGGGACGACGCGAAGGCGGCCGCGACGACGCTGAACGGGCTCTGCGGCCAGTGCCACACGGCGCACCGGGAGCGGATGGACGACGGGACGTATCGCGTCAAGGGATGAGGCTTCTAACTTCCAACTTGACGAGCGCCAGCGCCCGCTACGGCACGCACGACTGGCACCGATGGTTGTTCTTCGATCCCAGGCTCTCGAGCAGCGCAATCGTGTCCGGGTACGGCGAGATGCGTGAGACCGGCCCGTTCGCCATGTCGGCCGTCGTCTGACCGCGGCGGCTGACGGCCTTGACGTCGGCGCCCTTGGACACCAGGTACTTGATGAGATCGTTGTCGCCGCGCGCCGCCGCGTTGTGGAGCGGCGTGTAGCCCTGCGCGTCGCGCGCGTTGACGTCCGCGCCCAGCTCCTCGACGAGATACTTGACCGCGGCGACCCACGCGTCCGGCGCGTGCCGGTGCGCGTTGCCCGCGAAGCCCTCGCCGTACTCGGAGCCCGACGCCGCGTCGATCGGCCACGTGCCCGGGCCGCCCGCCGGCACCGGAGGCAGACCGGACTGATCGCCGCCGGCCGGGAGCGGCGCCTGATCGGGCGGCACCGCGCCGTCGGTCACCGGGCCCGCGCCACGGCCGCCTGCGCCGCCGCCGCGTCCAGCTGCCGCTGCGCCGCCACCACCGCCGCCGCGTCCACCCGCACCGCCGCCGAATCCGCGCCCGCCGCCGCGTGCGGCATTGAGCGTCGGGATGTTCGGGTCGGCGCCGTACTTCACGAGCAGGCGCATCGCGTCGACGTCGGTCGCGTACGCCGCGCGCCAGAACGCCGTGGAGCCCGCGGCGTTCGTCAGACCGCAGTTCGCGTTGCCGCAGTCGGTGTAGACCATGTACCAGGGATGCACGCGGATGCGCGCGTTGACGTCCGCGCCCTTATCGAGCAGCGCCTTCATGACGTCGAGGTAGGTCGCCTGCTGCCGCTCCATCTCCTGCGGCTGCGGGAAGCGCGTGCGCGGCTGCCACATCGCGTTGACGGCCGCCCAGAGCGGCGTCACACCGTGGCTGTCGGAGGCGATGTTCACGTCGGCGCCGCGGTTGATGAGCTCCATCGCGACGTCGAACTGGCCGTTGATGAGCGCGACGAGGAGCGGCGTGTGGCCGTCGCCCGTCTTCTCGTTGACGTCCGCGCCGGCGTCGAGCAGCACGCGCGTGGACTCGACATAGCCCTGACGCACGGCGTGGTGCAGCGCCGTCAATCCGCCCTTCGCGGAGATCTGCGGCGCCGGCCCGTCCTGATTGAGCCGGTCGATTGCGGCCTGGGCGCCGCCCTGGCCCGCGGCCGGCGTCTGATCGAGCCCGGCCGAGCCCAGCGTATTCGGGTCCATCACCGGCGCGGCGGTCGGGGCCGCGCCCGCTCCGCCGGCGCCACGGCCGCCTCGGCCGCCGCCGGCGCCCGCGCCCGCCGCCGCCGTGGGCTCGGGCGCCTTGCCGGTCGTGTAGAACTCACGCATCGCCTCGATCGCCGTCTGCATCTGCGTCGGCGTGGGCGTCTGGCCCTTCGGCACCGACGCCGCGAGGATCTGGCGCTGGAGGGCGGCCGCCTGCCGATCGGCGGCGCTCTGTTTCTGAAGGTCGACGGACTTCGTTCGCGCGTCGACTTTCGCGCCGTGCTGGATCAGCACCTTGATGACGTCGGTGCGGTTCGACTCGGTCGCGAAGATGAGCGGCGTCTGATCCCACTCGGATTCCTTCGCGTTCACGTCCGCGCCTTTCTCGATGAGCGCGGTCACGGCGCCGACGCTGCCCGATTCCGCGGCCAGGTGCAGCGGCGTCACGCCGCTCGTCGATGTGCGCACGTCCGGGCTCGCCCCGGCGGCGAGCAACGCGCGGATGACCGCGGTGCTGCCGTTCCGGCTGGCGAGGTGGAGCGGCGTGTACTGACCGATGCGCGTGCCGGCCGTGACGTTCGCGCCGGCGTAGAGCAGCATCTCGGCCATCGCGGCGTCGCCGCGCTCGGCGGCCCAGTGGAGCGCCGTCATGCCGTCCGGACGCGGCGTGTTGACGTCGGCGCCCTGCTTCAGCAGCGCGCGCACGGCGTTGAGATCGCCATGGCTCGCGGCGTCCGCCACCGGCGACGCGACGGGGCCCTGCGCGGACGTCCCCGCGACCGCCACGACCCACGCGCTGAGAAGATACAGACCGACCCGGCGAACCTTCGTCATACGCCTCTCCGTGATTAGGCGAGTGAGAACTCGCCCGTGCTGTCGCCGAACGTCTTGATGTCGTCCATGCCCAGCCGGTGCATCAGCGTGAGCATCACGTTCGCCATCGGCGTGTCGTCGGCCGCCTTGAGGTGCACGCCGCCCTTCAGCTGGCCGTTGGCGTGGCCGAACAGCACGAGCGGGCAGCGGCGATGGTTGTGGACGTTCGAGTTGGCCATCGGCGAGCCCCAGATGATCATCGTCTTGTCGAGCAGCGACTGCTCGCCGTCCATGGTGTTCTTCATCTTGTCGAGGAAGTACGCCATCTGGCTGACGCGGTAATGGCAGATCTTGTTGAACTCCATGATGCGCGGCTCGGTATCGCCGTGGTGCGACGCCGGGTGGAACGGCTGACTCGAGCCGCTCTCCGGGAACACGCGGTTCTGCGCGTCGCGGCCGGTCTTGAACGCGATGACGCGCGTCATGTCGGCCTGGAGCGCCAGCACCTGCAGGTCGAACATCAGCCGCATGTGCTCGGAGAAGGAGTCGGGCACGCCCGCCGGCGCGTCGGGCAGCTCGCGCGATTCGCCGCTCGTGTTGCGCGCCTCGATCATCTTGATGCGCCGCTCGAGCTCCTGGATGTCCGTGAGGTACCGGTCCAGGCGCGCGCGGTCGGTCGGGCCGAGCCCGGTGCTGATGCTCTTCACCTCGGCGTTGATCCAGTCGAGGATGCCGCGGCGCGTCTGCAGCCGCGCGGCGCGCGCCTCGGGCGTGCCGCCCGCGCCGAACAGCATGTCGAACGCCACGCGCGGATCGCGGATCATCGGCAGCGGCTCGTTCGGCGACGCCCAGCTGATCGAGTCCGTGTAGGCGCACGAGTAGTTGTAGGTGCAGCCGCCCGCCTGGTCGAGGTTCTCGATGCAGAACTGCATCGACGGCATCGGCGTCGTCTGACCGAACCGCTTCGCGTACATCTGGTCGAGCGACGTGCCGGCCCAGATGTCGGAGCCCTGCGTCTGCTTCGGGTGCGACTGCGTCAGGAACACCGCGCTCGAGCGGAAGTGGTCGCCGCCGATCTCCGGCGCCGTGAACGCCTCCGCCATGCGCACGTCGGTGTTGCTGACCATCGTCATGTACTCGCGGTACGCGTCGACGGTGCTGAACGGGTTGTCGGGCACCAGCTTGAAGTCCCGCCCGGTCGTCTCCGGCGCGAAGAGGAACTTCGCCTCGCCGATCTTGGTGCAGCCGGCCTGGCCGTGCACCTCCTCGATGCACACGAGGCGGGTCGCGGACGGCTCGGCCTTCGTGCTGCGGCCCAGTCCGGCGGGCACCATGGCGTCGAGGAACGGCAGCGCCACGGTGACGCCCATCCCCTGCAGGAAGGTGCGACGAGGAATATGAGTGCCAGTCAGGAACGGCATCGGCGTGATCTCCTCAGCTCAGTTGTGGCGGTCTTGGCCGCCTGCGGACTTCCCGGCGGGTGCCGTGACGGGTTCCGCGCGCTTCATGCGAAATGCGTCGCTCTTGACGACGCCCAGGATGAACGAAGACATGTGGTAGTCGTTCTTTTCCGCGGCCGCGGCAATCGCGCGGACGGTCGGCTGATCGAAGTACTCGACGCGCCGGCCCAACGCGAACGCCATGAGATTTTCCGTCAGCGTCCGCACGAGCGGCGCCGGGCGCTTCAGGAGGAGCGCCGAGAGCTCGGCCGGCGACGACACGGGCGACCCGTCGTAGAACGTCCCGTGCGTGTCGAGCGGGCTGCCGTTCTCGTGCAGGCGCCACTTGCCGGTCACATCGAAGTTATCGAGCGCAAGCCCAATCGGGTCCATGAACCGGTGGCAGGAGGCGCAGGTCGGGTTCGCCCGGTGCATCTCCATGCGCTCCCGGGTCGTCAGCGTCCGGCCGTTCTTCGACTCCGACGTGCTGTCGAGCGGCGGCACGTTGGCCGGCGGCGGCGGGGGCGGCGTGCCGAGCAGCACCTCCATCACCCACTTGCCCCGCAGCACCGGCGACGTCCGGTTGGCGAGCGACGTCTGCACCAGGACCGAGCCCTGACCGAGCAGGCCGCGGCGCGTGCTGTCCGGATAGCTGACCTTGCGGAATTCCTCGCCGGCGATGCCCGCGATCCCGTAGTGCCGCGCCAGGTCCTCGTTCATGTAGCTGTAGTCGGCCCGGTAGAGGTCGAGCGCGCTCTTGTCCTGGCGCACGAGCTCGTTGAAGAAGGTGATGGTCTCCGTCTTCATGTCCTGGGCGAGCTCGTCGGTGAAGTTCGGGTAGTAGTTCGGGTCGGGATGGTTCTTGTCCAGATCCTGGAGCCGCAGCCACTGCGCGGCGAACCGGGTGCCGAGCGCGGCCGACCGCGGATCGGCGAGCATGCGCTTCGCCTGCTGCTCGAGCGTGGCCGGCACAGACAGCTGACCCTTGCCGGCGAGCGTCAGCAGCTCCTGATCGGGCGGCGTGCCCCACAGGAAGAACGACAGTCGCGACGCGAGGTCGTAGTCGCTGATCTTGAACACGTCGCCCGGGTGCACGTTCGCCGGCTGATCCTCGAGGCGGAAGATGAAGCGCGGGCTGGCGAGCAGCGCTTCGAGCGACGTCCGCACGCCGTTCTCGAACCCGCCCTTGGCGGCGCCCGAGTCGTAGAACTTCATCAGCGCGTCGGTCTCGGCCGGGTTGATCGGGCGCCGGTACGCCGTCGTGCCCAGCTTCGTCACGATCGAGCGCGCGCACGTGCGCTCGTCGGCCTGGGTGGTCGGCCGGCAGGTGAAGATCTTCTGGCGGCTGGGATTGTCGGAGACGCCGGTGATGTTCTTCGGCCCGCGGATGGAGAGCTGGCGCAGATGGGGCAGCGTCGTGATGCCCGTGCCGCCCGACCCGCCGCCCGCGAACGACCAGTCGTGCGGCCGGATCAGATCTTCGTACGGCCCCTCCGAGCGGCGCACGAACGCGGCGGAGACGACATGCTCGCCGGCGCGCACCTTCACGGGATCGGTCGGCATCGGGATGCCGCCGCGTCCGTCGGCGCTGCCCGACGGCTGCGTCTCGTAGCGGACGAGCGCGACGCGCTCGCCGTCGATCGAGATGTCGAGGTCCTCGAAGCGCGAGTTGTTGCCGCCGATGAACTCGGGCACGAACACGTACTCGCCGTCGGCGGGGAAGACATGCGTGACGACCATCCCGCCGCGCGTGCCGTACGGCGCGCCGTCGAGGTGGTCCCAGGGGTGCTGCGACTCGTAGGTGGACGCCGTGTAGGTGCGGTCGACCGACGGCGCGGTCCGATCGCCCACGGCCATGCGGCTGATTTCCGCCGCCGCGTTCAGGTACGCCTCGATGAGCGTCGCCGAGATCATCTGCTCGTCGGCGATGTTGTCGAAGTTCGCGCTCATCGAGTCGAGCGGCAGCCAGTCGCCGGAATTCACGTCGAGCGCGAGCAGGTCCTTGATGGCGCTCGCGTACTCCGTGCGGTTGAGCCGCTGGAACGTCCGGCCGCCGGGGTTCGGCTTGGCAGCCGCCGCGGCGTCGAGCCGCGTCTCGAGCGCGTTGATGAGCCCGTTGTAGCTGGCGAGGTCCGGCAGCGGCGTCGGCGGCGGCGGCATCATCCCCGCGCGCAGCCTCCGCACCATGCGCTCGCCGACCTCCGGATACTTCGCGACGTCCGCGATCTTGAACGTCTCGAACTCGAGGCCGCCGGTGTTGTTCTTGTTCTGGTCGTAGTGGCAGTCAACGCACACCGACTGGACCAGCGTGTCGGGATCCATGGCGGGCGCGGCGGCCGTGGCCGCCTGCGTTTTGCCGCTCGTTGTCTGCGGGGCCTGCGGCGCACGATCCGCCGCGGCTCTGGCCGTCACCGCCACAGCCAACCCCACCGCCATCACACACGCCCACTTCGCGCCCATCATCCGTCCTGACTTGAAGTTAGCGACCCCTGGCCGATGTATGAATTCGGCCAATATACACCCGAATCCGCCGCGTTGGAGGCTCTCCGGGGGTATGCATGCCAGACGCCAATTGCCCCGCTCCATGGATACGACGGCGCCCCGGCCGGCGTTGTCAGAATCGTGATTCTTGGCCCCAAAACGGCCGCCAAAAGCCTCCAAAATCGTGGCTATCGGATGACCTGGGGCACCGCGCCGAGCCCCCACCCCTGCGTCTTTGCGATACGGCCCTTCGTCGTGAACGTCCGGCCGCCGAGGTCCAAGGTGACCGTGTACTCGCCCAACGGCGCCCACTGATCGAGGAGGTTGCCGCGCCCCGCCCCTGCGCCGCGGCCGGGGCCCGCGCCGCCAGCGCGCAGGTTCCACACCACGGTGTTGATGCCGGCGGCGCCGCCGCCCGCGAGCCGCGCGACCTCCTGTCCCGCGGCGCTGGTCACGACCACCGCCGCCCGCGCCGTGGTCGCGGTCTTCACGTAGTAGCGAATCACCATGCCGTTCGGCTCGTTCGGCGCCTGCAGATGCCGCTGGCCGAAGAGGTAGTCGTTGGCGCCGAACGACCACGTGATGCGCTCGACCGCCGGCTTGATCGCGAACAGGTGCACGTCCTCGGCGAGCACGGCGTCGTTCAGTTCTTGGAGCGGGCCGATGTTCGTGATCCAGATCCCGCGGCCGTACGAACCGAGCACCAGGTCGTTCTCACGCGGATGCACCACGAGGTCGTGCACGGGCACATTGGGCATGTTGTTGTTCATCTTCACCCACCGCGCCCCGTCGTCGATCGACACGAACACCCCCGTGTCGTTGCCGACGAACAGCAGGTGCGGATTCTTGCGATCTTCGGCGACCACGTTGATGGGCTGGTCGGGCAGGTTGCCGGCGATGGACGTCCACGTCGCGCCGAAGTCGTCGGTCCGGTACAAGTAAGGATGGAAGTCGTCGAACTTGTAGCCGTGCTTGGCGACGAACGCGCGCCCCGCGGCGTGCGACGAGGCCTGAACGCGGCTGACGTAGGCATCGGCCCGCGCGCCGCGCGCCGCGATCTTCGCCGTGACGTTCGTCCACGTCGCGCCGTTGTCGCGCGTGACCTGCACGTTGCCGTCGCTCGTGCCCGCCCAGATCAGGCCCGCGGTGATCGGCGACTCCGAGATGCTCGAGATCGCGAACCACGGAATGCCGCCCGGGATGCCGCCCTCCGACTCGGGCAGGATTTTCGCGGCGTCGTTCGTGCTGAGGTCGGGGCTGATCTCCGTCCAGTGGTCGCCGCGATCGCTCGATCGCAGGAGCATCTGCGCGCCGGCATAGATCGTCTGGCTGTTGTGCGGCGAGATCGCGACAGGCGTCTCCCAGAGGAACCGGTACGGCGGGGCGCCCGGCGCGGCCTGCGGCTGGATGTTCTTCCGGTACCCGAGCTTCTGATCGAGCCGCTCATGACCGCCGTACTCGCGCGTCGTGTAGAGCCAGCGGCTATCGGCCGGATCGGGCACGGTCGCCATGCCGTCGCCGTCGCCCACGGCGGCCCAGTCGTCGTTCGCGATGCGTCCCATCGGACCGTTCGACGGCCCGCGCCAGTTCTCGTGGTCCTGCAGGCCCGTGTAGACGTTGTACGGATCCTCCATGTCCACGCTCACCGTGTAAGCCGAGCCGAGCGGGATGTTCGCGTAGTGGTCGCTCGTGCGGCCGCCGTCGTAGGTGATCGCGATGCCGCCGTCGCTGCCGAGGATCATCCGGTCCGAGTTCTCCGGATCGATCCACAGCGTGCGCACGTCGCCGAACATCCGCGGGAACAGCCGCCCGAGCCACGTCCGGCCGCCGTCGGTCGAGCCCTCGAGGTTCTCGCTCGTGACGTAGATTTTCTGGTCGTTGTTCGGATCGACGCGGATCTGGCTGAAGTAGTACGGGCCCTTCGGGCTCACATTCACGTCGTCTGGATTCGTCTTCACCCAGGACTGCCCGCCGTTTTCCGTGCGGTAGATCTCGCCGCCGATGGTGGCTGTCACGCCGGGCCGTGCGGGCGCGGGCGCCGACACGCCGGCCACGGATCGTCCGACGCCGCCCGCGCGCGGGTTCGCGTTTTCAATCACGGCGTACAGAACGTCGGGGTTCTTCGGGTAGATGTCGAGGCCGATCCGGCCGATGCGCCCCGTCGGCAGGCCGCCGGCGAGCCGCGTCCACGTGCGCCCGCCGTCGGTTGTCTTGTAAACGCCGCTGCCCGGGCCGCCGTTGACCATTTGCCACGGCAGGCGTGTCTTGTCGTAGGCCGCCGCGTAGAGCGTCGACGGATCTTTCGTGTTCATCACCAGATCGACGACGCCGATCTTCTCGTCGACATACAGGACTTTCTCCCACGTCTCGCCGCCGTTCGTCGTCTTGAACACGCCGCGTTCCGGGTTGGTCGAGTACAGATGGCCCATCACGGCGACGTACACGGTGTTCGGATCGGTCGGGTGGATGACGATGCGCGCGATGTGCTGCGAGTCGTGGAGGCCCATGTTCTTCCACGTGCGGCCGGCGTCGGTGGACTTGTACACGCCGTCGCCGGCGTACGAGCTGCGCGACGTGAAGCCGTCGCCCGTGCCGACCCAGACGATGTTCGGATTCGAGGGCGCGACCGTCACGTCGCCGATCGACTGCGTCGCCTGCGCGTCGAAGAGCGGCTCGAACGTCGTGCCGTTATTGGTCGTCTTCCAGAGGCCGCCGATCCACGGCGCGACGTAGAACGTATAGAGGTGGTCCTTCGCGGGCGACGCCGGCACGGCGATGTCCGCGATCCGCGCCTCCATGCGGAACGGGCCGATATTGCGGTAGGTGAAGGCCTCGACCAGGTGCTCGTTGAAGGCGGGCGCCTGGGCCGAGCCGAAAGCGATGGAGGCGATGAAGATCGCGGCCGCCGCGCTGAGCAATCGCATGTCTTTCCCCTGCGTCTGACGACGTGTCCAGGGATTTAACCATGAAGATGACATAGCACCCAGCACGCAGCACCTAGCACCCAGCACCGAGCACCCAGCAGGGCGCATTTATAATTGGCCGGATGGCCCCGGCGCGCGCCCGCCTGACCCACAATCTTGTCGCACTGAGCTCCGCGGCCGTCGTGGTCGTCTATACGGCGGGCTACGCACGAACGCGCCAGGCGGCCGAGCGCCTGGCGGCGGCCGCTGACCGCCCGCGGGCGGTCCTGCCGGCAGCGCCTGTTGCAGGCACCGTGGTCGCCGCGTTGCCGGCGCCAGCGGCGTCGCCTGTCGCGACGCCGGCCTCGCCGGTTGCGAGCGGCGCGACGACCGCGCCGCTGACGGCGTCCAAGCCGAAAGTCGCTTCGTCTCGACGCGCGAAGGTCACGCCATCGCCCGTCGCGACGACCGACGTCGTGTCGGCGCCGGCGGCACCGACAACTCCTGCAGCCGCCGAGGCCACGCCCACCGCGACACCCGCGTCCACCGTCACACCCGCGTCCACCGCCACACCCACGTCCACCGCCACCACACCCACGCCCGCCGCCACACCCACGCCGTCGCCAACGCTCCGCTTGCCGCCGGGCATGTACAAGGACGGCACGTACTACGGCTGGGGCACGAGCCGCCACGGCGACATCCAGGCCACCGTTGTCATCGAGGACGGCCGCATCACCTCGGCCACGATCACGCAGTGTCTGACGCGGTACTCGTGCTCGTGGATCGCTCACCTGCAAGGGCAGGTCGTCGCGCGCCAGAGCCCCGAAGTCGACTACGTGTCGGGCGCGACGCAAAGCACGAACGCGTTCTACTACGCGGTGGTCGAGGCCCTCGGCAAGGCGAAATGACCGACGTGTACGTGCATGCGCTGTCTCTCATGGGGACAGTCGTCTCGTTTCAGGTCGTCGGGCACGACACGTCCGGCGGGGATGCGCTCGATCCGCGCGCCGGCGTCGAGCGCGCCGTCGCCTGGTTCCAGCGCGTCGAAGCCTCCTGCAACCGCTTCGACGAGGCGAGTGAAGTGCGCCAGCTGAGCGCGCGCATCGGCGTGCCGGTCGAGGCAAGCCCGATGCTGTTCGAGGCCGTGCGCTTCGCCATCGCCGTGGCCGAAGACACCGGCGGCGCGTTCGATCCCACGGTGGGCCTCGATCTCGAAGCGCGCGGGTTCAATCGCGAGTATCGCAGCGGTCGCGCCGTTTGCACGGACATGGAACGAGCTGACGACGTGAGCTTTCGCGACGTGCACGTAGATCCGAACGCGCGGACAATCACGCTTCGTCGTCCGCTCGTGCTGGACCTCGGCGCCGTGGCGAAGGGGCTGGCGATCGACATGGCCGCGCGCGAGCTGCAGCCGTTCGTCGATTTTGCGGTCGACGCCGGGGGCGACCTGTATCTTGGCGGGTGCGGCCCGAGCGGCGAGCCGTGGGCGGTCGGCATCCGCGATCCGCGCGACGAGTCCAGGCTGATCGACACGCTGCGCGTGTCCGATCTGGCGGTGTGCACGTCGGGCGACTACGCGCGGCGTGTGGCCGGCACGAGCGACCATCACATCCTCGATCCACGCTCGAGGACCACGGCGAGCGAGGCCGCGAGCGTCACCGTGATTGCGCCGACGGCGCTCGCGGCTGACGCGCTCGGCACGGCCGCCTTCGTGCTCGGACCGCACGAGGGCGTCCGATTGCTCGAGCGTCATGGCGTGGATGGAGTGATCTTGTCGCCGACCCTCGAGCGGTTTGCGACGCGAGGCATGAGTCGTGACATCCACCGCGGCGATGCGCCGGCCCCAGCCGGGGGCAGCGCTGCAGCGATTCTTCCGCACGCCTAAAGGCCTGCTGCTCATCGTCCTCGGGGCGCTGCTCGTCGTCGCAGTGCCCGGCGAGGGCGCGGCTCGCGTCGGCGGCGGTCTCGTGGCGGCGGCGGTGGTGGCGATGGCGATCGACGCGCCGATCCTGCGCTGGCGCGAGCGCGCATGGATCTTTCCGAGCGGCGCGCTTCTCACCGGCCTCATCGTCGCGATGGTGCTGAGCCCGGCGGAACCCTGGTACGTGCCGGCCATCACATCGGCGATCGCGATCGTCAGCAAGTACCTCGTCCGCACGTTTTCCGCGAACGTCTTCAATCCAGCCGCGCTTGGTATCGTCCTCACGTTCTACCTGTTCGACACGGGGCAAAGCTGGTGGGGCGCGCTCGGCGACGTCACACCGATCGCGCTGATCCTGCTCTTCGTGACAGGGGTGTTCATCACCGATCGCGTCAACAAGCTGCCCCTCGTGGTGGCCTTTCTCGGCAGCTACTACCTGCTCTTCACGATCGCGGCGTTCGCCGGCGAGCCGCGGCGCGTGGCTGAAATCTTCCGGCCGCCCGACCTGCAGGCTGTGCTGTTCTTTGCGTTTTTCATCCTGACGGATCCGCCGACGTCGCCTGTGAAATACGCCGATCAGATCATCTGCGCGGTGATCGTCGCGACGTCCAGCTTCGCCGTGTTCGAGCTGCTCGGCGCGGCGCACTACCTGCTGGCCGGCGTGCTCGTCGGCAACGTCTGGGAAGCCTGGCGGCGGGTGCGCTCCCGGACCGCGAAGTTTCGCCCTCCGGCTGAGTGAGAATCGACAGTCGGGCCGGCGCCCCGCCGTTCACCGCGGTTCTGCCATCCCCCTGACGCCGATCGGCCTTGGTCCGCGTCTTGCTCCTTCATGCGAGGGGGTGAGATATGTTCGACGAACTCATCCGTCGATGGTGGATTGTCGCCGGCCGCGGTGCGGTCGCGGTGGCGTTGGGTGTATGGCTTTTCGTCGGGCGTGTGGAGGCCCTGGGGCTCCTGGTCTCGCTCTTCGGCGTCTTCGCGCTCGCCGACGGACTGTTCACCGTGGGCGCGGGGCTCGCGGTCGGATGGCTGCCGATTTTTCTCGAGGGGATCGTCGGCATGGCGGTGGGTGCATTCACGTTCCTCTACCCGCCGGCAACCGAGCTCTGGTTTGTCCAGCTGATCGTGCTGTGGGCCCTGGCCACGGGTGTGCTCGAGCTCGTCGGCGTTCTGCGCCTCCGGCGTGTCGCTGAGGGGACGATGGTGTTGGGCGAGTGGCTGCTAGCGCTGAGCGGCGTCGCATCCATCGTCTTTGGCGTCGTCTTCGCGTTGCGGCCCGGGCTCGGCGCGCTCACCGGCGTGCTGGGTGTTTACGCGATTATCTCCGGCGTGCTGCTGCTGGTGCTGGCGCTCAACGTGCGGCAATGGCCGCACGTGGTCCCGCCGCCGGTCGCGGCGTGAGCGCGTCTACTCGCTGCGGAGGGCGACCAGCGGGTCGGTCCTGGCTGCCCGCCACGCAGGTACGACCGCGGCGAGGATGGCGACGACCAGGAGCACGAGCGTAGCGGCCGCGATCGTGGTGGGATCGCGCGCAGTCAGACCGTAGAGCAGCGCGCCGAGGAGGCGCGTGGCCGCGAGCGCGCCCACGATGCCGACGATGGCGCCCGCGAGCGTGAGGGCGATCGCCTCGCGCAGCACGAGCGCGAGAATGCTGGCGCGCTCGGCGCCAAAGGCCATACGGACGCCGATTTCGCCGACGCGGCGTGAGACACCGTACGAGAGCACGCCGTAGAGCCCGAGAGACGCGAGCGCCAGGGCGAGCGCGCCGAACAGGCTCGACAAGCTGGCCGTCAGGCGATCGCGAACGAGGCCGCGGTCGATGAGCTCCCGGACGGTGTGAAAGACCGGCGGGTCGAGGCGCGCGTCCGCCTCTCGCACGAGGCTGCGAATCGCGGGCAGGACGCTCGCGGCATCGCCGGCGGTCCGCACCTGATAGACCGCTTGCGTGGCCTTCGTGACGGAACCGAAATACGGCAGATAGAAGCGGCGCGCCATGTCGCTGCGAAGCGATCGCGAACGGAAATCGGCCACGACCCCGCGGATCTCGTACTCCGCATCGCCGAACGAGTAGTGCACGATCATGTGGCGGCCGATCGGGCTCGCGTCCTTGAAGAAGTACCGCGCCATCGTCTCGTTCAGCCAGCACACGCGCGCGCCCGCGTCCTGCGGCTCCACGTCCGGCCCCACACGGATCGGGATGCCCAGCATCGAAAAGTACCGGGGCCCGACGAGATCGAATCGCGCGTTCATCTCCTGACCCGGCGCCGGCGTGTAGCCGGGGAACGAGACGTCGTCGCCGGAGTCGCCGCCGTAGAAGAGGCCCATCTCCGTCAGCGACACCGCGGTCACGCCTGGCATCGTGCCGAGGCGGGCCAGCAGGCTCCGGTGGAGCGCGTCGATCGCTCCGGCCGGGTACGCGTTCGCGATCGGTCGCACGCGGAACATCGCCAGATGATCGGGGTCGTAGCCGAGTGGCACGGCGCCGAGCCGCTGGAGGCTGCCGATGAACAGTCCGGCGGTGACGAGCAGGAGAAGCGAAATCGCCACCTGCGCGCCCGCGAGCAGGCGGCCCAAGGGCCATCGGCCCGGGCGGCGCGTGGATCCGGCGATGGTGCGTGAGGTGCCGCGAAGCACCGCGACGAGCTCGAGATCCGTCGCGCGCAACGCGGGTGCCAGGCCGCAGAAGATGCCCGTCACGAGCGCGACGATCGTGGTGAACGCGAGAACCGGCACGTCGAAATGCACGCCGAGGGGCACCGGCGTGCCGGTGTCCGATACCGAGCGCAGCAGCAGGCGCGTGCCGAGCTCGGCGATTCCGAGGCCGAGCGTCGCGCCGCAGCCGGCGAGCAGCAGGCTCTCCGTCAGCAACTGACGCACGAGCCTCGAGCGGCTCGCCCCGAGTGCGACACGCACGGAGAGCTCGCGCTCGCGGGCGGCGGCTCGAGAGAGCAGCAGGTTCGCGACGTTCGCGCAGGCCAGGAGCAGCAGCAGACCAACCAGCGCCAGCAGCACGACGAGCGGCTGCGCGTACTCGCCGCGCAAGGGCGACAATCCGTGGCTCGCGTCCCGGACGACGAGGTGCATGTCGGTCAGGTCGCGCCGCCGCTCCGGATCCGCGATGAGCGCGGCCTCCGCCTCCAGGTCCCGCTGGAAACTCGCGTTCAGCGAGGCGTTGGCCTGCGCGAGCGTGACGCCGGGCCGCAGCCGGCCGACGACGTGCAGAAACATGAATCGTCTGGCGACGCCCGGCGGCTGCGCGAGCATGTCCTCGCCGGGCAGCACGGCCTCCTGCATCGTGACCGGCACCCACACGTCGGGTGCATCGCCGACGACGAGGCCCGTGAAGGAGGACGGAAGCACGCCGACGATCGTGAACGTCGTCTGCCGCACCCGAATCGTCCGACCCAGAGCCTGCGGGTCGCTCGCCAGGCGCGTGCGCCAGAACGCATCGCTCACGATCGCTTCGGGGTGATCGAGGTGCGTCCGATCGACGTCCGGACCGAACGGCCGGCCGAGTCTCGGCGCCACGCCGAGCGTCTCGAAGTACGTCCCGCTCGCGACGAGCACCGAGGCGTCGCGAGCGTCCTGTCCGTCGCCAACCGCCACCGGGGCGACGATCGCGGCGCTGTTGAACGCGAGCGTGTTCGAGAGCACGTCGTTGTGATCGCGCAGTTCCTCGAATTCGTGAAAGCTGAACAGCGAGCGCTCGCCCGATTCGACGCCGCTCATCATCCCGGCAGACGAGGGATCGGACACGACGACGAGCTGCTGCGGATCGCGCACGGGCAGAACGCGGAGGACCAGCGCGTTGATGACGCTGAAGATCGCGGTGTTCGCGCCGATGCCGAGGGCGAGCGAGAGCACGGCCACCGCCGTGAGTCCGGCGTGCTGACGCAGGGCGCGCACGCCGTAGGCCAGGTCCTGGCGGAGCTGGGCGCCGAGCGTGAAGCCGCGGCGGCCGTCGAGGTGGCGATCGTCGGCGCGCTCGGTCCAGCGATCGAGGGTCGGCTGGCGCTGCCGTGGCGATGCCGAGAGCTGGCGGGCGAGGGCGTCCCAGTCGGAGACGTGCTGCGCGGCGCGGCGCTCGGCGTCGAGCTCGGTCGCGCCGGCCTGGCGCGCGTCGCGGTACGCGTCCTCGAACTGGCGCGCGAGGTCCTCGACGATCTCGGCCTCGCGCTCGCGGCGGAGGCCCGTCAGCCGCAGATGGCGGCGGACGTAAGTGGCCCAATCAGGCATCGCTCACTCCGGCAATCTGACTGACCGTCGCGACGAACTGCTTCCAGAGCGTCCGCTCGTGCGCGAGCGCGCGGCGGCCCGCGGGCGTGAGCCGGTAGTAGCGGCGCCGGCGCTCGCCCGGCCGCTCGATCCAGCGCCCGGTGATCAGGCCCTTGTCTTCCAGGCGGCACAGGATGGGATAGAGCGAGCCGATCCGGAACCGGAGCCGCCCGCGCGAGCTGCGCTCGATCTGCTTGCCGATCTCGTAGCCGTGGCGCGGACGGCCCTCGAGGAGCGACAGCACCAGCATGTCCGTGCTGCCTTTCTTGAGCTCGCGGCTGAACATAATGCCAAGCAGTATACTTCTTTACAGTACATCAGCCAACCCGCCGCGCGATAGAATGGAGGCCGGATCCCGACATGTCGCTGTCCCGACTGGCGTGGGTGGTCGCGGCGATCGAGGCGGTCGGCGCGGCCGTGGCGCCCCCCAGCCCGCGCCCGCAGCCGGCCGGGCCGCCCTACCGGCTCGTCGCGACGCTGCCGTCCGGTGTCGATGGCGGGCAGCTCCGGACGTTCGCGTTCGATCCCCGGGAGAAGAAGGTCTACGCCGCGAACAACCGCGGCCTCTACTGGATGGACCTGTCGGAGCCCGACCCCCGCCTCAAGGGGCCGCTCACGAAGAAGAACATCCTCAAGATCGAGATCGCGCCCGAGCTCGGGCGCGTCTTCTACGCCACTCCGGACGAGGTGGGCTACGTCGATCTCGAGCACGGCGGAGACGTCCTGCTCGTGGGCAACATCCTCGCGCGCGACCTGGTGTACGAGCCGACGCGGCAGGAGGTGTATGTCGCGACGCGCGATCCGCGCCTGCTCGTGTTCGACGCCAGGTCGAACCGCCGCGGCGATCCGATTCCTCTTCCCGGCTGGTACGGCACGGAGCTCGAGGCCGCCGGCGGTCGCGTGTTCCTCTCACTGGGCGGGAAGGACGGCCTGTACGCGATCGACGCCGCGACGCACCGGATCGCGCCGTTCAAAGTCTCGGGCCGCATCGTGACGCCCGCGTACATCGAGGGCGATCCGAGCGGGCAGTACCTGTTTCTTGCGTACTACCGCGAGATCGTCGCCATCGACATCGCCCGCGCAGCCGTCGTCGGGCGCCTCGTCACGGCGAGCCGGCCGACGATCGCGTTCGATCCCGGCGAGCGTCTGCTCGTCGCCACCTGGGCAGACGAGGCGTTGCCGGCGGGACTGGCGATCGACGTCTTTCGACCGGATGGTTTGACGATGGTTGCGCATCTGGAGAACCCGGCGGTTGGCCGCGTGGGCGTCGAGCCGACGAACCACGGGTTCGTGCAGGCGGGTCACCTCGCACTGCTGGTGTGGTCGTCCACGGGGGGCTGAAGTCTGCCTGGGGCGCGCCTATTGTCCGCTGCGGGCCTGACGCGCCAGGTGGCGGTCCACGCGATTCGATGAATTTCCTCGGCGCTGCGTGCCTGCCGGCGCGCCGACGCGTCGGTACCTGCCTTGCCTCTCGCAGGGCATGGCGCGCGTACGGTGGTTCTGCGGGGTGCTGGTGTTCGTGCTCGCCGCGTCGAGCGCGAGTCAGGCGCAGGAGCTCGCCGCCAAGCCGGCGGGCAAGGTCGCCGACACGAAATTCTGGCTCGTCGGCGCGGCGCTCAACACGGCGATGATCCTCGACACGAAGAGCACCTTCGATGTCGCCGGTCGCTGCGCGACGTGCTACGAAGCGAACAAGGTCGTGGCGCCGTTCGTCGCGCAGGGGCCGGCGGTCACCTTCGTGGCCGGCGAGTTGTTCGACGCCGGCGTCATGGCGGTCTCGGCGAAGATGAAGGGCTCTTCCAAGGCGTGGGTGCGCCACATCTGGTGGGTCGCGCCGGTCGCGATCGCGGCGGGCCACGTCGCGGCCTATCGCCACAACGTGAACGTCCGGTAGCGTCGGATCGCGTCAAATCTTCCCGCCGAGGGCCTCGCGCTCCTGCCTGAGGAGCGCGCCTCACGTCCAACCCCGAGGATCATCGCGCCATCCGCACGTTTCGCAGCGGCACTGAGATTGCAATCACCGGTGTCCGTGTGCCGCGGTCCCGCGGCGCCCGCGACGTTGGCCCGGACGAGTGCGTGCGTCCATCTCCCCTCCGCACGTTTCGGCGATGAGTGTGCTCTGGCGTTCCAGTGCGGCAGTCGCCGCGTTGGGAGGAGCGCATGCGATTCTGGTGCGGGGCCGTTCTCGTGCTGCTGCTCTCCGGTACGAGCCAGGCGCAGGAGCGCGAGCCGTCTGGCCGTGTGGCCGACACGAAGTTCTGGCTGACGGGCGCGGCGCTCAACGTGTCGATGATCGTGGACACGAAGAGCACGTTCGACGTCCTGCGTCGCTGCGATCGCTGCTTCGAAGCGAATCCGTACGCGGCGCCGTTCATCGCGCGCGGGCCGGCGGTCGCGTTCACGGCCGGCGAGGCGTTCGACGTCGGCGTCATGGTGATCGCGGCGAAGATGAAGGGCGCGCGGCGGCCGTTCTATCGGCGGACCTGGTGGATCCTGCCCGTGGCGATCGCCGCGGGCCACGTCATGGCCACGCGGCACAACATGGCGTTGAAATTCTGAAGCCGGCGCCCTACCGCATCAGGCGCTTTTCGATCTCCGGGAGCGCGGCCAGCGTCACGTCGCCGACCACCTGCAGGCTGCGCGCCGCGACGTGCGCGAGGTCGTCCTGCGCGGTATGCCACTGCGGGTAGTCCTGCAGATCGATGATGTCAATCGACGGGATCCCGGCCTGCGCGAACGGCAGATGGTCGTCGCCGCCCACCGGTCCGTCAGCATTCAGGAAGACGTCATCGTGTCCGAGCTTCTTCGCCGCGCCCCAGACGAGGTCGACGAGCCACGGCGCGGAGTAGTCGGTCTCCTTGCGCAGCTTGAGGTCGCGCGCGCCGATCATGTCGAACAGGATCATCGCCTTGATCGATCCAATCGTGTTCGCTTTCTTCGCGGTCTCGACGTAGTAGCGGCTCCCGTAGGTGTTGTCCGGCGTGCCGCCGCGGCCGCACTGATCCCAATCCCAGCAGACGGCTTCCTCGCCGTCGAACCAGACGAACTCGTACGTGAACTCGTGCGGCTGCCCCTTCAACACCCGCGCCAGCTCCATGAGAATCGCCGCGCTCGCCGCGCCGTCGCTGGCGCCGACGAACTTGAAGTCCTTCGCGAGCTTCGTGTCGTAGTGGCCCGTCAGCAGGATGCGATCCGTCCGCCGCCCGGGCAGACTGAGCGTGAGATTGATCATCGCGATGGGCCCGTTCGGCGTCTGCGGGGTGAAGCGCTGCTCGCGCACCGTCAGACCGTCGGCGGCGAGCTGCTTCGTGATGTACGCGCGCGTCTGGGCGAGAGCAGGCGACCCGGCCGGCCGGGGACCAATCGCCACCATCTGGCGCAGGTGCTCGTAGGCCTTGCTGCTGTCGAACGCGGGGGATTGGGCCGTCACGACAGCCGTGCCGATGACGCCGATCGCGAGGAGGTGTCTCACAGTCGATCTCCCTGAAGCCGGGTGGTGGAATGATTCTACGCCCGTACCTCGCCGATGTTCATCGTGTACGACGTGTCGCCGCGCGATCCTGTCGTCCTTGCGACCGTCGCGGTGAGCCTCGCCGGCGTGGGCGCGCTGTCGTGCTGGGCGCCGGTGCGCCGCGCGCTCCGAGTCAACCCGACCGACGCGCTCAGGGCCCAGTAGCCTGACCCCGCCCGCGACGCCCGGCAGCGTGCGCGCCTATCGTGGATGGCGGCTGCTGCCGCCCGCGCCCGCCGGCCCCGGTGGCGGCGCCGCGCTCTGCACGATCGTCGACCACGGCAACGCGTCGTAGTGCATGCCGAACGCCGACGCGACCGACAGATGCTCGCGCGCCACGGCGTCGACCGCCTCGGCGACCTGCTGCGGCAGGAACACGCGCCCCTGGCTGATCGTGAAAAGGTCGCTCGTGTAGAGGAGCTGGTGCTGCGGCAGGTAGACCATCATCTGCCGTTCGCCCGTGGCCGTGCGGTACGGATAGATCTCCACACGGTTGGCGCCGGAGCCGACGACGGTCTTGCCCGTCACGACGTGCAGCACGGGCCGCTTCGGCGACGTCGCCAGCGAATCGGGAAACGACGCGTACTTCGCGGCGAAGAGCCGCGTCAGAATCGGCACGTTCAGATCGAGCGCGTAGATCGGAATCCCGCGTGCGACGTACTCCCGCATGCCGCCGATGTGCGGCCACGAGTCCGACGTCGTGATCACGGCCTTGACCGGCGCGCCGCCGAACCGCTGGCCGGCGTCGGCCATGACCTTCGCCGAGTAGTCCGACGCCAGCGGGCCGTCGAGGATGATGACGCCGTCATCCTGCTTGATCTCCACGATGTCCCAGCTGCCGGGCACGTGCACGACCCCCGGGGCCAGTTCTTTCGCAGGCCGCGTTGGCGATCCCAGCGGCGCGTCGGCGACGCGCCGGCGTCCGACGATCAGGCGCTGTCTGACATCGTCAGGGACCTCGAAATCGGCGGCCGCGACCGTCGGATTGATGCGCACGCGCGTGATGTCGAGACGGCCGTCCGGCTGGCCGCCGTTCGAGTACTCCCACAGCCGCGGGTACCGGATGCCGCCGGGCTCGAGCGTCCACACGCCGAACGTGACGCGCTCGGTGACGTCGCCCCACGGCGCCCAGTACGTGTCGTACGGCCGCGCGCGCGTGATGTCGACCGCCTTCGGCAGGAGCGACGGGGCGTTGAGGAGCAGGCGAACGCGGGCATCGCCCCAGGTGAACGAGACGACGTGATGCGCGTAGCCGTCGAACTGCTCGTCGGGCTCCGATCGCGCGTCCTTCGCGTCGATCGCCGCGAGTATCACGCGCTCCGGTCCGAGACCGAGCGGCATCGCCCCGAGATCCCACGGCGTGCCGGTCGGAGCGAGCGTGCCGTTCACCCGCCGCAGGCCGACCCCGCCGGCGATCAATGTGGTCGTCTCGGGCGTCCAGTCCTTGTTGTCCACCCAGTCGGGCGTCGAGTAGACGCGCGCGCGCGACGTCCGCCGCACGGCGTCCGCACCGAAGTTGCGAACGTCGGTGAAGTCGGCATACGTCGCGACCCATGGGCCCTCGGGCCGCTCGGACTGCTCGCGCTGGAACCACACGGAGAGACCGCTCAGCTCCACCGCCGCGATGGACCGCAGCTTCCCTTCGCCGCCGAGCGCCTGTGCGGCGCCGGACAGCAGGGTCGCGGCCGGAATCGGCGCTGGCAACGGCGCGATGACAACCGCCGCCCGGACATTCGTGGCGGGACGCATCCATCCCGGTGACGACGACTGTCCGAAGGCGCACAGACCCAGGGCGATCACGATCCGCAAGACCGATTGTCGGAGGTTCATCCTTGAGTTGGACGAACGACGCGTGGACGGAGTTTCGACCTCAGGCCCGTCCGGCGAACTCGCGCGTCTCGGTGTGGACGCGCACCTTTTCGCCTTCCTTGATGAACAGCGGCACCCGGATCTCGAGGCCCGTTTCGAGCGTCGCGAGCTTGGTGACGCCGCTCACGGTGTCGCCTTTCACGCCGGGCTCGGTCGACTTGACCGTCAGCTCGACGTGCGGCGGGAACTGCAGCCCGATCGCGTTGCCGTTGAACTTCATGACTTGCACGACGAGGTTGTCCACGAGCAGGCGCCGGTCGTCGCCGACGATCGCGGGCCCGAGCGTGAGCGTCTCGTAGCTTTCCTGATCCATGAAATGGAACCCGGCGCTGTCGCTGTACAGGAAGGACGCGGGCACCGTGACGAGATCGGGCTCCGGGAACTTGTCGCCGGCTTTGAAGGTCTTGTCGAAGACGGCGCGGGTGAGGAGGTTGCGCATCTTGACCCGCACGAGCGTCTGGCCGCCGCGGGCCGTCGGGGTGGAGATCTCGACGTCGATGACGTGGTACGGCGCGCCCTCGAACTCGAAGTACATCTTGCGCTTGAGGGCGATCGCTTCAATCAGGGAGGCCATAGGCGAAATGAGCGGAAATGATGCCGGGAAAGGGGAAATGATGCCGGGTATAATTTGGCGAACTTCAGCAAATTATACCCGGCATCATTTCCCCTTTCCCGGCATCATTTCGCGGCGGGCAGCTCCAGCCGCGCGCGCAGACCACCCATCGGCGCCGTGTCGAGCGCGATGGATCCGCCGTAGAGCACGGCGAGGTCGCGCACGATCGCGAGGCCGAACCCGGAGCCTGGAGCCGCTTCGTCGGCACGGACGCCGCGCTGCAGGACGGCCTCCCGCATCGACGGATCAAGTCCCGGACCGTCGTCATCCACCGTGGTCACCACGCGGCCGCCGCTCTCCGACGAGCTGACGACGACGCGCGACGTCGTCCACTTGCAGGCGTTGTCGACCAGATTGCCGAGCATTTCCTCGAGGTCTTCGCGGGCGGCGCGCACCGCGAGATCCGGCGCGACGTTGACCTCAATGGCGAGATGACGGTCGGCATACAGCCGCTGGAGCGTGCGCACCAGGCCCTCGGCGGACGCGGCCACCGGCGCGCGCAGTCCGGCCGCGCGGCCGGACGCGGCCACGCGGGCCTGCGAGAGGTGATAGTCGATCTGCCGGCGCATGCGGGCGATCTGCTGTCCAATCGCCGCGGCCAGATCGTGCTGGCCCGCCGCTTCGGCGCGGGCGGCCTCCTGGGCGAGCACCGCGAGCGGCGTCTTGAGACCGTGGGCGAGATCGCCGGCGCGTGCGGCCGCTCGCGCCACGCGCTCGTCGCGATCGTCGAGCAGCGCGTTCAGGTCGTCGATGAGCGGCTGCACTTCCGCTGGATACTCGCCGCTCATGCGCGGCTCCCGGCCCTCGCGCACGGCGAGCAGGCGCGCACGCATCTGCTTCAGCGGCAGCAGGCCGCGCCTGAGCTGGTTCAGACCCGCGCCGATCAGAATCAGCGCGACCATGGTGAGGAGCATGCGGTGGAGCAGCGACACCCAGCTCGGAAAGCGATGCGCGAACAACGCGCCGGCCAGGATTACGAAGACGACGATGCCGATGGTCCAGAGGACGGATCCGCCGATGATCCGCGATCGCAGGGAGCTCACGAGCCGGCCTCCATCCGGTAGCCGAGGCCGCGCACGGTCTGGATGAACGGTCCGCCGAGCTTGCGGCGCAGGCGGGCGATGAAGACTTCCACCGTGTTCGAGTCGCGGTCGGCGTTTTCCGCGTAGATGTGCTCGGTGAGCTCGCTCTGCGACACCACGCGCCCCTGGTGATGCATGAGGTACGACAGGACGCGAAACTCATGGCTCGTGAGCTTCACCGGGACTCCGTCAACCGTGACCCGGGCGCCGCGCGGATCCAGGACGAGCGTGCCGCACCGCAGCTCGGGGCCGGCCTGACGGCTGGCGCGGCGGATCAGCGCGCGAAGGCGCGCCAGCACTTCCTCCATCGCAAACGGTTTCGCGACGTAGTCGTCAGCGCCGCTGTCGATGCCCTGGACCTTCTCGTGCCACGTGCCCCGCGCGGTGAGCACGAGCACCGGAGCCGTCACCCCGGCGTCGCGCCAGCGGCGGAGGATCGTGAGCCCGTCGATCTTGGGTAGCCCCAGATCGAGCAGGATCGCGTCGTACTGCTCCGTCTGGCCGAGAAACTCGGCGCGCGCGCCGTCGGCCGCGCAGTCCACGGCGTACCCGGCCGCGTCCAGCGCGAGCGCCAGCTGCTCCGACAACGCCGGTTCGTCCTCGACAATCAGCACGCGCATGAGTCGGGTCCAGGCCCCTCGCTCATTTCAGCACCTGGGGCTGAACAGTACCTGAACAGGGCATTCACGATCGATTCAGGCCCCGGAGGATACGCTGTGGCGTCGTGCGCTGGATCGCCCACCTCATGCGCGACGTCCGGCAGGCCGGGCGCGCCTGCCGCCGGACGCCGCTCACCGCTCTCGTCGTCACCGTGTCGATTGGCGCCGGCGTGGGCGTCAACACGACGGTGTTTTCGTGGCTGCAGGCGCTGATCTTCCAGCCGCTGCCGGGCGTCGCCCGCGCCGCGGATTTCCGCCTGGTCGAGCCGCGCGCCGAAGCCGGGTCGTATCCGGGCGTGTCGTGGCGCGAGTACGGCGATCTCCGCGGTCAGCTGCCGTCGTTTCAGGACCTGCTGGCGTTTCGCATGGTGCCGTTCAACGTCGGCGACCCCGGCCGCACTGAGCGGACGTTCGGCATGCTCGTGTCCGCGAACTACTTCGACGTGCTGGGCCTCCGGCCGGCGCTCGGCCGGTTCCTGCGCCCCGATGAGGCCTCGACGCCCGGCGCCGCGCCCGTCGTCGTCATCTCGTACGACTACTGGCAATCGCGGTTTGCGGGCGATGCGGGCGCGCTCGGCCGGGCAGTGCGGGTGAACGACCGGCCGCTCACGGTCGTGGGCGTGACGCCGGCCGGCTTCCAGGGCACGGTCGTCATGCTGCGGTTCGATCTCTGGGCGCCGGCGACGCTCGCGCCCGTGCTGTTCAACGGATCGTCGGAGCTCGACGACCGTACGTCTCGCGGGTACTCGATGATGGGCCGCCTGCAGCCGCACGTCGCGCGGGCGCAGCCGCAGGCCGAGCTCGACCAGGCGATGCGGGAGCTGGCGCGCGCGTATCCGGCGAGCAACGCGACCGTGCGCGGCGAGATCCTGCCGTTCTGGCAATCCCCGCGCGGGCCCCAGCGCATGCTCGCGGCGTCGCTGGAGATCCTGCAGGGCATCATGCTCGTCCTGCTGCTGACGGTGTGCGGCAACGCGGCGACGCTGATGCTCGCGCGCGCGAGCACGCGCTACACCGAAGTCGGGGTGCGGCTGGCGCTCGGCGGCGGCCCGTGGCGCGTCTTCTCGCTGCTCGTGACGGAAAACCTCGTGCTGGCGCTGGGCGGCGCGGCGCTGGGCCTGGCGCTCGCCATGTGGGGCACAGAAGCGCTTCGGGCGGTGCCGATGATTGGCTCGGTGCCGATCAAATTCGAGACGAGCATCGACGCGACCGGTCTCGTCTTCGCGCTGGCGCTCGGCGCGGCGTCCGGCGTGATGGTCGGCCTGGCGCCGGCGGTCCATCTCGCGCGGCTCGATCCGCTGCGGGCCCTTCGCTCGGGGGCGCGCACGGCCGCGCGCAGTCCGATGCGCAACGCGCTCGTCGGCGTGCAGGTCGCGCTCGCGTCGCTCGTGCTGATCGTCGCCGGCATGTTCTACCGCAGCTTCACCGAGGCCCGCGAAATCGATCCCGGGTTCAAGCGCGACGGGGTGCTCCTCGGGGCGTTCGACTTCTCCGCGCGCAATCCCTCGCAGGCCGCGAGCCGGACGTTCGCGACGGCGCTCCTCGAGCGGCTGCGCGCGCTCCCGGGCGTGGAGTCTGCGGCGATCGCCGCCTTCGTGCCGCTCGACATCCACGGCATGCCGCTCGGCGCGTTCACGCTCGAGGGCCGGGCGAGAAACGACGCCGCCGCGGACGAGGCGCTCGCCAACACCGTCACACCGGACTACTTCAGGACGATGGCCATTCCGCTGGTCGCGGGGGCGGACTTCGCGGATCTCACGGACACGGCGACGGCGCCACAGGTCATCGTCAACGAGGAGTTCGTGCGCCGCTTCCTGCCCGGGTTGCAGGCGCTCGGCCGGCGGCTGCAGGTCCGGGATCGCGCGTATGTCATCACCGGCGTCGCGCGTGACTCGCACTACGAGTCGTTCACCGAGCCGCCGACGCCGATCGTCTATTTCTCCCTGCGCGACCGCCCGTCGTCCCGCGGCGAGATCCACCTGCGCACGCGGCCGGGCGCGGAGATGGCCCTCGCGCCGGCGGTCCAGCGCATCGTCCGCGAGCTCGACCCGACGCTGCCGGTGTACGACATCCGGACGCTGTCCGACCACGTCGAGAAGAACCTGTTCCTGCGCCGGATTCCCGCGCGGATGTTCGTGGTGCTGGGCCCGCTGATTCTGGGGCTCGCGGCGTTCGGCATCTATTCGGTGGTCGCGCATGCCGTGGCGCGGCGACGGCAGGAAATCGGCCTGCGCCTGTCGCTCGGGGCGACGATCGAGCGTGTCGTTGCCCAGATCGTCGGCGAGAGCCTGCGCGTCGTCGTCATCGGCACGCTGGCCGGCTGGCTGATTGCATTCGGCGTCGGCCTGTATCTCGCGGGCGACGGTCCGCTGGACTGGGCCGTGTTCGCCGGCGTGCCGATCGTGCTCGTGGCGATCGCCGGCGTCGCGTGCTGGGTGCCGGCGCAGCGCGCCGCGAACGACAGCCCGATGCTGGCGCTGCGCCGGGAGTAGCGGGTTCGGAGAGGGATGGAGGAGCGATGAGCAAACGGATGTTTGTGATCACCGTGATCGTGATCGTCGCGCTGGCCGCGGTCATGGTCGCGATGCACCGGCGCGGCGGGCCGATCGTAAACGCGTTGCACGGGTTGCATGGGCATTAGCGAAGGCAGAAGGCAGAAGGCAGAGGGGAGAAGGTGATGTCGAGACGATTGTCAGGCGTGATGAGCGTGATGGCGGTGGCACTCGTGTGGGCCGCGGGCAGCGGCCTCGCCGCCCGGCAGGACCCAGCGAAGAGTGCCGCGCCGAGCGTGGCGGGCAAGTGGAGCATGTCGGTGCAGGGCGACCAGGGCGCGATGTCGGCGAGCCTGGTGTTCAACGTCGACGGCAAGAAGGTCACAGGAACGCTCACGAGCGATCACACCGGCGAGGCGCCGTTGGAGGGGACGTTCCAGGACGGCGCGCTCGCGTTTTCCGTCAGCGTGCGGCACGACGGCGCGGACGCGATGGAGCTGAGCTTCACCGGGAAGCTGAAAGACGACGGCACGCTGGCAGGAACGCTGTCCGGCCCGATGGGCGAGATCGCGTGGACGGCAACGCGGGTGAAGTGAGCCCTACGCGCTTGTCGTCGGCAGGCGCTTGATCAGCGCTTTGGCCTTTCGAAACCACGGTCGCTCGCGCCGCCGCAGGTAGCGGGGCATCGTCGGCGCCTTGGCGAGGATGCGCTCGGCCCACGCGCGCGCCTCGGCCGGCCGGTCGTGGCCGGCCAGAAACGCCGCGTAGTTGTAGTACGTCTCGGACAGCGTCGAGACGGCGACCGCGTTCTGGAACAGGGCGTCCGCGCGATCGGTCTGACCGGCGAGCGCGCACGCATGCGCAAGCATCCCGATGCCGCGGTTGAAATCGTATTTCGGCTCCTTCGCGATGACGCGATCGAGATCCGTCACGGCCGCCGCGGCATCGCCCAGCTCGATCTCGGCGAGCCCGCGGCGATAGAACGGATCGAGCGTGTCGGTCTGGCGCGCGAGAACCTTGTCGTACAGCGCCCGTGCTTTCGCGAACTGTCGTTCCTCGAGGTACAGATCCGCCAGCTCCTCGAGATTGCCGACCGCGGGGTTGTCGATGACGATCCTCTCGAGCTCGGCGATCCGGCGCCGCCGCGAGAACTGATTGACGACGCCGCGGAGCAGCGCCGCGTCCGGTACGACCTCTGCGACGATGTAAATCAGCGCGCCGAGGCCGCCGCCGACGAGGATGATCCAGAACCAGTAGCCTTCGGGCCGCCGGCGAAGGAAGTGCAGCAGCGCGACCGCCTGGAGGACGATCCCCCACGGGTAGAAGAGCGCGCCGAGTCCCATGGAACCCGGCGACTATAGCACGCCGATCGCGGGCGCTCCGGTGTCGCGCGACGCGAGCGGACGCTAGATCGTGCGTCGACTGACGCGCCGATCGCCCAGCGCCGCGAGCGGATCGATGCGCGACGCACGCAGCGACGGCACGAAGCACGCCGCTGCCGCGACCAGCCCGAAGAACAACGCCACGCTTCCGTAGACGACGGGATCGAGCGGCCGCACGTTCGCGAGCAGCGTCTGGATCAGCCGCGCCGTGCCCGCGGCGCCCGCCAGCCCGAGCACGACCCCGATCGCCACGAGCTTCAACCCGCCGCTCATGACGAGTCCGAGCACCTGGCCCGGCCGCGCGCCGAGCGCCATGCGGATCCCGATCTCGCCGGTCCGCTGCGCCGCGGCATACGAGACGACGGAGTAGAGGCCAATCGCTGCCAGCACGAGCGCGATGCCCGCGAACACGGCCGTGAGCGCCGCGACGATCTTCTGGACGCCGAGGCTCTGCGCGAGCAGCACGTCCAGCGACTGGAAGAACGAGATCGGCTGGTCCGAATCGACCTGGGCGACGGCCGTGGCGATGAGGTTCTGGAGCGCGGCCGCGTCGCCCGTCGTCCGCGCCGTGACGTTCATCGACGGCTTTCCCACCTGCCGCATCGCGTAGTAGATCTCGTCGGGCGCGGGCGCGTTGAGGCCGTTGCTCTTCACGTCGGCGATGACGCCGACGATCTCGTTGACGATCTCGGCGTCCCGCCCGCGCATCAGCTTGTGACCGAGCGGCGATTCGCCCGGAAACACGTGGGCGGCGAGCGACTGGTTGACGATGCACACGAGCGGCGCGCCGTCGCGATCCTGCGCGGTGAACCCGCGGCCCGCGACGAGGGGAATGCCAAGCGTGGCGAAGTAGTCTTCGCTGACGATGTTGAGACCCGCCAGCGGCCGCTCGGGGAGCGGCAGGATCGGCCGGCCGGCGACGCTGTACGGCGAGCGCGCGCCGAAGCCGTTGATCGGCAGCGAGATGCTCGCGCCCGCGTGCGTGATCCGCGGATTCATCCGCAGTTGGTCGACCACCCGCGTGAAGAAGTCCGCTTGTTCCACCGGCGTGGTGTATCGGCTGGTGGGCACGCCGACAAACGCGGTCGCCACGCCCGTCGGATCGAATCCCGGCGGCGTCCGCTGCAGCGAGATGAAGCTGACGAGGAGGAGGCTCGATCCGACGAGCAGCACGACGGACAGCGCGACCTCGCCGACGATCAGCGACGCGCGCAGGCGGCCGCCGCGCGCGCCCGACGAGCCGCGCATCGCGTCCTTCAACGTATCGACGAGCTGCGTCTTCGACGCGTGGAGCGCCGGGATCAGCCCGACCAGGGCCGCGCTCACGAGCGCGCCGCCCGCCACGATGGCGAGCGCGCGCCAGTTGAGCGACAGCGTGGTGTCCGGCGGCAGCTGCTGCGCGACCAGGACCTCGATGCCCTTCAGTCCCCAGCGCGCGAGCGCCGCGCCGATCACGCCGGCCGTCAGCGAGAGGACCGCGCTCTCGGTCAGGAACTGCCGGACGATCGCCCCACGGGTCGCGCCGAGCGATTGGCGCACCGCGATCTCCTTCTGCCGGCCGGCCAGCCGGCCGACGAACAGGCTCGCGACGTTCGCGCACGCGATCAGCAGCACGAACCCGACGGCGCCGAGCAGGGTGTAGAACGTCGGTTTGAGGTTGCCGACGTTCGAGTCCACGAAGTCGCGCGGATAGCTCGTGTTGTTCGCGTCGAGCTTGGCCGGGAACTGCTTGCCGTAGCTCCGGCTGAGCGCCTCCAGCTCGGCCGTAGCCTGTGCCAACGACACGCCCGGCGCCAGGCGCGCGATGGGCTGGGCGTAGCCGGCGCCCGCGTCGACCTGCGTGGGCACGAGATAGCTGACCTCGAAGACCCTCGGCGCAAAGACCTGCACCTGCTGGAACGGCTGCGTGAGCGCGGGCGGCGTGATGCCGATGACCTGCCACGACTGGCCGTTCAACCGAATCACCTCGCCCACGATCGACGCGCGCTTTCCGAAGCGCGTCGTCCAGAGCTCGTGGCTGATGATGCACACGAGCGGGCCGTTCGGTACGTCGTCGGCCGCGGTGAAGTCGCGGCCGCGCGCCGGCAGGACGCCCAGCGTCCTGAAGAAGGCGCTGCTCACCCGGAGGCTGTTGAGCTGGGCCGGGTGCTCGCCGTCGCCCGTCAGCGTGAAATTGTCGAACGCGCTGATCGCGAGCGATGAGAACGAGCGCGCCGTGCGGCCGAGCTCAACGTAGCGGGGCCACGACAGGGCGGGCGCGTTGAAGTTCGACTGCGGGTTGTTCGACCAGATCGCCACGAGCGTGGACGGATCGGGCGCGGTGACTGGATTGAGGACCAGCCGGTCATACACCGAAAACAAGGCCGCGTTCGACGCGATGCCGACCGCCAGCGTCAGGATCGCGACGGACGAGAACCCGGGAGTGTTCGCTAGCGCACGTACTGCGGCTCGAAGTGTCGTCATAAATGGAGGACCGCTGACGAATTGCAGGGCGTGTGCCAGGGTGGCCGCCCGACGGACGGGCCAAATCACGGGTGGAAGTTCGCGAGCCCGTCGCGGTACCGCGTGAGCGGCACGGGACCGTCGCGAATTCAAGAAGGTGACCGGTCCCGGACTTGGACATCGGCCCTCGACCTTTCATAATGGGGGCTTCGCCGGCACCGCCGGCCGGAGGCAAGGGACGGGGCATGTTTGCACGGGCGCGAGGCTGGATCGAGTCGTGGGAGCGCGTGAAGGGGCTTCCCGAAGACGAGCTCAAGGACTACATCGTCAAGAAGTGCCGGAACGGTTTTCAGATGGCGAAGAAGCCGTCGCGGGATCAGAAGGACGCGTGGGTCACGCTGCTGGCCGAGGCCGACAAGACGCGCGACCAGCTGAGCCCGCTGGCCATGCGCGTCGTGGAGCACGTGCGGCGGCAGCTCGAGCTCGAGGGCTACGACTTCGAGCTCAACCTCGACGACACCGGCGGCGTCGCGTACGCGGAAGTGCACTTCAAGTCGCTCACCAGGAAGGCGCAGGCCGAGGCCGCCGGGTAGGCCGCGCCGCCCGCTGCTATTTCGAGAACGTCGTCACCGCGCCGCCGGCCGACAGCTTGCGGATGCACTGGTTCATGGTGTCGGCAATGTAGAGATTGCCGGCGCGGTCGAAGGCGATGCCTTCGATGCCGTTGAAGAGCGCCTGCTTCGCCGGGCCGTCGAGGAGGCCGGGATCGGCGTAGCCGCCGATGTTGCTCTTTTCGGTGTCGATCTTGCCGTTGCCGGCGACCGTCGCGACCTTGCCGCCGCCGACCGAGATGACGCGATGCAGGCGCTGGTCGGACACCCAGATGTCGCCGCGCGCGCTCACCGCGACGTGGAGCGGCTCCATCAGCTCGGCCGTGGCGACGTCGCCTTCCTTGTAGACCGGGTTCCATTTTCGCTTCCAGCACAAACCCGCAATGGTCGTGACCGAGCCGTCCGGCGTCACGCGCTTGATGCAGCGGCCGCCGTCGCACGCGATCAGATTGCCGTTGGCTTCGAACGCGATGCCGTACGGATCGAGCGCGAGGTCGCCGGCCGCGCCCCGGCGCCACGTCGTCACCGCGCCCTGCGGCGTGACGACGCGGATGGTCCACGTGCCGCCGTTGGGGCGCTCGACGACGAACAGACGTCCGTCCGGTGCGACGGCGATGTACTTCGGCGCGGTGAACGTCGCCGCGGCGCCGACGCCGTCCTTGTACCCGGACGAGGCGCCGCCGGCGACCGTCGAGACGACGCCGTCCGGCGTGACCTTGCGGATCTTGTTGTAGTCCACCACGTACAAGTTGTCCGACGCGTCGATCGCCATCTCCTGCGTGTCTTCGAACCTGGCGATGTTGCCGGGGCCGTCGCGGTGGCGCACCAGGCCGTCGCCGGCGAAGTCGCTCGCGACGCCGTCGGGCGCGATCTTCGTGATCTTGTTGCCCTTGCCCGTGACGTAGACGTTGCCCTTGCTGTCGGCCGCGACGCTCACCGGGTAGTAGTAGTGCGCGATGGGCCGGTTGGGCTGCGCGCGGCCCATGAGGCCGAAGATCGCGAGAGACACCAGCGCGCCGCTGCAGGCACGTGGACGAATCACGGGCGGGCTCGTGACTGGAATACGCGCGAGGCGGGCCGATCGGAAGGATAATCGTCGGCCTGGAGGCGCGCATGAACTGGCCGCTCGTGTTCAGGCTGTCGCGAGCGTGCCGATCTCCCCGCGGATCCTCATGGCGATCGTCGGTCCGCTCGTCGGCGTGATCTCGGGCGCGGTGATCGGCGTGCTCGCCGTTATCGCGGCGAAACTCCTGCGCGAGCATCCGCCTGGTTCTTGAGAGCGGCCGGGAGTACCACCGATCAAGTGAGAAGTTGAAAGCCAGAGTGAGAAGATTCGGAGGATCACGCGCTACTTCACTGGGCGATTTGCGTAGTAACCCGGCCTGGCTCTGACCGTCACGTTCCGGCCCTTCACCTTTACCACAAGGTCGTGCCAGCCGTCGTTGGTGGCCACGCCACGTGGCTCGTAGGTGAGGACGTAAGACTGACGGAGATAGGCGAGCCGTTCCCTGAACTTCTCCGGCAGCTTGGAGTCATCGGTGTTGTAGACGATGCCTCCGGTCTTCTTAGCAAGGTCTTCGGGGGTGGCGACGCCGTAGTGGAAGCGCCGCTTCGACGTCTGGACGAAGTCCACGGCGATGCCCAAATCGGCCAACGTGCGCGACACGGCCTCCAGCGACAGCCAACTCGCATCGTCGATGCCATCGCTAACCAGCACCACGAGCGATCGACCGGAGTCGCGAGCGACGAGCGACGCCGCGGCGAGCGCTCCGTCCCATGCGCTCAATTGCGGCATGAGGCCGTCGGTTTCGTTGGCGAATGCGATCGTGCCACGACCATCGGTGGCAAGAGGCGCAGCTCGCGCCGGCAGGCCTTGCATTTGGACGAGGCCTTGCCGCCACGCTGTCGCATCCCTCGTCAGCGGAACGAGCGGGACGACACGGTCTGCCACTGCCACCAGCGCCGCAAGATCGCCCGGGCCTAGCGCTCCAAGCAACACATCGCACGCGCGAAGAATGGACGAGAAGGATTCAGGAGGCATCTCGTACATATAGGTGCGCATCGATGTGGCGCGCGCGCCCAGACTCGTGTCAATCGTTAGTGCCACTGCGACGTGGCCGGCGGCTTCGGCCGCGTCGAGCCGCTGAGGAACCCCCTTGTCGAGTATTTCGAAGTCCTCAGAGTGCAGACCGAGGACCGGCCCGCCGCTGTCGCTGACGAGCGCGTCGATTCGGACGCCGTGCGTCGTCGTGCGAAGGCGAGTCTCCTGCTGCCCTGAAGCCAGGAGAACGGCCATTGCTGCCATCACGAAGCCTGCGCCGAAGAGGCGGAGAAACATCATGGTTGCCGCACTTGGGATCGAAGGTGTCCAAACCTGACAGCGGACGACCAATTCGTGTCGTCCATTGCGTAGACACGCCACGGGTCCGGCGCCTGCCGTGCCCACGTGCTCCCATTCAGCGCGGACGCGATCGCAGTCCAACCCTCCTCATCGCGACCGGTCGCCAGCAGGAGTCGACCGAGCGCCAGATAGGCGACCTGCCCGACTGGGTGCGCGCGGATCGCTGTTTCGTAGGCGTTGCGGGCGTCGTCGACCCGTCCCCGTTCTTCGTTGAGTTCCCCGAGAAACAGGTTGGCGAGATAGACCAGCGTCGGCGCGCTGGCGGCCATGGCCTCACGCGACGCTTGCGACAGGTCGCGTTCGGCCTCGTCGCGACGATCGAGGAACCACAGCACCCGGCCGAGCCGGAGGCGCGCTTCGATCAGCGTCGGGTCTAGCGCGAGAGCGGCTCGGTACGCATGCTCGGCCTTGGCGGCGTCTTCGCCGTACGGTCCGTGCGATGACGTCCCGTGGACCTCAGTGTGGCCGAATCCCAGCGCGTAGCCGTCTCGGTCGGGGTGAAGAATGACCTCAAGGTAACGTTCGGCTTTCTTGCCAAGTTCCAGCTGGGTTAGGGGGTCCGCGCTGAATCGCCGACGTAACTCCGCCTCTGCGTCCATGGATAGATGGACGTGGCTGGTGAGTCCGACGAAGTACCAGTCGCGGCAGAACGTCAGCAGCCGTGTGTCGTTGCTCGACTTGGCACGGTCATAAGCCTCGGCGATCAGGCGTTCCGCTTTGTCCGTTGCTCCAGGAGAGCTCTCCCTTAGAGCCTCGATCAGGAAGAGTGCCAGCGCGGCCTTGGCCCAGGCGTCGTCCTGCCCAGGCGGGAGCTTCGCGTCTCGGTCGATTTGTCGAGGCGACCACGTGGAGAGGATCTGCACCGCGCGATCGGCGTCACCACTTCGGTACTCGTGAAAAAGATCAACGAAGCTCAGGCGCGCGGCAGGCTGTATTGCAGCCGCCACCTGCCAAGCGCTCAGCAACGCAGTCAAGACAAATGTGAGACGCCCGGCATGTGCGCCGCGGTACATCCTGCGCCTATCGTAGCGTAGAGATGGGCTGGCTGGCCCGGTCATGCGGGCATTTGGCCGTCAGCTCTGCCTCACACAGATCTTGCAGTGACCGCTCGGAACATAGCAAGTATTCACTCCTCCGCAGATGTACTGAGAATCAACACAATCGTACCCAATAGGGCACGGGGTATTTGCGTCACACGTGGCCGGGGCATACCATGGCAGGTCGCTCGGTACACAGCGGTCGTTGACACAGATGAATGGGCAGTCCGGGAATGGCTGCCGGCAGTCGTTATTCGTCTGGCAGAACCCGATCATCTGACAGTCCTCGCAGCTCTTGTCTTCTCCGGGCTCACAACTCCCATTGTTGTTGCAAGAAGAGGTGGGGGAGCAGCCTCCGCAGTCTTCCGGACAATTCAGGCAGTTCTCTCCTGTCTCGCAGCCGTTGGCTCCACATGTCGGCGTCGGGGGACACGCCTTACAGTCGTCGGAGCAGTTGTCACAGTCCTCGGCGCCCTCCACGCATACCTTATCCCCACAGTGCAGGTAGGTGCCGTAGTCCTCACACGTGATCCAGTCTTCGTTGGCGTCCTGACAGGCGGTCGCGCCGTCGATCCATTCGCCGCAGAGGTTGGCGCATGTCGGCGGAAGTGCACAATCGCCCCAGTCGCCGCATGTGGTCAGCGGGTAGCCGTTCTCGAGCGCAGTCCCGTCGGGGTAACATTCTGTGCTGCAGTCCGCGGTTGGTCCGCATGTCTGGTCGCACAGTTGGGACATGCTGGCCGCCGAGAGCGCCGGCAGGCCGTGGACGATGGTCACCGCCGCGGTGAGCAGCAACGTGTAATGGAGCCTTCTTAGCACGTTTCGCATCGCTCTCCTCCTCCGTCGATCGCAGGGTGCCCGCTACTTCGCGGTACGGTCGACGCCCAACACCTCGTCAAGCACTTTCGCAAATTGGTCGGCCGGCCTCGCCCCGGTCAGCCGCTGGACCACCTTCACGCGGCCATCGGGTTGCACCGTGCCGATGAAAAACGTCGGCGTTCCCGAGACACTTAGCGCGTTGCCTTCGAGCGTGTCCGCGCGCACTTGTGCCGTGACGGGGTTTTGGAGACACGTGTCAAATCGCTTCGCGTCGAGCTTCAGATTCCGAGCTCGTTCTCGGACGCTGGCCTCGTCCAGCTGGGCCTGACGCGCGAAGAGCGCATTGTGCATCGCCCAGAACTGACCTTGCTGGTCCGCGCAGATCGCGGCGAGCGCAGCCTTCATAGCGAATGGATGAATCTGCTCGAGCGGAAAATGACGGAACAACCATCGCACTTTGCCGGGCTCAACGTAGCGCTTCTCTAACTCCGGCTGGATCTCGCGGGCAAATTTCCCGCAGTAAGGACACTGAAAGTCCGAGAATTCAATCACCGCCACCTTAGCCTTGGGGCTGCCCTCCCCGGGTAAGGTCGTCACTGTCAATGGCTCGCGCGGCAAGGGTGCCGCTGGGGGTGGAGCGACGGTCCGGGTTGTTCGCGCCCCCGCGACCGCCACGATGGAATGTCCTGAGAGCAGCACCCAGACCAGCAGTCCACTCACGGCGACGATGGAGAGTGCGGCGAACCCCTCTAGGAGTCGTATCCAGTTGCCTTCCCGCTCAGTCATACGCCTTCTCCTTGCTCGTCCTCGATGACGCAGCGTAGATCACTCGGGTGGGGTTCGGAATGCAAGCGTGTGCACACCAATCTGCACACGATCCCGCACAAGGACGCGCAAGGCCCTGGCCTTGTCGGACGTTCGCAGCTCACCGCAGATTGGGGTACCTGTCGACAAGAAGACGCCGCACGGCGTTCAGGATGGTCGCAAGACCCAGAACGCGTTGCTTCTCCAGGAAGTCCTCGACGGTTACGGGCACCGCGCCGCTCCGCCGATCGCCTCCTGCCATCTCGACCAATTCCAACCGGGTTCGCCGATCCACGCTGTCAATCGACTGACTGAAGGGCTCGCCAAACACGGACAGGCGAAGGACCCCGCGCAGGCACCGCGCGAAGAGAAGCCCGTTGTGTGCTGTCACCCCGGCCGCAGAGCACCAGCCTTCCATCGTTCGGCGAGCCGGCCCGGTGAGCTCCGCCCACGCGTCGATAGTGAGCACATCGTTCGGCGCCTCGACGACCTTCAGGATCGCCTTCGCCACTCGTTCGTGCGGTGGTCCAGCGAAGATGGCGTCCTCAGCGAATTTGGTCGAGGCGCCATGTTCCGCGGCCTCCCGCGTAATTGCCGCGACCAGGCTCATGCGGACCGGCTTGACCAGATACCCGGCGCCGAGCCGCAGAGCCTCCGCCGAACAGTCTGGGTCCGCGTAGCCGGTGATTACGACGAGGCGGGTGGGAATCCGCTCGTCGTTTGCGGCTCGGATGATCGCGAGCCCGTCCTCCCCGCGAAGCTTCCAATCGACGAACGCCGCTGCAAATGCCCGTGTCCTCAGCAGCTCGATGGCTCGGGTGCACGTGTCAGCTGCCTCGACCGCAATTCCCTGCCGCTCCAGAGTCTTGAACGTTCGTGAGACCGCGGGCTCGTCATCGACGACCAGGAGGCGAGGCGAGGCGAGGGGCGAAGACTCATGCGACCCTCTCAGCGACATGCTCGTACTCGTGGCGGGGAGTTCCAGGATCGTCACGGATGCTGGAGCAGTTGTCAAGTATCAGGCAGAGGTTCAGCGGAGCGTCAGACCGCTCCGCCAGCGCCACTGACCCAATCGCCCAGTTGAATCACTCGTAATGCAGCGCCTTGACCGGATCGAGCTTCGCCGCTCTCGTCGCCGGATATAACCCGAACACGATCCCGACCGAGACCGAGACGACGCACGCGATGACCACCGACGCGACGCTCACGATCGTGGACCAGCCGGCGAAGTACGCGACGAGCTGTGAGAGCACGATGCCCACGATCGTCCCGATGAACCCGCCCGTGATCGTGATCATCGTCGTCTCCACGAGGAACTGACGGACGATCGCGCGGCGCGTGGCGCCGATCGCGCGGCGGACGCCGATCTCGCGCGTCCGCTCGAGCACGCTCGCGAGCATGATGTTCATGATGCCGATGCCGCCGACGAGCAGCGAGATCGACGCAATCGCCACCATGACGACCTCGAACAGCCGCTTGGTGCGCTGCTGCTCGGCCAGGAGCTCGGCCGGCACGATCACGCTGAAGTCGCTGGCGCCGCGGTGCGACGTGTCGAGCAGGCCGCGCATCACCGCGCCCGCCGCGACGACATTCGTGTTCGGCGTGAGGTTGACATAGACGGCGTCGATCTCGTCCTTCTGCCAGCTGAGCGAGTCCTCGAGCCGGAGGATCGCCGACATGAGCGGGACGTAGATGAGGTTGTTGCGATCCTGCGCCGGCAGGCCGGCGACGTCCGCCTGGGCCGTGAGCTGCGGGCCCGCGATGCCAATCACGCGGAACCACTGTTGGTTGATCTTGACGAACTGGCCGATCGGGTCGGCGCCGCCGAAGAGCGCGGCCGTGGCCGCCTGGCCGAGCACGGCGACGGGCGCGGCCGCCTTGTCCTCGTCCGCGTCGAAAAACCGCCCGCGCGTGACGTGCAGGCCGGCGATCTGCTCGTACGACGGCGAGACGCCGTAGAGCATCGGCACGTCGCCCTGCGGCTTGGGCAGGAGCTTGGTCGGCAGCACGCGCTTGCGCGCGGTGGACGCCGCGATGCCGTCGACGTTGGCCTGGATGGACCGCAGGTCCTGGAAGCTCAGCCCGGCCGAGACCTTCCGGACTTTCTGCAGCGTCTGGTTGTCGCCG
>DATIWF010000013.1:0-25600 GCA_035519535.1 Vicinamibacterales bacterium | reverse complement strand
AAGCGAATGATGACCGCGTCAGTTCGTTCCTTGGACCTGACGTACCCGACGTACCCGACGTACCTGACGTACCCGACGTACCCGACGTACCCGGCGGTACCCCTCCGACCTACTTGCCGACGCAGAACTTGCTGAAAATGTGCCGCAGGAGATCTTCCGGCGTGCGGCGTCCCGTCAGCTCTTCGAGCGCCCGTCGCGCGGAACCGAGATCCGTCAAAACCAGCTCTTCCGTCGCGCCGGCGTCGAGCGCCCTGATCGCCGCATCGAGCCACTCGGCCGCGCGTGAAACGAGCTCGAGGTGCCGCACGTTCGAGATCGCCGGCGGGTCGCGAAGATCTTCGCGCTCGGCGAGGATGGCAACGATGCGGTCGCGGAGCACGCTGAGGCCGCGACCCGTCAGGACAGATACTTCGACGGCGTCCTGGCTCGAGAATTCCGCCGACGCGGGCGTCCACGCCGCGGGCAGATCGGCCTTGCTGGCGGCGATCACCCGCGGCCGCGGCGACTCCTCCAGGATCCGGCGGTCATCGTCATCCACCGGCTGCGATCGATCGATGACGACGAGCGTCAGCGCGGCGATGCGCCGGGCCTGCTGCGCGCGCTCCACGCCTTCGGCTTCAATCGCATCGGCCGCGTCGCGCAGCCCGGCGGTGTCGACGAGCGTGACCGGCACGCCGCCGATGTCGACGCGTTCGGTGAGGACATCGCGCGTCGTCCCGGGAATCTCAGTGACGATCGCGCGGCCGGCACCGACGAGCGCATTGAACAGGCTCGACTTGCCGGCGTTCGGGCGGCCGACGATCACGACCATCCGGCCTTCCCGAAGCACGCGTCCGGTACGCCCCTGCGCGGCCAGTGCCACGAGGTCCGCGTGAACGCGCGCCAGTTCGGCTCGCGCCGCGTCGCGCGTGACGAAGTGAAAACCCTCCTCGGGAAAGTCGAGCGAGGCCTCCAGCCTGGCGCTGAGGTCGAAGACCGCGGCGTCAATCCGCGCGATCTCCTTCGTCAGCGTGCCTTCGAGCTGATCCATCGCCGCGCGCGCCTGAAGGGGCGTCACGGCCTCGATGAGATCCGCCACCGCCTCGGCCTGCACGAGGTCCATGCGGTCGTTCAGGTACGCCCGCAGCGTGAACTCGCCCGGCTCGGCCAGCCGCGCGCCGTCCCGCATGGCCAGCTCGACGATGCGCTGAAGCAGCACGGGGCTGCCGTGGCCGCTGATTTCGACGACGTCGTCGCCGGTGTAGGAGTGCGGCGCCTGAAACCAGGTGAGGACGACCTGGTCGAGAGCGCGCGTGCGACCCGCACGGCTATCCGGATCCACGATCCGCGCGAACGTCGCGTGCCTCGGCTCGAGCGGCTCGACTCGGCCGGTAAGCATTCGCGCGATCCCGCATGCGTCCGGCCCGGACAGCCGGACGACGCCGATGCCGCCGCGACCCGCGGGCGTCGCCACGGCAACGATGGTGTCCGTCAGGGAGAAGGGCACAGGACCCTTGAAGACGCTAGATTTTGCGCGAAATCACGACGCTCTTCAGAAACGCGTCGCCGATGCTCTCCGAGGTGAGCTCGGCGTCCTCCGCCACGGTCAGATGCACGATCCGCCGCGCGTACGGATTGAGCGGGCCCATTTCCTGCGGCACCCCAGACGACCGGGCTTTGTCCATCAGGAACTGCGCCATCTGACGCAGCTCGGCGTCCTTGTCCTTGCGAAAACCCAGGGCGTCGATCACGTAGTGGCGATCTCCGCGCGCGTCCCGCCGGAACGCCGTGTTGACGATGACCTGCAGGGCGTCCAGGGCTTCGCCCTTGCGGCGAAGCAGCACGTCGGCGCCTTCGCCTTCCAGGTTGAGGCGGATGTTGTCGGGCAGCTCTTCGATCGTCACGGTGAGCGTGAGGCCCATCGCGCTCGTGACCTGCTGCACGAATTCAGTGACTTTGGCGTCCAGATCCTGCATAACCGCGTTTCCTAGGACGTCCTACGACTTGCCCGCGCTGTTGTTTCCCCGGGCCAGCGGCGCCCTCGCGGGCACGCGCGCCGGCGTCCCCATGATACGCGTCGTCAGATACTGCTGGCCGATCGCGAGCACGTTGCTCGCCAGCCAGTAGAGAACGAGGCCGCTCGGCATCCAGAGGAACGTGAACATGAAGAACAGCGGCAGCACCATGAACATCTTCTGCTGCACGGGATCGGCCGTGGACGGCATCATCTTCTGCTGCCAGAACATCGTCAGCCCCATGACGACCGGCGTGATGTAGTACGGATCGTGTAGCGAGAGATCCTTGATCCAGCCCATGAACGGGGCGCCGCGCAGCTCGATCGACGAGTAGAGCAGGTCGTAGAACCCGAGGAGGATCGGGAACGTCAGGAGCATCGGCACGCAGCCGCCCGCCGGATTGATGCCCTTCGCCTTGTAGAGCGCCATCATCTCCTGATTCATCTTCTGGCGCTCAGGATCGGTGACCTTGTACTTCGCGTAGCGATCCTGAATGGCTTTGATCTCCGGCTGCGCCGCCTGCATCTTCTTCATCGAGACCATGCTGCGGTGCCGGAGCGGGAAGATCAGCACGTTGATGATCAGCGTGAGCGCGATGATCGACCAGCCGTAATTGCCGAGGTAGCCGTTGATCCACTTCAGCGCCTTCAGCAGCTGCACGACGAGCGCCGTGAGCCAGCCGAAGCTGCTGAAGTCGATGGCGCGCGTGAGCTCGGGATCGACCGCGTGCAGCACGTCGAAGTCCTTCGGACCGAGGAAGAACGGCAGGCTCGTGGCGCCGGGCAGGTGCACCGTGTATTGGATGAAGGTGCGCGTGCGGTTTTTCGCGTCGTTCGGCACCGGCAGCGTCACCGGCTGGAAATCGACGCTGATGCGCTCGGAGCCCGGCAGCGCAACGGTGAGGAAGTACTGCTCCTCGACCCCCGCGTATCGCAGCTCGCCCTCGTAGTGCGGCTCCTTCTGCAGCGCCGTATCGACGAGACGCTGGACCTTGTCGTTCCGATAGAGCAGCGCGCGCACGGGCGTCGCGCGTGATCCATCCGGCTTGTAGCCCAGCCCAAGCGCCGGCCCCCACGCGAGCGTCACGGGCCGCGCGGCGCCCCCGATGTCCACCGCCGCTTCGACCGTCAGGTTGTACGGATGGCCCTCCGGCTGAAAGTGAAACGTCTTCCGCGCGTTGAGCCCGGACGCATCGCGGAACTCGAAGCTCAGCGTGCCGGGGTTCGAGCCGAGCGAGAGACTGGTCACGCTCGGCTGATACAGCGCCGTCGCGAGCGTGGCGGAAATCGCCGGGTCGTCGGTCGCGAGCGTGAACGGACGCGGAAAATTCGCGGGCAGATCCGGCGGCACCAGATCGAACGCCGGTCCGCCGTCGTCGCCACGATAGCCCTTGAGCTGCCAGCTCCTGAGCGTCGCGCCCGCCGATGAGAACACGGCGCGGACCTTGTCGGTCTCGACAACAATGTCGTGCGCCGCGGAGTCAGAGACGACCGCCGGCGCGGCGGGCTTCGCCGCCTGCGGCCCGGGGGCTGGAGCGGCGGCAGACACCGGCGACGGCGTCGGGCTGGAAGTCGCGGCAGGCACGCCAGTCGGGCTGGGGGTCGCCGATGCCGCGGGCGCCGGCGCGGGCTCCGGTGGCGGCGCAAACACCGCTTGATAGATGGCGAGCACCGCAAAACACAGGAATATCGCGAGAAAGACCCGTTTTTCCATGAATCACACGCCGCCCTGGCCGGAGGAACGAGGCGGCACTGGGTCGTATCCGGCAGACGCCAGTGGATGGCAGCGCGCGATGCGACGAGCGGCCAGCCGGGACCCGCGCAGCAGTCCGTGCTCGGTGATCGCCTGGATCGCGTACTCCGAACAGCTGGGCTCGAAGCGACACGCCCCGCCCATGAACGGCCCCAGCACGAGCTGATACGCCCGCACGAGGACGAGGCCCACCCGCGTGGTCAACGTCACGCGATTACTTGTCGCCACGAAGTTTTCTGAGTGCGCCATGGACGTCCGCGCTGAGTGCGGCAAACGGCGCGTCGATGACCTCGCGCCGTACGATCACGACGACGTCGAAAGGCCGGCGGCCGGCTGCGACCGCCCGGTCTGGTTCCGTCTGTCGAAAAATCTCGCGCACGCGCCGCTTGGCGCGATTCCGGATCACTGCCGAGCCGACCTTTCGCGAGGCGATGATCCCGAGGCGATCCGCGCCTCGATCGTTCGGCCGGCCGACGAGCGTCACATAGCGCGCAGCAACGCGTCGCCCGCGCTGCTGCACCGCCTGAAATTCCTCACGCGCACGCAGCCGGACCCCGGAACCGAACCTGGTGGACAACGCTAGGACACGGTCAAGCGCTTGCGCCCCTTGGCGCGGCGCCGCTTGAGAACGATTCGGCCGTTCTTGGTACGCATCCGCACGAGAAATCCGTGCGTGCGACGACGGCGGCGGCGGTTGGGCTGATACGTGCGCTTCATGGGGCTCCCGGCTGAGTGTCAGTTCCTGCGGCGAAAGAGCGATCGTAGCCAACGGCAGAAAAGCGTGTCAAATGAACGTTGTCCGAACTGGCTCGCTGTGGTAGATTCGCCAGCCTTCCTCACGGAAGACCGCCTCGCCTTCAGTTTTCCACACCTGTGGAAAAACCTGTGGAAATCGAGGGGTTTACGAAGTCGTCATCCATAAGCTCTTTGTTTGGTAGAAGTTAAGGGTATGGCCGGCACCATCTGGGACGATGTCCTCGCGCGCATCGAGACCAAGGTCAACCGGTACACCTACTTCACCTGGTTCCAGGCCACCTCCCTTGCCGCCGACACCGGCCGGACGCTCACCATTCGCGTCGCGGACCGGATGGTCGTCGACTGGCTCACGAAACACTACGCCGCGCTCATTCGCGAGGCCCTGAACGAGGTCGGGCGGCCGGACGTCCAGCTCGAATTCCTCCCGGAAGGCCAGGAGCCCCCGCATCCTCCCCAGCCCCCGGCCGGGGAACCGGAGCTGGTCGGTCCCGATCTCGCGGTAGATGGCGTCGGCCTCAGTCCTCGCTACTCATTCGACACGTTCATCGTCGGGTCGTCGAATCAGTTCGCGCACGCGGCGTGCCGCGCGGTGGCTGAAGCCCCGTCGCGATCGTACAACCCGCTCTTTCTCTATGGGGGCGTCGGGCTCGGCAAGACGCACTTGATGCACGCGATCGGTCACTACGTCCTCAGACACAGCGCGGGGTTGAAGCTGACGTACGTGTCAGGCGAGCGCTTCATGAACGAGGTCGTCAACGCGATCCGCTACGACCACATCCTCGAGTTCCGCGAGCGCTACCGCAGCGTGGACGTGCTCCTCGTCGACGACGTGCAGTTCATCGTCGGCAAGGAGCGCACGCAGATCGAATTCTTCCACACGTTCAACGCCCTGCACGACGCGCAGAAGCAGATCGTGCTCAGCAGCGACTGCCCGCCGCACCAGATCAACGAGCTCGAGGAACGGCTGCGAAGCCGCTTCGAATGGGGCTTGATCGCGGATATCCAGCCCCCGGATCTCGAGACGAAAATGGCTATTTTGAAGCGGAAATCCGAGTCCGAGGGGGTGCCGCTCCCCGATGACGTCGCCCTCTACATCGCCGGGCGGATCAAATCGAACATCCGCGAACTGGAAGGATCGCTCGTCCGGTTGCTGGCGTACGCTTCGCTCACGGGCCGCGAGTTGTCGATGCCGCTCGCCCAGGAAGTGCTTCGCGACGTGCTCAAGCACGAGGAAAAGGCCGTCACGATCGATATGATTCAGAAGTTCGTCGCTGATTACTACCAGCTGAAACTTGTGGAGTTGAAGTCACGCAACAATTCAAAATCGGTCGCCATGCCGCGGCAAGTGGCGATGTACCTGTGCAAGTCCCTCACGACCGCGTCGCTCCCCGAGATCGGCAAGAGCTTTGGCGGCAAGCACCACTCGACGGTCATTCACTCCATCCGCAAGGTCGAGGAGATGCGGAAGAAGGACTCGTCCTTCAACACACTTATCAACACCCTGAGTCAGGCATTTCGTTAGCAAAGCTCGCCGGCGCCTGGGGTCTCTTCATGCTTTTGCACAACACGCTCCTGTGGACGCTTGTGGAGGGTCGTTCCAGGCCGCTTTTTCCGCATTTCAGTGGGCCCGTACTGCGGATTTCATCAACAGAAACGTCCACAGGTTAAACTGTTGTTAATAAAAGACTTATAACCACACTTTCACGGATAAACAGGCCCTTCTTCCTGTTATAATTTTAGTGTCTTCTTGATCTGCTGTCAGCTTCAAAGATCCCCGCGGTTTGCGGGCTAAGTGTGAGGTCCTCCAGCTCATGGAACTGGCTGTCCGCAAGACCGATCTGCTGAAAGAACTCTCCCTTCTTCAGGGAATCGTCGAGCGGAAGAACACGATTCCGATCCTTGCGAACGTGCTGCTCGAGGCGACGAAGGACCACGTGTCGTTGCTGGCCACGGATCTGGACGTCGGGCTGCGAAGCCGGTGTGAAGCGTCGGTGTCGAAGCCCGGGTCGATGACGTTGCCGGCGAAGAAGTTGTTCGAGATCGTGGGCGCGCTGCCCGACACGGAGATCCGAATCAGCGAGGACAAGGGCGGGAAGAGCGTCACGGTGGCTGCAGACCGGTTCGAGTCGCGGATGCAGACCCTCCCGGTGAGTGAGTTTCCCACGCCGCCGCAGGACGCCGGCCCGACGGAAGCCGTCCTGCCTGGCGCAGCGCTGAAGCGGATGATCTCACACACGCGGTTCGCGATCACGAGCGAGGACACGCGGTACTTCCTCAACGGCGCGCAGCTCGTGCTTCGACCGGATTCGATGAGCATGGTGGCCACGGACGGCCACCGCCTGGCCTTCATCAGCGTGCATGAATCGCCCGGAAAGAGCGTCAAAACAGACGTCCTGCTGCCGCGGAAGACGCTCAACGAGGTCGCGCGCCTGATTGATGGGGGCGGATCGATCGAGTTCTCGCAGGGCGAAAACCACCTGTTTTTCAAGGCGGACGGACGCTTGCTGATTTCGCGGAAGATCGACGCGAACTTTCCGGCCTACGAGCGCGTGATTCCCAAGACGAACGACAAGCGCGTGGAATTCGACCGCGATCGTCTGGCGGCGGCGGTGCGCCGCGTGCGCCTGTTGTCGAACGAGCGATCGAAGGCGGTCAAGTTCATCATCGGCAAGGACCAGGTCGAGATCGCGTCGAACACACCCGACCTTGGCGAAGCGCACGAGGTGCTGCCCGTGGACTACAACGGCGGCGCGGCGCAGATCTGTTTCAACGCCGACTACGTCGATAACTTTCTGGCGGTCGTCGAGACCGAAAACATCCAGCTCGAGTTCAAGGACGAAGTCAGCCAGGCCGTCGTCAAGCCCATCGGCGCCGAAGGCTACGAATACACGTACGTGATCATGCCGATGAGGATCTGAGAACGTGTCAAAAACTGTTCGTCAATCCGGCCGGGGCGCCCCCGCTGCCGGGACGGTTGTGCCCAGCGGGCCGGAGGACTACGGGGCCGACAAAATCAAGGTCCTCGAGGGCCTGGAGGCCGTGCGCAAGCGGCCCGCGATGTACATCGGCTCGACCGGGCCGACCGGCCTCCACCACCTCGTGTACGAGGTCGTCGACAACTCGATCGACGAAGCGCTCGCCGGCTTTTGCCGCAACGTCAACCTGACGATCCACATCGACGGGTCGATCACGATCGTCGACGACGGCCGCGGGATTCCGGTGGACATGCACGAGAGCGGGCGGCCGGCGGCCGAGGTCGTGCTCACCGTGCTGCACTCGGGCGGGAAATTCGAGAACTCGGCCTACAAGGTGTCGGGCGGGTTGCACGGCGTCGGCGTCTCGGTCGTGAACGCGTTGTCGGAGTGGCTCGAGCTCGAGATCTGGCGCAATGGACTCGTGCATCAGCAGCGCTACGAGCGCGGCACGCCCACCGGCGACCTCTACGTCACGGGCAAGACCGAGAAACGCGGCACGAAGATCACGTTCAAGGCCGATCCGGAGGTCTTCGAATCGACGGATTTCAGCTTCGAGACGCTCTCGCAGCGGCTGCGCGAGCTGGCGTTCCTCAACGCCGGCGTGACGATCACAATCGACGACGAGCGCGACGGGCGGCACCACGCGTTCGTCTACGAAGGCGGCATCCGCGAGTTCGTGGAGTTCCTGAACAAGAACCGCACACCGGTCAACGAGAAGCCGCTGTTCATGACAGGCGAGCGCGACGTCGCGCTCTCCGGCGGCGGCGACCGGACGGGCACGATCACGGTCGAAATCGCGCTGCAGTGGAACGACAGCTACACGGAGACGACCTACTCGTTCGCCAACAACATCAACACGACCGAGGGCGGCACGCACCTGTCCGGATTCCGCGCCGCGCTGACGCGGACGATCAACCACTACGCGACGAAGAACAGTCTGGCGGAGAAGCTGACCGAGAGCATCAGCGGCGACGACATCCGCGAGGGCATGACGGCCGTGATCTCGGTGAAGATCCCTGAACCCCAGTTCGAGGGCCAGACCAAGACCAAACTCGGGAACACCGAGGTCAAGGGCATCGTCGAGGGCGTCGTCAACGACAAGCTGGGCGCGTTTCTCGAGGAAAATCCGACGGTCGCGCGGCGCATCGTCGGCAAGGTGATTGAAGCGGCGCTCGCGCGCGAGGCCGCGCGCAAGGCGCGTGACCTCGTCCGCCGCAAGGGTGCGCTCGACAACATGGCGCTGCCCGGCAAGCTCGCCGACTGCCAGGAGCGCGATCCGGCGAAAAGCGAGCTCTACATCGTGGAGGGCGAATCGGCCGGCGGGTCGGCCAAGCAGGGGCGCGACCGGCGGTTCCAGGCCGTGCTGCCGATCAAGGGCAAGATCCTGAACGTCGAGAAGGCGCGCTTCGACAAGATGCTGGGCCACGAAGAGATCCGCACGCTGATCGCGGCGCTCGGCACCGGCATCGGCGAGGATGAATTCCAGGCCGGGAAGCTGCGCTACCACCGCGTCATCATCATGACGGACGCCGACGTCGACGGGTCGCACATCCGGACGCTGCTGCTGACGTTCTTCTACCGGCAGATGCGCGACCTCGTCGACCACGGGCACATCTACATCGCGCAGCCGCCGTTGTTCCGCGCGAAGCGCGGCCGGCAGGAGACGTTCATCAAGGACGAGCGCGACCTCGAGACGTTCCTGATCCGCCGCGCGACCGAGTCGCGCGCGATCGTGCTGCCGAACGGCCGGGAAATCGCCGGGGCGGACCTCGAGCGGCGGCTCGAGAAGCTCATGCTCTTCCGGAAGTTCCTGCAGATCGTGGAGCGCCGCGGCACGGGACGCCGCGCGATCCTCGCGCTGCTCGAGGGCGAAGCGCGCGACAAGACGTTCTGGGCGGACAAGGCCCGCGTGTCGGCGCTCGCGGCGCATCTGACCGTGCCGCAGGTAACCGCGACGGCCGTGCCGGACCCGGAGCACGAAGCGTGGGCCGTCGAGATCGACGACCACTCGGCCGGATATACGCGCAAGCATCGCCTCGACCTCGATTTCGTGACGACCGGCGAGTTCCGCACGCTCGCGGCGGCCTATCAGGACGTGCGGGAGCTGATGATGGGACCGGTCACGATTCGCACGACCGGCGCGCCGGAGGCCGACCAGCCGGAAGAGACCGACGAGGGCGGCGCCGCGACGCCGGCGCCGAAGGCCGGCGCCGCGCCGCACGCGCCCGCCAGGGAAACGGACAGCCGCGCGGAATCGCTCGACGAGCTCGTCGAGTACTTCGTCGCGGCCGGCCGCCGCGGGATCGCGATCAACCGCTACAAGGGTCTTGGCGAGATGAACCCCGAGACGCTTTGGGAGACGACCATGGATCCGGCGAAACGGACGCTGCTCGAGGTCCGCGCCGAGGACCACACCGAAGCCGACCAGATGTTCACGACGCTCATGGGCGACCAGGTCGAGCCGCGACGCAAATTCATCGAGGACAACGCGCTCGACGTCAAGAATCTGGACATCTGAGTTCTCGGGATTGCAGGTCAGCCTCCGATCTTCAATCAGTCGTCAATGATGCGATCCCGAAATCCTCATTGCTGTTGACATCGTATGGATCAACCAACTCCTTCCACCCGCATCCCGGTGAACATCGAAGACGAAATGAAGCGCTCGTACATGGATTACGCGATGAGCGTGATCATCGGGCGAGCGCTTCCCGACGTCCGCGACGGACTGAAGCCGGCGAACCGCCGCGTGCTGTACGCGATGCGCCAGATGGGGCTCGCGTCGAACCGGCCGTACCGCAAGTGCGCGAAGATCGTCGGCGAGGTCATCGGCAACTACCATCCGCACGGCGACCAGCCGGCCTACGACACGCTCGTCCGCCTCGCGCAGGACTTCAACATGCGCTACGTCCTGGTCGACGGGCAGGGCAACTTCGGATCGATCGACGGCGACCCGCCGGCCGCGTACCGGTACACGGAAGCGCGCCTGACGGCGCTCGCCGAAGCGATGATGGCGGATCTCGACAAGGAGACCGTCGACTTCCGGCCCACGTTCGACGAGACGAGCGAAGAACCGACCGTCCTGCCGTCGCCGTTCCCGAGCCTGCTCGTCAACGGCTCGACGGGCATCGCCGTCGGCATGGCGACGAGCATTCCGCCGCACAACATGCGCGAAGTCATCGACGGCGTGATTGGCGTGATCGAGCGCCGGACGGCCTCCAAGGACGAGCGCACGCGCGTGCTGCTCGCGGCCGTGCCCGGGCCGGACTTTCCGTCGGGCGGCACGATCGTCGGCCGCGGCGGCATCCTCAAGGCCTACCGGGAGGGCCGCGGCGGCATGATCGTGCGCGGCAGGGCCACGTTCGAGGAGCACAAACGCGGTGAGCGCGTGTCGATCGTGATCACCGAGATCCCATATCAGGTGAACAAGAAGAACCTGATCGAGGAGATCGCGGAGCTGGTGAACGAGAAGAAGATCGAAGGCATCTCGGACATCCGCGACGAGTCGAGCCGCGAGGGCATGCGGATCGTCGTCGAGCTGAAGCGCGGCGAGCTGCCCGACGTGATCCTCAACAACCTCTACAAACACACGAAGCTGCAGATGGGCTTCGGCATCACGCTGCTCGCGATCGTCGCGGGCCGGCCGCGCGTCCTGAGCCTGCTCGAGGTCGTCGAGCACTTCATCGATTTCCGCCGTGACGTCGTCCGGCGGCGGACCGAGTTCGAGCTGCGCAAAGCCGAGGCGCGCGCGCACATCCTCGAGGGCCTCAAGATCGCGCTCGACCACCTCGACGAGGTGATCAAGCTCATCCGCGGATCGAAGAATCCGCTCGAGGCGCGCGGCGGCCTGATGACGACGTTCGGCCTGACGCAGATCCAGGCGCAGGCGATTCTCGACATGCAGCTGCAGCGGCTCACCGGCCTCGAGCGCCAGAAGGTGCTCGACGAGCTGGCGGAGCTGGTCAAGACGATCGAGCGGCTGCGCGCGATTCTGTCGAGCGACGACCTGGTGATCGGGATCGTCGTGGACGAACTGCGCGCGATTCAGAAGAAGTTCGGCGACGAGCGCCGGACGGACATCACCGAGGAGACGGGCGAGTTCCGCGTCGAGGATCTGATCGCCGACGAGGACGTCGTCATCACGGCGACGAACACCGGCTACATCAAGCGCACGACGCTCGAGTCGTACCGGAAGCAGCGCCGCGGCGGCAAGGGCCTGATCGGCATGCAGACGCGCGAGGAGGACTTCGTCGAGCACCTCTTCGTCGCCAACACGCACGCCTACATCCTGATCTTCACCGACAAGGGCAAGTGCTACTGGCTGCGCGTCTACGACATCCCGGAAGTCGGACGGAGCAGCAAGGGCAAGGCGATTGCGAATCTCGTGCACATGAGCGAGGGGGAGAAGATCGCCGCGCTCCTGCGCGTGCAGGAGTTCCCGCCCGAGGAGAACCAGCGGTTCATCGTCATGGGCACGCGCAAGGGCACGATCAAGAAGACGGACCTGACCGCGTTCTCGAATCCACGCTCCGCGGGCATCATCGCGATCCAGATCGACGATGACGACCGGCTGATCGCGGTGGCCGAAACCGAGGGAACGAAGGACCTCGTCATCGGCTCCCGGAACGGCATGGCCATCCGCTTTGCCGAAGCCGACGCACGGCCGATGGGCCGCAGCGCCTACGGCGTTCGTGGCATGCAGCTGCGCGAAGGCGACGAGGTCGTCGCGATGCAGGTCGTGACCGACGACGCGACGCTGCTGACGGTGTGCGAGAACGGGTACGGCAAGCGCACCGACGTCAGCGAGTACCGCCGCCAGTCACGCGGGGGCATCGGTCTCAAGAACGTGCAGACGAGCGACCGCAACGGGCTCGTCGTGGACATCGCCTGCGTGACCGATCGGGACGAGCTGCTGCTCGTGACCGAGCAGGGCCAGATCATCCGCATGAAAGCCGGTGACCTCCGTCCGATCGGCCGCGACACGCAGGGCGTGCGGCTGATGGACCTCGCCGAGGGCGATCGACTGGTGTCCGTCGCCACGCTCACCGAGCCGGACGAAGAGGAATGAGGCCGCGGGCCATGCCTGAATCCCCCGTTCCTGCGGCCCTGGCTGCGGCCAGGCTCCGCGCGCTGCGCACGGGGCTGCTCGCTCTCCACAAGACGCTCCTTGACCACGAACGCGTTCGGTACGAGCGGACGCACGGCCGGATCGAGAGCCCGGGGCAGACGTTGCACCTGGTCATGACCGATCCGTGGTTTGCGTGGCTGCGACCGATCAGCACGCTGGTCGTTCAGGCCGACGAACGACTCGACGGCGACAACGGCGTGACCGCGGCGGACGTCGCGGCGTTCGCCGCCCAGGTGCGCGACCTGATGAAGGGCGCCGACTACGATCGCGCGCTTCAGGAGGCGCCGGACGTCGTCATGGCGCACGGCCGTCTCTCGGCCGTGCTGTCCCAGCCGTAGCGGCCGCGGCGGTTCGGAAGATCCGCACGTGCCAGGCGAGCAACGCGACGCCGGCGAGCGCGCCGGCGACCGTGAGCGGCAGAAACGCTCCGGTCCGCGGCACGCGAGGCACGTCTTCCCCGAGTCCGACCATCACCAGAAGATTGAACGCGACGAACGCGCTGGCGGCGACATACAGCCCGCGGTAGCGCGGGTCGCGGAGCGCGGCGAGGCCCAGGAGCGGCAGCGCATAGACGAGATGGTTCTCGTGCACCGCGAGGCCCGCCGTGAAGTAGAGGTGGACGACCAGCGCGCCCAGCGCCACGGCTGGCGCCAGCCCCGGATGATCCTTGCCGCGCCAGAACAGCCAGAGCGCGGAGCCCGTCACGACGAGCGTCGCGGGGATGGTCGGATCGAAGCCGGCGCGCGCGACAAACATCGAGATCGGTGGCGCGCCGAACGGATGAGCGAGCGACGCCCCCCCGAATGTCCACAGGAAGCCCGCCGCCGACACCAGCCACCACAGGTTCAGCGCATCGCCTGACAGCAGGTCCTCCGTGAAGTTCGACGACATCGAGATCCACAGGCCGTGCGGCGTTCGAAGCGCGAACGGAAGCAAGGCGAGGACGACGATCGCGCCGCCAACGAGGGCGGCGCGCCCGAGCGCGGCAGGCCTGGCCCACAACATCGCCGCCAGCGGCAGCGCGAAGAACAGGCCCTGCGGCTTGAAGAGAATCGACGCGGCGATCAGCACGCCGGCCAGTCCGGCGCGGCCGGCATCCGCCGCAAGCAACGCGGCGAGGCCGGCGGACCAGCAGGGGAGATCGAGATAGCCGAGGGCAGGACCGCTGAGGATGAACGCGGGGTTCAGCCAGAACCAGAGCAGGGGATTCCAAGGCGGCTCCCGGGGGTTCCCGGGGGGTTCGTTGGCGGCGCCGGCAGACCGGAAAACAAGCCAGAGCACGAAGACCTGAAATCCGAGCAGCGGCGCCTTGACGCACACCGTGAGCAGGCGCGAGTCGCGCGTGACGTCCGGGCGGATCCAGCGCGCGACGTGCGCGGACGCGGCGAGCATTGCCACCGACAGCGGCGGGTAGTCGGGAATCGGGCTGACGCCGGTCGGCGGCACGAAGATGTCGTACGAGTACGCGTCGAAGAAGGGGCGATCGAGGATCGTGACCGCCCACGTTCTGAACTGACGGACGTCGCTCGTGCCGCTGAGAGCGAGCGCGGCTGTCTGAAGGACGAGCCCGGCGAGCAGCAGTCCGGCGACCGACGAACGGCGCACGGCGGAGATTGTAAGTTACGCGCGCTCGAGGCCCGCGAAGCTGGCCAGCAGTTTCTTCGTCCCGACGGACGCGAAGCGCACCGTGACCTTGTAGTCCTCGCCGTGCTCCTCGACGGTCATGACCGTGCCGACGCCGAACTGGCGGTGGCGAACCTTCATCCCGGGCCGAACGGACGACTGGGACTGATCTTCGTTTTCGTAGGCATACCGGGCGGACGCATCGGCGTCACGCACGCTTGCGCCGCGGCCGCGCCGGCCATACGGGTTGCGCAGCTCGTACGCGCCCGTCCAGCGCGGCGTCGCGCGCGCGGGCTCGATGCGGTCCACGAGCTCGACGGGGATTTCGTCGAGGAAGCGCGACGGCTCGGTCGGCTGGTACTCGCCGAAAATGCGCCGCCGCGCCGCGCCCGTCAGCACGAGGCGCTCGCGCGCGCGGGTCAGGCACACGTAGCACAGCCGCCGTTCCTCCTCGACATCGTCGGCGTCCTCGGTGGCGCGGGAGTGCGGAAACAGACCCTCCTCAAGGCCGGCGACGATGACCGTCGGGAACTCCAGCCCCTTGGCCGCGTGCATGGTCATCAGCCACACGCGCGACTCGACCGCCCCCTCGGCCTCGTCGGCCTCCGAGAGGAGCGACAGGCGGTCCACGAAGCCGCCGAGCGCGGGGTCGGCTTCGCGCGATTCGTACTCCCGAGCGGCCGAGACGAGCTCCATCAGGTTCTCGATGCGCGCTTCGGCGTCCTCGCTGCGCTCGTCGCGGAGGTCCTGCAGGTAGCCGCTGCGGTCGAGCGTGAGCCCGAGGGCCGCCGAGACGCTGGCGTGAGCCGCGTCGGCCGACAGCCCGGCGATGAGGTCGCGGAAGCTCTTGAGCGCCGCGAGCGCGCGCGGCGGCGCGAGCCGCCGGTCGAGCACCACGCCGAGCTTCGTCCAGAGCGAGCGCGGCGGCGCGGCCTGAGGCCCGTCAGCCGCCAGGAGCGGCGCCTCGGGCGCCGCGTGGTCGGCCAGGTCGAGGGCGTCCAGCGCGTCGAGCACCGACTTGCCGATGCCCCGCGCCGGCACGTTGACCACGCGGCGAAAACTCACATCGTCGTGCGGGTTGATGACGAGGCGCAGGTAGGCCAGCGCGTCTTTGATCTCCTTGCGCTCGTAGAACCGGACGCCCCCGATGATGCGATACGCGACGCCCTCGCGCATCAGCGCGTCTTCAATGGCCCGCGACTGCGCGTTGGTCCGATAGAGCACGGCGACGGTCGTCTCCGCGTCGCTCGAGCGGACCTGGCGGATCGTGCGCGTGATGTAGTCGGCTTCCTCGATTTCGTCGCCGGCACGGACGTACAGGATGCGCTCGCCGCCGGCGCGGTCGGTCCACAGCCGCTTCTCCTTGCGGTTGCGGTTGCGGCTGATCACGGCCGAGGCGGCGTCGAGAATGATCTGCGTCGATCGGTAGTTCTGCTCGAGGCGGACGATCCGCGCATCCGGAAAGTCGTGCTCGAAGTCGAGGATGTTGCGCAGGTCGGCGCCGCGCCAGCGGTAGATCGACTGGTCGGGGTCGCCGACGACGCAGAGGTTGCGGTGGACTTCGGCCAGCCGGCGAATCAGCAGGTACTGGGGCCGGTTGGTGTCCTGGTACTCGTCGACGAGGACGTACCGGAACTTGCGGGCGTAGAACGAGCGCACGCGCTCGCTCGTCTCCACGAGCTCAACGGTCTTGAGCAGCAGGTCGTCGAAATCGAGCGCGCCGGCCTCGCCGAGCGTGCGGCGGTAGCGTTCGTAGATGCGGCTGATTTGCTGATCGCGGAGGCTCCATCCGGCCGCGCGCATGTCCTCGGGCGACTCCATGCGGTTCTTGGCCTGGCTGATCCGCGCGAGCGCGGCGCGGGGCTGGATCAGCTTGTCGTCGACGTCGAGCGCTTTCATCGCCTGCTTCACGACGGCGAGCTGGTCCGAGGAATCGTAGATCACGAAGTCGCGCGACAGCCCGATCGTCGGCGCTTCCCGGCGGAGCAGCCGCGCGCACAGCGAGTGGAACGTCGAGAGCCAGATCTGCCGGCAGTCCTCCCCGAGCAGCTGCTCGACGCGGCCGCGCATCTCTTCCGCGGCCTTGTTCGTGAACGTCACCGCCAGCACTTCGTCGGGCGCCGCATGGCCGTTGCCGATGAGGTACGCCATGCGGAACGTGATGACGCGGGTCTTGCCCGAGCCCGCGCCCGCGAGAATCAGCAGCGGGCCGTTCGTGTGCAGGACGGCGTCGCGTTGCGAGGGGTTAAGGGAGGAAAGAAAGTCCATGGACGATCAGGCACTAGGCAATGGAACGGGAAACAGATCAGGCATTAGGCACTGGCTTGGCGAGCGATCGCCCTGCCGCCGCTCAGCAGCTGTCGTGATGAGAGTATCACCGCGGCCGAGAAGGCCGCAGCGACCGCCACAGCCCTTGACCGATGCGCGCGACCGTCGCGCACCGCTCCAGCAGGTCTTCAACGAGATCCGTCGCGAGGTGCGAGAGTCGAAGCGCCAGTTCGAGTTGAGTTTCGACCTCCGCGGTCGAGCCAACGGCGATTGCGACGTGCAGGCGGTACGCCTTTCGCGAATGCCGGCTGAAGCCTTCGGCGACGTTGGACGGGATCGAGGTCGCCGACCGGCGCATTTCGCGCCCGAGTTCAAACCGCTCGGACGCAGGAAGCCTGCCTGCGGCCTGGTGCACCAGAACCGCAAGGTCCATGGCTTCCTGCCAAAGCTTGAGCTGGCGGAAATTGCGCACCTGAGCGCTTGGAACGATCGCAGATTTTGCCATGTCGCTGATCTCCTTGGGGCGCAACCCGCCCAGACACTCGCTGATGCCCAATGCCTGGTGCCTGGTGCCTGAGGGTTGCCCCGCTCCATAAGCAACCCTGATGCCCGAATCACCGGCCGGGACGTCCTGATACGATCGGCGCGAACCGTGCCGGAGACCCTGTTTCAGAAAGTGTGGAATCGCCACGCCGTTCGAGTGCTGCCGAACGGACAGACGCAGATCTACGTCGGGCTGCACCTCGTGCACGAGGTGACGAGCCCGCAGGCGTTCGCCGAGCTGCGGGCGCGCGGGTGGCGGGTGCGCGCACCCGAGCGCACGTTCGCTACCGTCGATCACATCGTGCCGACGCGCGGCCAGGCGCGTCCGTTCGCCGACGCGATGGCGGAGACGATGGCGGAGGCGCTGGAGCGGAATTGCCGGGAGCACGGGATTCCGCTGTTCGATCTCGCGAGCGGCGCGCAGGGGATCGTCCACGTGATTGGCCCGGAGCTGGGGCTAACGCAGCCCGGCATGACCATCGTCTGCGGGGACAGCCACACGTCCACGCACGGCGCGTTCGGCGCCTTGGCGTTCGGGATCGGCACGACGCAGGTGCGCGACGTCCTGGCGTCGCAGTCCATCGCGATGTCGCCGCTGAAGGTTCGACGGATCGACGTGGAGGGGCGGCTGCCGGCGGGCGTGTACGCCAAGGACGTGATCTTGTCGATCATCGGCCGGCTCGGCATCAAGGCGGGGGCGGGTTTCGCCTACGAGTACGGCGGCGACACGATCGCGCGCATGTCGATGGACGAGCGCATGACGATCTGCAACATGTCGATCGAGGGCGGCGCGCGCATCGGCTACGTGAACCCGGACGAGACGACGATCGAGTACCTGCGCGGGCGGAAGTTCGCGCCGGCGGGCGCGGCGTTCGAACGCGCGCGCGCGTGGTGGCGGAGCCTCGCGTCGGATCCGAGCGCGACGTACGACGATCGGGTGGCCCTCGATGCACGCGGGATCGCGCCGACTGTCACGTGGGGCATCAACCCCGGCCAGGTTGTGCCGGTGGACGCGCGATTGCCCGATCCCCGGGGCGCATCCGCGGCGGACCGCGGCGGGATCGAAGAAGCGCTGGAATTCATGGGCTTCCAGCCCGGGCAGGCGATGGCGGGCACCCGCATCGACGTCGCGTTCCTCGGATCGTGCACGAACGCGCGGCTGTCGGACCTGCGCGAAGCGGCGAAAGTCGCCGCAGGCCGGCGCGTGGCGCGGCACGTGCGCGCGCTCGTCGTGCCCGGATCGCAGGCGGTCGCCGCGGCAGCCGAGCGTGAGGGACTCGACGCGATCTTCCGCGACGCCGGCTTCGAGTGGCGTGGCGCCGGCTGTTCGATGTGCCTGGCGATGAATACCGACCGCCTCGAGGGCCGCGAGCTCTGCGCGTCCTCGTCCAATCGAAACTTCAAGGGCCGGCAGGGGAGCCCGACGGGCCGCACGCTGCTGATGAGCCCGGCGATGGTCGCGGCGGCGGCGATCGCGGGCGAAGTCGTGGACGTGCGCGCCATGCTGGCGCAGGCGGCGGGGTCGTGAGCGCGCGGGTCATTCGCCGCGTGGCGGGGCCGGCGCTCGTGCTGCCGGGCGACGACATCGACACGGATCGGATCATGCCCGCCCGGTTCCTGCGCGCCATCACCTTCGACGGCATCGAAGCGCATCTCTTCGAGGACGATCGGCGAAGCGCGGCCGCGCGAGGCGGCACGCATCCGTTCGACGATCCGGCCCGGCGCGACGCGCGCGTGCTGATCGTCGGCTCGAACTTCGGCTGCGGGTCGTCGCGCGAGCACGCCCCGCAGGCGATTGCGCGGTGGGGCATCGGCGCGGTCGTCGGCGAATCGTTTGCCGAGATCTTCGCGGGCAACGCCGCGGCGATCGGCCTGCCGTGCGCGTCCGTCGCCCAAGGCGATCTCGAGGCACTCCGTCGCGCGGCTGCGGCTCCCGGGGCCGAATTCGTCGTCGATCTCGTGGAGCGAACGGTGTCGGCGGCGGGCAGGACGGTCCGGGCGGCGATTCCCGAGGCGGCGCGCGAGGCGCTGATCTCCGGCCAGTGGGACGCCACCGGCATGCTGCTCGATCGCTACGAGGACGTCGAGCGCGTCGCGGCCGCGCTGCCGTACGCAAGAAACTTCAACGGCTGATCGACCGCGCGAGGTTCAGGAACGCCTGCGCGGCGTGGGAGAGCTCGCCGTCGCGGCGATACACGAACCGAATCTGCCGCGGCGTTCTGAGCTCGGGCACGCGCACCTCGACCAGCTGGCCGCGGGCGATCTCCCCCTGCGCGCACCGGCGGGGCAGCAAGGCCACGCCGAGCCCCATCTCCACCGCGCGCTTGATCCCGTCGAGACTCGGCAGCGCCATCCGGATGTTGAGCGGCGCGTGGCGCTGCTCGTACATCCGCAGCACGCGATCGCGCGCGGGCGACGGGTCGTTGTGCGCGATGACCGGCTGCCGGCCCATCTCCTCCATCGCAATCTGCTTGCGGCCGGCGAGCGGGTGCTGCGGCGGCACGAGCAGGACGAGCTCGTCGGTCCCGAGCAGCAGCGACTGCAGCTCGCGCTCGGGCGGGTTGAACGTGAGCACGCCGAAATCGACCGTGCGCAGGAGCACCTCCTGCGCCAGCTGCCGCGCGTGAACGCGCCGCACATCCACGAGCACCGACGGGTACTCCTTCTGGAACGCGGCGACGAGCGGCAACACGCCGTGGACGCCGCCCTCGTTGGCCCCAATCAGCACGCGCCCCTTGCGCACGTCCCGGAGCTCGCCAACCGCCCCGGCCGCCTCGTCGGCCAGCCGCAGGAGGCGCGTCGCGTAGTCGAGGAGCAGCTCGCCGGCGTCCGTCAGCGTGCCGTCGCGGTTCGAGCGGTCGATGAGGCGCTCGCCGGTGTCGTCCTCGAGCCGGCGGATGGCCTGGCTGACGGCCGGCTGGGTCCGCCGGAGCTTCCGGGCCGCGCGCGAAAAGCTGCGCTCGGCGGCGACGGTGACGAACACCCGAAGGTCTTCAAATGTCATGACTTACGGTCGCCGCGGACCATAAGGAAGTCTACTACAAGTCTAAGCATCATAACTTTGACTTTTGACTCCGGCGACGCCATGCTGCACGGATGGCTGACCGGCTGATCGTGTTCGACACGACGCTGCGCGATGGCGAGCAAGCCCCCGGATTCTCGATGCGGGTGGACGAGAAAGTGCGCCTGGCGCGCGCCCTCGAGGCCCTCGGCGTCGACATCGTGGAGGCCGGCTTTCCGATGGCATCGGACGCCGATGCCGAGGCCGTGCGCCGCGTGGCGCTGGCGCTCGAGCGGCCGGTGGTTGCGGCGCTCGCGCGCTGCGCGCCCGGGGACATCGACCGCGCCGCGTGGGCGATTGCGCCGGCGCGCCGGGGCCGCATTCACACGTTCATCGCGACGTCCGACCTGCACCTCGAGCGCAAGCTTCGAATGACGCGCGAGGCGTGCCTGGACGCGGCGACATCAGCGGTCGCGCGCGCCCGGTCGTACACCGATGACGTCGAGTTCTCGGCGGAGGATGCGACGCGGAGCGATTTCGATTTTCTCTGCCGAGTGATCGACGCGGTCGTGGCGGCGGGCGCGACGACGATCAATTTGCCGGACACCGTCGGGTACTCGACACCCGACGAGATCGCGGGGTTCTTCGAGCGGGTTATCAGCCGCGTGCCGAACGCGGATCGAGTGATCTGGAGCGCGCACTGCCATGACGATCTCGGCCTGGCCGTCGCGAACACGCTGGCGGCGGTGGGCGCGGGCGTGCGCCAGGTCGAGTGCACGATCAACGGCATCGGCGAGCGCGCCGGCAACGCCGCACTCGAGGAGATCGTGATGGTGACGCGCGTGCGGCCGGATCGCTGGCCGGTGGAGACGGGCATCCAGACTCCCCAGCTCTTCTCCGCCAGCCAGCTCCTCACGGAGATCACCGGCGAGCGCGTGCAGGCGAACAAGGCGATCGTCGGACGCAACGCATTCGCGCACGAAGCGGGCATCCATCAGGACGGCATGCTCAAGGACCGCCGGACCTACGAGATCATGCACCCCGAGGACGTCGGCGTGCCGCGCACGACGCTGGTCCTCGGCAAGCACTCGGGCCGTCACGCGGTGGAAAAGCGTCTCGCGCACTTCGGGCTGACGCTCTCGCGGCGCGACCTCGACGAGGTCTATCGCCGGATGGTGACGATGGCCGACGCCCAGAAGCACATCTCGGACGAGGATCTCATCGACATCGCCGCGTCGGTCTGCGGCGTGGCTCCCGCTCAACGCTCCCGCGACACAGCCGCGCACGAAGCCGGCTACGGGTTTGGGGTGTAGGGGGACGGGGCTTTTTTCCACAGATCCGGCCCTCGAGGGGCCGGAGGTGAAATGGCCGACCTCCGGCACCGGACGGGCCGGATCTGTGGAAAAAAGCCCCGTCCCCCTACTCGACGGTGACGCTCTTCGCCAGGTTTCTGGGCTGATCGACGTCGCAGCCGCGCGCGACGGCCATGTGGTACGCGAGGAGCTGCAGCGGCACGACCATCAGCACGGGCAGCAGCAGCGGGTGCGCGTCGGGCACCGTCAGCACGACGTCGCGCTCGCGGTCGAGCAGGCCGTCGAACGCCGGCGCCTTCGACGTCGTCGTGACGACGATGACCCGGCCGCCGCGGGCTTTCGCTTCCTGAATATTTCCGATCGTCTTCTCGAACAACCCGTCGTCGGCCGCGAGCGCGACAATCGGCAGGTCCTCGTCGATGAGCGCGATCGGGCCGTGCTTCATTTCGCCCGCCGGGTAGCCCTCCGCGTGGACGTAGGAGATTTCCTTGAGCTTGAGCGCGCCCTCGAGCGCGATTGGATAGTTGACGCCCCGGCCGAGGTACAGGAAATCGCGCCGGTGCTGCAGCGCGCCCGCGAGCTGCTTGATCCGCGCGTCGGTCTTGAGCGCATCCTCGATCTTGAGCGGCAGCTGGTCGAGCTCGACCAGCATCGTCCGCGCCAGATCGGGCGCGAGCGTGCCGCGCACCTGGCCGAGATAGATCGCAAAGAGATGCAGCGCGACCAGCTGTGACGTGAACGCCTTCGTCGAGGCGACGCCGATCTCCGGACCGGCGTGCGTGTAGACCGTGCCGTCCGCTTCACGCGTGGCCATGCTGCCGACGACGTTGCAGATCGCGATGCTGCGGGCGCCGCGCTGTCGCGCCTCGCGCAACGCGCCCAGCGTGTCGGCGGTCTCTCCCGACTGCGTGATCACAATCGCGAGCGTGCGGTCGTTCACGATCGGATGCCGGTACCGGAATTCCGAGCTGTAGTCCACCTCCACGGGCACGCGCGCGAGCTCTTCGATCAGGAACTTGCCGACGAGGCCCGCGTGCCACGACGTCCCGCATGCGAGGATCACGACGCGCTCGATGCGCTTCAGGGTGTCCGTGTCGAGCTGCATCTCGTCCAGGAAGACCTGCGCGCGCTCGAGCGAGAGCCGCCCGAGCACCGTCTCGCGCACGGCCCAGGGCTGCTCGTAGATCTCCTTGAGCATGAAGTGGTCATAGCCGGCCTTCTCGGCCATGACCGGATCCCATTCGACGTGGCGCGGCGTTTTCTCGTGCGCGCGGCCTTCGAAATCGGTGAAGACGACGCCGCGGCGCGTGACGACGGCGATCTCGCGATCGTCCAGGAACACGACCTCGCGCGTGTGCGCCAGAATCGCGGGGATGTCCGACGCGACGAAATACTCGTCCTTGCCGAGGCCGACGACGACGGGCGGACCGTTGCGCACGGCGACAATCGTCTCGGGGTCGTCCGCGGAGATGAGCACGAGCGCGAACAGCCCGTGCAGTCGCGCGAGCGCGCGCCTGACGGCCGCGGCCAGTCCGTCGCGCCGCGTCTCCTTCTCGACCAGGTGCGCGACGACCTCCGTGTCCGTCTCGGTGACGAACGTATGGCCCTCGGCCGAGAGCTCGCGCTTCAGCTCGAGGTAGTTCTCGATGATCCCGTTGTGGACGACGACGATGCGGTTCTTGCAGTCGCGGTGCGGGTGCGCGTTCTCTTCCGTCGGCCGCCCGTGGGTCGCCCAGCGGGTGTGGCCGATGCCGAACGAGCCCTCGAGCGGCTGTTTCGCCAGCACCTCCTCGAGACGCGAGAGCTTGCCGGCGCTGCGGCGGATGTGGAGCGCGCCGTCGCGCACGACCGCGACGCCGGCGGAATCGTAGCCGCGATACTCGAGGCGCCGCAGCCCGTCCATGATGACCGGCAGCAGCGGCTTTGGCCCGACGTAACCGACAATGCCGCACACGTCAGGCGCCGTCCGTCGTTTTTCTGGCGCGGCGCTTCGTGGCCCAGCCGGGTTTGTTCTCCTGCCGGCCGCGCGCGATGGCGAGCGCGTCGGCGGGCACGTCGGTCGTGATCGACGATCCCGCGGCGACGTAGGCGCCCTTGCCGATGCGCACGGGCGCGATGAGCTGCGTGTCGCTCCCGATGAACACGCCGTCCTCGATGACCGTGGGATTCTTGGCGACGCCGTCGTAGTTGCACGTGATCGTGCCGGCGCCGATGTTGACGTCGCGGCCGATCGTCGCGTCGCCGAGGTACGCGAGGTGATTCGCTTTCGATCCGGGCCCGATCGTCGTCTTCTTGAGCTCGACGAAATTGCCGACGCGCGCGTGCTCGCCGATCTCCGACTGGGGTCGTACGTGCGCGAACGGACCGACCGACGCGCCGGTGGCGACCGACGACTCGATGATGACCGAACGATCGAGCACCGTGACGTCGTCGCCGAGCACCGCGTTGGTGAGGCGGACGCCGGCGGCGATCCGACACCCGCGCCCGACGCGGGTCGTGCCTTCGAGCAGCACGCCGGGACCTATCACCGTGTCCGCGCCCACCACGACCTCATCGTCCACGTACGTGGTGGCGGGATCCTCGAGCGTCACGCCGTCGAGCATCAACGCGCGATTCTTGCGGCCGCGCAGCACCGCGCCGAGATCCGCCAGGTCGGCGCGGCTGTTGATGCCACGCAGCTCGTCGGGCGTCTCCATGTGGAGCGTCTCGACGCGCAGATTCCGGCGGCGGTAGATGCCGACGAGATCAGTTAGGTAGTACTCGCCCTGCGAGTTGTCAGCGGCCAGGCCGTCGAGCGCTTCGAACAACGGCGCGAGCGCAAACGTGTAGATGCCGCTGTTGATCTCTTTGACCGCGCGCTCTTCGCCCGACGCGTCGCGTTCCTCGACGATGCGGATGATCTTGCCGGACCGGTCGCGGACGATTCGCCCGTACCCGTACGGATCGTCGAGGTCCGCCGTGAGAACCGTCGCCGCGGCGCGCGCGCCGCGATGCGTTTCAATGAGCCGCGAGAGTGTCCCGACCTGCAGCAGGGGCACGTCGGCGTACAGCAGCAGGACCGTGCCGGCCTTGCCGGCGAGGGCCGCACGTGTCTGAAGCAGCGCGTGGCCGGTGCCGAGCTGCGGTGACTGGACGACAAACTGAAGCGCCGGGCGATGCGCGAGCGCCGCGCGCACTTCGTCCGCGCCGTGCCCGACGACCAGGATCGTGGAGGCCGCCGCGAGCTCGTCCACCGTTCGAAGCACGTGCTCGATGATGGGCCGGCCGGCGAGCGGATGCAGGACCTTGGGCCGCACGGATTTCATGCGCGTGCCCTTGCCGGCCGCGAGGATGACGACGTGCAGGTCGGCGGTCACCGAACCATCTTATCGCTCGCCGCGGCCGCGCCGGAGCCGGCGGGCCAGGTTCGACGCGGTCGGGAGCGGCGCTTCGGTCAGCTCGCGGAACGCGTCGCTGTCGCGGAGCGTTTCAAAATCTGGATCGAACCGCGCCTGGGCCCGGGCCTCGGGGCTGACGGCAATCGCCTGGCCGAGATAGGACAGCGCGGTTTCGACCCCGCCACGGCGCGCGGCGATGGCCGCGAGGAGATACAGGGCGAGGTCCTGCCGGGGATCTTCGGCCAGGACCGTGCGCGCCAGATTCTCCGCGGCATCGTGATCGCCGTTGTTCAGAGCGGCGGTGGCGGCGGTGAGGCGCTCCTCCACCGTCCGCGGCTCCACCGGACGCGCGGCGAGCTCGCGCTCAGCCCGGCCGAGAAAGACCCGTGCACGATCGAGCAGAACCCCCTCCGACGGGTGCTGCTCGATCAGGGCGCGGAAGCCTGCCGCCGCCTGCCGGTAGTCGTGGCGCTGAAGGGCCTCCATGGCCTGCTCAAACGCCGCCACGGCAGCCTTGGACGGACCTAGGGGTGGAGGGGGCGCCGAGGGCGCGGCCGGCGCTACTGCGGCGGCTGTCGGGTGTCGGTCAGGGCGGGCGGGCCCGTGGTGTTCCGGAATCCGGCCGCCCTTGGGCCGCGAGCGCTTTGCCATGAACGTGGGCACGCCAGCCGACCAGCCGGCGCTCGACCCGAAGTTAACAAAAAGCCCTGATTCAGGTCAAGGTAGGCGGGTTCTCCCGCTGTTTGGCCTCGATTCTGGCCTTCTTGATCAGCTTCTTGACCTCGGACACTGGAATGTTGAAGCTGTGCGACAAGATGGCATTTGCAGCATCTGCGCCAATAGCACCAGAATGCGTTAAATGACCAAACATTG
>DATIWF010000012.1:0-27741 GCA_035519535.1 Vicinamibacterales bacterium | reverse complement strand
TGCCGCCGAATTCGGTTCCGGTCGGGAACCTCATCGCCGTGCCGGTCAATGTACCGGTCTTGCTCTTCAGTGCGGGCCTTGCGATGGCGTCGGCGCTGATTTTTGGACTGTCACCGGCCTTGTCGTTTTCGCGCCCACGCCTGACGGCGGCTGCCCGGATGACCACCGGCCTCGAAAGCCGGCGAGCGCATCACCTCCTGCTCGCGGCTCAAATCGCGGTGACGGTGCTGCTCCTCGCGGGCACGGGTGCGGTTGTCCGGGTGCTCATCGGTCTGTACGGGACATCGCTTGGCTACGATCCGCACGATGTGATCGTCGCAACGATCAACCTTCCCGATAACACGTACATGGAATGGGCCGGCCGCGCCACGTTCTACGAGCGCCTGCGGGATCGCATGGCAGAGGTGCCCGAGGTCGAGTCGGTCGCGCTCGCCACCTACGGCGGGATACCACCGCAGTCGGGCGAACGGTCGGTGGTCGAAATTCCCGGCCGGAACACGCCCGGAGACGAAGCACCGATCGTCCAACGGATCAGCGCCGACTACTTTTCGACGATGAAGATCCCGCTCATTCGAGGCCGCGTGTGGTCAGATTCAGACAGCGGTGGAACGCCCCACGTCGCCGTCGTCAACCACACGATGGCTCGTGCGTGGTGGCCTGACGAATCCGCGATCGGACGGCGCGTTCGAATGCCCGATTACGTCATGCCACCCAACCCATTCAGACTGGCGGCGCCCGGCAGTGACGGCTGGTTCGAAATCGTCGGTGTCGTGGGCGACACACCCGATGTCGGTCTCCATGAGCCGCCGGCGCCGTCGATCTACGTGCCGTACACGCTCATGCTGAGCGATTCCCTGAATGTGATCCTGCGGACGAGTCGCGATCCGCTTTCGATGACCCGATCGATTCGGGAGGCGGTGCGTTCCGTCGATCCCAATCAACCGGTGAACGGGGTGCGCACAGCGGAACACCAGCTGGCAAGCGTGGGTTGGGCCCGCGAGCGGTTTGTGACGTTGCTGTTGCTCGGCTTCGCGATGTGTGCGCTGATCCTCGCAGTCGTCGGGCTCTACAGTGTCGTGTCGTACTCGGTGTCGTGCCGGTTCAAGGAATTTGGCATCCGCATGGCGCTCGGTGCCGGTCGGGGGCGCATCGTCAACGCGGCGGTGCGGCCGGTGGTCTCGGCCATCGTCGCCGGTCTCTTCGCGGGTCTCGCATTGAGCGTGGGGCTCAACAAGGTCGTCGCTCGGTGGTCGATCGGCAATCTGAACGATCCGGTTGTGCTCGTCGCCGTCGGCCTGGTGCTGCTTGTCGCCGCGATGATGTCCGCCGCGATTCCAGCGAACCGAGCGGCCTCGATCCAGCCGGTCGACGCGGTTCGGACCGACTGACAAAGGCCAGCCGCGCCGATCGCAGGCTCCGGCCGGCGGGAGCGGGGCGACGGCACTGCACCACGCCGCGTGGCACGGCCACGTCGAGATCGTTCGGCTGCTGCTCGACCACGGTGCGTCGCGCGACATTCACGATGCGCTCTATGGTGCGCGGCCACTCGACTGGGCGAACCATGGCGCCGTGCACTGCCGCGACGCGGACGACGACTATCGCGCGGTGCGCGCGGCGCTCGTGCCGTGACTGTCGCGCCAGAGCCCGCGTGCTATCGTGACGGATGCCCTTGGATCTGCTCGTCTTCGGTCCGCATCCCGACGACATCGAAATCGGGCTCGGCGGCGCGATCGCGCGCCACGCGGCCGGCGGTCTCTCCGTCGGGCTCTGCGATCTGACCGCCGGCGAGCTGGGCAGCAACGGCACGCCCGACGAACGCCGCCGCGAAGCGGATGAGGCTGCGGGCGTCCTCGGCGTCCGGTGGCGCGAGAATCTCGGCTGGCCGGACGGCGGCATCACCGGGACCGACGCGCAGTTGCGTTCGGCCGCGGCGCTGATTCGCGCGCACCAGCCGCGCGCGATCGCGGTGCCGCACTGGGACGATCGGCACCCCGATCACCGCGCCGCGAGTGCGGTGCTCGACGTCGCGGTGTTCAAAGCCGGGCTGCGCCGATTCGAAGCGCCGGGCGGGGCATGGCAGCCGGAGTGGGTCTGCTACTACTTCATCAACGACGGCGGGGCGCCGTCGTTCGTCGTCGACGTGTCGGGATTCTACGAGACGAAGCGGCGCGCGCTGGCGTGCTACCGCAGCCAGTTCACGCCCGCCGATCGTGACGCCGTGGCCACGCGGCTGTCGTCGCCGACGTTTGCCCGGTTGATCGAGACGCGGGACGGCCAGTTCGGCGCGCTCGCGGGCGTGTCGTTTGCGGAAGGCGTGGTGGTCCGCGAGCCCGTCGCGCGCGAGTCGCTCCTGAAGTCGCGACCATGAAGATCGGGATCGTCTGCTACGCCTCGGTCGGAGGCAGCGGCGTGGTCGCGACCGAACTGGCGCACGCGCTGGCCGGCCGCGGCCACGAAGTGCACCTGGTCAGCAGCGAGCTCCCGTTCCGCTGGCGCGAGGGCGTGCCCGGCCTGTCGTTCGAGCGCGTCCAGGTGCCCGATTACCCGCTATTCCGCGAGCCGCAGTACCTGCTCGCGCTCACCAACACGCTCGTGCGCGTGTCGCGCGCGCGCCAGCTGGACGTCATTCATGCCCACTACGCGGTGCCGCACGCGACCGCCGCGTACCTGGCGCACCAGATTCTGACGACCACCTGCCGCTCGACCGAGCCTCGCACGGTGACCACGCTGCACGGCACCGACATCACGCTGGTCGGGAGCGACCCGTCCTACGCGGACGTCGTCGCGTTTTCGATCGAGCGGTCGCATGGAGTCACTGCCGTCTCGAAGAGCCTGGCCGACGACACGATGCAGGCGCTCGGCATCACCCGTGACATCCGCGTGATTCCCAACTTCCTCGATTGCCGCGTCTATCGCCGGCGCAAGGACGCCGTGGGCGTCGACCTGCCGCGGCCGCTCGCGGCGGGGGAGTCGCTCGTGCTGCACGTCTCGAACCTTCGGCCCGTCAAGCGCGTGGACCACGTGATCGAGGTGTTCGCCAGGATCAGCCGCCGCGCTCCCGCGCGGCTCGCGGTGATCGGCGACGGGCCCGAGCGCGAGCCGGCGGCGCGGCGTGCGGCGGACCTGGGCATCGCCGACCGCGTGCACTTCGTCGGCGAACAGCTCGATCTGATCCGGTGGCTGTCGACGGCGCGCCTGCTGCTGCTGCCCTCGGCGAAGGAGAGCTTCGGTTTGGCCGCACTCGAGGCGATGGCGTGCGAGGTGCCGGTCGTCGCGTCACGCGTCGGCGGCCTGTCGGAAGTCATCGAGGACGGCCGGACCGGGTTTCTGTGCGAGATGAACGACGTCGCCGGCATGGCGGATCGCGGCGTCGAGGTCCTGCAGGACGCCGGCCTGGCGGCGCGCATCGGCGCCGCCGCCGCCGCGCACGTGCGCGAACGGTACTGCACCGAGATCGTCGTGCCCGAGTACGAGGCGTATTACGCGGACGTCCTCGCGCGCTGATCCACTTCAGTGCCGCCCGGCGTCTCCGAGCCCTCGGGCCCGCAGGTCGCGAATGGTCCGCGCGAAAACCCGCGTGTCACCGGTGCCAGACGAGACCACGAGGGCGCCTTCGACGCGGACGACCAGATCTTCGGCCCGTGCGCGGGCGAGCGCGCGCGGCACGCCCGCTTCGACGCCGAGCGCTTCCACCGCATCGATCCAGGCACGAAACGCCCGGCCGAGGGGCCGCTTGAACCGGTTCGCGTCCACGCTGGCGGACAGCCGCTCCAGCAGACAGGCCCGCCTGCCGCCCTCATAGAACCGGTCGATCGCTTCGAGCATGCGGTCGAACTTCCTGGCGGGCGGCTCGTCGCTGCGCATCGGCGCGAACATGGCGGCCTCGAGGCCGCGCTCGAGGTGCGCCAGAACCTCGGTAGCAATCTCCTCCTTGCCGCCGGGGAAGTGGTGATACAGGCTCGACTTGCCCAGCCCGGTCGAGTCCGAGATGTCGGCAAGCGAGGCGCCGTCGAAGCCCTTCGCGCGAAAGAGCGCCATCAACCGATCGAGCATCTCGTTTCGGGTCAGCAGCGCAGCGGGCATGAACCTCCTCACGAGGCGTGGGCCGGCGGATTGAAGGGCGAGGGGTCGAGCCGTTCCCAACGAATGACGCGCGGCAGGTCGAATTCTACCCACTCGCGCACGGCGAATTCCCAGTACCGGCGCGTGCCGCCCGTCGTGTGACCCGCGTGGTCAGCGTTGAACTCGATTCGCGCCGATCCCGACATCGCCAGCACGCGCGCCGCCTCGAAATCGAGGACGGTCAGACTCGCGCGCGGATCCGCCGCGAAGTTGCCCAGCGTCATGAACAGGCTGTTTCCGGTGTAGTCAGGCAGCCGCAGCGTCGCGGCGTCGATCACGCGGATGAAGCCGGGCTCGCCGCCGCGATGCGACGCGTCGACCCCGCGAACCGGATGCACGCTGCCGACGAATGCCGTGTCGGTCTCCTCGATCATCCTCCGGCGAACGCGGTCGATCTCGCGCCCGCGCTCGACCGGCCGCAACGCCCGCCGGTCGCCGGCCCGGGAAGGCACATCGAATGCTCGACGGCGCCGGATGTACTTCGGGCAGTTCGGCGCGCTTTCCCGCACGGCGACCACGATCGCCTCCGCGGAGATCGTGTCGATAGCACCGTTGACTCGCAGCCGCCGGCGCGACTCGAACTCGAGCGCGAGCAGTCCGATGTGGCGGCCGGGTGCGAGCCGACTGGCCGCTGGATCGTCCGGCGAGGTCCTGAGCAGGGTCTTGTCGATCGCGAGCTGCCGCCCATCCGGACTCCGAGCAAAGCCCGGACGGCCGAGCCAGATCGACGTCCAGAGCTGCTTATCGTCGCCGGCGACCGTCACGCCGAGCAGCCGCTGGCGCGCGAGGAACGGGCGTGCGCCTGGGACGATCTCGCGGGAGATGACCCCTTCGTGCCGGCGCGCCCGGTCGCGCTCGCCGGCGCGCACCTGCACCGCGATCTCGCCCTCGTGAAACGGCTCCGCGGCGACCGGGTCGTCGATCATGGAGTCCTCCGCGTGCTCGCCGTCAGAACGTGAGCACGGTGTAGCCGTTCGACACGTAGGCCTCGAGACTCGGCAGGCCCGACGTGCCGGGCACGGCGTTGGCCGTCAGCAGCGGCACGCCGCGGTCTTCCGCCTGCGCGCGGGCGCCGAAGATGTCCGCGCAGCCGGAGGACACGCCGGCGACCTTGTCGGCGACGGCCTCGTAGATCGCGTGAGCGGGGTGAGCGGGATCCGTCAGCAGGCCGATCCAGCGCGTGCCGGTGCCCTGAAAGAGCACGTGCACGTCGCGCTGTTTCTGCTTGAAGTCGTACGCCGCCGACAAGGCGTTGAACAGGCGGCCGAGCGCTTCCTCGCCGCCGTTGGGGTCGGCGAGGACGACGATGGCGGTGGGGGCGGTCTGGGTCGAGGACATGAGCGAGTTCTCCTGGTGGCGTCGCGCCACGGCGCGCGCGGTTGAACCGAACGATCGGTACAATAGCGCGCCGCCGGCCCCCTGTCAAGCGCGGCGGGCGCCGCCGCCGTCAGCCCTTGGCCTTGTCCGGCTGGCCGTGGGCCGCGCCCCGCATCAACATCGTCGGCGACGCCGACCAGGCGAGCGCCATCCCCTTTTCGAGGTTCTGTCGCACGCGACGGATTCGGCCCTTCGACGTCGACGGGATCGATGAGGTCTGCACGCGCACCCATGATCGTGCGGTTCACCGACCGCTTCTGCCTTTCACCGATTCACTCGACCCGCGCGGGGACCCTTCGCGTATGAAGACGATAGGACCTCATGCTCGCGCTCGCCGCCATCGTCGCTCTCACGCTCCTGCAACAGCCCGCCACGATCGGGGGTGACGTCGTCGATCCCTCCGGTCTGCCGCTTCCCGGCGTGGTGGTCACGATCAAGGGCACGACGGCGCTGGCGGTCACGGACGAGCACGGCCACTTCAGCATCGTCGCGCGCGCGAGCGATGCGGTCGTGCAGCTCGAGCTTTCGGGATTCACGACCCGGAGCGTCGCGATCGCGCAAATCAGCGGGCCGCTCCACATCGTGATGTCACTAGCGCCCGTCTCGAGCGAAATCGTCGTGCGCGCGCCGGCAGCCGCCGCCGCGCCCGATCCGCGAATGACGCTCCGGCCCCTCGACATCGTCCGTACTGCGGGCACGCAGGCGGACGTCATGCGAGCGCTGTCCGTGCTGCCGGGCGTGGCGCAGGTGGACGAGGGCGCGGGCATCTTCGTGCGCGGCGGCGACGTCAGCGAGACGACGGTACTGGTCGACGAAGCGCCGCTCAACCATCCGTACCGCTACGAAACCCCGACCGGCGGCTTCCGCGGCGCGGTCGATCCGTTCCTGACGCAAGGCGTCTCGTTCACGACGGGCGGATTCTCGGCGGCGTACGGCAACAGCCTCAGCGGCGTGGTCGACATGCGAAGCCTGGATCGGCCCGCGATTCGGCGGATCACCGCCACCGCGGGTCTTGCCGGCGTCTCGCTTGCGGCGGCCGAACCGCTCGGATCCGCGGGTGGCGTCCGCGTCGCCGTCAATCGCGCAACGCCGGCCGTGCTCTTCGCCGTCAACCCGAGCCCGCGCGCCTTCGACCAGCTGCCTGGGGGCTGGGACGCGAGCGCCAGCGCGTACTACACGAGCCCGGCGCACGGCACGTTCAAGGTGTTCATGCTCGATCAACACGATCACGTCGGCGTGCAGCTCGAACAGGACGCATTCGACGGCTTTCTGCACTCGACGACCGGGTATCGCGCGCTCGTCGCCAGCTGGCGGCAGACGCTCGCGAGCGGCTGGACCGTCGACGCCATCGGCAGTGCAGATCGTTACGTCAGCGGCGTCGATGTCGGCGTCGCCGCGATCGACTACTCGGATGATGCGCGGTCAGCGCGGTTCGATCTTGCCGGGAGCGCTGGCAGCTGGTCCGTGCGATTTGGCGCCGATGCGGGCGCGACCGGAACCGACGCCGCCGGTGTCGTCCCTGAGCGCGGCGGAGATTTCGCCGGGGTGAGCGGGACGTCGGCGTTCGACGTCAATCATCACGACAACCGCGCGGGCGGCTACGTCGAGACGTCGCACGCGTTCGGCATCGTCACGCCAACGGTCGGCGTGCGGTCCGACTATTTCTCCGCCGCACACACCGCTCGCGTCGATCCGCGCGTGAACGTCATCGTCGATCTCGGCGCGATGGGCCGGCTGCGCGGGGCCTGGGGGATCTACCATCAGGCGCCGTCTCCCGAGTACTTCGATCAAGTGCGCGGCGCGACGACCCTCGCGCCGATGACCGCCGTGCACTACATCGCGGGCTACGAAACCGGGAAAAGCGAAGGCGCCGCCTTTTTTCGCGCGGAGGCGTACTACAAGACGTACCGCGACCTGCCGGTGCAAGACGACGTCGAAGGCTACGCGGACACCGGATACGGCGACGCGCGCGGCCTCGATCTGTACGGCCGTCGCGTGTGGCACTACATCGACCTGCGCGCGAGCGCGAGCTTCGTGCATACGGAGCGGCGATGGACGTCGCCCAACCAGCAGGATCGCTATCCGCTGCCGCCTGGCACCTGGACGCCGGATTTTTCGATTCCCTACACGTGGCAAGTCGTCCTCAACGCGCCGGTGTGGCCCACAGTGTGGCTCGGGATGGACTGGCGCGAAGCGGCGGGACGACCGATGACGCCGGCGATCGGATCGACGGCGACGCCCGACGGCTACGAGCCCATCTGGGGACCGATCAACTCCGAACGGCTTCCACGGTACAAGCGTGTCGATCTGTCCGTCAGCTACTTGATGCGGGTGGGATCGCGGACGAGCGCCGTGTTGTTCGCCAGCGTCGACAACCTGACGAACCATTTCAACTTTTTCGAGTACGCCTACTCCGCCGACTACAGCTCGCGGCATCCTGTCGCGAGCGCGGCGCCGCGAGGCATCTACGTCGGTTGCACCATTACGCGATGACCCCGGAGGATATGCCCATGTTCCGATCGCTGACTCTGTCCGTCGCGCTGGCGCTCGTCGTCGCACCGCTTGCCGCGCGATCGCCGGTCGACTCGCAGGCGCCGGCGGCCGATCTCGACGCGATCGTCCATCGACTCGAGCCGGCGGCGCTTGCCGATCGTGTGCCCGAGGTGATCGAATCGAGACTGGCGTGCCTGCGTCTCCTGTCGGCATCGCCGGCGGCCGACCGTGTGCCGCTCATCAGATACACGATCGCGTATGCCGCCTGGCGCGTGGCGTTTTCGCCCTCGCTCGGTCCCAAGGATCAGGCGTCGTTGCTCGACGACGCGGTGGTCCAGTTGAACGAGGCGATCACGCTGAACAGCAAGTTCGCCGAGGCGATGGCCTTGCTCGCCTCGGTCGAGGGCGCGCAAATCGCGCGCACGCCGGAGCTCGGCATGACGCTCGGGCCCGAATCCAGTGCGATACTCAGCCGAGCGCTCACGCTCGAGCCGGAGAACCCGCGACTCCTCCTGGTCCGCGGCGAGAGCCTCTACAACACGCCGCCGGAGTACGGTGGGAGCGTGAAGGATGCGGAGAACACGCTGCGGCGGGCGCTGCAGGCATTCGATCGGGAACCGGCGACGAAAGCGTGGCCGAACTGGGGCCGGTTCGATGCGCACGCGTGGCTCGGCAAAGCACTCGCCGACCGGCATGACAGCGCGGGAGCTCGCGCGGAGTTCACCAAAGCCCTCGAGATCGCACCCGAGTCGATGTGGGCGAAGATTCTGCTGCAGTCGGTGAAGGGACCGGAGTGATGGCACCGGCGTACGAGCGGGCGGCAACGGTCGACCTCTCGGATCGCGTCCCAGCGCGATCCTGGTGGCGCGGTCCGGCCCTCTGGACCGCCGCCGTCGTGCTCTACGCGCTCGTGCTCGATCTCCAGATCGGATTGCCCGCGCCGATCGCCTTGCGTGAAAGCAGTGTCTACCTGTATTCGCTGGCGATCCTCTCGATCCCCGCGCGTTGGTGGATGCGCAAGACGATGGCCGCGGGACGGCCGTCGGCGGGACAGCTGGCGCTGCACGTCGCCGCCGGACTCGCAACCGTCGGCGTGTGGTTCATCTCGAATATCCTCTACACCCGGTACGAAATCGGCCCGGCTTATTGGACGATCGTCTACCAGGGCAATTGGATCTTTCAGCTCGCGTTCGCCATCACGGTGTACGGGACGGTGCTGGGCCTGACGATGACGACCTACGCGTGGCAGCGCGAGCGCGACCGCGATCGCCGGGAGGCGGAGCTGCGGGTGCTCGCGCGCGACGCCGAGCTCGGCGCCATTCGCGCGCAGTTTCAACCGCACTTCGTGCTGAACGCGCTCAACTCGCTGCTCGCGCTCATCGACAGCGATCCGGCGCTCGCGCGAACGATGGTCGTCCGGCTCGCCGACGTCATGACATCGGTGTTCGACCGGATGGACGTGCCGGCGGTCCCGCTCGAGCGGGAGCTCGAGTTGATCAAGGCGTACCTCGACGTGGAGCGCATCCGATTTGGCGCGCGTTTGCAGGTCGCGTTCGAGATCGAGGATGCCGCGCGGGGCGTACTGGTACCGCCGTTTCTGCTGCAGCCGATCGTCGAGAACGCGATCAAACACGGCATTGCGCCGAGCGCCGCGCCAGGCACGATCCGCGTGCGCGCGCGGATCCGCGATCGACAGCTCGATCTCGAAGTGCTCGACTCGGGCGCCGGCAACGCGTCCGTGCCAGGATCGGGTCGCGGCCTCGCGCTCACGCGACGCCGGCTCGAGACCACCTATCGCGACGCGTACGAGCTGACGTTCGACCGCGGGGCCGCTGGAACGGCCGTGCGCATCACGATGCCGACCGACGCTCATGTCGCGTGAGGCGCTGCGCCTGCTCATCGCCGATGACGAGCCGCTCGCGCGCGATCTCGTGCGTCGCTACGCGGCCGATCAACCCGGCGTCCTCGTCGTGTCCGAATGCGCGTCCGGAGACGAGCTGGCACGTGCGCTGCCGGCGGTCCGTCCGGATGTCGCGCTCCTCGACATCCGCATGCCCGGAACGGACGTCTTCACGGTGCTCGAGCGGGAAGCGGCGCGGCCCGAACGCTTGCCCGCCGTGATCTTCTCGACCGCGTTCGACAGCTATGCCGTTCGCGCGTTCGATCTCAACGCGGTCGATTATCTCGTCAAGCCGTACACGGCCGATCGGTTCGCCGAGGGCCTGCGGCGCGCGCGGTCCCGCCAAGGGTCGGACCGGGCGACCGACGGTCTCGTGCGCGCGATTCGCGATCTCGGTCCGCGGCCCGACCGGCTCCTCGTGCCGGACGGGCGCAAGCTCGTCGCGATCGCGATCGACGACATCATCTGGATCAAAGCGGAAGACGATTACGCGCGCGTCCACACGAACACGCGCAACTACCTCATCAGTCGAACGCTGAAGGATCTCGAGGCGCGCCTCGATCCGGACCGCTTCGTCCGCGTCCACCGATCGGCGCTCGTGCAGGCGTCGCACATTCGCGAGGTCGTGGCGGAGGGCGGCAGCCGCTATCGCGTCCGCCTCAGCGACGGGACGAACGTGCTCGTCAGCCGCACGCGCGCGCCCGAGCTCAAGCGGTGGATGATCTAAAGTCGTACCGATCGCGTCGGGCCGACGATCGCCGGTGTGACTTCGCGCCCGAGAACGGTTGCGCCGGAAACGCGAATTGATCGTCCTCGCGCGAGGCCGGCGCGGGCACGTCGCGCGGCGACGATCATCCGCCGTGAGGGTGTCCCACCGAGGCCCGCGCGGCCTCCAGACGCGAGCGCACCAGGCCGGCGATCTCCTCGACGCGGATGCTCTTCAAGCACACGTTGTCGTTGCAGGGGGATTGACGCTGGTTTGAGGGACCGATGCACGGGCTGCAGGAGTAGCCGGTGTGGATCGCGTCACAGCTGGCGGTGAGCGGCCGATACCGCTCGGGGACCTCCGGCCCGAAGAAGACGACCACGTGGATCCGGGTCAGCGCCGCGAAGTGCGCGGGTCCCGAGTCGTTGGTGACCAGCACGTGGAAGAGATCGAACAGCTGCAGCAGCTCGGTCATCGTCGTCTGGCCGGTGAGGTCCAGCACGCGCAGCGAGGCAAGCGCGGCGCACATGTATTGCGCATCGGTCTTCTCGCTGGCGACGCCGGTGATCACCACGAACACCTCGGGGTCGTTCAGGAGACTTCGGGCGAGCTCGGTGAACGATTCGAGCGGCAGGCGTCGCATCGGAAACCGGGCGCTGGCGTTTGGATTGAGCACCACGAGCTTGCGCGCCGGGCCGATGTCGGCCTGGATCGCGCGGAGCTTTCGCCAGATGCCGTCGGCCGCGCTCGCGTCGGTCCTGATCTTCGGCACTTCGAGGCGGTCGAGGGCCTTCGGCCGTTTCACGCACGGCACCTGGCCGGGTGGCGCGTCGAGCGCGTGCACGAGATCGAGGAACGTATGCGCGGCGTGGATGAGTGCGTTGTAGAACACGTGGTGTGTCAGCAGGTCGCCGGTGTACAGCCCTTCCTGGTTGAACCGGTGAAAGCCGACGCGCCGCCGAGCGCCGGACAGGCAACTCAGCACGCTGCTGTACCTGACGAACGCCTCCATGTTGATCACGGTGTCGATGCGTCGGCGGCGCGCTCGCCACGGAAACAGGAGCGTGTCGCGCACGAACGCCGGGAGAGAATGCGCGTCGATCGTGATGATGTTCTCGGCGGGGATGAGGTCGAGGATCTCGACGCTCGGTCGAATCTGCGTGAAGCACAGAAAATGCAGCGCGGCGTCCGGGTAGAGCTCGCGCGCTCTTTTCAGCGAGGGATACGCCACGATCATCGTCCCCATCTCGGCGAGCTGGATGAACAGGATGTTCCGCGGCCGGCCAGCCGGCGAGCTGGCCAGTCCGATGAGGCGCTGGACGCGGTAGACGATGGTCAGAAGGAAGACGAGCGGGATTCCGACCCAGTAGTCGATGGCTCGCATCAGATTCACATTCACGGCAGCCCTCGTTGCGAGGGGCAGCATAGCAGTTCAGTCGTTGGCAGAAAGCGTAGTAGGTTCTAGGCGTGCAGGCTCGGCCTCGATCATTCGTCTGGCCCATCCTCGTGTTTCTCGTGGTCGTTGCCGGCGGCTACGCGGCGGTTCGCTTCAAGCGCACCGAGCTGGTCGATCTCGCCGCGCCGAAGAGAGCGGCGCAGCGCTATCTGGCGCACGAGACCATGTACCGGCCCGAGGACGGGCACTACCAGTTCAAGTATCTCCCCGCGTTTGCGCCGCTCATGGTGCCGTTCCTCTGGGTGTCCAAGGACGTCGGAGAGGTCATCTGGTTCGCGTTGATGGTGGCCATGATCGGGGCATTCGTCCGGCTGTCGCTCGCCGCCTTGCCCGACCGGCGGCGGTCGCCGAAGCTGCTCGTCTGGCTGACCCTGCTCTTGACCGGCAAGTTCCTGGTGAAGGAGCTCGTGATGGGGCAGTTCAACCTGCCGCTCGCGCTGCTCCTGATCGGCGCCGTGATTGCCGCGCAGCGCGGCAAGCGACTCTCGGCGGGAGCGTTCGTCGCGGCGGGCGTGTTCATCAAACCCTATGCCCTCGTCATGGTGCCGTGGCTGGCCTGGACGCAGGGCTGGCGTCCGTTCGTCACGTTCGGCCTGGTGCTGGCGGCCGGGCTGCTGCTGCCGGCCGTCACCTACGGCTGGGACGGCAATCTGAGCCTCCTGCACGACTGGTATCGCACCGTCACCGACACGACGGCACCCAACATCTTTACGGCCGAGAACATCTCGTTCGCCTCGATGTGGGCGAAGTGGATCGGGGCTGGCCCTGCGGCGCAGGGTCTGGCGCTGGCGTCGACGGTCGTTGCCGTCGGCGGGGGACTCCTGGTGATGTCGCGGCGGCAACACGTGTCCGAACCGAACTATCTGGAGGGCGCGTACTTCTTGATGTTGGTGCCCTTGCTTTCGCCGCAAGGCTGGGACTACGTGCTCCTGCTCGGCGTGCCCGCCTACATGATCCTCGTCGATCGGTGGCCCGAGCTGTCGCCGGCCTGGCGCGTGACGGCCCTCGTGGGCTTCTTCCTGACGAGTTTCACGATCTTCGATCTCCTCGGGCGGTCGCTCTATGCGTCCATGATGCGGTGGGACGCGGTGAGCGTCGGCGCCGTGCTTGTGGCGGCGTGCCTGTTTCACCTGCGGTGGCGCGCGGTTGCGTGAGCGCGGCGATGGCGCGCCAACCGCCAGTCCGATGATCGTCCCTTTTCTCGTAGCCCGGCGTCCGTTCTGGCGCCACGCAGCCCCCGGCGTTGGAGCGTAGAATGACGCCGATCGTGGCCCTCGAACCCGGCACGCGACTCGGTCCCTACGAAATCGTCGGTCCGATCGGCGCCGGCGGCATGGGCGAAGTCTATCGCGCGAAGGACACGCGCCTCGGCCGCGACGTCGCGATCAAGGTTCTCCCCGCGGACGTCGCGGACGATCCAGAACGCCTCGTGCGCTTCCAGCGCGAGGCCCGGCTCGTCTCCTCGCTCAACCATCCGCACATCGTCACCCTCTACGAGGTCGGCACGAGCGACGCCGGGCCATACCTCGTGCTCGAGAGCATCGAGGGCAGATCGCTCCGCGAGCTGCTCCAGGCTGGTCCGGTTCCGGTGCGCCAGTTGCTGACGATCGGCGCGCAGGTCGCTGACGGCCTCGCGAAAGCCCACGCGGCGGGCATCGTGCACCGCGACCTGAAGCCGGAAAACGTGATGGTCACGGCCGATGGGTTCGCGAAGATCCTGGACTTCGGCCTCGCCAAGATCATCTGGCCGGAATTCGACGCGGGCGGGATCGATGAGGCGACGACGGTCGCGAAGGACACGGCGTCGGGGATGATTCTCGGGACGCTCGGGTATCTGTCGCCGGAACAGGCCGCCGGGAAGCCCGCGGACTACCGCGCCGATCAGTTTGCGCTGGGCGCGCTGCTCTACGAGCTGGCCACGCGGGAGCGTCCATTCCGGCGCGCGACGATGCTCGAGTCCCTTGCCGCGACGATCCGCGACGAGCCCGAGCCGCTTCGATCGAAGCGATCCGATCTGCCCGCGCAGTTCGAATGGCTCGTCGAGCGCTGCCTGGCCAAGGATCCGAACGACCGCTACGCGTCAACGAAGGATCTCGCCCGAGACCTCGCGGATCTACGCGACCACCTGTCGGACCTCACGCGGCGCCAGCCGGTCGATGCGGCCGCGATGGCGGGCCGGTCGCGCTCGAGGCGGTGGCTGCCGTGGCTCCTGGCCCCGATTGTGCTGGCGGGCGTCGCCATCGGCGCTTTCGTCGCCGGCACGCGCCGCGTGCCGGACCAGACACCACCGTCGTACCTGCCGCTGACGTTTCAGCGCGGCGTCATCACCGGCGCGCGCTTCTCGCCGGACGGCAAGACCGTGTACTACAGCGCAGCGTTCGGCTCGGACCCGTCGCGCGTGTTCGTCACCCATCTCGGGAGTCCTGAATCGCAGCCGCTCGACAAGGTGCCGAACGGGTTCCTCATGTCCGTCTCGAACCGGGACGAGCTGGCGCTGGTGCTGAGCGACGAGCGCAACGGCGGAACGACGGACGGAACGCTGGCTGTTGTGCCCGCGCTCGGAGGGACGCCCCATCGCATGCAGGAGGGCGTGAGCTTCGCCGACTGGGCGCCGGACGGCGATCGGATGGCCGTGGTCCACGGCAACGACGTCGAGTTCCCGTTGGGCCGTCGCCTGACCGAGGGCTACATGGTCCGCGTGTCGCCGCTCGGCACGCGGCTCGCCGTGTTGGGCGACGGCGTGCAGATCATGGACACCGAGGGCAAGACGCTCGCGAGCGCCGACGCGTCTTTCGCGTATGGTCTCGCGTGGGCCCCCGATGGACAGGAAGTCTGGTTCACCGCGTCTGATCGCGGCGGCGGATACGACCGCGCGCTCTACGCGCTGTCGCTCGACGGTCGCCGTCGCCTCATCGCGCGCATCCCCGGCGCGATGACCGTGTTCGACGTCGCTCACGACGGTAAGAGCGCTCTCATCAGCACCGGCGCCGGTTGGGTCGGCATCAGCGCCGTCGTCGACGGCCGCCCGGGGGAGCAGCCGCTGGACCTGTTCGGGCGGTCGGACATCATGGGTCTCTCGGCGGATGGGAAGCTCGTGCTGATCAATGAGCGGCGCGAGGTCGGACTGGGTACCTACATTCGATCGACCGACGGCGCTCAAAAGATTCCTCTGTCGCGCGATATCGCGTGCGGCTTGTCGCCAAAGGGCGACTGGGCGCTGGTTCACCCACGCGGAGACACGTTTCACGCGTCCCTGTTACCCACCGGGCCCGGGGCGCCGCGCGAACTGCCGCTCGGGGACAAGCTCGGGTTGGACTGCGAATCGCCGGCGCAGTGGTCGGCCGATGGCACTCGATTGTTCGCGCTGCTTGGTTCCCCGGATAGCCCCGCCCCGCGCGTCTACATGCGCCAGGGCGACCAACCCTGGCGCGCGGTGACGCCCGACACCAAAGTTGGGATCTTCGCCGCGTCGCCGGACGGGCGATTCGTGGCGATGGCGGACGAGTCCGGTATCGTTCACCTGTTCCCCACGGGCGACGGCTCGCCGCAACGACTGGAAGGCGAGCGTGGAGATCCGATCGGGTGGACGGGGAGCGGACGGCAGTTGATCCTGGCCGCCCGGATGGAGGTTCCAGCCCGGATCTACCGACGCGACGTCACGACCGGTCGCGTGGACGCGCCGCGCGACTTTGCGCCGGCCGACCGCTCGGGCGTCATTCAGGTTTCGCACGTCTTCTTCTCGCGTGACGAGCGGACCTGCGTTTTTCAGTACGCCCGCGCCTCGCAGGAGCTGTTCCTTGCACAGGGCCTGAAATGAGTCGTCGATCGCGAAGCGTCTGTCATGCTTCCCGGTCCGAGGTGACGTGATGGCGATGCGCGCAGCGCCGCCGCGCGGCTCGTGAGTCGAACCTACTTCTTGTACACTCGGCCACCTTTCATGACGAAGCTCACGTTGCGAACCGCCGAGATGTCCGTCAACGGATTGCCCGGCACGGCGACGATGTCGGCCTCGAAGCCCGCCGCGATCGTCCCGATCGTGTCGCCCAGGTTCATCGACTGCGCGGCGAGCGACGTCGCGCCGATGATCGCGTCCATCGGTTTCTGGCCGGCGGCGACGCGCGCGACGATCTCGCGCGCGTTCTGGCCGTGCGCGCCGGCGACCGCGTCGGTGCCCATCGGCATCTTGAGGCCGGCCGCGAGCGCCTTCTTGAAGACCACCGTCAGATTCGGCAGCGCGCCTTCCATCGACGCGAAGCCCTCGGCGTTGAAGTTGCCGCTGCCCATGAACTTGTCCTTGTTCTCGAGGTAGTTCTGCAGGACGAGGCCGATGTTGGGATCGAAATAGACGTCCGCGTCCTTCATCGCCTTGATCGCGGCATCGTCGGCGAACAGGCCATGCTCGATCTCGCTGCAGCCGGCCTTGACCGACGCGATGATCGACTGCGGATCGTGCGCGTGGACGAGCGAGCGCAGGCCGAGCGCTTTGGCCTCGCCGCAGACGGCGTCGGTCTGCTCCTGCGTGACGTTCATCTTGCCGCCGTCCCGGATGCTGCCCGACGCAAAGAACTTGATCAGGTCCGCGCCCTGCGCCTTGGCCTGCCGCACCCGCTCGCGCAATTGGTCGGGCGTCGAGTTGCCGCCCTGAATCTGCAGCACCGAGGTCAGCAGCCGCGGGCCCGTGATGATGCCCGCGGCAATCGCGTCGCGCAGCGCCGGGTCGCCGTTCCAGCCGACCGACTGCACCGTGGTGAAGCCGGCCATCAGCGTGGCGCGCGCGTTGGCCTGAATCGCCTGGCCGACGTAGTCGGGCGGCACGTTGGGCTCGCCGTAGTGGCCATTCGGCCCGAAGTACCAGTTGAGATGGACGTGCACGTCGATCATGCCCGGCAGCACGGTCGCCGAGCCCAGGTCGTAGGTGTACGTCTGGCCCGCCGCGGCCGGGCCGACGGCGGTAATCTTCGATCCCTGGATCGTGATGACGCCGTTGTCGATGACGCCGCCCTTGCCGTCGAGGATGCGCGCGGCATGGATCGTCACCGGCGCGCCGCCCCGGCCGCGCCCCTGGCCCCGGCCGGCCGCCTGCTGGCCGGCGGGCGCCGCCCCGCGCCCCTGCTGGGCGCCGAGGGCGGCCAGGCAGAGGAGGCACACCGTACAGACGAGACCGAGCGTGGACACGCGGGCAAGGTTGGCGCTCATAGGGGAGGTTCTAGCGCTGAAAGAAGCTCTGGTCAACTTAGAACTTGGAACTTCAAACTTCGGACTTTCGAAGGGTCACGCGAGAGGCGTGATCATCTGAAGTTCCAAGTTCGAAGTTCCAAGTTCTAAGTTCTGAGTTTTGAGTTGCCTGAGGCCTCTGTCTTCTGAGGCCGTCTCCAGTAGTCCATGGTCGACACGCGATGGACGCAGCCGATGGTGCAGTAGGGGGCGCACCATTTCGGCGCCATGAACTCGCGGCGGATGTGCTCGACCGTGTAGTCCTCGAGCGGGATCCCGGGCGTGCCGCGCTGCTGCGAGCACCAGTGCACGAGGCCGTGCTCGCAGATGTAGAGGTAGCGGGCGCCGGCGCGGCAGTACCAGTCGTTGGGCTTGCCCTCGGCGAGGTTCTCCTGGAAACCGCGGATGCCCGAGTAGAGGTTCTTGAAGACCTGCCGGGGTCCGTTGATCATCCGCGTCACGTCGTCGAAGACCTTGCGCTCGGGACCGCCGAGCGGCTTGAGCAAACCGTCGCCGTCGTGGATGATGCCGAGCGACGTCGAGAAGCCCAGCTCGCGCGCGCGCAGGTTGATCACGCGCGCGTCCTCGGGATAGCGCACGCCGCCGCCCACGACCGAGTTGATGTTGACGTCGAACTCGGCGTGCTCGGCGAGCCACTGCAGCCGCTTGTCGAGCACGCGCAGGCTCTTCTTGCTCACGTCGTCGGGCTCGATGTTGTCGATGCTGATCTGCAGGAAGTCGAGCCCCGCGTCGTTGAGCGCCCGGATGCGCTTCGGGGAGAGGAAGTAGCCGTTCGTGATGAGCCCCGCCAGCGCGCCGTGCCTGCGGATCGCTCGGATGATGTCGTCGAGCTGCGGGTGCAGCATCGGCTCGCCCCCGCTGAAGGCGATCACCGAGGCGCCCAGGCTCGTGAGCTTGGCGACGCGGCGCGCCATCACCTCGAGCGGCACCGGCTGCGAGACCTTGTCGAACTCGTTGCAGTAGCCGCAATCGATGTTGCAGCGCCGCATCGGGACGATGTGGACGAGGAGCGGATGCTCGGTATCGACCAGCCCGCGCACGAATTCGCGCAGGACGCGGACGTTCCGGCTGGCCTTGCGCGCGATGCGCATCTCGCCAGTATAACAATTCACTCTTCAATGATGCGATGATGCGATCGTCAATGCCGGCCGTCGGCCACGCCGTCTATCTGCACGGTTTTGCCTCCTCGCCCGCCTCCTCGAAGGCGCAACGGTTCGCGCGCGAGCTGGCGGCGCGCGGCGTCGGCATGAGCTGTCCCGACTTCAACCAGCCCGACTTCGAGACGCTGACGGTGACGCGCATGCTCGACCAGACGGCTGACGCCGTCGCCGCCGCCCCGGTCGGGCCGGTGGCGCTCATCGGTTCGAGCCTGGGCGCCTTCGTCGCGATCCACAGCGCGCGGCAGGATGCGCGCTCGCCGCAGCCGCGCGTGGACCGGCTGGTCCTGCTGGCGCCTGGCTTGGATTTCGGCGGCAATCGACTGCGCCAGCTGGGCGAGCACGGGATCGAGGAGTGGCGGCGGGCCGGCCGCCTCCGGGTGTTCCATTTCGCGTTCAACGAACCGCGGGATGTGAGCTTCGCGCTCTACGAGGACGCCGCGCGGTACGACGCGTTCGCGGTCGCGATGGACGTGCCGACGCTCGTCTTCCAGGGCACGCGCGACGCGATCGTCGATCCGGACCTGGTGAAGCGCTGGGCGGCGCCGCGGAGCAATGTCGACCTGCGTCTCGTCGACGACGAGCACCAGCTGGCGGCGTCGATGGACGAGATCTGGCGCGCCAGCGCCGCAATGTTCGGGCTGGACGCCCGATGAGGAGCGGACGATGGCAACAGCACGGCTGACGGTGGTAGGTGCAGCACTGGTCCTGGTGGCGGGCGTGGCGCCGCTGCGGGCGGACGTCGTCGATGCCGGGGCCACCGGTTTCACGGTGAAGATCGTGCGTCACGTGGCAGCGACGCCGGCCAGGGCGTACGAGACGGCCGTCGCGGTCGGCACCTGGTGGGGCTCGGACCACACGTATTCGGGCAGCGCGGCCAACATGACGATCGACGCGCGGCCCGGCGGGTGCTGGTGCGAGAAGCTCGGGAACGGCGGCGGGGTCAGCCATATGACCGTCGCCTTTGCCGACCCAGGCCGCCTGTTGCGCTTCCGCGGCGGCCTGGGGCCCCTGCAGTCGATGGCGGCGACCGGCGCGCTCACCTGGGAGTTCAAGGCGGCTGGCGACGGCACCGACGTGACCTGGACGTACGCCGTGACCGGTTATCTGCCCGGCGGCTTTGAATCGCTCGCGCCGGCCGTGGACGGCGTGCTCACGAGTCAGCTCATGAACCTCAAGGCCGCCGTGGAACGGCGGTGACCGGCGGCGGAGCGCGGGAGCCGAGGGGCGCGCACGGACCGGGGGGGCGCCGTTGTCTGCATTGCTCGTGAAATAGATTATGTGTAATATTTCATGTGCATGGCCGCCCTGCCTCGACCCTCTTCAGCCTCGGCGCCGGACCCAGCCGTGGTTCTGGCCAAGGCCGTCCTGTCCGCGGCGTCGCGTCTGGGCTTGCGCAGCCGGCGCCTGGCGAAGGTCATCGGCGCCAGCGAAGCGTCGGTTTCCCGCCTGCAGCGCGGCCGGGGGATTGCCCCGGCGAGCAAGGAAGGACAGCTGGCGCTGCTGTTCCTGCGCGTCTATCGCAGCCTGGATGCGCTCGTCGGCGGCGACGACCGGCGCGCGCGGGAGTGGCTGCACGCGCCGAACGACCACCTCGGCGGCGTGCCGGCCGATCGGCTGAGCGAGATCCAGGGCCTGGTCGATGTCGTCGAGTATCTGGACGCAGTGCGCGGGCGCCTCTAGGATCCGCCCGCTCCAGCGCGCGCCCTGGCGGGCCGTCGAAGCGCAGCACCAGATCTCCACGCGCAAGCTCGTCGATTCCCTCGAAGAACAGGCGCTGCTCGAGCAGCTCATCGAAACCGCCAAGCCGCCCGACCGCACTCGCGGGCGGCTCCACGTGCTGCTGGCGACGCCCTTCCGCTACCCGCCCCTGCGCCACGGCTCGCGGTTTGGCCGGCGGCACGAGCCCGGCATCTGGTACGGCTCGGAAGCTCGGCGCACGCTCTTTGCGGAAGTGGCGTACTACCGTCTCGTGTTCCTCGAAGGCACGCGCGCCGATCTCGACGGGGTGACGACGACGCACACGGCCTTTCGGGTGTCGATGCGGACGGTGCGAGGCGTCGATCTGACGGCGCCGCCGTTCGATCGGCATCGTGCCGCGATCGCCTCCCGGTCGGAGTACGAGGCCTCGCAGGCGCTCGGCGCCGCCATGCGCGACGCCGGTGTCGAGGCGATCCGATTCCCCTCTGCGCGCGACGCCGAAGGCGGCGTGAACGTGGCTGCGTTCTCGCCGGCGGCGTTCGGCACGGCCACGCCGCGCGACCTCGAGACGTGGCACTGCACCGCGACGCGCGAACGGGTGGAGCTCGTGCGGCACGACTACTTCGCGCCGCGCTCGTTCACGTTCTTCCGGGAGACTTTCCTGGTCGAGGGTCGGCTGCCGGCGCCGGCGTTCTGAAGGGACGCGCCCCAGCCGGGCCGGCCGGACGGCGACCGACCCTCGCCGGGAGCCGCGGCCCGGAGGCGAGGGCCGGTCGCCCGTAATGCCGCAGCGTGTCCGTGCTGACGCCCGCGGCGCGGGCCAGATCGCGGGGGCCGAGGGTCGGGCCCGTCAGGCCGCCGGGATGGGGGCCGTCTTCGGCCGCTTCGTCACGCGCGTCGAATCGCCCGTCTTGTGATCGGCGATCTGAAACTTCAGGAACTCGTGGACCGCGGCGAGCGCGTCCTTGTCCACCGTGACGATGTCCACGCGGCCGCCGCGCGGCGTCTCGACGTACTTGAACGACAGGCGATCCTTGAGCTTCGCCATCTCGGCGGTGCCGGGCACCTGCTGCGCGTGGACCTCCATCGGCGCGTCGAAGTCGCCGGCGCCGAACATCTGCGCGATGTGCGGCAGGTGCGCGCGAATGGCGTCGCGGTTCGTCGCGTCGGCCGGATCATTCACGGACACTTCAATCGCGCCGCCATCCTCGTAGAGCGAGAAGTGGTGCGTGGTCTTGGTCTGGTCGAAACCCATGACCATCTGGCCGCGGTGCTGCATCTGCGGATCCTGACGAGCGGCGGCGGGCGCGATCGCGAGCGAAAGGGCGAGGACGACGGTCGGAGTGACGCGCATGAGACGGGCCTCCTTCGGCCCGTTCCTCACACTACAGGCTGGAATCGTTCCAGGGTCAAGGTCCCGGCCTTCCCCGACCCCGCGATCAGTCGAACGCGAGGACCGCGAAGATGACGGCCGCCAGCGCGAGCAGGAACGTGAGGCGGCCGATGACGGGAATGCGCGCGGCTGCGGCCGCGTCGCCCTTCCGCGCCTTCCCCATGAGCACGTGGATGTAGCCCACGAGTGCGACGAGCAGCACGACGGCCGCCATCTTGACGTGGAACTGCCACGGCATGATCGCGAAGCCGCCGTACTTGGTGAAGACCATCGTCAGGCCCGTGACGAGCAGGAGCGAGAGTCCGATGTCGCCGACCCGGCTCATGGCCGGCGGGAAGCGCGCGAGCACTGCTTGCTCGGGCGGCGCGGCCTTCGCGGCCACGCCCTGCAGCACCATGTTGGAGAACGGCACGGCGAGGCCCATCGCCAGGCCGACGAAATGGAGGATCAGCAGGATGGCGTTCAACGTGTTCATCATGACCTCGCGGCGACGGCCGAGCGCCCATCATATCCGGAGGCCGCGTGACCAGCGAAGCGGCGGTCGCGGGCGTCGTGTCGCCGGTGGTCCGGGCGAAGTGCGTTGGCGTGGGCTGGCCGCGGCCGTCAGCCGATCGCGCGATCGACCTCCGCGAGTCCGCGGTCGATGATCGCGAAGCCCTCGCGCAATTCCTCCTCGCTGATCGACAGCGGCGGATTCGTGAAGAACGCGTGCCAGCGGAGGAACGTGTAGAGGCCGTTGGCGCGGAAGAACTTCGCGAGCGCCGCCATTTCCGGCGAGCTGCCGCCGAAGGGCGCGAGCGGCTCGCGCGTCGCGCGGCTGCGCACGAGCTCGACGTTGCCGAAGAGCCCGATCGATCGCACGGCGCCCACGCACGCGTGTCTGCCCGCGAGATCGTCGAGCAGGCCCTTCATCACGGCGCCCATCTGCTTCGCGCGATCGACCAGTCGATCCTCCTCGAGCACGCCGATCGCGGCGAGCGCCGTCGCGCACGCGAGCGGGTGGCTGTTGTAGGTGAGACCGCTCGCGAACGTGCGGTCGCGGAAGCGATCGGCGATCGCCTGCCGCATGCCGACGGCGCCGAGCGGGACGTAGGCGCTCGTCAGGCCCTTCGCCATCGTCATCAGGTCGGGCACGACGTTCCAATGATTGACCGCGAACCACTCGCCGGTGCGGCCGAAGCCCGACATGACTTCGTCGGCGATCATCACGATGCCGTAGCGGTCGCAGAGGGCGCGGACGCCCTGGAGGAAGCCGTCCGGGGGCACGAGCACGCCGTTCGTGCCGACGACGGGCTCGAGGATGAAGCCGGCGATCGTCGCGGGGCCCTCGAGGCGGATGACCTCGTCGAGGTAGGCGAGCGCCTGGTCGGGGGTGTCCCAGCCGCGCTCGATCCCGTGGTACGGATTGAGCACGTGAATCACGCCGGGCATGGACGGCTCGGTCCAGCGGCGCGGGTCGCCGGTGGCGGAGATCGCGCCGGCTGTGCCGCCGTGATACGAGCGGTAGAACGCGAGGATCTTCTGGCGGCCGGTGACCCACCGCGAGATCTTCATCGCGTGCTCGTTCGACTCGGCGCCGCCGTTGGTGAAGAAGAAGACGTCGATGTCGCCGGGCGCGAGTTCGGCGAGCTTCGCGCCCAGCCGCGCGCGCGGCTCGGTCGCCATGAACGGGTTCGCGTAGGGCAGGATCTCGGCCTGCTGCTGGATCGCGCGCACGACGCGCGGATCGGCGTGGCCGATGTTCACGCACATCAGCTGGCTGTTGAAGTCGAGGAAGCGCCGGCCGTCCGGCGTCCAGAAATACGAGCCCTTCGCGCGCGCCACGGGAATCGGGTCGACCGCGCCTTGCGCCGACCACTCGAACATCGTGTGTTTGCGCGCGAGCGCCAGCATTTCCTCGCTCGTCATCGCGGGTTTACCACCGTGCAATGGTCACCTTCTTGTCCGTGTAGAACTCGAACGCGTCCCGGCCGTGCACTTTCAGGTCCCCGAAGAAGCTGTCGCGCGCGCCGCCGAAGGGGAAGTACGCCATCGGCGCCGCGACGCCAATGTTGACGCCGACCATCGACGCCGTCGCGCGGTGCGCGAACTCGCGCGCGGCGCGGCCGCTCGTCGTGAAGATGGACGTCGCGTTGGCGTTCGGATGCGCGTCCATGACGCGCAGGGCCTCGTCGACGTCCCTGACCGGGCACACGGTCGCGACGGGCCCGAAGATCTCGTCACGCGCGATCCGCATCGTCGGCGCGACCGCGTCGAACACCGTCGGGCCGACGAAAAAGCCGCCGGAGGGCAGCGGGCGGGCGCGGCCGTCGACCACGAGCGTCGCGCCCTCGTCGACGCCGTGCGCGACGTAGCCCCGGACGCGCTCGAGGTGCCGCGCGCTGATGACCGGCCCCATCTGCACGCCCGGATCGAGCCCGTCGCCGATGGTCATCGCGCGAGCGGTCTCGGCCAGCCGGTCGCGCACGCCGGCATGGGCGGGCCCCACGGGGAGCAGCACGCTGCCGGCCAGGCACCGCTCGCCCGCGCAGCCGTACAGCGATTCGGCGATCGCGGGAATCGCGCGATCCAAATCCGCGTCGGGCAGGACGACGATGAAATTCTTGGCGCCGCCGAGCGCCTGGACGCGCTTGCCGGCGTGCGTCGCGCGCTGGTAGACGGCGCGCGCCACCGGCGTCGACCCGACGAACGACAGCGCCTTGACGGCGGGATGGTCGCAGAGCGCTTCGGCCGCCGCCTGCCCGCCGTTGACCAGATTGACGACGCCCGGCGGCAGGTCGCAGCGAGACAGCAGCTCGAAGATCCGCTGCATCGAGAGCGGCACCTGCTCGGACGGCTTCAGGATGAACGTGTTGCCGCAGGCGACCGCGAACGGCAGGAACCAGAGCGGCACCATCGCGGGGAAGTTGAACGGCGCGATCGCGGCGCACACGCCGAGCGGCTGCCGCATCATCGTGCAGTCGATGCCGGCGGCGACGTTTTCCAGGCCCGCTCCCATCAGGAGCGACGGCGCACCGCACGCGACCTCCACGCACTCGATCCCGCGGCGCACGCTGCCGCGCGCCTCGTCGAGCGTCTTGCCGTGCTCGGTGGTCACGATGCGCGCGAGCTCCTCGAGGTGCGCGTCGAGCTGGGCCTTGAACGCGAACATCGTGCGCGCGCGCGCGGCCGGCGGCGTCTCGCTCCATTCGGGGAACGCCCGCAGCGCCGCCTGCACCGCGTCGTCCACCTCGCGCGCCGAGGACAACGGCGTCCTCGCGATCACCGTCCCGTGCGCTGGATTGAAGACGTCGACCGTCGCGCTGGCCGACGACCCGACCCAGCGCCCGCCGATGAAGTTCGAGACCGTGGCAATCGGCATGTTCAATCTTTGGCGAGTCGCCATTATAGTGGCGGGGATCGCATGCCCAAACCGGTGACCGCGACCGCCCCTCCGCGCGAAAGCGTCGCCAGCTGGCTGGGTCTGAACCGGGCGACCCTCGCCGTGCTGGCCGTGATCGGCTGCCTCGGTCTCAGCGAGGAGATCTGGAGCAATTTCCTTTCGCTCTACTTCAAGGACCTGACCGCGTCGGTGCTCAAGGCGGCTGCCTTCATCGGCTTCGTCTCGTCGGCGAAGAACCTGCTCGAGGGCTTCGGCTACATCATCGGCGGCACCGTCGCGCACCGGATGGGCCCCCGCATCGCGCTTGCGGTGTCGGCCTTGCCGATGGCGATCGGGTTCACCGTCATGCTCGCGACGCACAATCCGTGGGCGATCGCCTTCGGCGCTCTCTTCATGACGAACTGGGAGCCGCTCTCCGTGCCCGCGACGTTCGACGTCGTCGGCAGCGAGGTGCCGAAGAACCGCCGGACGATCGCGTTCGCGGTGCAGAGCATCCAGAAGCGGCTGCCGAAGGTGATCGGGCCGCTCGTGGGCGCCGCCGTGTTTGCGGCGATCGGCTACTGGGTCAACCTTACGCTCGCGTTCGGTCTCGTCGGGCTCTCGGTCATCCTGCAGATGACGCTGATGAGCCGCATGCGCGCCAAGAAGGACCCGGCGCACGTGCCGTTCCGGACGATTCTGAAGGACATGCCGCGCGAGCTGCGGCTCCTGCTGACCGCGGAGATCTTCATCCGCTGGGGCGACTGGTTCGCCCGCGACTTCGCCGTGCTGTACGTCGTCGCGCTGCTGACGCAACGCTTCGGCTGGTCCGAGGCCACGGCCGCCGAGACCTCGGGGCTGCTGCTGGCCGTCATGAACTTCACGGCGCTCGCGACCTACGTGCCGATCGCCAAGTGGGTGGACCGATCGTCCTCGCCGCGGCCGTTCATCGGCACGACGTTCCTGCTGTTCTCGCTGTTCCCGATCACCCTGGTGCTCCTCCCGCGGGCGTGCGCGTCGCTCGGGCTGCCGGTCATGGCGGGGCTCGTGCTCGTGTTCGTGATCAACGGCCTGCGCGAGCTGGGCGAGCCCGCGCGCAAGGCGCTCATCTCCACCGGCTTTCCGCCGGAAGTCCGCGCGCGCGCCGTCGGGCTCTACTGGGGGCTGCGGTCGTTCGCCTTCTTCCCCGCGCCGCTCGTGGCGGCCGCGCTCTGGAACCGCATCGGCGCGGACACGACGTTCCTCATCGGCGGCGGGATCGGACTCGTCGGGACGATGTGGTACGTGGTCAGTAATCGGATGGCTGTGCGGAATCAACTCAGAACTTAGAACTTAGAACTTAGAACTTAAGTTCCGAGCACTGAGTTCTAAGTTCCAAGTTCTAAGTTCTAAGTTTCAAGTTGCGGGCGCTCCAAGTTTGAAGACGTGCGCGTGCGCGCCCTTGATCGCGTTGCGCGAATCGACGATGAGCTTCGCGTGCCGGAGGATCAGCGTGTAGTCGAGCGCCTTGTGGTCGGTGACGATCACGACGCAGTCGGCGCGCTCGAGCGCTTGCGTCGTGAGCGGCACCGAGTGCAGATCGACGCTGCCCGGCCAGTCGCGCCCGAGGAGCGTGGGGACGTACGGATCGTGGTAGCTGATCGCCGCGCCCTTCTGCTGCAGCACGCCCATCACGTCGAGCGCGGGCGACTCGCGCATGTCGTCGATGTCGCGCTTGTAGGAAATCCCCAGCACGAGCACGTTCGCGCCGCGCACGGCCTTGCCGTGCGAGTTCAGCGCGTCGGTGACCTTGTCGACGACGTGGTGCGGCATCGCGCCGTTCACGTGGCCGGCGAGCTCGATGAAGCGCGCCTCGAAGCCGACTTCCTTCACCTTCCACGACAGATAGAACGGATCGATCGGAATGCAGTGGCCGCCCAGGCCCGGGCCCGGGTAGAACGGCATGAAGCCGAACGGCTTGGTCGCCGCGGCGTCCACGACTTCCCACACGCTGATGCCGAGCCGGTCGCACATGAGCGCGAGCTCGTTCACGAGGCCGATGTTGACCGCGCGGAACGTGTTCTCGAGCAGCTTCACCATCTCGGCGACCTTCGGCGAGCTGACTTCGATCACCGTGTCGATCGAGGCCCCGTAGAGCGCTTTCGCGAGCGCCGAGCACGCGGGCGTCAGGCCGCCCACGATCTTCGGCACGTTCTTCGTCGTCCACTTCTCATTGCCCGGGTCCACGCGTTCGGGCGAGAACGCCAGGAAGAAGTCCCTGCCCGCCTTGAGCCCGCCCTTTTCGAGAATCGGCTGGACGACTTCGTCCGTCGTACCCGGGTAGGTGGTCGATTCGAGGATGACGAGGAGCCCCGGGTGGAGGTGCGCCGCGATCATCTCGACGGCCGACACGACGTAGGACAGGTCGGGATCCTTCGTCTTGCGGAGTGGCGTCGGCACGCAGATGTTGACGGTGTCGAGCGTCGCGACACTCGCCGGATCGGTGGTGGCCGACAGGCGTCCCGCCTCGTGGAACTCGACGACGTCCTTCGTCGGCACATCCTGGATGTAGGACTCGCCGCGGTTGATGGCGTCGACCTTGCGTTTGTCGAGGTCGATGCCCGTCGTCTTGAAGCCGGCGCGGGCCAGCTCGACGGCGAGCGGCAGCCCGACGTAGCCGAGGCCCACGACGCCCACGCGGGCGGTGCGGGCGGCGAGCTTCTGACGGAGCGTTTCGGCGGCGGTGGGCAGGGGAGGCGAAGTCGTGGTCATAGGCGCAGCGTCAAACTCCTAATGGTAACGCGAGAGCGACGCCGGGAATAGATTGGCCGCTCCGTGTGATGTAATGGAGTGAACTTACA
>DATIWF010000011.1:0-4752 GCA_035519535.1 Vicinamibacterales bacterium | reverse complement strand
TGGCGATCCTTCTCGTCGAAGGCGCCGCCCGCCGCGACCTCAGCACGCGCGTCAAGGAGCGCGTGCTCCTCGCCGGGGCCGCGCTCATCGTGCTGCTGATGGTGACGGTGATCTACAACGACGTGATGCGGCTCTTCAGATAAGTCGACGCCTACTTCTTCCGAAGGACCGGATAGCTCTTCGCGTCCGACCCCAGGCTGTCGTCAAAGTAATTCCACGCCGTGAGTCCGTCGTCTGACGTCGGCGCGAGCAAGTAGAAGGCGAGCCGCGCGAGCGGCTGGTTCATCGGGATGGCCCACGCGCCGGCAGGCGCCGTGACCGAGGCGGGTGCCGCCTGCCATGCGCCCTCGATCGTCCGCAGCCCGTGCGTGCCCGTGTCGGGCGAGTTCGCGACCGGACGTTGTGTGTTCGCCGTGATCGCGAACTCTTCGACGCCGCGGACTGGCGCCGTGAGCTTGCGCATCTGGATGCCGTGGGCCTTGAGCAGGTCGATCGCCTTCGTCGCGCTGGCCGGCACGTAGAACTCGTGAGGCACATCCTCGGTCGCGTTCGGCTCGAACCACAGCATGTCGACCATCTGTTCGGGATGGACGACATCCTTGCGGCGGTTCATGTTATTGCCGGTGTTCGGGTTCTTCTCGTCCTCGACCTCGCCCATGAGGACGTCGATCATCCCGCCGCGCTTCATCTGCGCGCGGGTGCCTTCCGTCTTGCCGATGATCGACTCCTTGTCGGCGGCCTCGACGGCCTTCTTCAGTCGATCCGCGTTGGCGGCCGCGAAGTTCACCGCCTCCTCGACGAAGTAGTTCGTCGCCTTGATGCGGTCCTCGAACGTCGCGTACGCGTAGGCCTCGCTCAAGAGCGCGAAGCGATTGCGCAAGCCGACGTAGTTGTTGTGATAACGCGGCACGTGCTCGAACGTGGCCCAGATCCGCGGCTGGTTGGCCTGCGGCGGCGCGCCAACCACCTCCGGCGTCGGCGTGGCCTGGCCGCGTCCGGCCGCCTGACCGCCGCCAGCGGCGCCCGCTCCTCCGGCCGCTCCGCCTCCGGCACCACCCGCCCCGCCTCCCGGCGCCCCTCCGCGCCCGCGTCCGCGCGCGCCAGTCGAGACGTTGCCGTAGTAGAACGTGTCCCAGCCGTGCTTGTCCTTGATGTTCTTCGTCACGAACGGGAACCATTCGTTTTTCATGAGGCTCATGATCGCGTCGCTCGTGTCGGGATTGAGCGGCGGCGCGTACGTGAGGTAATACCCGTGCGTCGATCCATCGGACGTGTGTAGATCGAAACCGACCTGCGGGTCGTAGTCGTTCCAGAGCTTCGCGAAGGCGCGGCCCTCGGGCGTCTCGAGCTTCATGAAGTCGCGGTTGATATTGAGACCCTGGCCGTTCGCGCGCGTGCCCTCGCCGTTGATCGGGCCGTTCTGCCGGCCTCGGTTCGTCAGCGAGAACTTCTCGTTGCCGTCGGCGTTGAAGATTGGGGTGATCAGCAGGACGGTCGTCTTGAGCCACTCCGCGTGCTGGCCCATCGCCAGCTCGCGCAGCAGAATCTGCGCCGACTCCTTGCCCTCGACTTCACCGGCGTGGATGTTGCCCTGGATGTGGATGCGCAGCTTGCCGCTCGCCTTGACCGACGCTGCACTGGCGTCCTTGAGTCCGGTGCCAACCACCGCCATCGGCATCGGCCGGCCCTCGTACGTCGTCCCGTACGTCGTGTAGAAGACGAGCTTGGGCGACGCCTCCGCGACCGCCTTCATGAACTTGACCACGTCGTCGTACGTGGACGTGGACTTGAAGTCGGATGCCTCGGCCGTCGTCTTCAGATTGGCGAGCGCGCTCGGTGGGTTCTGGGCAGCGCGGCCCGAGACCACGAACAGGGCGGTGACGACGGCGATCAGAGCCAGCTTCCGGGGCATGGTGCGGTCTCCTCGGCCGCAATCCTACAAGATATTCGGCATACACTGCGACTCGTGAGGTCCTGCCGGGGAGTTCTGTGCGCGACGCTCGCCGCGGCGATGGCCCTGTCCGCGGCCTGCGGCGGGCCCACCGCCTCCAGCGCCGGCGGTTCGGCCGCGCGGCCGTCCATTCTCCTCGTGACGCTCGACACGACGCGCGCGGACGCCGTGGGCCCGGACGCGGCCGGCGTCCAGACACCGGCGTACAACGCCCTCGTGACGCGCGGACGACGCTTCACCCAGGCCTACGCCGCCGTTCCGGAGACGCTGCCGTCGCACACGTCGATGATGACCGGCCTCTATCCGGCCGGCCACGGCGTGCATGAGAACGCGCGGTACGTGCCGGCCGATCGACCGCTCCTCGCCGAGCGGCTGCACGACGCGGGGTATCACACGGCGGCCTTCGTGTCGGCCTTCGTGCTGGCGAGGCGCTTCGGGCTCGCTCGCGGATTCGATCGCTATGACGACGCGACGCCGCAGGGCCGCCCCGAACGCGCCGCCAGGGACACGACGGACGCAGCCCTCGCGGAGCTGAACCAGCCTCAGACGCGCCCGCTGTTTCTCTGGGTGCACTACTACGACGCGCACGCGCCTTACACGCCGCCCGAGCCGTACCGCACGCAGTATGCGGCCCATCCGTATCTCGGCGAAGTCGCCGCCGTCGACGAGCAGCTCGGGCGACTGCTGCAGGCGTTCGAGAAGGCGGCTCCAGGCCCGACCGCAATCATCGTCGTGGCCGACCACGGCGAGGGCCTCGGCGAGCACGGCGAAGCGCAGCACGGCACGCTCCTGTATCAGGCGACGATGCACGTGCCCCTGGTGGTCGTCGGGCCGCGCGCCACGCCGGGCGTCGCGGATGCGCCGGTCAGCACCCGGCGCGTGTTCGACACCGTGCTCGACTGGGCCGGACTCGACCAGCAGCACAGCCTGCTCGGCACGGCCAGCGACGTCGTGCTGGGCGAGGCGATGAAGCCGTTTCTCGAATACGGCTGGCAGCCGCAGGTAATGAGCGTGGACGCCCGGTACAAGGTCATTCTCACCGGCACGGAGGAGATCTACGACCTCACGGCCGATCCCGGCGAGACGCACGACCTTCGAGGCGCCGCGACGCTGTCGCCACCGGTCCGGTCGGCGCTCGAGAGTTATCCCGTGCCGTCGCCCGATGCCACGCGCGCACCGTCGAACCTGTCGGACGACGATCGGCGCAAGCTCGCGAGCCTCGGCTACATCGGCGCGACGTCCGCGCCGGTCGTGCGGAAGGACGCGCCGCGGCCCGTGGACATGCAGCGAATCTTCGGGCTGATCGACGAGGCGTCCGGGCTGTTCACCGCTGGAAGGTACGCGGAGGTGCTGCCGGTGCTCGACCAGATCCTGGCAGTGGACCCGCACAACCTCGACGCCACGCTGCAGGCGGCGACGGCGTACTCCTCGCTCGGCCGCGACGCGCAGGCGATCGCGATGTTCGACAAGGCGGCCGCGCTTGCGCCGAACTCGCCGGACGTCCGGATGTACCTCGGGTTGCATTACCTGAGGACGAAGGACTGGCCGCGCGCGGTGCCGCTGCTCGAGCGCGTCGTCACGGACGCGCCCGATCGCCTGCCCGCGCTCGAAGGGCTGGCGCTGGTGCGGATGCGACAGGGCCGCCTCGACGACGCGATCGCGCTGCGCGTCAGGATCTACGACCAGCGCGGCGCCACGCCCGCCGAGCTCATCGACCTGGGCACGGTCGCGATGCAGGCGCAGCGCACGCGCCCGGCCATCGACGCGTTCGAGCGCGCGCGGGCGCTCCAGGGCGACGCGTTCTCACACAATCTGGAGCTCGGCGTGCTCTACCTGGCCGATCGGCAATTCGACGCGGCGCGGACGGCGCTCGACCGCGTGCCGCCGTCCGACCCCGGCTATCCGATGGCGCTCTTCAAGCGCGCGCAGGTCGCCGTCCTGCTCAAGGAGCCGGACGCGGCCGCGCGCGTCGCGCTGGCTCGTCAGAAAGCCGACGCGACGACGCGCGACCTCATCGCGAAGGAGCGGCTGTTCGCGACGGTGAAGTGACCCGTCCTGCTGTCACGCCTCAGAACTGAAATCTGAGGGCGATCTGCAAGCGCCTCGGATCCCAGTAGTTCTGCGGCTGTCCGAAGAGCGAGCTGTGCGTGCTCTGCTGGATGTTGTACCCCGTCTGACTGTTGAAGACGTTGAACAGGTCGAACACGACCTGCGCGTTGTTGCGGCCCCGCAGCGGGAAGTTCTGCGTGTAGTTGAAATCCAACTGGAAGTGGCCGTCGGTCCGCCGGGAGCCTGCAGGCTCCGCGTTGCGGATCGTGTCGCTCACCGACGTCGTCAGGCTCTTGTACAGCTCGTAGTTCCACGCCTCCCACGGCGTGCCCGACTCGGCGATGATGAATGCGCCCGCCGAGGCATGCCAGCCGAGCTGGTAGCTGCCGTAGACCTTGAAGACGTTCGGCCGATCGCCGTGGAGGTCGCCCTCCTTCATGTTCCAGAGCTGGCGGCCTGCGCCGTCGCCGATGTTCGACGACCCGATGAAGATGTTCGAGTCGTTCAGGGTCGACGACCCGTCCTGGTCGAAGTTGCCGTAGTAGTGGCTCCACGTGTACGACCCGCGGAAGAACGTCTTCTTGCCGTGGTACTCGGCTTCGAGCGAGGCCTCGTAGTACTTCGTGTAGGCCCCGTCCAGGTCGGCGATGACGTAGCTGTTCTGGCTGCCACCGGTGTTGATCTGCGCTAGCTGCTGCCCGAGGTTCGAGATGTAGTAGTCCTGCGGGATGCCGGCCGGAGGCGCGAACGCC
>DATIWF010000010.1:0-10614 GCA_035519535.1 Vicinamibacterales bacterium | reverse complement strand
ACCATCGCGATCGCGCCGGCCGCAAAGGCCTTGCCGTAGTCGAGCCGCCCGGGCGCGTCGAATCTCACCGACAGCACCAGCCAGAGGCAGATGACCGCGTACGACAGGTCCATCGCGTAGCTCGTCTGCAGGCTGTCGAAGTAGAGCAGCGTCGGCGAGAGCGCGATGAGCGCGAGCGGGACGATCGCCGCGAGCGAGCCCATGGCGCGGCGGAGCAGCGAGGCGATGCAGACGAGCGCGGCCAGGTGCAGCGCGAGCCGCACGTACCTCGCGGTGAGAAGCGAAAATCCCAGGATCTTGTAGACGATGAGAAGCGTGCCGTACCAACCGACGTTCGTGTAGACGCCGTCGTACACGAGCCGCTGATCGAGCCAGTACACGCTGCGCACGCCCTCGGCGAGCTCCTCGTAGCGCACTTGATGAGCGCTCGCGCGCGTCACCCACCACTGCACGCCGGCGAGAAGAATGGGCACGAGCCAGTAGAACGCGGCGGGTGCGGGCGCGGGTGCGGAAGACGGGCGGCCCTTCGGGGTGTTCCTGGTCCTCCGCTGCGCCATGGAGATTACGGAAACATCTTATCTGACGGGCAGGGCGCGAAGAGCGTCGGCCGCCGGCGCGTACGACGCGTCGATCTGCAACGCGCGCAGCAGCTCTTGGCGCGCCTCGTCGATCCGGCCCTGTGCGGCGAGCGCGCGTCCCAGCACTTCGTGCGCTCCGGGATCGTTGGGGTCGAGCGCAATCGCCTGCCGCGCCTGATCCACCGCTTCGGCGACCGTCGCTTGGGCCAGGAGCGCCCGGGCCAGGTTCTGGCGGAAGTGGCCGTTGCGTGGGTCGGCCGTCACGGCGCCGCGGAACGCGGCAAGGGCGTCCGCCGGCTTGCCCAGCGCGACGAGCGCGACGCCCAGACCAGTCCAGGCGTTCCCGTCGCCGGGGTTGGCGGCCACGATCATTCGATAGTGCGGCACGGCCTCGTCGAACGACTGCTCGGCCGCGAGCACGTCGGCGAGCAGGCCGTGGGCCTCGGCGCTCGATGGCCTGGCCGCGAGGACGAGCCGCAGCTCGTCGGCCGCCTGCGGCCACTGACTCTTCGCGGCGAACGCGCGCGCGAGCAGCAGCCGCGCGGAGGGGACCACGGGCAGATTCGGCTCGTCACGAATCAGGGTCTGCAGCTCGACGATGGCCGCATCGGCCTGCCCGGCCGCGACGAGCTCGGAGCCGAGGAAGTACCGCGCGGGTGGATAGTCCGGCGCGGCTTCACGCAGCTGCTCGATCGCTTCCAGGTGCTGACCCGCCGCCGCCAGCTCGGTCCCGACCAGCTCGTGCGCGTTGGGGCTCGGCCACCGCGCGAGCACCGTACGCGCCATCGTCAGCGGAGACGAGTACTCGCGGTTCCTGGCGGCGGTGAGCAACGCGAGCGGTACTGCCGCGACGAGCGCGCTCGCCGCCAGCGCGCGTCCAACGCGGCGGTCGTCGGCCGACTCGAGCAGGCGGCGGCACAGCCAGGCGCCGCCAAGCGCGGCGAGCGTTGCGAGGGCCGCGAGCGGCAGATACATTCGCCGTTCGGCGCCGACTTCGGTCGCGATCGGCAGCACGCTCGAGGTCGGCGCGAGCACCGCGAGCGCAAACACGGCGAGGAACCCGAGGCGCGGCCAGCGGACGAACGCGACGATCGTCGCGGCGACGAGCGCGAGGACGAGCAGCGCGTACGGCCACACGACGCCGATCGTCAGCGCGGGCGGCCAGCCGTAGTACAGGACGAGCGACGTCGGCCAGAGCGCCAGCCGCAGATAGCGCGTCAGCATCACCGGCTGATTGAGCAGGTACGTCCACGTCGACGCGTGCGCGCTGGCGAATCCGGCGGACAGGGTCTGGCCGTTGCCCCACACGAGCCACACCAGCGGGAGCCACGTGGCCGCCAGGCTGGCGTAGAGCCGCCAGCGCGTCCGCAGCGCCTGGCCGATCGAGTCGAAGACGAAGACGCGGTCGTACAGCACGACCATCAGCGGCGCCGTCACCATCGTTTCTTTCGACGCCATGCCCGCGAGGCACGCAGCAATCGCCCCGAGCTCCCACAGGCCCGCCCGGCGCGATTCCAGCGCCCGCACGCTCGCATACATCGTCGTCAGATAACAGACGGCCATGAGCGATTCGGTGCGCTGCGTGAGGTACTGCACGACCTCGCTCGTGAGCGGGTGCACGACCCACACCACTGCCGCGGCGAACGCGACGTCATCGGCGAGCGACGCGCGCGCGGGCGCGATGCGCGCGATGGTCCGCCGGACCAGGCCGAACAGCAGCAGCCCGCACGCCAGATGCAGGGCGAGATTGACGACGTGGAAGCCGAAGACGTCGAGCCCGCCGAACGCGTAGTTGGTCGCGAACGACAGATTGACGAGCGGCCGCCCGGCGACCGCCGTGTCCGCGGGCGGCGCGAGCGCCAGCGACGCGCTGCGGATCGTCGGGTTGCGGACGATGCTGCCGAAGTCGTCGAAGAGGAACACGCCAAAGAGGCCGTTCGCGTAGGCGAGAAGGCCGGCCGCGAGCACCGCGGCCGGGCGCCACGGCAGGCCCTTCACTCTCGGCTGGACGCCTGGCTTGTGCCCTTTGCCTCTTGCCTTGTCACGTCGAGCCATCGTCAGTGCGATTGCCCTTTGACTTCTGCCTTCTGCCTTTTGACCTTCAAGATCTTGATCCCGAATCCCCGGTGTCGAAACGGCTCTTCTCCGAGGCCGAACACCACGTCGTAGTGCTGAGCGACCCAGTCCATGATCCGCCGGCCGAAGCTCGGGTCGGAGCCAAACGCGCCGACGCCGAACTCGGACGTGTCCTTGTCCACGAGCATGACGTAGTCGGGCGGCCGCGCGTGGAACGCCTCGAGGATCGGCGCCTCGCCGAAGACGATGGCCTCGGTCATCATGAAGTTGATTTCAGGCAGGGTCGTCGGCCGCCGCGACAGATAGTTGAAGGTGATGCCTTCCGGCAGCGCGGCGATCGTCGCCGTCGGCGGCGTCTCGTTCTCGATCCACGCGAGCGCCTCCGCGGCGATGGCGTTGGGTGCCGGCAGATCGCGGCGGTACGCGTACATCAGGTCGCCTCCCGAGCCCACCGGCAGCGTCTTGAACCGGTAGATCTCGTTCGACCACGCCAGGTGCGCCATGACGCCGCCCGCCAGGACCGCGAGCGCCAGCGCGCGAAACAGCGTGCCCGACCCGGCGGTCGAACCCAGCGCGCGCGGCACCCAGTCAACCAGCGCGGTCGCGAGCAGCACCGTCGCCGGCATCGCCAGATAGAAGCCGTAGTGATCGAGGCGTGCGTTGAGCACGATCTTGGCCAGGAGCGCGAGCGCCAGCGTCGCCCACAGCGCCGCCGGCACCAGCGCGCGGGCAGCCGCGGCGTTGCCGCGCGTCCGCCAGAGCCGCAGGGCGGTGCCCGCGAGAATCACGCCCGTTGTGAGCGGCAGCGCGCGCGCCAGATCCCGCCATGGCACGGCGTCGGGCGTGACCACGAGGTACGCGAACAGCGCCGCGCCAACGATGAGGCTTGGCACGACGGGACGCGAAGTCAGGCGACGAAGGGCCGCATCGGCCGCAGCCGCGGCCAGGCCGGCAAGCGCGATCCAGCCGAACGCGGCGAACATCCGCCCGGTGTTGCCTGGGACATCGTCGAATCCGAGCACGGCGACGTAGAACGGATTGCGCGCGACGTCGCTCGAGAGCACCGAGAAGCCGCTGCGCACGGCCGTCAGCGCGGCGTCGGTCGGCAGATAGGACCGGAGGTACAGAAAGAAGAGCAGGATCGGCGCGACCGCCGTCGCCGCGGCGAGCGCGAGGTTGGTAATCGCAGGCCGCGACTCGGCCGGTCTGGCGACGATGGCGATCAGCACGCCGGCGACGGCCACAGCGACCGCCCCCACCGCGACGTCCACTTTCGTCAGGAGCGCCAGGCCCAGGCACAGTCCCGCCGCCACGAGCGGCGCGCGCCCGCCGGCCGTCAACGCGCGCGCGAGCAGCAGCGTCATCGCGATCGCCAGCGCCAGGCCGTGCGTGGACTCGTGGGTGTACGGCGCGACGAAGTTGTAGTTGCCCGTGCCGAGGTACTGCGAGAAGCCGAAGATGCCGAGCAGAATCAGACACGCCGTCGTCGCGGTCAGCCGATCGGCCATCCGGCCGACGAGCCCGTAGCTCATCGCGGTGATGGCCGCGAGCACCGCGAGGTTGAGCACGATCAGGATCGTGAACGACGGTCCGAACAGGCGGAACCACAGCGCGTTGAAGTGCTGCGACAGCGGGCCGTGCAGGAAGTCGATGTCGCGATAGAGGCGCTCACCGGCGGCGAGCCGCCACGGGATGTAGAGCTGCTGGCCGAAGTCGACGAGCAGATCCGGCCACTTGCGCCAGCTCCAGACGGTCAGGGAGGCAAAGGACGCCGCGATCAGCAGGGGTCCGAGCCAGACCGCCATCCAGGGCGGCAGGCTTGCCGCGGGGTCAGGCGCGCGCGGGCGCTCCGGAGCGGAGGGTCGGCTGCGCCGTGTCGCGGGCATGCCCGATGTCGCCCGGGCCTTATTTGACGGTGAACTGGAACTCTCTCGTCGCCGGGTCGCCGCCGAGCCGCGATTGGGCCTCCACGGTGAGGACGTACCTGCCCGGCACGAGGTCCTGGAGCGGGATGGTCGCGACGTAGGTGTACCCGCCGCGCTCCGCCTTGATGTCCTTGCTGTCGCGCTCGTCCTTCGTCGAAAACACCTGCGTGCCGTCGTCGCTGCGGACGACGGCGCTGAGATCGACCGAGTGCGGGTGCGCCGCGTCGTTGTCGTACACCTCCGCCAGCACAGCCAGCGTGTCCTCGAGCTTGAACTCGCGCACCGTCGTCGGCGGTCCGGGCATCAGGTCCTGCAGCGTAGCGGAGTCGAAAGCCGTCGTCATGTGGTCGCCGGTGGAGGCCACCGCGAGGGTGCCCATGACGAGCGGCGTCTTGCTGAAGTCCGGGACGTCGAGATTCCAGAACACGGACCCCGCGCGGCCCCCGGCGGCCTCGTTGGCGGCGAGCCTCAGCTGGTACCGGCCCGGCGGGATGTCGAACTCGGTGACGAGCCGCAGGCCACGATCAGCGATCGACTGCCGCGTCTCGGGCCGCACGGGCAGCTCGAGCGTCTTTCGCCCGCTGGCGATGACTTTCGCGGATCCATCGATCGCGGCGTACGCGACCTCGATCTTGTCGCCGGGCGCGCCGTTCGCCGGATCGGGCATCACGTCGGCGCCGTTGAACTCGACGACGATGTTCACGCGCGAGTTCGGCGCCGTGCCTTTCATCAGGCCGGTCATCATGCGGATGCCGAGGCCGCTCACCTGCATCGGGCTGTTGAGGAGCGCGGTCGTCGGATCGGGCGGCGCCGTCTCGGGTCCCGCGTTCTTCGCGGCGTAGTAGCCCTTGCGCGCGCGCACCTGGACGCCCGGCCGGTTCACTTTGACCGTGATGTCGTGGAACTTGCCGTCCGGTTTCACGGCCGGCGCGTGATAGCCGAGCACGTAGTACGCGCTGTTGTCCTCGACGATGCGCCGGAAGCCGCCCGCGAAGTCGTTGGTGCCGACGATCGCGGTTCCGCCCGTCGCGTCAGCGAAGGTGCGCAGCGTGCCAGCGGCACGCTGATATTCGAGGCGGCTGGCCTGGATCACCGGTCCGAGGTCGACGGTGTCCGGCATCCCGGCGGCCTGGATGAGCGTGTCGGGCACGGCGCCGACGCCCCGGGGATCCACGGTGTAGATCGCCACGTTGGCCTTGCTGGCCGTCTCGTACATGCGCTGCATTTCATCGACGATCATGCCGGCGTGGATCGCCTCGGTCATCGTGTTGTCGGCGTAGATGTTCCCGACGGCATTGCCGCCGCCGGAACCCGGCCGGGTGCCGACGATGTCGTCCGTGTTGAAGTCGATGCCTTCACTGAAGAACACGATCGCCTTACGGCGTCCGCGAATTCCGGCGAGGCTCGTCGACAGCTGCCGCAGCGCGTCGATCGTTGCGCTGGCCTTCACGGCGCGCTCGTCCTGCGCCGGGTCCCGCACGTCCTGCATTTCCTTGCCGGGGACGTACTTGGCGATGAAGTCGTCAAGGACGTTGAGTGCCTTTGAGCGCACTTTTTCCCCGATGAACTTGTCGACCGCGGCGTTGAGCGCGGCCTTGCTCGCCGTGAACTCCTGGTTCGCGTCCGCCTTGCCCGTCTGGAGGAGCACGACGGCAGCGAGATCGTTCGCGCTCACGTTCTGATCGATGAACTGGTGCGCGACGCGCTTGGCGATGACCGAGTCGTTGGCCGGCACGTGGTTGCCGTCCATCACGATCACGTACAGCCGCCCGTCGAGCTCTTTCTCGTTCGTCGCGACGTCCGGCTCGACCGGCGTCGCGCGGTACAGCGGCCGGTCGGCGCGCTCGAGCGGGATGTCCACGAGCGAGAACACATCCACGGTCTGCGGCTTCTTGTCCTCGGTGACCTCGAAATCCTGCTGCTTCAGGTCGCGGATGAAATTGCCGCGGCTGTCGGTGACGACCGCGTCGACTTCGATGTAATTGCCTTCGACGCGGAAGGTCAGCTGCCCCGGCGGACGCTGGCCGGCGGGGGCCGGTTGCTGCGCCGCCAGGCCCGCGACGGCCAGAACGATCAAGGCGGCCGGGCAATTGAGGGATCGCGTGAATGAAGATCTCATGATTGGTTATTGGTGATTTGTGATGGGGACATCGTCATCGGGCGATCTGGCGATCGCATCGAACAATCAGCGATCGGGCGATTCAATCGCGCCATTGAGCCATGCCAGCGCTCAATCGCCCGATTCAATCACCCAATCGCCAATCTCTCAATGGCCATCGCCCATCAGCGATCTTCAATCACCAATCACCAGTGGCTATCGCCCGCCGCCGTTCTTCGCGCTTTGCATGACCTCAAGCGGCGGCAGCGTGACCGCCAGATAGCCCTTGCGCGCCCGGACGTTGAGACCGGGCACGGTGGGCTTGAGATCGATTTTCCGGTACTTGCCGTCCATCACGCTGTTGTCGGGCCGGTAGCCGATGACGTAGTAGGTGCTCGTGTCGCGCGCGACGAGGTTCAGCGCGCGCGAGAAGTCGTCGATCCCGTGCACCGTGAACCCACCCGTGCCCGAGGTGAGAATCAGCGGGCCGTCATCGCCCGTGTCGAACGCCTGCGAGCGCGACATCGACGCGCGCACGACGTCGGGATTGGCGCTGAGCGTGTTGGAGTTGCCGCGCCCGTCGATGGAATAGATGGTCGTTCCGCCGCGCGCGGCCTGCGCCGCCACGTTCTGCAGAATCGGCCGCGACTCCTCGACGAAGAACCCCTCCGACAGAAGCACGAGCGTCTTGCGGCCGGGGATGTGCGCGAGACCGCCCGCGACGTACTGCAGGTTCTGCACGGTCTGCGCGGTCAGCGTCCGTGACTGGCGGACGTACAGGCGCGCCTTCTGCTGGATCGCGTTCACGACGGCGCCCGTGCCGGCGTCGCGCGACGAGGCGAACTCCTGACACGCGCCCGGATCGTCGCGGCAGTCGTCGTCGGCCAGACGCTGCGCCACCTCGAGCGCGCCCTGCTCGACCTGCAGCGCTTCCACTTCGCTCGGGATCTTCGGAAACTCGCGCAGCTGCGCAAGCAGCGACTGTCGTGTGTCGAACGCGCGGCGCGACGACCGCACGCCCATCAGCAGCTCGTTCTTGTCCGTCGTCAGCCGCCCGTGGTACATGCTGCCGTTGACGAAGACGCCGCCGACGTCACCCGGCCCGAGCTGCTCGAGGATGAACTTCTCGGCCCCGGCCTTGACGCGCATGAGCGAGTCGGTCGCCAGCGACCCTTCGTCGAACACCAGCACGAACACGCGGTGCGCGCGCTCCTCGGGCCCCTGCGATCCGTTCATCGACAGGTTGGCCGTCGGACTGATCGCGCTCGCGTCGTGCGAGACCATGTAGAACTGCTGGATGGATTGCGGCTTGCCGTCCTCGTAGAGCGCCAGATCCTCCGCGGTGAGTCCGGGCACGAACTTCCCGTTGCTGTCCAGAATCACCGCGTCGACTTCGACGAGCGACGTGGTTGAGCGAAATGTGGTCTGCGGCGTGGAGGCCGGTTGGACCGGCCCTGTTTGCTGGCTCTGGCCGTGCAGGGGGAGGGCGCGAGCGGGACCCAGCAGAACCACCGCGACGACGCCACACAGAACGAATCGGGCGGTGCGCATCATCGAGTTAGCTCCGAATGTCCGATTTTACCCCAACGCCCCCGGGGGACCTAGCCCCTCAGTCCGGCGTCTTCCCCAGCAATTTGCGGATCGTGGCGACGTCGTTCTGCAGCTCGGGTGGCGCCGTGGCGATGTAGCGGTCCCCGTAGGGACGGGCATCGTCGATCCGGCCCATGTCCACCAGCGTCTTGGTCAGGTTGAAGAGCGCGTTGAAGTCGGTGGCGTCCAGGCTGACCGCCCGCTTCCACATCTCGATCGCCTCCGTGCCGCGTCCGGTGTTGAGGAGCAGCACGCCCAGGGCCGTGTAGGCGCCCGACAGGGTCGGGTCCACGGCGATCGCGCGACGCAGCGATGCCTCGGCGTCCGCGTCGTCCTTGAGCCGCAGCTGCGTGATGCCGAGATTCTGATAGCCGAGCCCGTTCTGCGGATCGATGTCGATCAGGTGCTGGAACGTGCGCACGGCCTCCTGCCGACGGCCCGCCAGCTCGTACGCATTGCCGAGCGCGACGAGCGCATCGGGATCGTCGCCTGCGACCGACGCCAGCAGCGCGACGGCCTTCTCCGCCTGTCCGGCCTCCGCGAGATACTGGCCGAGCTTGATGCGGACTTCGCTCTGGGTCACGCCGTTTCTGAGCGCCGTCTCGAGCGTCGCGATCGCGTCGGCTTGGCGTCCCTCGTGCCAGTAGAGCAGCGCCAGCTGTCGATACGCGTCCTCCATGTCGGGGCGCTTGGCGATGACCGCTCGATAGAGCGCCTCCGCGTCGTCCGGCCGGCCGGCGTCGTTCGCGTCCCTGGCGCGATGCATGGTCTGTTCGAGCTCGACGAGCCGCTTCGGATCGTCGTCGTCGGTGTATTTCTCGCGCACGGTGGCGGACCCGCCGCCGATGTAGCCGAGCGACCGCAGCCGCTCGATCGTCTCGGGTGTCTCTTCGCGCGGGCGTCCCGGCGGCGAGACGTCGAAGCCCTTGAGCGTGTTGAGCAGCACCTGCGCGCGGTCGGTCCGGACGGTGACGACGTTCGTCGTCTCCTCGGGATCGCGCGTGAGGTCGTAGAGCTCGGTGATCGGCAGGTCGATGTACTTTTCCCGTCCGACGAGGACGCCGCGGAGCGGCGCCCAGCCGCGCGTGACGGCCGACGTCATCGCCTCGAAGTACGACGGACGATCGGATCCGTCGCCTGCGATGACGCCGCGCAGCGACGCGCCGGGCAGCGCGGGATCGACGGGCGCGCCCGAGGCGTCGAGCAGCGTCGGCAGGATGTCCACGTGGCGCACCGGCGTTTCGATCTGCACGCCCCGGACTGCGGGCGTCCTGGCGGCTGGCGCGCCGGCGCCGCGGATCTCGGACACGATCAGCGGCACGTGCAGCGTCGATTCGTACGCGAACAGGCTGTGCGTCAACTCGCCGTGCTCGCCGAGGCTCTCGCCGTGGTCGCCCGTGACGACGACGAGCGTCGGCCGCGGCTGGGTCGACAGCCGGTCGAACAGCGCGCCGAGCGCCGAGTCGGTCCACGAGACCTCGCCGAGGTACGGCTCGGACGCGAAGCGTGACGCCCATTCGCCGGGCGGCTGATACGGCGCGTGCGGGTCGTAGACGTGGACGAACGCGAACCATTTGCCGGGCTGCTTGCCGATCCAGTCGAGCGCGGCCGCGACGACGAGATCCGCCCGCCGCTCGCGCTCGCTCGACTCGGCGGTGGCTTGATTCAGATGGTCGTCGTAGACGTCGAAGCCGACGTTGAGACCGAAGCGGTGGTCCAGCGGAAAGCCGCCGGTGAACGCGCCCGTCGCGAAGCCCTGCTTCTTCAGGAGCGTCGCGGCGGTCGGCTGGGTCGGCGCGAGGCGGTAGCCCGAGTTGTCGCGGATGCCGTGTTCGTACGGATAGCGGCCCGTGAGGATCGACGCGTGCGAGACGAGCGTGACGACCGCTTGCGAGTGCGCGAAATCGAAGCGCGCGCCGTGCGCCGCCAGTTTGTCGAGATTGGGCGTCGTGGCGCGGCCGCCATACGCGCCGAGTGCATCGGCCCGCAGCGTGTCGATGGTCACGAGCAGCACGTTGCGGTCCGGATCGACGCTGAGCCTGAACGCCGGCGTGCGCAGCCACCACCAGGCGGCGAAGATCAGGACGGCGACGCCAATCACCGCGGCGATCGCGCGGGTGTGGCGGGGCCGGGGAGCCGCGGGCGCTGGGGACGGTCGGCGGGGCATCGATCGGGTACGTCGGGTACGTCAGGTACGTCGGGTACGTCAGGTACGTCAGGTACGTCGGGTACGTCGGGTACGTCGGGTACGTCGGGTACGTCAGGTCCCTGGAACGAGCTGACGCTGGTCATCCTTCCTTGAAAACAGCTGACCGGGATGCAGGTTCCTTGGACCCGACGCACCCGA
>DATIWF010000009.1:0-14098 GCA_035519535.1 Vicinamibacterales bacterium | reverse complement strand
CCCGACGTACCCGATCCCCCGCTCCGGAGTACGTGAGGTACGCCGGGGTACGTCAGGTCCGAGGAACCTGCATTCAGATCGGCTTCTTTTGGAAGACTTCGAGAGACGAGAAAAGGTTGGCGAGCGCCAGATTGTTCCTGGCACCTGACGTACCCGACGTACCCGACGTACCCGATCCCCGCTCCGGAGTACGTGAGGTACGTCAGGTTACGTCAGGTCCGAGGAACCTGCTTTCAGATCGGCTTCTTTTCCAAAGATCTTCGAGAGACGAGAAACGTTGACGCGCGCCAGTTCGTTCCTCGCACCTGACGTACCCGACGTACCCGACGTACCTGACGTACCCGACGTACCGACAAACGATAGAATCCTGATCCCATGTCTGTCGGCGTGATCGTCGTGGCGGCCGGACGCGGCGAGCGGATGGGGGCGAACGTACCCAAGCAGCTCCTCGATCTGGGCGGGCGCACGATCCTGCAGCGCAGTGTCGAGGCGTTCGACGTGCATCCCGGCGTCGGCGAGATCGTCGTGGTGCTGCCGGCGGAGTGGGTGGCCGCCGGACCGTCGCTTGTCGGGGCGACGGCGCGCCCGTGCCGGTTCGTGGCCGGCGGCGATCGGCGGCAGGATTCCGTGCGGCTCGGGATGGCGGCGCTTTCGGCCGCGGCCGATCCCGTGCTGGTGCACGACGCGGCGCGGCCGTTCGCGGACATCGGGCTGATCGATCGCGTGATCGCCGCCGCCGCGGAGACCGGCGCGGCGGTCCCGGCCGTGCCGGCGCGCGACACCGTGAAGCACGTGACGGGCGATCGGCAGGTCGTGGATCGCACGATTCCGCGCAACGAGATCTGGCTCGCCCAGACGCCGCAGGGATTCAGCCGGCGCGTGCTGGCCGATGCGATCGCGCTGGGCGCGCGCGGCGTGGACGCGACCGACGACGCGATGCTCGCCGAACAGGCCGGCCACGCGGTCCGCGTGGTCCCCGGCGACGAGCGCAACGTGAAGATCACGACGCCCGACGATCTGGCCGCGGCGCGCGCGGCCGTGTTCCCGCAGCCTCGCGTCGGCACCGGCTACGACCTGCACCGGCTCGTCGAGGGCCGGCCGCTCGTGCTGGCGGGCGTCATCGTGCCGTTCGATCGCGGCCCCCACGGACACTCCGATGGCGACGTGCTGTGCCACGCGCTGGCCGACGCGATCCTCGGCGCGGCTGGCGCCGGCGACATCGGCCGGCACTTTCCCAACACCGATCCGGCCTGGAAGGACGCGCCCGGCCTCGACCTGCTGGGGCGCGCGCTCGACGTCGCGCGCGGGCGCGGATGGCACGTCGCGAGCGCCGACGCCACCGTCCTCCTCGAGCGGCCGAAGCTCTCGCCGCACGTCGCGGCCATCCGCGAGCGCGTGGCCGAGACACTGGCGGTGCCGGTCGACCACGTGAGCGTGAAGGCGAAGACCAACGAAGGCGTGGACGCGGTCGGCCGCGGCGAGGCCATTGCCGCGCACGCCGTCGTCGTGCTGGCGTCCGGGGCGCGGTGACGCGATGCGGGTACGGTTCGCGCCGAGCCCCACGGGCCATCTGCATGTCGGCAACGCGCGCACGGCGCTCTTCAACTGGCTGCTCGCGCGCGGCGCGGGCGGCACGATGGTGCTGCGCATCGAGGACACCGACGCGGAGCGGTCGACCGTCGAGTCGGAGCTCTCGATCCTCGAGGACCTGCGCTGGCTGGGGCTCGATTGGGACGAGGGGCCGGACGTTGGCGGGCCGTTCGGTCCGTACCGGCAGTCGGAGCGGCTCGACCTCTATCGATCCGTCGCCGCCGATTTCATCGCGCGCGGCCTCGCGTACTACTGTTTCTGCACGCTTGAGCAGCTCGACGCCGAGCGCGCCGCGGCCTTGGCGGCCGGTCTGCCGCCGAAGTACAGCGGCAGGTGCCGCGCCATCGCGCCGTCGGTCGCGGCCAGTCGTGTCCGCGCCGGCGAGCCGGCGGCCATTCGCTTCGCCGTGCCCCCGCATCGCGAGGTCAGCTTTCGCGATGACGTGCGCGGCGAGGTGACGTTCAGCACGGACATCATCGGCGACCCGGTCATCGTGCGGTCGGACGGCCGTCCCGCGTACAACTTCGCCGTGGTGATCGACGATGCGCGGATGGCGATCACGCATGTCATCCGCGGCGAGGACCACATCTCGAACACGCCCAGGCAGGTGCTCGTCTACGAGGCGCTCGGCGCCGTGCCGCCGGTGTTCGCGCACCTGTCGCTGGTGCTCGGCCCCGACCACGCCCCGTTGTCCAAGCGCCACGGGGCGACGAGCGTCGCCGAGTTCCGCGAGCGCGGCTTTCTGCCGGAGGCGCTCGTCAACTATCTTGCCCTGCTCGGCTGGTCGCCGGGCGAGGGCGAGGAGATCCTCCCGATCGGCGACATGGCGCGCCGGTTCGCCCTGACGAAGGTCAGCCACAGCGCGGCCGTCTTCGACACGGCGAAGCTCGCGTGGATGAACCGGCACTACATGAAGGAGGCGGCGCCCGCGCGGCTCGCGCGCGAGGCGCTGCCGTACTTCGCGCGCGCCGGGTACGTCGCGCACGGGACGGACGAGTCGCTGGCGTACCTCGAGTCGCTGCTCGTGATGGCCGTGGGGTCCGTGGATCGGCTCGAGGAGATCCCCTCGCGCGTCGCGTTCATCTTCGAGTGGGACGCCGCCCGCGCGGCGGCGCTCGTCCGCGCCGAGGCAGACGGCGCGCGCGCCATCGAGGCCTTCGGGCGGGAAATCGCCCATGGGGGCGCGCTCGATCGCGAGGCATTCCGCGCGGCCGCCCAGCGCGCGCGCGAGCGCACCGCGCTCAAGGGCCGCGCGCTCTTCCATCCGATCCGGGTCGCGCTCACCGCGGCCGAGTCCGGCCCCGAGCTCGACCTCGCGGTGCCCGCGATCGATCGCGGCGCCGCGCTCGGGCCTGCCGCCGGCCTCGCCCTGGTCCCGTCATGTCTCGACCGGATCGCGGCGATCCTTCGTCTGCAGGGCGTCAACGCATGAGCGAGCCCGTCGCGGCCCCGAAGAACCCCCGGGAGCTACAAGGAACCCCATGTCTTTGATCTACGGCATTCACGCGGTGTCCGAAGCCCTGACCGCGCGGCGCGTGTCGCGGCTCGTGCACGTGCGTGGCGGCGGGCCGCGCGTCGACGAGATCGTGGCGCGCGCGCACGAGCTGCGCATTCCCGTCGACACGGTGGATCGCCGCGCGATCGAGAAGCTCGTGCGCGGCGGGGTCCATCAGGGCGTCGCGGCCGAGCTGCAGCAGGTCGCCGCGTACACGATCGACGAGCTCGTCCGGAGCGCCGGGGGGCCGCCGCTCCTCGTCGTCCTCGACGGGATCGAGGATCCGCACAACGTCGGCGCGATCCTTCGCAGCGCCGACGGCGCCGGCGCGCACGGCGTGATCCGCCAGGCGCGTCACGCCGCGCCGCTCGACGGGGCGACGGCGCGCGCTTCGGCCGGCGCGGTCCACCACGTCCGCATCGCGACCGTCGTCAACATCGCGCGCGCCCTCGAGGAGCTCAAGGAGGCCAACGTCTGGACCGTTGGGCTCGACGCGGCGGCGGCCGAGCCGTACGACGCGGTGGACTACACGGTCCCGACCGCGTTCGTCCTCGGCGCCGAAGGCACCGGCCTCCGCCGACTGGTTCGCGAAACCTGCGACCGGCTGGTCAGCATCCCAATGAGCGGGCGAGTCGCGAGCCTGAACGTGTCGGTTTCGGCCGGAATCGCCCTGTTCGAAGCGGCCAGACAGCGCCGGGTGCGCGCCGCGTCCGCGGCGCAGGAGGCTCGAGGAGGAAAGGGGCCGCCGGGCGCAAAATGAGGGGCGCACCCGCCCGTTTGGGCTGTTGCCCCCTTGGCACGGAGCGTGCTACCATTTCCGTTTTGTCTGGCTGGCGTAGCTCAGTCCGGTAGAGCAGCTGATTTGTAATCAGCCGGTCGGGGGTTCAAATCCCTTCGCCAGCTCCATGTTCCGGGCCTCGCCCCACACACGCAACGTCAGGAACCAGTCGGATTCGATGGCGGAATCGGTGGTCGCTCTCAATGCGGGTTGCGGGAGTCGGGTGGGTGCGCGTCGCCTGATGAACGGGAGCAGGTACAGCGGGCGGTCGGGATCAGGCGAGGTAGCGAAGCGGTCAAACGCAGCAGACTGTAAATCTGTCGCCCTAGCGGCTTCGAAGGTTCGAATCCTTCCCTCGCCACCAGCCTTCGCTGAGCGCTCGCTTGCTCGCAGCTTCGGCTGGCAGGCCAGCGTGAAGGACGGCGCGTGGGACTGGAGTGTCGGGCGGCAGGCCAACGGGAAGAGCTGGCGAGTGGGTTGCGCGGGGCTGCGAGACGAACCCGGGCGGGCTTCAGTGCCCGCCGAAGCGGCGAACGAAGTGAGCGGTTCGCGAAGGCGGGAGTAACTCAGTGGTAGAGTCACAGCCTTCCAAGCTGTTGGTCGCGGGTTCGATCCCCGTCTCCCGCTCCAGCCTTCGCTCGATGGCCTGCGCTGAGCTTCGGCCAGGCTGGCCAGGCCGGCGAAGGCTGTCTCGCCGTCGCGCGAAGCGCGGAGGCGGGTCGCTCCGCCGCGGCAGGCGCGTTGACGCGCGCGGGGGCTGGGATGAAGGGCGGGATTGCGGAACGGCTTCGCGGTAAGAGTCGCGAAGGAACGGAGCGAACGAGCGCGAGCGAGTGAGCCGCGCGAGCCGAGTGGGGAATCAGGGGCCCCCGCGAGCGAGCGCGTTCGGGGGGTCTGGCGGGGCGAAGCCCCCCAGAGAAGGGCATCCGCCGATGTAGCTCAGTTGGCAGAGCGCGTCCTTGGTAAGGACGAGGTCACCGGTTCAATCCCGGTCATCGGCTCCAGAAGGGAAGACCGCGAGGCCCGCGACGACCAGGAGCGGGGCCGAGCGAGCGAGTGGGGGCAGGGCCCCACGAGCCGTTAAGACACGAGCCGTTAAGAGAAGTTGGCAAGCAACACACACGGAGACCTACAGCAATGGCGAAGGAGAAGTTCGATCGCTCGAAGCCGCACGTGAATGTGGGCACCATCGGTCACATCGACCATGGCAAGACGACGCTGACGGCGGCGCTGACCAAGGTGGCCGCCGACAAGGGCTGGGCGAAGTTCATCCCGTACGACGAGGTGGCCAAGGCCTCCGAGTCGCAGGGCCGCCGCGACGAGACGAAGATTCTCACGATCGCGACCAGCCACGTCGAGTACAGCACGCCCAACCGGCACTACGCGCACGTCGACTGCCCGGGCCACGCCGACTACATCAAGAACATGATCACGGGCGCTGCGCAGATGGACGGCGCGATCCTGGTCGTGAGCGCGGTCGACGGCCCGATGCCGCAGACCCGCGAGCATGTGCTGCTCGCCAAGCAGGTGAACGTGCCGTTCATCGTCGTCGCGCTGAACAAGTGCGACGCGGTCGATGACCCCGAGCTGCTCGACTTGGTCGAGCTCGAAGTGCGCGACCTGCTCAAGAGCTACGGCTTCCCGGGCGATCAGCTTCCGGTCGTGCGCGTCTCGGCGCTCAAGGCGCTGCAGGGCGACGCCGAGGGCGTCGCGGGCGTCACCAAGCTGATGGACGCGCTCGACACCTACATCCCGCTGCCGCAGCGCGAAGTGGACAAGCCGTTCCTGATGCCCATCGAAGACGTTTTCTCGATCTCCGGCCGCGGCACGGTCGTGACCGGCCGAGTGGACCGCGGCAAGGTCAAAGTCGGTGAGGAGGTCGAAATCGTCGGCTTCCGTCCGACGGAGAAGAAGGTCGTGACCGGCGTCGAGATGTTCAGGAAGCTCCTGGACGAGGGCGTGGCCGGCGACAACATCGGCGTGCTCCTGCGCGGCGTGGAGAAGGACGACGTCGAGCGCGGCCAGGTCCTGGCCAAGCCCGGCTCGATCACGCCGCACACGAAGTTCAAGGCCGAGGTGTACATCCTCTCGAAGGAAGAGGGGGGCCGCCACACGCCGTTCTTCAACGGCTATCGTCCGCAGTTCTACATCCGGACGACGGACGTCACGGGCTCGCTCCATCTGCCCGAGGGCGTCGAGATGGTGATGCCCGGCGACAACACGACGATCTCGGCCGAGCTGATGGTGCCCGTGGCGATCGAGAAGGGCAGCCGCTTCGCGATTCGCGAGGGCGGCCGCACGGTGGGCGCCGGGACGATTACGGAGATCGTTCAGTAGCTCAGGCACGAGGCATGAGGCACGAGCACGTGCCTGCTGCCTGATGCCGAATGCCTGACGTTGAGCGTTGGTCTTATGCGCGAAATCATCACCTTGGCGTGCACCGAGTGCAAACGCCGGAACTACAGCACGACGAAGAACCGGCGCAAGAGCTCCGAGCGGCTCGAGCTGAACAAGTACTGTCGCTTTTGCCGGAAGCACACGGCGCACAAGGAGTCGAAGTGAGAAAGGCAGAAGTGAGAAGCCAGAAGCGAGAAGTTCTGAATGACAGCGTGCTGTCCCGACTTCTCACGTCTGGCTTCAGACTTCTGACTTTCCCGAAGGGAACAGGCCAGTAGCTCAACTGGCAGAGCATCGGTCTCCAAAACCGAGGGCTGGGGGTTCGAGTCCCTCCTGGCCTGCCAATGAACGAGGGAGCGGGCGAGCGAGCGGGAGCGAGCACGCCACGCGAGCGGAGCGGGGAGCGTGGGGCCCCCGCGAGCGAGCGTGTCAGGGGGTCCGGCGGGACGCCGTCCCCCGGGAAGGGCGAGCGAGCGGGAGCGAGCACGCCACGCGAGCGGAGCGGGGAGCGTGGGGCCCCCGCGAGCGAGCGTGTCAGGGGGTCCGGCGGGACGAAGTCCCCCGGGGAATCATGAAGGTCGCGATGTTGGACAACCAGGAATCGTCTGAGGGCGTGGTCGGCTGGTTCGGCCGCTTCCGGCGGTTTCTCGTCGATGTGCGGAGCGAGCTGAGCCGCGTCACGTGGCCGACGCGCCGCGAGGTCTGGGCGACGACGATTGTCGTGATCCTTGTCTCAGCGCTGATTGGCCTGTACTTGTTCCTCGTGGACCTGGGGCTGTCGGCGTTCATCGACTGGATCTTCAAGCGGTTTGGGGCCTAGGGATGGCGACCGTGACCGACGACAAGACGAAGCACTGGTACATCATCCACACCTACTCGGGCTTCGAGAACAAGGTGCGGGAGTCGCTCGAGCAGCGCGTGCAGGCGTACGGGTTGCAGGACGAAATCGGCGAGATCCTCATTCCGACCGAGGACATCGTCGAGAAGCGTGGCGGGCGCGAAGTGAAGAGCTCGCGTCGGTTTTTCCCGGGCTACATCCTGGTCGAGATGCACATGTCCGACCACGCGTGGCACGTCGTGAAGAACACGCCGAAGGTCACCGGGTTCGTCGGCGCCGGCCCGAAGCCGTCGCCGCTCTCGCGCGAGGAGGTCGACCAGATCCTGAATCAGGTCACGCTCGCCGCCGAGAAGCCCAAGCCGAAGTACACGTTCGAGCGGGGCGATCAGGTCCGCATCAACGAAGGGCCGTTCGCCAGCTTCAACGGCGTGGTCGACGACGTGAACACGGACCGGAACACGCTGAAGGTGATGGTCACGATCTTCGGACGGGCGACGCCGGTGGAACTGGACTTCTTGCAGGTGGAGAAGCTGTAAGAGGGCACCGCGAAGCCCGCGACGAGCAGGAGCGGCGCTGAGCGAGAGCGAGTGGGGGTGGGGCCCCACGAGCGAGTAAAGGAAGATGGCGAAAAAGGTCACAGCACAGGTGAAGCTCCAGATTGCCGCGGGCAAGGCGACGCCCGCGCCGCCGGTGGGGACCGCGCTCGGTCCGCACGGGCTGAACATCATGGACTTCTGCAAGAACTTCAACGCGAAGACCGCCAAGGACGACGGGCTGATCATCCCCGTCATCGTGACGATCTATGCGGACCGGTCGTACTCGTTCATCACGAAGACGCCGCCGGCGGCCGTGCTGCTCAAGCGTGCGGCGAACATCGCGAAGGGATCCGGCGAGCCGAACAAGACGAAAGTCGGGACGGTGACGGCCAAGCAGGTCGAGGAGATCGCGAAGCTGAAGCTGCCCGACCTGAACTGCGACACGCTCGATTCGGCGATGCGATCGGTGCGGGGCACGGCGCGGTCGATGGGGCTGGACGTGCTGGATTGAGGTATTGAGTGATTGAGTGATTGAGTTGTTTGGGAATCAAGCCACCGAGTCGGCGGCTCCAAATCTCCCAATAACTCAATCCCCGAATCACTCAATCACTCAATGGAGTGTGGCAGGCCGCACGGCGGCCGTGATGACCACCGGAGGTTGACGAGCAATGCGCACACGCGGAAAGAAGTACCAGGCAGCCCGGCAGCAGGTGCCGGCCCGGCCGCACACGATCGAAGAGGCGGTGCCGCTGGTGCAGAAAGTGAAGTACACGAAGTTCGATGAGACCGTCGAGCTCGCGGTCCGTCTCGGCGTGGACCCCAAACACTCCGATCAGATGGTGCGCGGCACGGTCGTGCTGCCGCACGGGCTGGGGAAGTCGAAGCGCGTGCTCGTCATCGCCAACGCCGACAAGCAGCGCGAAGCGCGCGAGGCCGGCGCCGACGAAATCGGCGGCGAGGAGCTCGTCGAGAAGATCAACGGCGGCTGGATGGACTTCGACGCCGTGGTCGCGACGCCCGACATGATGCGGGCGGTCGGCAAGCTCGGCAAGGTGCTCGGGCCGCGCGGCCTGATGCCCAATCCCAAGACCGGCACGGTGACGCTCGAGGTCACGAAGGCCGTGCAGGAAATCAAGGCCGGCAAGGTCGAGTTCCGGGTGGACAAGGCCGGCATCGTGCACGCGCCGATCGGCAAGATGTCGTTCGCGGCCGAGCGGCTCATCGCCAACGCGCATGCGTTGATGGAAAACATCGTCAAGGCCAGGCCGGCCGCCGCGAAGGGCAAGTACCTGAAGAGCGTCACGATGTCGTCAACGATGGGGCCGGGAATCGATATCGACACGTCGCATGTGGACGAGTTGGTGAAGCACTAGCCAGGCACTGGGCAAATGGGCACTGGGCATCAGCTGCCCAATGCCTGATCCCGAGTGCCTGACAAGGATTGAGACCTGAGATGGCAGTCAGCAAAGCGGAAAAGGATACGGAGCTCAAGGAGCTCGCGGTCGCGTTTCGGGAAGCCGAAACCGCCGTGCTCGTCGACTACCGCGGCATCACCGTGCCGCAGGTGACCGAGCTCAGGCGGCAGGTGCGCGCGGCGGGCGGGCGGTATCGCGTCGTCAAGAACACGCTGGCGAAGCGCGCGGCGGCGGGGACGTCGCTCGCGGGGTTGACCGATCATTTTTCGGGCACGACCGCGGTCGTCTACACGAAGAAGGACCCGGTCGCGATGGCCAAGGCGATCACGACGTTCGCCAAAGCCGCGCCGACGCTGAGCATCAAGGCGGCGGTCGTGCAGGGCCGGGCGGTCGCGGCGTCGGCCGTCGACGACCTGGCGAGCCTGCCGGGCAGGCCCGAGTTGTACGCGAAGCTGCTTTTCGTGCTCCAGGCGCCGATGCAGCAGCTGGTGACCGTGTTGTCCGCGGTGCCGCGCGATCTCGTGAACGTGCTGGCGGCGGCGGAACGGAAGAGAAGTGAATCGTCAAGTTAGAAGCTGGCAGCCAGAAGTTCGAAGTGACTGGGCGCCTGCCGCGTCCACTCCGAACTTCTGACTTCTGGCTTCTGACTTCTAACTTGATCCGGTTTGGGTTTTTCTAGAGGAGACAGGTGATGGCCGACGTGACACAGCAGCAGGTGATTGACTACATCAAGGGGATCTCGGTGCTCGAGCTGTCCCAGCTCGTCAAGGCGCTCGAGTCGGAGCTCGGCGTGTCGGCGGCGGCGGCCATGCCGATGGCGATGCCCATGGGCGCGGCGGCGGGCGGCGGCGGCGCCGCGGCGGCCGAGGAGAAGACCGAGTTCACGGTGACGCTGACCGACGTCGGCGGCAACAAGATCAACGTCATCAAGGTCGTCCGCGAAGTGACGAGCCTCGGCCTGAAGGAGGCCAAGGACCTCGTCGAGTCGGCGCCCAAGCCGATCAAGGAAGGCGTGTCGAAGGACGAGGCCGCGGCCATCAAGAAGAAGTTCGAAGAGGCCGGCGCGAAGGTCGAAGTCAAGTAACGGGGTCCCCTGGGGTTCGCCCGGGGGTTCCGAGGGGTTCCTGGGGGTTCGCAGCACGGCGTCGGCACGCGGCGCGCCGAGTGGACCCCCGGGAACCCCATGCGAACCGCCCTGGAACCCCTGGGAACCTGGTCGTGTGTTTTTGTCGTGTTTTTTTCTCGGCAGCCCTGAGGTCATTGAATGTACAGCCTGCCCAAGAACGTCTACCGCGAGCGCATTGATTTTTCGAAGATTAAGACGACGGTTCCGATCCCGAACCTGATCGAGATTCAGAAGAAGTCCTACGAGCGGTTCCTCCAGATGAACCGCCTGCCGTCGGAGCGCGAGGACGTCGGCTTGCAGTCGGTGTTCAAGAGCGTGTTTCCGATCAGCGACTTCCGCGAGAACTCGTCGCTCGAGTTCATCGAGTACTCGATCGGCAACTGGGAGTGCAAGTGCGGCCGGCTGATGGGCCTGGAGCACCTGCGCAAGAAGTGCGACCAGTGCGGCGCCGTGCTCGTGGCGGATCCGTACGGCGAGGGCGCCGTGATCTGCCCGTCGTGCGGCCGCGCCAACGAGGCGCGCGGCGACGTCTGCGACCTCTGCGGCACGACGGTCTCGATGAAGCTCAAATACGACGTCGAGGAGTGCCAGGAGCGCGGGATGACGTTCGCCGTCCCGCTCAAGGTCACGATCCGGCTCGTCGTCTGGAACAAGGACCCGGAGACCGGCGTCAAGACGATCCGCGACATCAAGGAGCAGGAAGTCTATTTCGGCGACATCCCGCTGATGGGGGACCACGGGACCTTCATCATCAACGGCACCGAGCGCGTCATCGTCAGTCAGCTCCACCGCTCGCCCGGCGCGTTCTTCCACACGGAAGACAAGGCGCTGTACGTCGCCCAGATCATCCCGTACCGCGGCTCGTGGGTGGAGTTCGAGTACGACGCGAAGAACCTGCTCTACGTGCGCATCGATCGCAAGCGCAAGTTCCTGGCGACGGTGTTTCTGCGCGCGCTCGGCCTGCGCGGCGCCGACGAGATCCTCCGCACCTTCTATTCGTGCGAGGACCTGGTGCTCCGCGGCGGCAAGATCCTGTGGAAGGTGTCCGACACGCTCATCGGGCGGCGCGCGGCCGCGGAGTTCCCGATCCCCGGATCGGATCTCTCGCTCCACACGGGCAAGAAGATCCGCAAGGACCAGATCGACGCGCTGCGCAAGGCGGGCGTCGACGCGGTCGAAATCGCCGACACCGAGCGCGAAGGGGCGTTTGCCGCCGCCGACGTGATCGATCCGTCGACGGGCGAGGTGATCCTCGAGGCCAACGAGGAGCTGTCGGAGCGCGTCATCGCGATGGCGCAGGAGAAGAACGTCGAGTCCATCGGCCTCTTCTTCCCCGAGAAGGACGAGATCGGGCCGGTCCTCTCCGCGACGCTCAAGAAGGACCCGATCCAGAAGCACGAGGAGGCGCTCATCGAGATCTACCGCCGCCTCCGGCCGGGCGATCCGCCGACGCTCGACAGCTCGCGCAACCTGTTCGAGAACATGTTCTTCAACTCGCAGAAGTATGACTTCTCGCGCGTCGGCCGCCTGAAGCTGAACACCAAGCTCAAGCTGCAGACACCGCTCGACGAGAAGGTGCTGCACCCGGCGGACTTCTACGAGGTCATCCGCTACCTGCTGAAGCTGCGCAAGAACCCGGCGCTCGTCGACGACATCGACCACCTGGGCAACCGGCGCGTCCGCTCGGTCGGCGAGCTCCTCGAGAACCAGTTCCGCATCGGGCTGGTCCGCATGGAGCGCGCGATCAAGGAGAAGATGTCGGTCTACCAGGAAATGGCGACCGCCATGCCGCACGACCTGATCAACGCGAAGCCCGTCATGGCCGCGATTCGGGAGTTCTTCGGGTCGTCGCAGCTGTCGCAGTTCATGGACCAGACGAACCCGCTGTCGGAGGTCACGCACAAGCGGCGGCTCTCGGCCCTCGGGCCGGGCGGCCTCTCGCGCGAGCGCGCGGGGTTCGAGGTCCGCGACGTCCATCCGACGCACTACGGACGCATCTGCCCGATTGAGACGCCGGAAGGGCCGAACATCGGCCTCATCTCGTCGCTGTCGTCCTACGCGCGGATCAACGACTTCGGCTTCATCGAGTCGCCGTACCGCAAGGTCAAGGACGGGCGCGTGATCGACTACGTGATCGTCACCAACGCCGGCGGCAACCCGAAATACAAGGTCGGCGACGTCGTCGAAGCCGACGAGCTGGTCGGCGCGAGCGGCGGGTCGAAGAAGAAGGGCGTCGAGTTCGAGCCCTACTGCTTCTACCTGTCGGCGTGGGAGGAGGATCAGTACATCATCGCGCAGGCCAACGTGCAGCTCGACGAGGACCTGCGCCTCGTGGGCGAGCGCGTGAACGCGCGCCAGGCGGGCGACTTCATCCTCTCGCCGCGCGAGAAGGTCGACTACATCGACGTGTCGCCGAAGCAGCTCGTGTCGGTCGCGGCCTCGCTCATCCCGTTCCTCGAGAACGACGACGCGAACCGCGCGCTGATGGGGTCGAACATGCAGCGCCAGGCCGTGCCGCTGCTCCAGGCCCGCTCGCCCTTCGTGGGTACGGGCATGGAGTACATCACGGCGCGTGACTCGGGCGCGGTCGTCGTGGCGCGCCGGTCGGGCACGGTCGACTACGTCGACAGCAAGCGCATCGTCGTGCGCGTCGAGGGCAGCGAGAGCGAGGGCCTGTCGCGCGAGATGGGCGCCGACATCTACAGCCTGACGAAGTTCAAGCGCTCGAACCAGAACACCTGCATCAACCAGGACCCGATCGTGCGGGTGGGACAGCGCGTGACCAAGGGCCAGGTGCTGGCCGACGGCCCGTGCACGGAGCTCGGCGAGCTGGCGCTCGGCCGCAACGTGCTCGTCGCGTTCATGCCGTGGCGCGGGTACAACTTCGAGGACGCGATCCTCGTCTCCGAGCGGCTCGTGAAGGACGACTACTACACGTCGATCCACATCGAGGAGTTCGAGATCGAGGCGCGAGACACCAAGCTCGGCCCCGAGGAGATCACGCGCGACATCCCGAACGTCTCGGAGACCTACCTCCGCGACCTCGACGAGAGCGGCATCATCCGCATCGGCGCGTACGTCAAGCCGGGCGACATCCTCGTGGGCAAGGTCACGCCGAAGGGCGAGACCCAGCTCACGCCGGAGGAGAAGCTGCTCCGCGCGATCTTCGGCGAGAAGGCCGGCGACGTGAAGGACGCGTCGCTCACCTGCCCGCCGGGCATCGAGGGGATCGTCGTCGGCGTGCGCATCTTCTCGCGCAAGGGCATCGAGAAGGACGACCGCGCCAAGCAGATCGAGCAGGACGAGCTCGACCTGATGGAAAAGAACCTGCAGGACGAGATCCGCATCCTGCACGAGGAGACCAAGAAGCGCCTCGTGCAGCTGCTCAACGGCCGCATGCTGCGCACCGACCTCTTCGACGCGGACGGCCGCGAGCGCGTGCTGCGCAAGGGCGTGACGCTCACGCCCGAGGCGATGGCCGAGGTGCCCTTCGCCGCCCTCGTCCGCGCGCGCATCGAGACCGACGACCTCGGCTTCGAGGACGAGCTGCGCCAGATGGAGGACCGCACGGCGCAGCGCACGGACGTCATCCAGCGCGAGTTCGAGGAGAAGAAGGAGAAGATCCGCCGCGGCGACGAGCTGCCGCCGGGCGTGATCAAGCTCGTCAAGACCTACGTCGCGATGAAGCGCAAGCTGTCGGTTGGCGACAAGATGGCCGGCCGCCACGGCAACAAGGGCGTCATCGCGCGCATCCTCCCCGAGGAGGACATGCCGCATCTGCCCGACGGCACGCCGGTCGAGATCGTGCTCAATCCGCTGGGCGTGCCCTCGCGCATGAACGTCGGCCAGATTCTGGAGACGCACCTCGGCTGGGCCGCGCACGCGCTCGGCCTCTACTTCGCGACGCCGGTCTTCGACGGCGC
>DATIWF010000008.1:0-29013 GCA_035519535.1 Vicinamibacterales bacterium | reverse complement strand
GCGGGCGCGTACTTTCCGACGAGAAACACCGCGCGGCGGCCAAGCATCGTCGCCGCCCTGACGCTCTCATCGTAGAACGTGCCGGGCGCCCCGACCGCGGAGCTCCCGAGCGTGAAGACGATCGGCGGCTCGCCGCGATCCAGGAACGCAGCCAGCGCATCCGGCATCGGAATGGCGCGGTTGTACCAGACGAACCCGGTCACCTCGGCATGCGGCGGCCAGTCGCGCTGCGGCCGCGCCAGCGCGTTCGAGAACAAGGCGAGCGTGCCCATCGGCGAGAACTGGCCCTCGAAGAGCGGGTGGCCGGCGGACGGCAGTCCGCGCGCGGCGCGCAACGCTTCGACCGGCGCCATCCACGATCGGGTCGCGCGCCTGGCGACCGCGAGAAAGGCGCGCGCGGCCCACGTGCTGTGCCGTGTCAGCACCGCGAGCTCGACGCGCGGCCCCACGGCCGGAAAGTCGTACACGGAAAAGAACGACGCCGGCGAGAGCACCGTCGAGATCCACGGCAGCTGCTGCTCCGCGCACACGACCGGCGTCGCGCACGTCGCCGGATGCGAGATCACGAGCTCGGCGCCCCGCGCCGCTTCGGTGACGTCCGCGTACGATTCGTCGAGGTGGCCGACGACGATCTCCTTTATGACGACCTCCGGACCGCGTACCGGATCCATCACGCGCGCGAGCAGCGCGCTGTCTTTCGGGTCGACGTCGGGCCGCAGCGGCTGAAACCGGAGGCCCTCGGCCTCGACGAGGTCGCGATAGAACGGACAGGTCGCGACGACGGGGATATGGCCGCGCGCCCTCAGCTCGCGCGCGAGCCCGAGATACGGAAAGAGATCGCCGTACGATCCCCAGCAGGTCAGGACGATGCGCGCCAACGCCGGGGTTCCAAACGATTCCTAGGGGGTTCCTGCGGTTCCTGCAGCTTCAACTACCGGAGCAAGAAATTCACGGTCACCGTCATGATGACCGGCACCGGCACGCCGTTGACCAGCGTCGGCGTGAACACCCACTGGCGCACGGCGTCGACCGCCGCCTGATCGAGCGAGGCGGACACAGATCTCATCACCCGCGCGTCCGTGACGTTCCCCTGCGGACCGATCACCGTCTCGAGAATAACGATGCCCTGCGTGTGCGCGGCCTGCGCGTCGGCCGGGTAGACCGGCCTCACGTCGTGGATCTTGGTTGGCTCCTTGATGCCGCCGCCCACGCGGACCGGCGCTTGACCGCCCGCCGACGGCGTCGTCGTCGCCATCCGCTGCTGGCGAATCACGGCCAGCGCGCGACCGAGCATCTGTTCAGCTTCATCGAAGCGTCCCTGATCGACGTAGATCTTGACGAGGTCGAGGTAGTTGGAAACCTGGTGCGGCGACTGCGCCACGGCCGCGAGGAGCTCGTTCTCGGTCGGCGGGACCTGACCGGCAGCAGTCGACGGCATGAACATGCACGCAATCCCCAACACGACGACGGCGCGCGCGAGATATCTCGTCATGGCGACCTCCGTAGCGACGGGAATCTTAGCGCTTCCCGCCGAGAATCGATCCGAGCACGCCGCGGAGGATCTCGCGGCCGGCGCCGGAGCTGATCGCGCGCGTCGCGCTCTTGGCCGCGACCTCGAGCAGGCCGTCGTGGTGGCCTCCGCGCGGGCCCGTCGTGCCGAAGAGCACCGTGGACAGCGCGCCGGTCATGCCGGCCGTTGCCGAAGGCGCCGGCGTGCTCGTCGTCGGGGCTGGCGCTCCGGTTGCCGGCGCCTGCCCGGGCGCTCCGCCCTGACGCGCGGTCGTGCGCTGGCGGAGCTGCTCGTACGCGGACTCGCGATCGACCATCTGCTCGTACGTACCTTTCACGGACGATGCGTTCCTCACCGCCATCCGCTCGGCATCCGTAATCGCACCGATGCGCGACGCGGGCGGCAGAATCCACGCGCGCTCGACGATGTTGGGCGTGCCCTTTTCGTCGAGAAACGACACCAGCGCCTCGCCGACCGCCAGCTGCGTGATGGCCTCCTCGGTCTTGATCTTCGGATTCGGACGCAGCGTGCCTGCCGCGGTATTCACGGCCTTCTGGTCGCGCGGCGTGAACGCCCGCAACGCGTGCTGCACGCGGTTGCCGAGCTGGCCGAGCACCGTCTCCGGCACGTCGAGCGGGTTCTGCGTCACGAAGAAAATGCCGACGCCCTTCGAGCGGATGAGCCGCACGACCTGCTCGATCTTCTGCACGAGCGCGGGCTCGGCGTCCTCGAAGAGAAGGTGCGCCTCGTCGAAGAAGAACACGAGCTTCGGCTTGTCCGGATCGCCGACCTCCGGCAGGTGCTCGAAGAGCTCCGACATCAGCCACAGCAGGAACGACGCGTACAGCTTCGGCGAATTGATCAACTGATCCGCGGCCAGGATGTTGACGACGCCCTTGCCGCCGTCGGTTTGAATCAGGTCGTTGATGTTCAGCATCGGCTCGCCGAAGAACGTGTCGCCGCCCTGCTGCTCGAGCGCGAGGAGGCCGCGCTGGATCGCGCCGATCGACGCAGCCGAGACGTTGCCGTAGCCGGTCATGAACTCCTTCGCGTTGTCCCCGACGTACTGGAGCATCGCGCGCAGGTCCTTGCTGTCGAGGAGCAGCAGGCTCTTGTCGTCGGCGACCTTGAACACGAGCGTCAGCACGCCGGCCTGGGTTTCGTTGAGCTGGAGCAGGCGGCTGAGGATCAGCGGTCCCATGTCGGACATCGTCGCGCGCACCGGGTGTCCGCTCTTGCCGAAAACATCCCAGAAGACGACCGGGCTTGCACTGAACGCGGGCGGATCGACCTTGATGCTCTTGAGCCGCTCGAGGAGCTTCGGCGACGCCGTGCCGGCGGCCGCGAGCCCGGCGAGGTCGCCTTTCACGTCGGCCATGAAGCTCGGGACGCCGATCCGCGAGAACTGCTCCGCCATCACCTGCAGCGTTACGGTCTTGCCCGTGCCGGTGGCGCCCGTGATCAGGCCGTGGCGGTTCGAGAGCGCCGGCAGGAGCGCGAGTTCCTTGCCGTCTGCGGTCTTGGCAATCGTCAGCGGCGTCGGCATGGCAACACGATACATCGATAATCGGCAATCGAGAATCGGGCAATCGAAAACCATCGATGATCGAGAATCGACATCGATAATCGGGCATCGAAGAGCCATCGATGATCGAGAATCGACATCGACAATCGGACATCGAAGAGCCGTCGATGATCGAGAATCGACATCGACAATCGGGCATCGAACAGCGATCGATGATCGAGAATCGACATCGACAATCGGGCATCGAAGAGCCATCGACGATCGAGAATCGACATCGACAATCGGACATCGAAGAGCTATCGACGATCGAGAATCGACATCGACAATCGGACATCGAAGAGCCATCGATGATCGAGAATCGACATCGACAATCGGGCATCGAACAGCCATCGATGATCGAGAATCGACATCGACAAATCGGGCATCGCACAGCCATCGACCATCGGCGATCGACATCGATCGTCGATCATCGGTCGCCGCACGGGCCGCGTCGGCGCCGCTAGCGCGAGAGGTCGTGCCGCTGCCTGCGCTTCAGACTCCGCCGAAGCTCCTCGTTGGTCTGGGCCGTGTGGCAGGACTTCGTGAGAATCATGACGAGCTGGCGGGCTTCGGCGACGAGCGGCTCCGCAACGCGCTCCGGCACGCGGCCGCAGGCGACGAGGTGCTCGAGCCATCCCAGGGCCTCGTCGGCCTCTTCGAGCGCGGCGCCGATTTTCGCGGTGAACTCCGCGTGCGAGCGCGAGCGCCCGGCGGCGCGGTGGTGCTGCGCCGCGCTCGACGAGGCGCGCATGAGCTGGTCGGCGCTGTTTCGGGTGACGGGTGAGGCGAGCAGCGGCGCCGCCAGCGCATCGGCGCGAACCGCGAAGTCAGCCAGGCGGTCTCGGAGTTGATCGGGAGTCATGCCCGTGCGCAGGGCAATCCGCACGCCGCCGCCCGGCCCCCGTAGATCGCGGCGAAACCCGGCATCGGCCGGACCGCCCGGCAGAAACTGCGTACGCCGACGCAGGCACGCGTGGCAGATTCTGCCACCCCCAACGGCCGCTGATCGACGGCTCTCGATCGCCCCCTCATCGATGTCGATCGTCCGGTCATCGACGCCAATGACCCGATCGTCGATGTCGATCGCCCGATCATCGACGCCAATGACCCGATCATCGATGTCGATCGCCCGATGACCGATATCGGTGATCGGATGTCGCTCGCCGGATCAATCGATGCGAGGATCGATCATCGATGTCGCTCGAGCGATCATCGATGCGAGGACCGATCATCGATATCGCTCGCCGGATCATCGATGTCGCTGGTCGATCATCGATGTCGCCGGTCGATTATCGATGTCGATGGTCGATCGTCGATGCCGATGATCGATTATCGATGTCGATGGCCGATCATCGATGTCGATGGTCGATTATCGATGTCGATGGGTCGACCATCGATGTCGATGATCGATTATCGATGTCGATGGCCGATCATCGATGCCCTTCGATTACCCGATCATCGATCGCCGATTGTCGATTAGAAGAGCGTCCCGCTCATCCCCTGCGGCTCGCGCTTGGCCTCGCGCCGCGCGGCGGCGGTCCTCGCCTTGTTCTCGTACAGCTTGCGGTCCGCCGCGCGCAATAGAATCGTCGGCGATTCGCCGTCGTCCGGGAAGACCGCGACGCCGCCGCTGACCGACAGCGTCGGCGAGGCCGTGTCGTGCAGCAGGCGGTGCGAGATTCGCTCGAGCACGCGCTCGCCCCCCTCGTAGCTCGTTTCCGGCAGCACGATGGCAAATTCGTCGCCGCCGAACCTGGCCGGCGTGTCGATCGCCCGGCTCGCGTGGCGCAGCGCGTCCGCCACGCGGCACAGCGCGCGGCTGCCGGTGAGGTGCCCGTAGCGATCGTTGATCCGCTTCAGCCCGTCCATGTCCACGAAGAGGACGGCGAACGACCGGCTCGTGCGCGTGGAACGCGTGATCTCCGCCCGCAGCACTTCCAGTAACCGGCGGTAGTTGGCGAGGCCCGTCAGCGGATCGGTCGTCGCCAGTTGATGAAGCTGCGCCTCGGCCATCTTGTGCTCGCCGACGCTCGCCGCGAGCACGAGTCCCATCACCGACATGACGCTCGTGTAGGCCTGAAGCAGGACGAGCGACTCGTTCTGCGTGGCGCGCATGAACGGCCCGTAGCCGTGCAGCGTGCCCCAGGCCGCGATGCCTGACAGCGCCGCAATCGCCGTGGCGACCTCGCGCCGGCCGAACCGGAACGCGGCCCACAAGAAGAAGGGCACGCACAGGAACTCGAGCGGGTAGTTCTTGATATCCGACGGAAAGAATCCGCCGAAGACGATGAGCCCGACCCAGACGAGCATGACGTACAGGCCGATCGCCTCGGCCAGGACCGGCCACCGCGGCCGCGCCGGCGGGCTCGTGATCCACAGGAGCAGGACGGGCGCGAACACCAGCGCGCCGCTCAAACGAAGGAGCCAGGCCAGGAGCCAGACCGTGGCGAGGGTTCCCGGACCCGACGCGCCGGACAGCACGGCCGTCGCCGCCTGCACCGCCGCGCCAATCGTCGTCGCCACCGCGACGATGGCGGAGAACCGGAAGATGGTCGGAGGGCTTTCGAAGGCGTCGGTGCCGCCCGCGAACCGGTTCAGCATCGACGCGCCGGCGAACCCGGCGATCGCATCCCCGATCGCGATGGGGATCGAGGTCAGGACCTCGCCGGTCATGATGTACCGGACGAAGAACGATCCGAGCACGATGGCGGGCCAGATCGGGCGGCCGAACAGGAGAAACGCCGCCAGCGTGAGGCCGCTCGGCGGCCAGACGGCCGCGGCGCCGGCGTTCAGCGCCTCGAGCGAGAGCCCGAGTCTGCCGAGGCAGACGTACGCGGCAAATACAATTGCGTGAGCGACGGGATGGCGCGCCAGTCGTGCGTACATGAAACCGCGACCGACGGCCGGGGAATTCGCCTGGTCAAGTGCGAGTTACGCTGCATTTACTATGCCACGGAAGGCGATCAAGCAGCGCGGGCCGTGGAACATCGTCGGCCGCGCGAGTCTTCCCGGTGGTGAACAAACGACGGCGGACTCCACCAACTATCGTGAGCCAGCGGCGTTGCTCCACTCGTGGAGCGCCACGACGCCGCGGCGCCGCGCATTCGCTTTTGCAGCCTTGACCGCGTACAGGGCGCGATCCGCCGCGCTCAGAAGTGTCGTCGGCGTCCCGCCGTCGCGCGGGTACACCGCGACCCCCGCGCTCACGGCCAGCTCGGGTTTGTCGGGATCCTCGGCCAGCCGCTCCTCGACGCGCTGAATGACCACGCGCGCGCCTTCCTCGTCCGTGTCCGGCAGAATCACGACGAACTCGTCGCCGCCATACCGGGCCGCAGTATCGGTCGCGCGGCAGGACGCGCGCAGCGTCTCGGCAAACCGGCAGACCGCGCGGCTGCCAATCAGGTGGCCCAGCTCGTCGTTGATCCGCTTGAGGCCGTCCATGTCGAAGAACGCGACGGCAAACGGATCGTCGTTGCGGTTCGACCGCGCGATCTCGTTGCCCAGCACCTCGACCAGCCGGCGGTAGTTCGGCAACCCGGTCAGCGGGTCGGTCACGACGAGCTCGCGCAGCTGCGCTTCCGCCACCGCGTACTCCGATGCCAGCGCCGACAGCGCCATCGTCATCACCGCGGTGATCGTCATGAAGGTCTGGACCATGATGAGCGACGCCGTGGGCGTGTTGCGGACGAACACGCCGTAGCCGCTCAACGTGCCGAAGAGCGCCAGGCACGTCAGGATGAGAATCGCCACGGCGGTCGCGCGGCGCCCCAGGCGGAACGCCGGCCAGAGCAGCACCGGCACGCACAGGAACTCGAGCGGGTAGCCGCGAAGCTCGGCCGGGAAGCCGCAGAACACGGCCAGGCCGACGAAGATAATCGCGACCAGGACGATGACGGCTTCGATCGCGCGCGCGGTCGGCCAGCGCTCGTTGCCGCCCTGGCTCCACAGCATGATGGTCGGCGCCAGCAGCAGGCTGCCCGACATGTTGCCGAGGCTCCAGTTCATCCAGATCTTGCCGTAGTCCATCCACGACGCGAGCCCGGAAATCGCGAGGCTCGCGGCGCCGAGGGTGCCGCCGATCGTCATGCTCGCGAGGATCACGAGACCCGCGAATCGGAACGTGTTGCCCGGGCTCTGAATCGCGTTGCGGCCGCCGGCGAACCGGTTGATCAGGTACGCGGCGAGCACACCCTCGAGCGTGTTGCCACCGGCCATGGCGATGACCGCCGGGACGGCGCCGACGGTGATCGCGTAGAGGATCGTCGAACCGGCCAGGATCGCCGGCCACACGCGATAGCCGAGGACAACGAACGCGCCGAGCGCGATGCCGGCAGGCGGCCACACCAGGCTCGCGGCCGGGTGGTCATACGCGAGGACCAGCCCCAGCTTGCCCGTGAGCACGTACGCGACGATGAGCGAGGCAATGATCGTTTGCTCTCGCGCCAACCGTCTCCGAGCGGACTTCCAGGACCAATGCATGGGCCTATCGGATAGGGACGAAGTGCAGCTTTTATGCCAGGGGATCCGCGCGAAACAGGGCCATTCTGCCGGGCCTGACACGTGTCTCAGCCTGGCGACAGGGTTCACGCGAAGTGGCGGAAAACGCGGAAAACCGGTCATTTCGGATTTGTCGCCGCACGACGACTTCGTAATGTCGTCGATATGACAGCAACGACGCCGCTTGGAGGGCGCGACCGCGGCGCCGGAGGGACCGTGACGGCGCTCGTCCGTTCGCCTCGGCTGGCGAGGCCGCTGACGATTTGGCAGGTCCGCTAACAGCCATGCAAACTTGACGCGGCGCGTTCGAGGACATAACGTGCCGGGCGTCGTGCGCCACCGGCTCGTCTCAATCCTGTCACTCGCCGCGTTCCTCATCGCCGTTTGGCCGACGGACGTCCGCCCAAAGGCGCAGACGATGATGTCAGCAGCGGAGCGCGCGGCGCTCGCGGTCCGCGTGCGCGGCGAATTCCAGTTTGCGTGGTCGAACTACAAACGGCTCGCGTGGGGTCACGATGAGCTGAACCCCGTCAGCCGCACGCCGCACGACTGGTATCCGCCGGCCGTCGTCTACATGACCCCGGTCGACGCGCTCGACACGATGACGCTGATGGGCCTGACCGACGAGACGGCCGAGACGCGTGCGTACATCCTCGCGCACCTGTCGTTCGACCTGGACGCATCGGTGCAGGTGTTCGAGGTCACGATTCGACTCCTCGGCGGCCTGATCTCCGCGTATCAGATGTCGGGCGAGCCGAAATTCCTGGCGCTCGCGCAGGACCTCGGCACGCGGCTGCTGCCGGCCTTCAACTCGCGCACCGGAATGCCCTATCGATTCGTCAACCTCAAGACCGGCAAGACCGACGGCGCCGTCAGCAACCCCGCGGAGATCGGGACCTTGATGCTCGAGTTCGGCGCCCTCGGAAAGCTGACGCATCGCAACGACTTCTACAACAAGGCCAAGCGGGCGATCACCCAGGTGTACCGGCGGCGGAATCCGAAGACGGGCCTCGTCGGCGAGGGGATCAACGTCGACACGGGTGCGTGGACGAACACGTCGAGCCACATCGGCGGCGGCATCGACTCGTACTACGAGTATCTGCTGAAGTGCGAGAAGCTCTTCGGCGACTCGGACTGCGGCACGATGTATCGGGCGGGCATCACGGCCGTGAATCGGTATCTGGCGGACGACGGGCCCTCGGGCCTGTGGTACGGGGCCGCCGACATGGCGACGGGCGCGCGGACCGCGACGACGTACGGATCGCTCGAGGCGTTTCTGCCGGCGGTGCTCGCGCTCGGCGGCGACCTCGATCGCGCGCGCCGGCTCGCCGACTCGAACTTCCGGATGTGGTCGCTGTACGGCATCGAGCCCGAGCAGCTCGACTACAGGACGATGCGGCCGACGGCCGAGGGCTATCAGCTCAGACCGGAGATCGTCGAATCGATCTACTACCTCGATCACTACACGCACGACCCGAAGTATCCGGAGATGGGCCGCGCGATCTTCGAGAACCTGATCGCGTCGTGCAGGACTGACGACGGTTACACGGTGCTGAAGAGCGTGGTCACGAGGGAGCGCGGCGACCGCCAGCACAGTTTCTTCCTGGCCGAGACGCTCAAGTATCTGTATCTTCTGTTCGCGCCCGATGCGATCGACCTGGACCACGTCGTGTTCAACACCGAGGCGCATCCCCTGAAGCGCACCTGGTAGGAATCGAGGAGACGACATGCAGTACGTGCCACTGGGCCGGAGCGGATTGCAGGTGTCGCGCCTGGCGCTCGGCTGCATGAGCTACGGCAGCCCGCAGTGGCGGCCGTGGGTGCTCGACGAAACGGCGGCGCAGCCGTTCTTCCGGCGCGCCGTCGAGGCGGGCATCAACTTCTTCGACACCGCGGACATGTACTCGGTCGGCGTCAGCGAGGAAGTGACGGGCCGCGCGCTGAAGACCTTCGCGCGGCGCGAGGAAGTCGTGATCGCGACCAAAGTCAACTTCCCGATGGGCCCGGGGCCGAACATGGGCGGGCTTTCGCGCAAGCACATCCTGCAGGCGTGCGAAGCGAGCCTCAAGCGACTGGGCGTCGAGGCGATCGACCTGTATCAGATTCACCGCTTCGATCCGGTCGTGCGGATCGACGAGACGCTCGAGGCCCTGAACGACCTCGTGCGGGGCGGCAAAGTGCGGTACATCGGCGCGAGCTCCGGGTCGGCGTGGCGCATGGCGAAGGCGCTGTCGGCGTCCGAGCGCCGCGGCTGGGCGCGATTCATTTCGATGCAGAATCACTACAACCTGATCTACCGCGAGGAAGAGCGCGAGATGATCCCGCTGTGCCTCGACGAGGGGATCGGGCTCGTGCCGTGGAGCCCGCTCGCGCGCGGACTGCTCACGCGGCCGCGCCCCGCCGACGGGAGCGTCCGCGGCGGCGCGACGGCCCGGGCGTCGAGCGACGACTACTCACCGAAGCTGTATGACGCGCCCGGCGACTGGGAGGTCGTCGACGCGGTCGAGCGGGTCGCGAAGGCGCGCGGTGCGGCGATGGCCGAGGTCGGCCTGGCCTGGCTGCTCGGTCGGCCCGGTGTCGTCGCGCCCATCATCGGCGCGACGAAGCTCGATCACCTCAAAGCCGCGCTCCGCGCGCTGGATCTGCAGCTCACCGTCGAGGAACGGACGGCGCTGGACGCGCCGTACCGCCCCCACCCGGTGAGGGGATTCACGGTGTAGCTCAGCCCTGGTCCACGATCGTGAAGATCTCGCGGTAGCCGGACTCCACGTGCGGCGTGAACTTCTGGTACCAGGCGCGCCACTGATCGTTGCCCATGATTTTCTTGCCCTGCGCCTCGAATGCCGCCAGATCGGGCACCGTCGTCTCGAGCACCAGCGTGTAGGCCGGCCCGACCACGTCGGTCAACACCCGGAATGGCATCGTCACGCCCGCCTGCTTCATCAGCTCCTTCGATTCCTGGAACAACGCCAGCGCCGGCCGCGCCTGCCCGTACTTCAGTCTGAACACGTCTCTCACTAGCAGCATGATGTCCTCCTCGACGACTCACTGACGACACGGACTCGGCGCGCTTGTCAGACAGGCGAGACGACCGGTCCGGTACGCGAATCTGAATCGTATCGCAGCGTGACGAGGTTTCGACGATACTGAAGCCGTGCGCACTCGCGCCATCGTGGCCCTCATGCTCGCCGGAGCTGCCGCGGTCGCATACGGGCAGGCGCCGCAGAATCCGCCGGGCCAGACCGCCGGTACCGGCCAGATCACGGGCCGCGTCATCGACGGCGCCACCCGCGCCCCGATTCCCCGCGCGGTGGTCTCGCTCAACGGACGAGGCCAGCAGCGTGCCCTCGTCGACCAGGACGGCCGCTTCATGTTCGGCAGTCTTCCGCCCGGCGTTTTCTCGCTGGCCGCGGCGCACGCCGGGTACTTTGGCAGCGGCAGCACGCGGCGCGATCCGTCGCCCGTCGCTCGCATCGTCGACCTCGCCGACGGCCAGCGCGCGGAGAACCTCACGCTGTCGCTCTGGAAGCTCGGCGCGATCGCCGGCACGGTGACGGCGGACGGCGATGCGATGGTCGGCGTCGAAGTCCGCGCGCTCCGGCGGACGCTTCTCGCCGGCCGCTGGCTGCTGGGCGGCGGCGCGACCACGATGACCGACGATCGCGGCCGCTACCGCGTCGCCGGACTTGCGCCCGGGGACTACGCGGTCGTCGCGCGGCCCGATCGCGATCCCGAGATGCCGCTGCTCGTGAATCTGCTGACCGCGACGCCGACGTCGTCCGCCGATGTGATGGCGGCGGCGTCCGCCCGCGGCCGCGGCGTGCCCGAGCGCGACGATCGCGTGCGCACGTACGCGACGACGTTCTTCCGAGACGCCGCTTCGTCGTCGACGGCCACACTCGTGTCGATCGACGCCGGGATCGATCGCAGCGGGATCGACATCCGCGTCAAAGCGGCGAAGGGCGCGCGGGTGAGCGGCGCGCTGTCCGGCCTGAACGGCCCGGCAGAAGGTCTGACGGTCCGTCTCGTCCCCGCCGACAGCACGCTCGAGAGCGATCCGCTCGAGATCGCCGAGGCCGCGTGTGACGGCGACGGGCGATTCGAGTTCTCCAACATCGCGTCCGGTAAGTTCGTCCTCACGCTGCTCTCTCGGCCGCTCGTGCCGGGGCCGCCGCCGGGCGGACGGCCCGATGGCCCGGGCCTGCCGCCGCCGCTTCCCTCGGACCCGACGTGGTGGGCGCGCGTGCCGGTGACGGTCGGATCGGCCGACGTGCGCGGGCTCGCCGTGCCCGTCCGTCAGGGCTCGACGTTGAGCGGACGCATCGAATTCGTCGGCCACGCCGCCCTGCCATCGCCGAACGAGGTCGCGCTGATTGCGCCGCGACTCGAGTCGGCCGATGCACCGCCGGCCGCGGGCGCGCCGCCGTGGCGCGGTCTCGTCTCTCCCGATGGCCGCTTCACGACGATGGGCGTGCCGCCGGGACGGTACTTCGTTCGCGTCGCGAACCCGCCCCGCGGCTGGACGCTCGTCGCCGCGCATGTCGGTGCGCTCGACGCCATCGATGTGCCGGTCGGCATCCAATCGGCGCCCGTCGCGAACGTCGTCCTGACGTTTGTCGATCATCCGCTGAGCGGCTTCACCGGCACCGTGACCGATGCGGCCGGCGCGCCTGTGGCGGACGCGGTCGTGCTCGTCTTTCCGGCGATCCGCGCCGCGGGTCTCGACACGCTCGGACAAACTCGCCGCTTCCGCCTCGCGCATTCGGCGACGAACGGCGCGTTCACGATCGGCGGGCTCGCGGACGGCCGCTATCTCGCCATCGCGCTGCCAGAATCCCCGGCGATCGATTGGCAGGATCCGAAGCGGCTCGACGCGCTGGCGCCGCGGGCGTCGGCGGTCGATGTGGCCACCGGCCCGCCGCAGAGCGTGACGCTCACGGTGACCAGAAAATGACGCGATTCCTGACTGCGGTGGCGTCGTGCGCGCTCGTCGCGGTGGCGGGCGCGGCGCAGCGCGGCGCGCCGGCGCCCGCAGGCACGGCCGAGCTGTCCGGCGTCGTGCGGACCGATCCGGCTGGATCGCCCGCCGCGAAGGCGATGGTCCTGATCGCCGGCACCGACGTCGGTTTGCTGCGCGTCACGGTCACCGACGCCGCGGGACGTTTCACGTTCGCCGGGCTGCCCGCGGGTCGTTTCCTGCTCGCCGCCGGCAAGCCCGCGTACCTCTCGGCCCTGTACGGCGCCGGGCGCGTCGGACGTCCCGGCACGACGATCACGGTCGCCGCCGGACAGACGATCGGCGACGTCACGCTTGCGCTCGCGAAGGGCGCGGTCATCGCCGGCCGCCTCACCGATGAGAACGGACAGGCGGTCGTCGGCGCCCGGGTGCGCGTGCTGCCTCGACGGACCGTCGGCGAAGAAATCGTGCTTGGGGCGGACGCGGGCGATCCGGCCAACGCGACGACCGACGACACCGGCGGGTACCGCATCTTCGATCTCATCCCCGGCGATTACGTCGTCGCGGTGCAGCCGCGAGGTTTTGGCGGTGGGCCCGTGCGGCCGCCTGGCGCGGACTTCGTGCCGCCCTCTCCGCCCGGGCCGCCGCCGCAAGGCATCGGGCCGCCGCCCACCGGCGCGCCCGTGCCGCTGCCGCCGGCCGGACCACCGCCCACTCCCGCAGGTCAGCGGCCAGCCGGGCCGCCGTCCGACGCGGGTGGCCTGCTGCTCACGTACTCATCCGTCTACTTCCCCGCGACGTCGCACGCGATGGACGCGGAGGTGATTCACGTCGAGGCTGGAGAGGAGCGCCTCGGCGTCGATCTGCGCACGGCGCTCGTCCCGCTCGCGCGCGTCGAGGGCGTCGTGACGGGCGCGCCGGGCCCGCCGCTCAACGTGCAGATTCTGCTGCGTCCCAGCGGACAGAGCGCCGCGGGCACGGTGCTCAACAGCCAGAACACGCGTCCGGGTCCCGACGGCCGCTTTGCGTTCGCCAATGTCGCGCCCGGGACGTACGACGTCCTCGCACGCACGCTGCCTCCGCCGAATCCGGGCGCGCGGCCAGACGAGAAGCCTCCCTCGATGTGGGCGCTCGATCGCCTCACCATCGCAGGCGCGATGCCGCCAGCCGTTGCATTGCGACTTCAGCCCGCCCTGACACTCGGCGGCCGAATCGTATTCGGAGGCTTGCCGGGGCCGCCCGACGACATCGGCAACGTGCGCGTCGGCATCAGAGCCACGCCAGCCAGCGCCGTCCAAAACGTGCCCGACCCCGTGCTCATCGACCGGACCGGCCGCTTCACGCTGACGAATCTGACGCCCGGCAGGTACCGGCTCTTCGTCGCCGTGCCGCCGAACAACGTCACGCAGGTGCCGGACTGGTTCCCGAAGTCCGCCGTCGTCTCGGGGCGAGACGTGCTGGATCTGCCGCTCGAGATCGGGCCCGGCGCAGACCCCGGCGACGTCACGATCGTCATGACGGATGACGCGCCGGACATTGCAGGCGTGGTGCGCGACGGATCGGGCAAGCCGGCACCCGGCGCGACCGTCATCGTCTTCCCGTCGGATTCGCGCTTCTGGTTTCCGCAGTCGCGGCGGATCGCCGTGCGCCAGGCCGGCATGCACGGCGAGTACGTCTTCGGTCTCGCTGCCGCGCTTCCGCCCGGCGACTATCGGTTGGCAGTGGTTTCCGACCTGAGCCCGGGCGAGCAGTTCGACTCCGCGTTCCTGAGCGAGGCCGCGAAGACCGCGATGCCGGTCGTCCTGGCCGACGGCGACAGCAAGACCATTGATCTGCGCGTCGTCAGCGCGATCCGTCCGCGATAGTGCGGGGCGGGCCGGCCTGTGATTCGATCGCCCGAATGCCCGCCAGGGAAAACGCCGTGATGTGGTTGGCGATTTCGGCGGGCGACGCGGCGCCGGCCTTCGCGCGCGCGCGCAGCCGGTCGCTGATCGGATTCGGCCGGAACAGCAGAATCTGGGCGTGGATGCTCGTCACGCACTCGACCACGCGCGGATGATCGGCCGGCAACTGGAGCATCTCGCCGACGATGCGCCCGAGATAGTCCAGGCGCGGACGCAGCCCGCGGTCGATCAGCGTTGACAGCGCGGGCGTGGGATCGACCATCTCGTGCGAGATCAGGTGCTGCAGCCAGTCGTGCCCGGTGGTCGAGAGCAGACGGCTCGTGACGACCGCGACGTACGCCCGCAGCTTCTCCTCGGGCGTGCCGCGATCCCCCGCCTCGATCGCCAGCGCCGTCGTCTCCTGGAGCACCGCGATGCCGGCTTCCGTCACCTCGCGATAGAGTCCGAGCTTGTTGCGGAAGTGGTAGTTCACGGCCGCGACGTTGGCGTGCGCGGCGCGGCAGATCGCGCGAACGGTCACCCGCCGGAATCCGTCCTGCGCAAAGAGCCGCGTCGCCGCCTCGAGCAGCCGCGCCCGCGTGCGCTGATCCGTCGCCGGCGACTTCGGGGCGGCGCGCATGATCACAGGGTCCGGCGGAACAGCGACGTCGCCAGCGTCATCGCGACCACCGAGAAGATCGACAGGAACACGAGGTCGTACGAGATCGCGTTGAATCCGGTGTTCTTGAGGAGCAGGCACTTGAACGCGTGCACCGCGTACGTGAACGGATCGACGACCGCGAGCGCCTGCATCCAGGCTGGAAAGCCCTGCTGCGGATACACGGCGCCGCTGGGGAAGTACAGCAGCGTGTTCAGCACGCCGAACACCGCGCGCGGCACGAGCGGATCGTTCACCCGCACCATCAGCAGGAACATCAGGCTGATGAGCGCAAACGCCGTCATGACGATGACGACGATCATACGGAGCATCCGCATGGGCGCGAACGGATCGGGCACGCCGGCGATGAGCGATCCGACCGTGACCAGCACGAGCCCGGCCAGCACCGCCTTGATCGTGCCGGACAGATTGAACCCGGCGACCAGCTCGAGCTTGCTGATGGGCGTCACGAGGTAGCCCTCGTGGAGCCCGCGCGCCTTGTCGTCGATGAAGATGATGCCGCCGCCGATCATCACCATGACGAAGATCGACATCGTGATCGTGCCCGGCAGCAGGTACTGGATGTACGGCACGTACGGGTACATCTCGACGACGTCGAGGGTCGGCTCGCCGGTGAGGCGCTCGCTCGTCGCCGCCGGCCGGTCCACGGTGCCCACGATCGAGTTCATCGTCGCGGCCAGCGTTCCCGTCACGAAGTTGTCGGTGTTGTCCTCGACGAGCGCGACGCGCGGGTTGTCGCCGGCCAGCACGCGCCGCGAGTAGTCGGGCGGGATCGTGAGCACGCCGTTCAGCGTGCCTTTCCGGAGGTCGCCGAGCGCCTCGCCGACGTCCGCGTACTCGACCGTGTCGAACGTGCGCGCGTTGGCGGCCACCGCGCCGAACAGCTCGCGCATCCGGATCGCCGGCACGCGGTGGTCCAGATCGACGACGCCCACGCGCAGGTGCTTGACGTTGCCGCCGAACGCGTAGCCCAGCACGACGAGCTGCAGGATCGGCCCGACGAGCGCGAGCGTCATGAGCGTCGGGCTCCGCCGGAACCGCCGCAGCTCGCGTTCGACGATGGCCCAGGCGCGCGACATCGCTATCGCCTCGTCACGAACGAGAAGTCGTGGATCGGCGCGTCCTGCAGCGCGTCGCGCAGCGCGCGGCCCGTGTAGTGCACGAACACGTCGTCGAGCGTGGTGCTCTGCACCGAAAGCGACTGGACGCTCAGCCCGGCCGAGGCCGCCGCTTCGAGCACCGCCAGCGTCGTCTGCGGGCCGTTCCCCGTGGCCAGCCGGAAGACGGTCTCGTGCCGCGACACGTCCTCGACCTCGGGAAGCGCCGCGAGGCGCTGCTCCCAGCCCTCGGGAATCGCCGAGAAGCGCACCTCGAGCATGTTCCGGCCAGGCACGGCGGCCTTGAGCATGACCGGCGAGTCGAGCGCCTTCAGCTCGCCGTGGTCCACGATCGCCACGTGGTCGCAGAGCCGATCGGCTTCGTCCATGTAGTGCGTCGTGAGCAGGACGGTCAGGCGCTGCTGATCCTTGATGTGCCGCAGCATCTCCCACACGGCGACGCGCGACACCGGATCGAGGCCCGTCGTCGGTTCGTCCAGGAAGAAGATGCGCGGCTCGTGCACGAGCCCGCGCGCAATCTCGACCCGGCGCCGCATGCCGCCCGACAGCTTCTTCACCTGCTCGTTCGCCCACTGGGTCAGCTCGACGGCCTCGATGAGCTCGGGGATCAGGCGATCGCGCCGCTCGCGCGGGACGTTGTAGAGCTTCGCGTAGATCAGCAGGTTCTCGCGCACGGAGAGCTCGGTGTCGCTCGTCATCGCCTGCGGGATGACGCCGATCGACCGCCGCACGTCGTTCGCCTGCGTGACGATGTTGAACCCGTTCACGCTCGCCGTGCCGGCCGTCGGCGACAAGAGCGTCGTGAGCATCCGGATGAGCGTGGATTTGCCGGCGCCGTTCGGCCCGAGCAGGCCGAAGATCTCGCCCTCCTCGACGTCGAAGCTCACGCCGTTGACCGCCGTGAAGTCGCCGAAGCGCTTGACGATGTTGCGGACTTCGATGGCGTTCATGGCCGTCTCACTTGGCGAGCGGCAGCGTCACATAGGCCGTCATGCCGACGGCGAGGCGCCGGTCCTTGTTGTCCACGCGGAGCCGCACCTCGAAGGTCTTGATGTCGCGCTTGGTCCGGCTGACGTCGCGCTGCGTGGCGAAGCCGGCGTCCATCCCCCGGTAGAACACCGTGCCGTCGAGCTCGGCGCCGGACGGCAGGCGCACCGCGAGGTGATCGCCGATCTTGATCCGGTCGATGTACGTCTCCTCCACGTCCACGCGCACCCACAGGTCGTCCGGGTTGATGAGCGTGACGATGGGCTGCCCGGGGGTGACGACCTCGCCCTGCTGCGCGGCGCGAACGTCGACGATCCCGTCGAGCGGCGCGCGCACCTCCGTGTAGGCGAGCCGGACGTCGGCCTTTCGGCGCTGCGCGGACGCCGCCGCCTGCTGCTGCTGGCTCGCCGCCAGCTGGTCGCGCTTCATCGACACCTGCTCGGCGTTCGACTTCGCGAGCGCGACGGCCGCGCGCGCGGCCTCCACCTGCTTGCCGAGCGACTCGACGCGCGCCCGCGTGGCTTCGAACGTCGTCCGCGCCTGGTCGAAATCCTGCTGTGACGTGACGCCGGACTTGAGAAGTCCCTGCGCGCGGTCGTAGTTCAGCTTCGCGTTCTCCAGATCCGCGCTCGCCGACGCCTGCTGCGCCTCCGCCGACGCCAGCGCGGCCTCGGCCTGGCGAATCTGACTGTCCGTCTGCTGCTGCTCGAAGCGCAGCGCCGCCTCGTTCTGCTTGACCTGCGACGTCACGCCTTCCGCCGTGTACGCGTAGTAGGCGCTGTCGGCGCGCAGCTCGTCGGGCACGATCACGGCGAGGCGCTGGTCGCGCGTCACGGTGTCGCCTTCCTTCACGAGCAGCTGGCCGATCTGGCCGCCGATCTGGGCGCTGACGATGACGTCGTTGGTCGTGACCATGCCGGTGAGCGTGAGCGACGTCGGCCGGGCGCCGAGGACGTAGTACACGCCGGCGGCGGCGACCAGGAAGACGACGAGCAGGACGGGGAGGCGCCTACGCACGGCGGTTCAAACACTTGCATTAAACAACTGTTTGACTCGGCCTGTCAATCCGCCCGAAGAACCCTGCAGGGAACCTCGAGGAACCCCTCAGGAACCGCCCTGAGGAACCCCTTTCGCTATCTCTCCATAGAGAATTGCCGCCGCCACGATCCCGTAGTGGAAGTTGTCGAGGTCGAGCTTCTCGTTCGGCGCGTGCGCGTTCTCGTCGGGCAGGCCGACGCCGAAGAGCACGGACGGCAGCCCCAGCTCCTCCTGGAAGGTCGAGACGACCGGAATCGATCCCCCCTCGCGGCAGAAGACGGGCGGCCGGCCGAAGCCCTGCTCGATCGCGCGCGCGGCGGCCTGCACGTACTTGTTGTCGTACTCGGTCAGCCAGGGCTTGCCCCCGTGGAGGCGCGTGACCTTGAGCTCGACCGATTTCGGCGCGACCTTGCGGACGTACTCGTCGAAGAGCTTCGCGATCTTGTCCGGATCCTGGTCGGGCACGAGACGCATGCTCACCTTCGCCATCGCGACGGCGGGAATGACCGTCTTCGCGCCCTCGCCCGTGAATCCACCGAGCAGTCCGTTCACCTCGAACGTGGGCCGTCCCCACACGCGCTCGAGCGTCGTGTAGCCCGACTCGCCGAAGAGCTTCGGCGCGCCCAGGTCCTTCCGGTACTTCTTCTCGTTGAACGGGAGCTTCTTCCACGCGTTCCGTTCCTCGTCCGACAGCTGCCGCACGTCATCGTAGAAGCCGGGGATCTTGATGCGGCCGCCGCGGTCCTTCATCTGCGCGAGGATCTGCGCGAGCGCCATGTTCGGATTCACGACCGCGCCGCCGAACACGCCGGAGTGCAGGTCGCTCTTCGTGCCGCGCAGGTCGATCTGGAAGTACACGAGCCCGCGCAGCGAGTAGCAGATCGACGGCACCCCGCGGTCGAACATCGCCGAGTCCGAGATCACGACGACGTCGGCGGCGAGCGGGCCCTTGTGGGCGCGGATGAAGTTGTCGAGGTTGACCGACCCGACTTCCTCCTCGCCCTCGATGATCAGCTTGATGTTGACCGGCAGCGTGCCGCCGTTCTTCAGGTGCGCCTCGATGGCCTTGAAGTGCATGAACACCTGGCCCTTGTCGTCGGCGGCGCCGCGCGCGTAGATCTCGCCGTCGCGCACGGTCGCCTCGAACGGCGGCGTCGTCCACAAATCGACGGGATCGACGGGCTGCACGTCGTAGTGCCCGTAGAACAGGATCGTCGGTGCGCCCGGCGCGTGGAGCCAGTCGCCGTACACGACCGGATTGCCGGGCGTGTCAATCAGCCGCACGTTCTCGAGCCCGACCCGCTTCATCTCCTCCGCGGTCCACTCGGCGCAGCGCCGGACGTCGGCGGCGTGCGCGGGCAGGGCGCTGATTGAGGGAATGGCGAGGTACTGCTTGAGCTCGGAGACGTACCGGTCGCGATTGGTGTGGATGAAATCGAGAACAGGAATCATTTTTCGGCGACTCTTTCGACTTTGATCGACGCCCGCGTTTCGACGGTCTGGACGATGCGCTCCCAGTTGTCGTCGTCGAGCCGGAGGATGAGATAGCCCGTCTTGCTCTGGAGCGTGAGCCAGTGGCGGGCGGTCCGGATGACAAAACCGGGCATGTCGAGCTTGTCCGGCGGGCCTGGGAGCGTGGCGTCCCACTTCGGATCCTTGGCGTGCGTGTAGGTCGCGTGCGCGACCGTCTTGTACGGCATCGAGACGAGCGCGCTGCCGCCGCTCTTCGCCGTGATCGAGATCTGCCCGCTCACGAAGCTCATGAGCACGTCCTGATCCTGCGCCTTGCTCCCGACGACCGAGAGCAGCTTGACGTTCGAGAACGCCAGATACTCATCCGGCACGGGCGGCGTCGATCGTCCGCGCGCCTCCGTGGACTCGGGCGTGGCGGCTGGCGTGGACGTCGGCGTGGGCGTCGGCGCCGGGGTCGCTGCATTCGAACGCGCTCCGGTCCCGCGGTCGGATCGTCCCGGCGCGGGCGTCGGGCTCGTCCCTCCGGCTCCGCGCGACGTCGTCGCCGTCCCGACGTCAGGCTTCGGCGGCGCGGGTGGCGACGTCGGCGTGGGCGACGCGACGGCCGGTGGCGGCGGAAGCGCGGTCGTCGCGGGCGGCGTGGCCGGTGTGGTCGTCGCCTGCGGAGTCGCGGCCGCGGCGGATACGTCAGCCGGCGGCGTCGCGGCCGGCGGCTCCGGCACCGCCGTCGAGGGCGTGGCCGGTGCCGCCGCTTCGGTCGTCGTCGCCGGCGGCGCTTGGGGCGCCTGCCGATGCATCTTGATCCACAGGACCGTGAGGATCACGGCCAGCACGACCACTGCGCCGGCGAGCGCCAGCGTCGTCGGGCTGAGGCTGCTCTTCGCGCTGCCCTTGGCCGCGGCTGGAGCCGGCGAGGGTTGTGGCGCCTGGGCCGTTCGTCCCGACGCGGTGACGCGCGACGCGGTCTCGCCGCCGTATGCCGGCGGCAGCGTCGGCCCCTTGGCCAGGCCGCCGGTCGGCTGCCCCGTCGCGCCTGGAATGGCCGTCGTCGGCATCGGCCGCGACGGCGTGTGCAGCATCTCGGTCGGTGCGCTCGAACCGTACGGCGCGTTCATCGGCAGGCCCGCGAGGCAGCGCGAGAACGCTTCGTAGAACTCGACCGCCGACTGGAACCGCTCCTCGGGCGCCTTCGCGAGCGCGCGCGACACGACCTGATCCGCCCACGCGGGCAGATCGGAGCGCTGCATGGCGACGGGCGTCGGCGGGTCGTTCACCTGCGACTGCGCCATCATGAACGGCGTGTCGCCCTTGAACGGCAGCTTCCCGGTGGTCAGGCGGTAGAACACGACGCCGAGCGCGTACAGGTCGGCGCGCGCGTCGATCTCGTGGCCGAGCACCTGCTCGGGCGCCATGTAGGCGGGCGTGCCCATCATGAAGCCGGCGCTCGTCAGGTGTTCCGAGCCGCTCACGCGCGCGATGCCGAAGTCCATCACTTTCACCGCGCCCGACTCAGTCATCATCAGGTTGGCGGGTTTCAGATCGCGGTGGATGACGCCCATGCTGTGCGCGTGCGCGAGCGCGGTGAGCGCCTGCATGCACAGCTCGGCGGCGCGCTGCGGCGAGAGCGCGCCCATGCGCTCGACGTAGTGCTCGAGCGTCTCGCCGCGCACGAACTCCATCACCATCATCCACTGCCCGTCGTGCTGGAAGAGCTCGTAGATGGTGGCGATGCCCGGATGGTTCAGGCGCGCGACGGTGACGGCTTCGGCGCGGAAGCGCTTGGCAACTTCAGGATCGTTCAGCTCGGCGTTGAGGACCTTGATCGCGACCTCGCGATGGAGCGTTTCGTCCATCGCGCGGTAGACCGTGCCCATGCCGCCGCGGCCGATGCGGTCGAGCACGTGGTACTTGCCGATGGTGGTCCCGACCATGGTCGTCAGTCTCGGCGGACAGCCCGAACGAGAAGATCCGGAGTCTAGGCTGGCCGGCCCGGTCTGTCAATTTTGACGCGGGATCGGCACGCGCGCGCGGAAAATCACGAAGTCAATCGCCGCGGCGCCATTTGACAACCCGTGGGGCGCCAGGGTCATATCGCTACAATCTGAGTGCAGCAGGAGGAACACACGAGCCACATCCGCTGGCGTTCGGTCGCAATCACGGTGCTTCAGCTCGTGATCACCGCGCTCTTCATTCCGGCGATCTCGGCCAAGCTCCGACACCCCGCAGAGTGGGGACGCCTGTTTGCGGCGTGGGGTTATCCGCCGTGGGGCGCCGTCGCCATCAGCATCATCGAGATAGTCGCCCTCATCACGCTGTGGATTCACCGGCTCGCGATGATGGCGATGGCGATCCTGATGGTCACGCTGACCGGCGCGACCGCCACCTGGCTGATGCATGGGCCGACAAGCACGGCCGCCTACCCAGGCGCCATCCTGCTGCTCCTCATCGTGCTCGCCTGGCTCCGCGCGAGCGCTGACCGCGAGCGCTCCCTCACTCGCCACGCAATGTGACGGTCGGATCGACGCGGGCGGCCCGGCGGGCGGGCAGATAGCACGCCACGGACGCGACAAACAGCAGCATCGCGGTGGCCGACCCGAACGTCAGCGCGTCGGTCGGCGCCACGTCGAACAGCAGGCTCCGGGCGAATCTGGCAAGGCCGAGCGTGCCGAGTCCACCCAGCACGAGGCCGGCGGTACTCGTCGCCAGCCCCTGCCGGACGAACTGGCTGACGACCTGCCCGCGCGTGGCGCCGAGCGCCAGCCGGACCCCCACTTCCCGGGCGCGCTCCGAGACGCCGTGCGAGACGACGCCGTGCAACCCGATCGTCGCCAGGATGAGCGCCACCGCGCCGAACCCGACGAGCAGAAACAGCGACAGCCGCCGCCCGGCCGTCTCGCTGCGGCGCAGATCGTCCATCGTCCGCACGGCGAACACCGGCGTGTCCTGCGCCGCGCCGCTCACGACGGACGCAATCGCGCGCGCGACCGTCGCAGGGTCCCGCTCCGTGCGCGCGACGAGCGCCATGCTGAACGACGGTTCCTGCGTCATGGGCAGATAGACCTGGAGCGGCGTTGACTGCTCCAGCCCGTCCAGCTTGACGTCCCCCACCACGCCCACGATTTCCCGCCAGGGCGTCGGGTCCTCGGGCCAGCTCTGCTTGACGCGCTGGCCGATCGCGATTCCGCCTGGCCAGAACCGCCGCGCGAACGCTTGATTGACGATCGCCGTCGGCGCCGAGTTCGCCGTCTCTCTCCCGTCGAACGACCGGCCCGCGATCACCGGTATTCGCATCGTGTCGAAGTACGCGGACGTGACGGGAACGAATGCGGCCGACGGCAGGTCGGCCCGCGGCGGCACGGGCTGGCCGCTCACGATGAAGACGGACCCCCACTGCGATCCCTCGAACGGCAGCGACAGCGTGAGCGCGGCGTTTGCGACGCCGGGCAGCGCCCTGGTTCGCATCACGACGTCATCGGCGATCTGCCGCAGTCGCTGGCGGAATGCCTCGACCGCCGCCGGGGTCGAGGCGTCTCCGCTTGGAATGAACCGCGTGGCGACGACGCCGCTCGGATCGAATCCGGGATTGATCCGCACGAGCTTGAGCATCGACCTCGTCACGAGCCCGGCGCCGATGACGAGCACCATCGCGAGCGCCACCTCCGCGACGATCAGGGCGCGCCGGAAGCGTTGCACCGACGCGGTCGCCGTCGCGCCGCGCGGCGATCGCACGAGCACCTGCTGTCCCTGTACTCTCGACGCCTGCAGTCCTGGCAGAACGCCCAGCACCAGCGCGACGACAGCGGCAATGACGGTAGCGAACGCCCAGACGACGCCATCCATGCGCACCTCGTCGAGCCGCGGCAGTCCCGGAGGCGCGAACGCCGCCAGGAGACCGAGCAGGCCGCGGGCCGTCAGCAACCCGAGCAGGGCCCCGACGCTCGTCATCACGGCGCTCTCGGCCAGAAGCTGCCGCACCAGCCGCCAGCGCCCGCACCCGAGCGCGGCCCGCAGCGCCTGTTCGTGCTGACGCGAGAGATTCCGCGCGACGATCAGGTTGGCCACGTTCACGACGGCGAGCAGCAGCAGGACGATGACCGCCCCAAACAGGATGCGCACGGTCGGCCCGAGATCGCCCACGAGGACATCCGTGACCCGGGACAACTTCACTCGCGTGTCCGCATTCGACCTCGGGTATTCCCGCGTCAGCTCGGCCGCGACCTCCTCCAGGCGCTGGCGGGCGGCGGCCTCCGTCACGCCCGGTTTCAGTCGGCCGATCGCGGAGAGGCCGTTGTGGTTGCCGCGATCCAGAAACCCCGAGGCCTCATCGAGGAAGGGCCCGAGGGGCTCGTAGATGCGATCGTCGGTGACGGGGTTGTAGCGAAAACCGGCGGGCAGGACGCCGATGATCTCGTGCGGCACGCCGTCGAGCGTGATCGTTCGACCGAGGATGCCGGGATCGGCGCCGAACCGCTCGCGCCAGAAACCGTCCGTCAGCATGAGGACCCGCGCCGCGCCGAGGCGGTCGTCCGCTGGAGCGAACCCTCGTCCGAGCGCCGGCTGAACGCCGAGGACGCGAAGGAAGTTCCACGTGACCTTGCGTCCCTGGATGCGCTCGGGCTCGCCAAGTCCAACCAGGTTCATGCCGTCAGGTCGGACGCCCGCCAGGTCCGAGAACTCGCCGACGCGCGCCTGCCAGTCGACGAAGTCCGGCCAGGCGATCGACATCGACCCGCCGTCCCGTCCCACTTCCGTCATCCACATGATTCGATCCGGCTGCGTGAATGGCAGCGGCCGCACCAGCACGGCAGCGACGACCGACCAGACGGCGGTCGCCGCGCCGAGGCCGAGCGCGAGCGTCACGATGCTCGCCGCGGTGAACGCGGGCGCCTTGGCCAGCGATCGCGCGGCGAGCCGCAGATCGATCCACAGCGCGTCGGCCGGCGACGCTCCGCGGCGCGCGCTCTGCCTCCACGTCAGGGGACGAGAGACGAGCGCCCGCATCGCCATCGTCAGGGCCTGCCGGCGATACCATCGCCGGGCCGCGGCGGCGTCGCCCGCAGCGCGGGCCAGGAACTCTTCGAGCAAATCCCCGCGAATGCTGGCGCTGCGGTCGTCCTGGCCGAGCGCGTGATCGAGCAGCCAGCGGGAGGCGCGAGGCGGCGCGTGGCGCATCGTCACGACGGATCCCTGAGCAAGGCTTCCAGCCCCCGGCCCATCCGGCGGAACGCGCGCTGAGCCGAACGGATCGAGGCGACGCCGCGGGCCGTCGCCGTGTAGACGCGACGCGGCAGCCGGCCCCGTTCGTCGCCGCCCGGGGCGATCTTCCACCGCACGAGCCCTTTGGTTTCGAGCCGGTCGAGGGTGGCGTAGAGGGCGCCGCGCGAGACCGGGCGGCCGGCCTCCGATTCGAGCTCACGGGCCAGGCCCGCGCCGTACGCGTTCGCTCCGAGCCGGAGGATCGCGAGCAGCAGCAGCTGCTCGAACTCGCCCAGATAGTGGTCGCGCGGCGGCATGTCTATAAAATAGACTCTGTCTAGAAAGCAGTCAACTCGGAAGGCCGCGGCCGCCGGTCACCGGCCGCAGCGGCCGGCGCCCCACGCCGGCCGGGCAACGAAACCCAGCCAGACGCCGCGCGCCCGGGACGGACCGAGCCAGTCGACCGGCCCGCGCGTCGCCGCCGCCGCGCGCACCGCGGGCGCCAGGCGCTCGAGCGACTCGACCTCCACCAGCACGCCGAGTGCGGTCGACAACGGCGGGTCGTCCCCTCGACGCGGCACGAGCATCAGGCACGTCCCGTCGGCGAGCGGCACGGCGTCGGCATCGCGGTCCCCGAACGTCCAGGACGCCAAGCCGCCCGGTCGTGCGCCGAGCGCGCGCGCGAGCGGCGTCGCTCGTCCGTCCACGAGCATCCAGATCGCGACCAGCCGCCTCGCCGTATTGGCGTGTTGATAGGTCGCGGCCGAATCACCGCTCGGTGCCAGATAGCGAATCAGCTGGAGGCGGGGCGCCTGCCAGCTGGACGGCAGCTCCGTGAACTCGAACGCACCGCTGGTGCTCCGGCGCCCGCCGGCCTGAATCGCCTGCTCCGAAACACCAGCCTTCGCCTCGTCGCGCAGGAAGACGTACTTCGCGCCTTCCTGACGTTTCAGAAAGTCCTGGTACTCGCGGCTCACGGCGTCGGATCCGTCATGCGAGGTGATCAGCTCGAGGTACGAGCCGTCCGCGAACTTGATCGAGGCGTTCTCGATGCCGTCCGTGTGCGGCCGGCCGGGCTTGATCGTGAATCCGAACGCGCGAAATTCGGCGGCGGCCACCGCCAGGTCGCGGACGACGATTGGCGTGTGGTCCAGGTGCAGTCCGGCGGCGGCCTGGCGATCCTGGGCCGGGGCCGCCGACAGCGCCAAACAGACCATGGTCAGCGCGAGCGGTGTTCCAACCCGGATGTTTGACAGCGCCATTGAAAAAGGAGTTCAGGCTCTCCGACTACAGATCGCGGATCGCCTGAACAGGATCGATCCTGCATGCGCGCCGCGCCGGAATCAGGCACGCCAGCACGCTCACGACGGCCATTGCGCCGGGAACGGTCGCGAACGTGACCGGGTCGTACGGCGCGACGCCGCTCAGCCAGGAGCCAACCACCAGGCCTATCACGAGCGCCGCCAGCAGTCCTGGACCAGTGCCGAAGGCCAGGAGGCGCAGGGCATCCCTCAGGACGATCCATCGAATGTGCCGCTCGTCCGCACCCAGCGCCCGCATGATGCCGAACTCGCGCGCCCTCGCGATGACGGCATATGTCACCGCCCCGTACAGCCCGACCAGCGCGATCACGAAGCCAAGAAAGCCGGCGGCCGACAGCACGCGGGCGCCGTACTGAAACGTGGAGGCGGTCGGCGAGAGGTAGTCCGACAGCGGCTTGATGTCGAAGACGGCCAGCTCAGGGGATGCCGCCGCGACAACCGACATCAGGCCTCTGGCTGACGCGTCGCCGGCCGACGCCCGCTGGACGATCACGAGCCGCGCGATCGGGTTCTGCGCAAGCGGCAGGAACACGAATCGGCGGTTCCGGCGGTCGCCCTCCGAGGCGCCGGACGTGTGCACGACGCCGACGATCGTCACGACCGGACCATTCGACGACGACAGCCGGATCTGTCTGCCGACGGCCCCGAGATTCGGAAACAGATCGGCGGCAGCAACGTCGTTCACCATCGCGACCGCCGGGCTGCCGGCGGCGTCCTGTTCGGTGAACTCACGGCCGTTGACGAGTGGCGCCCCGATGACTCTGAAGAAGGACGGGGAGACCGTCAGGGATCGCCCAACGAGCCGCGCCTCGGCGCCGATCTCGCTGAGCGTGACCCATGCGCCATCCGAACTCGCGGGCACGCCGCTCGAAAGCGCCGTGAGCGGCTGACCGCGACTGATCGCGGCGTCGAGAAGGCGATCGGCCACGGCCGGCCATTCCGGCGGCGCGATCTTCTGCATGCGCAGGTCCAGGCGGCCCACGACCACATTGAGGTCCCGCGCGACGAGAGTTTCGCGCCCCGCGGCACTGGCGCTTCGGACAAACAGGACGGCGACCACGAGCAGCATGACCGAGACGGCCATCTGCAAGGCGACGAGCCGCGTGCGGGCGCGGGTCGTCCTCGGGGTGACGCTGGATCCGCCGCCCGAATTCGCCCAGGCTTCGAGCGGACTGGTCTCGGCCATCCGCGCCGCGGGAGCGAGACCCGCCAGAAAGACCGTGACGCACGCGACCAGAAGCGCGAAGAGGAACACCCGAAGGTCGGGTGTCAGGTCGACCGAGGCCACGAGACCGCCAAACTCCGGTGTGGCGACCGTCGACGCTGACTTCGAGACCAGAACGAACAATCCGTAGCCGACCGATCCTGCCGCCGCCGTGAGCAGGGCCGCCTCGGCGAGCTGCATCCGGAAGATTTGCGGCCGGCTCGCGCCGAGGGCGACGCGAACCGCGACCTCGCGGCGGCGGTCCACGGCTCTCGCGAGGAGGAGCCCCGAGACGTTCGCGCACGCCGCGAGCAATACCAGGCCCGAGACGGCAAGCAGCACGGCGCCGAGCGCGGCCTGAGCGGCAGCGAGCTGGGTCGGCAGCACGGCCGTCATCGCAGGCACGGCGGCGAGCCCGAGGTCGCGTCCGGGTTCGATGCCGGAACCCAGCAGCCGCATCTCGCTGTCGGCGTCGCGAAGGGTCGTGCCGCTCTGCAGTTCGGCGAACACCAGGAAGAGCGCGCCGTCGCGGTATTTCGGGAGAAACGAATCCGCCGCGGACCACGGCACCCAGATGTCGGCGCCGATGAGGTTGGGCGCGGTCAGCCCCGTGAAGCCGTCGTCCGCCACGCCGGCGATCGTCGCGGGTTCGCCAGACAGGCGGATGGCGCGTCCGACGACTCCGGGATCGGCCGCGAAGTAGCGCCGCCATGCGCGAGCGCTGATCACCACGGGACCGCCCGTGCCCGCCGCATCGTCGGCTGCCGTGAGAAGCCGTCCCATCAGCGGCCGGATTCCGAGTGCCGTGAAATAGTCGCCGCTCACGCCTTCGCCCATGACCGGAGACGCAGAACCACCCTGAAACAACACCACCTGGAAGTGCCCGACCCGGAACATGCGGCGGACGCTCCGCGGGTGCCGTTCCTCGAGCCGCTCGAAACGCCGGGCCGTGAAGCCGACGTTCGTACTGATCGCGCCGTTCTCCGTCGCAGTGATGTTGACGAGTCGCTGTTGATTCGGGACGTTGACCGGCTTGAAGATCGCGCCGTTGACCACGCCGAAGAACGCCGCATTGACGCCGATGCCAAGCGACAGCACGAGCACCGAGACCGACGAGAAGAGCGGCGCCCGAAGGAGCCGGCGCGCGCCATAGCGGAGATCGCCGACGATCAACGGAACACCTTGTCGTTGATTCTCGTGTTGATCTCGTACCTCTTGATCGTCACGTCCTCCACGAGGCCTGTGTTCGTGCGCATGACGAGCCGGAACGGCCACCTGACGCTGCCGACGCTGCGGTAGTCGCTGAGCGTGATGACCGGGCCAGCCGACGTCGCCGTGCCGCCCGACCACGACAGCTCCGCCGGCAGCCGTGTGGCCGCGTCCAGCGTCAGCGCCCACGTGAAGCCGTCGTCGCCCGTGAACGCGACCCTGTCGGCCGATGTGGTCACCGTCGCGGGATAGGCGGACATGAGCCTGGCGAGGAGCGGGATGATGAACGCCGCGTATTGCCTCGCGCCGGCGCCAAGGCCGTATGCGCCGCCCGAGCCGCTCGCAATCGCCGTTTGGCCGTTGAATCCGACTCGCG
>DATIWF010000007.1:0-27994 GCA_035519535.1 Vicinamibacterales bacterium | reverse complement strand
TTCCATCCGGAGGATCTGCTCGGCATGGCCGCGGCCGGCTGCGTGATGCGCGCCTATCTCAAGGCGGCCGATGAGGCGCATGTCCCGATCCTCAGTTATCTGGCGACGGCGCGCATCGAGCCCTCGTCGGAGATGACGGAGCCGCGCCTGAGGGTTCGGTCCTTCGTGCTCGGCTCGTCCGATGTCTCCGAGCAGACGCTCGCCGCGCTGGCCGAACGCGCCTGCCAGTCGTCGGCGGTGGCGCGGCTCCTGGGAGATCGGTGCTCGGCCGAATGGAACCTGCGCGTGCTCGGGGGCGCGTCGAGGCTCTCGTGACTCTCATCCGGCCCCGCGCCATCGGCCAGCCCCTCACCGCGGTCGACTACTACCGTGACGAGTCGGTCCGCGCGCGCATTCTCGAACACTGCGGCGGGCGGCCGACCCGGCCCGCGACCGCGGCGTACGTCGCCACCATCGACACGACCGGGTCCGGGCCGTCCACCTGGGACCAAGCAATCCTGGCCCCGGTGAGCGAGCTTCCCCGGCTGCTCGACGAGGGTCGGGACATCTCGCGATCGCTCTGGGACACCGAGCACCTGCTGTTCTTCTTCGAGATCGACTACCTCAACTCCGACCGGCCGGCCGAGCCGTTCATTCATCCGGCCGACGTGTTTCTGAAGCTCGAAGCGACCTATCACGCCGTCGCGCGCGCGTTCAGCGCCCGGCATCTGCGCACGCGCCCGTTCGTGAGCGGCCGCGGCTACCACTTCCTCGGCAAGATCCCGCTGACCGATCCGGTCGTGGACGAGCTCGCGGATCTCGTCCCGGAGACGCCCGTGTGGTTCGACGGCTACCTCGACCGCCGCCCGGCCGGCGTCACGGCCACCATGACCGTCCGGCAGGCGCGCGCTGCCGACGGCCTCGGCCTGCTCCTCGAGTACGCGGCGCACCTCGTACTAGCCGAGAGCGTCGGCAGTCCGATCCCGGTCGTCTTCAACGGCACGACAGTCGGCCCTGGACCGAACGGCCGGGAATGCGTGTCCCTGGATTTCTCGCACGCGGGCGATCCGCTCGACATCCGTCACGTGCGCACGGCCTTCAGTGCGTATCAGTGGCACCGCCACCGGCCGGACATCTTCGGCGCGGAGGTCGCGAGCGGCGTCCCGCCGCTCGCCGTCATTCCGCGCCAGCGGCACTCGCTCATGACGCTGCTCCTGTCGGGGCGCGACCTCTGCGCCGGCGTCGAGGCCGCGCACGGCAACACCGCCGTGATGCCGAACGTGGCCTCGGGCGTCCGCACGCTGCTGGCGCAGTACCGCGCCTCGCCGCTGGCGGCATTTCATCAGAGCTTCGCCGCCGCGCGCCGGTCCGCCGCCGGCGAGCCGCCGACCCTCGACGTGCGCGGCGTGCCGCCCTGCGTGGCGGCGCCGCTCGCCCGGCCCAATGACCTGCTGCTCAAACCCGAGCACATCCAGCACCTGGTGCGCGACTTGATCTCGCGCGGCTGGCGGGCGGCCCAGATTGCGGCGCTCATCCAATCGGTCTACGAAGCCGACCACGACTGGGGCGATCGCTGGCAGCGCATGCATCCGCGAATGCGGGCGGATTTCGACGTGCGCGTCTTTGCCGGGCTCCTCGCCACCGGCGCCGACACGCTCGTCGACTTCAACTGTGTCTCGGCGCAGGAGAAGGGCCTGTGCCCGCGGACGGGGTGTCAGTACGATCTCCGACGCGACCGCGACCGGCTCGAGGCCGGCCTGACGTCATGAGCTGGCGCATCGGCATCTCGAGCGGCTCGTGCGCGGACTGCCCGATCCTCGACATCCTGCCCGCGCTCCAGGCAAGCGGCGCGACCGGCGTCGAGCTGGGCACGCCGCCCCGCCACTTCGATCCGTGGCAGGACCACCAGGTGACGGCGGTCGCGGAGTTTCTCAATCGCACATCGCTCCAGGCCGTCTCGATCCACGCGCCGTTCGGCGGCATGCTGGACCTGGCCGACGCCAATCCCCACCACCGCCACGCGGCGATCGGCGCGATCCTGACCGCCGGGCACGCGATCAAGCGCCTGGGCGGCCAGCTCGTCGTCGTGCACCCGAGCGACCTCGAGCGCAACGGCCAGGACATCGGCGCGCGCCTCGCGGATGCCGCGCGCAGCCTCACGATCCTGTCCGAGAACTGTCGGCTGACCGGTCTGACGCTCGTCATCGAAACGCCGCTGCCGCACCTCATCGGCGGGCTTCCCGACGAGTTTGCCTGGATCCTGGCGCACGTCGATCCGTCGGCGCGCGTGTGCCTCGACACCGGCCACACGGCCCTCGGTCGATCGTGGCATCAGTTTCTGAAGGTCGCCGGCCCGCGCCTCGTGCACGTGCACGCCAGCGACAACCGGGGTCATTGGGACGACCACCTGCCGCCGGGCGAGGGCACGATCGACTGGGGGGACATCGTCCGCTCGCTCGAGGCCGCGGAGTTCACCGGCTGGATCATGCTCGAGCTCCAGCGCCCGCGAGACGATGCGGCTGCGTATTTCAGGCGGGCGTTCGAGCGCGCGACCGCCGTGCTGGCGGGCGCGAGCACCCCGCGTCAAGGAGCCGCGTCATGATCGAACTCACCAACATCCTCTGCCCTGTCGACTTGTCCGATCCCTCGCGGCACGCCCTCGCGTATTCGCTGATGCTGGCCCGCTGGTACGGCTCGTCCGTGACGGTGCTGGAGGTGATCCAGAGCCCGGTGCCGCCGACGCCCTTCGGGAGCACACCGGCGGCGATCCTCACGGCGGCCGATCGCGAGGAGCTGACCCGCGAGTTGTGCCGGTTCGTCGGCGCCGCAGAGACGACCGGCATCTCGGTCGCCACCACGGTCGGCGAAGGTCAGGTCGTCCAGGAGATCCTTCAGCAGGCGCGCGCGTTGCCGGCCGACCTCGTCGTGATGGGTACGCACGGGCGCAGCGGATTCGAGCGCCTGCTGCTCGGATCGGTGACCGAGCGCGTGTTGCGGAAGGCGTCGTGCCCGGTGCTCACCGTGCCGCCGCGCTCACCCGCCGCGCCGGAGCACCCGGCGCCGTTCCGGCACATCCTCTGTCCGGTGGACTTCTCGCCGGCGTCGCTCAATGGCCTGCGCTACGCGATTTCGCTCGCCGAGGAGTCCGGCGGCCAGCTCGTCCTGCTGCACGTGCTCGACTGGCCCGTCGATCGGCCGGACCCTGCCGGCGCCGGCGTCGAGCTGCACGCGCACCGGCGTCGGTTGCAGGACGAGGCGCTGCACGAGCTGCACGTGGCGGTGCCGGAGGAGGCCCGCGACTGGTGCACGCCGACCGAAGTGGTCGGCGTCGGCAAGCCGTACGACGTGATTCTCGCGACCGCCCGCGAGCGCCGGGCGGACTTGATCGTGATGGGCGTCCATGGCCGGCACGCCATGGAGCTGCACGTGTTCGGCTCGACGACGGACCACGTCGTGCGCGAGGCGACGTGCCCCGTGATGACCATTCGCCCATAGGGAAGGCCGCCATGCGTGCGCATCTCGATCTGCCCCGCTTCTCGTTTCCGCCGCACGGCCCGTTGACGACCTGGCTCTACCGCCATGCGGCCGCGAGCTTCGGCGCCTCGGGCATCACGCTCGATGGACCGCAGCCCTGGGATCCACAGATTCATCGCCCGCGCGCGCTCCTGCGTCTGCTGACGCAAGGCACGCTGGGCGCCGGCGAGAGCTACGTCGACGGCGACTGGGACTGTGCGGCGCCGGACGAGCTCATCGCCCGGCTGCTCACCGCCGGCGCGGATCGCCAGTGGGGAGACTGGTCGGCTGCCGGTCTGATCGGCCCGCTCGTCGCGCACCTCGCGAACCTTCAGTCGCGATCGCATGCGCGCAAGGACATCGCTCATCATTACGATCTCGACAACGACCTGTATGCCGCGATGCTGGGCCGGACGATGGCCTACAGCTGCGGCTACTGGACCCGGGCCGCGACGCTCGACGAAGCGCAGGACGCGAAGCACGCGCTCATCTGCGAAAAGCTGGGACTCCGACCCGGCATGCGCGTGCTCGACATCGGCTGTGGCTGGGGCGCGTTCGCGGAGTTCGCCGCGCGTCAGCACGGCGTCAGCGTCGTCGGCATCACTCTCTCGGCCGCGCAGGAAGCGCTCGCGCGTCGCCGCGCGGCGGGCCTGCCGGTCACGATCCTCAAGCAGGACTATCGCGACCTGACCGGCACGTTCGACCGCATCGTGTCGGTCGGGATGTTCGAGCACGTCGGCCCCAGGAACTACGCGACGTTCTTCGACGTCGCCCGCGCGCGCCTCGCGCACGACGGGCTCATGCTGCTGCACACGATCGGCGGGAACCGATCCGAGGCGGCGCCCGACCCGTGGATTGGCCGCTACATTTTTCCGCACGCCGTGCTGCCTTCCGTCGCGCAGATCGGCCTCGCCATCGAAGGCCGGTTCGTGCTCGAGGACTGGCACAACTTCGGAGCCGACTACGACCGCACCCTGATGGCGTGGTCGGCGAATCTGGAAGCCTCGTGGCCGAGCCACGCGCGGCGCCACGACGAACGATTTCACCGGCTGTGGCGCTACTACCTGCTCATGTGCGCGGGAACGTTCCGCGCGCGCCGCACGCAACTGTGGCAGCTCGTGCTGTCGCCGCAGGGCGTGCCCGGCGGGTATCGGCGACCGGCCGACTGAGGCATGAAGGAGGAACCATGGCCATCGAAACCATCCGGTGCGCCGTCGCGGGCTGGACGGTGACACGGGTCACGGACTTCGAGGGCGGCGTCGTGCAGTTGATCTGTCCGGAGCTCGACGAGGTCAACCACCGCTGTCGTCTGAAGCACCGCGCGCGGGAGGGCGGGCGACTGTCCCAACTGCTCGAGCGGTCGCGGGAGCGGACGCTGGACAGCCGGGACGTCAGCTGCCACCTGAGCCAGGCCGGGTCGTGACATGATGGGAGCAACTGGCAGGCGCCCGTGCACGAGAATCGACGCGTCACCACGTACGTCGCGCTCTGGATCGTGGGGCTGACGATTGGCTGGTTCGAGGCCTCGGTCGTCGTCTACCTGCGGCAGCTCTTCTATCCGCACGGGTTTGAGTTTCCGCTCGTCGCGATGCCGCTCCGGCTGCTCGGGGTGGAGGTCGCGCGCGAGGCGTGCAGCCTCGTGCTGCTCGCCGGCGTCGCGTGGCTGGCCGGATCCCGGCTCGTCGAGCGGCTGGGCGCGTTCCTCCTCCTCTTCGGCCTCTGGGATCTCACCTACTACGTCGTCCTGAAGCTCGTGCTCGACTGGCCGGCCGGGCTCGGCACCTGGGACATCCTGTTCTTGATCCCCGTGCCGTGGGCCGGGCCGGTCTGGGCGCCGGCGCTCGTTGCCGCCGAGTTTGTCGCGGCGGGCACGTACCTGCTCTGGACCGGCGACCGCGCGCGCGCGTACCGCCCCGCGGACGTGGTGGTCCTGCTCGCGTCGGCGGCGACGATTGTCGGGACGTTCCTCACCGAATGGCGCGCCGTCGCGGAACAGCGCATCCCGCAGCAATTTCCGGCGTGGCTCTTCTGGGTGGGCGTGCTCGTCGGCACCGCATGGCTCGTGCGGGCGGAGCGCCGGCCGGCGCTGCCGCAACCGCACTGACGAGGCCCGCGCATGTCGCGGTGGCCGATCCTCGTCGCGGCGTGCCTCGTCTCTCAGTCGAGCACGGCGCGCGCGCCTGATCCCTTCGCGTTCCTCGCCCCGACCGTCCGCTTCACCGCTGCCGATCGCGGCCGGCTCGATCGCGGCACGGCCGTCGTGCGCGTGCTGCCCAGCGAGTCGGGAGAGATCGCGATCGTCGCGGCCGTGCCGATCGCCGCCGACCGGCAGCGCTTCGTCTCGTGGATCCGGCAGGTCGCGGCGCTGAAAAAGAGCGATTTCGTCCGGGAGATCGCGCGGTTCTCGGATCCGCCCGCGCTTGCGGATCTCGACCGCCTGACGCTCGATGACGACGACCTCGAGGCGATCCGGAGGTGCGGCGCGGACGACTGCGACCTCAATCTGGGACGGGACGAGATCGCGGCGCTGCGCGAAGCGGTCCCGACGGCCCGAGGCGACTGGAAGGACGCGCTGCAGCAGGCTTTTCGCCGGCTCGTCCTCGCGCGGGTGCGCGGATATCTCGCGGCCGGACAACGCACGGTGCCGCAGTACGTCGGCGCGTCCTCGACGACCGAGGCCGCCTTCGCGGCCATCGTCGCGCACACGCCGTTCCTCGAGGCGCACCTGCCCGATGTCACCCGCTACGCGCTGGAGTACCCCAGGGCGCCGCCGCCCCCGCATGTCGAGTCCTTCTTGTACTGGTCGAAAGAGGCGCTCGGCGGACGGCCCACGACCACCCTCACGCACGTGGTGGTCGACCAGCCAGACTCCGAGGACCTGCCCGAGGTCATCGTCGCGGGCAAGCAGGTGTTCGCGACGCACTACACGACCGGCGCACTGAACATCACGGCGCTGACCCGCGCCTCGCCCGGCACCGGCCGGTACCTCGTGTACTTCAATCGATCTCGCGTGGACGTCCTCGAGCACTGGTATGGCGGCGTGGCGCGCTTCGTCATCGAGCGCCGCATCAAGAGCGAGGCCGCCGAGGTCCTGCAGGGCCTGCGCCATCGAATCGAGGGCGGCGATCCACCCGGCGGCAGCGTCAGCGGTGGCGAAACAGCGACACGACGAACACCCCCGCCGCGAGAATCACGATGACGGGCCCGGTCTCGCGGTGGAGCCACGTCGCGACGAGCGAGCCGGCCTCGGTGACTACGAACGCGATCGCCGACGCCAGGACCAGCATCTCCGTGAGATTGCGGGACAGGCGCTTCGCCGTCGCGGCGGGAATGATGATGAGCGAGCCCATCAGCAGCACGCCGAGGTACCGGAGGCCGAGCGCGACGGTCAGCGCGAACGCCTGCAGGTACAGCAGATTGAGCCGGCGCGGATCGATGCGCGCCGTCCGCGCGATGTCCGGCGAGACGAGCGCCACGACGAGCCGGTGCTTTTCGCGCACGATGAAGATCGAAACGGCCGCGGCCCCCACGAGGCCGACGATGATCTCCGCGGTGTCGAGCGGCCCGGTGCGGCCGAACAGCGCCTCGACCAGCTGATCGCCGGTGGTCATCAGACTGCCGACGGCGAGCGCCACGGAGAAGACGACGCCGATGATCGTCTCGGTCGAGAGGCGGGTCTGGTCCTCGAGCGCCCAGACGGTCAGCGCTCCAAAGGCCAGCATCGCGGCCGCGCCGAACAGGGGATGGACGCCGAGCGCGAGCGCGACGCCGATGCCCGGCAGCGCGACATGCGAGAGCGCGTCGGCCGCGAGCGTCATGCGCCGCATCACGGCGAAGCAGCCGACCAGGCCCGCGGCGATCGCCACCGCGCCTGAGAGCAGCAGATCAGTGGTCATGCACGTGAAAGGCGACGGATGTCCCGTACGCCTGCTGCAGCCGCTCGGGCGTGAGGATCGTCTCCGGCGTGCCGACGCACGCGCCGCCGCGGCCGAGACACAACACCATCGTCGCGTACTGGAACACGACGGACAGCTCGTGCGAGATGAGCAGCACCGTGAGACCCTGCTCGACCTGCAGGCGATGCGCGAGGTCGTTGAGCCGCTCCTGTCCGGCTTCGTCCACGCCGGCCGTCGGCTCGTCGAGCAGCAGGACGTTGGGAGCGCCGATGAGGGCGAAGGCGACGAGCAGGCGCTGGAACTCGCCGCCAGACAGCGCGCCGACCGACAGCCGGCTCGTGCGCTCGCTGAGTCCGACGAGCGCCAGGGCCCGGCCGATCTCGCTCGCGGGCGCGCCGCCAATCGAGGCCCGCGCGCGCAGGAAATCCCGGCCCGTGAGGGGCACGTCCCGCTCGAGGTCGAGCTTCTGCGGCACGTAGCCGAGGCGCACACCCGGCGCCCACCGGATCGTGCCCTCGAACGGAATCGCGCCGATCAGCGCGCGGAACAGCACGGTCTTCCCCGAGCCGTTCGGGCCGACGATCGCCAGCGACGTCGCCGGTGCGACCGCGAACGACAGATCGCGCAGGACCGTCGTCTCGCCAAAGCGCACGGTGAGATGGTCCACGGTGAGAATGGGGGCGGCGTCGCTCATCGCCTCGTTGCGACCGCGCACGGCCGCGCCCGCAGCTTGTCACGCCTCGAGATCCGGCGCAACGCCGGGGCCGTGGAAATTCACGCCGCGCTGAGCGTTTTTCCACGACGCGCGCGCGCCCCGCGCTGACGGACCCGCCAGAAACAGCCCCGTCCGGGCCTCCCCCGTCGGCTCGCGCCTTGCACCCACCGTGGGTGAGCTCGAAGAGCGGGAGGACGGCATGCCAGGCAGAGCACATCTTCGTGGGGCCACCGAGAAAGAACAGCGGCAGTACGAGCACATCCTCGAGAGCGCGCTCAGGACCGGCCGGTACGGCCCGCGCGCGAAAGAGGTCGCGGCGCGGACGGTGCTCAAGCACCACGTCCCGAAGACCTCGAAGGCCCGCTGACCGCCGGCGAGAAGGAGGGCGTGATGGACACGATGAAAGCGGTCGCATTTCGCGGGGTCAACCGGGTCGAGATCGAGGAACGGCCGAAGCCGGTGCCTCGCGCGGGCGAAGCGGTCATCCGCGTCACGACCACCACCATCTGCGGAACCGACGTCCACATCGTAAAAGGCGAGTACCCGGTCCGGCCCGGCCTGATTCTCGGCCACGAGCCGGTCGGCGTGATCGACGGGCTTGGCGAGGGCCTCGAGTCCGAGTACCACGTCGGCCAGCGCGTGATCGTGGGGGCGATCACGCCGTGCGGGCAGTGCTTCTACTGTCTGAATGACAACCACGCGCAGTGCAGCGGCCCGCTGGGCGGCTGGCGCTTCGGGAACACGATCGACGGCGCGTGGGCCGAGTTCCTGCTCGTGCCGGACGCGCGCGCGAATCTCGCGCCGATCCCCGAGGGCCTGACCGACGAGCAAGTCGTGCTCGTGCCCGACATCTTCTCCACGGGCCTCTCCGGCGCGGAGAGCGGCAACATCCGCGTGGGCGACGCGGTCGCCGTGTTCGCGCAAGGGCCGATCGGCCTGTGCGCCACGCTCGGCGCGCGGCTGCGCGGCGCCGCGACGATCATCGGCATCGACTCGGTGCCGGAACGGCTCGAGATGTCGCGCCGGTTCGGCGCCAACGTGGCGCTGAATTTCAAGGAACAGGACGTCATCGCCGAGATCAAACGACTCACGGACGGCCGCGGCGTGGACGTCGCGATCGAAGCGCTCGGCCAGCAGGCCACGTTCGAGAATGCGCTGCGGGCGATCCGGCCGGGCGGCACGCTGTCGAGCCTCGGCGTCTATTCCGGCAAGCTCGTCGCGCCGTACGAAGCCCTGTACGCCGGCCTCGGCGATCAGCACATCGTGACGACGCTCTGTCCGGGCGGCAAGGAGCGGATGCGGCGGCTCATGCAGATGGTGGCGACTGGCCGCGTCGATCTGACGCCGCTCCTCACCCACCGGTTCGCGCTCGACGACATCGTCGAGGCGTTGGACGTCTTCAGCCATCAGCGCGAGGGCGCGATGAAGGTCGTCCTGCATCCGGGGGCGAAGCCGGATCTCGTGGCGGCAGGCGCCGGCGTCGCCGCCAAGCGACTCGACGAGCAGTGCTGATGGCGGCTACTTCGCGGCTTTGCTCGTCTCGAAGACGATCTGCCAGCGGTTCGTGATGTCTCGCTTCCAGACACGGACCCACGTCCCATGTTGCGGACCGCTGGCGGTCGTCGCGTCGTAGCCGCCGAGCGCGACGCCCAGGTCATTCGACGCCGCGTGATCGCTCCGAAGCATGACGTAATGGACCGCGGACCACGCGTCGCGGGCCCAGTCGGTCACGGCGGTGCGTCCGACGATCGGCATGTGTCCCTCGCGATGCAGGCGCACGCCGGCCGCGAGCCGTGCGCGCCACGGGTCGCCGCCGTCTGCCACCGCGCGCTCCGCGTCCTCGAGCGAAGCCGAAGCCGAACCTGTCGAGTCGGCCGCAGGTTCGGGCGCCGCGCGGAAGTCGCTCGCGCCGCTCCAGACATCCGGCAGTGCCACGCCCTCGTCGAGCCAGACGCGCCACGTGCCGTCAGCCTGACGCTTCCAGACGCTGAAGTACGCGCCCTTGGCCGTGATGTCCTTCGTCATCTGATTGAGCGCGACGTACGGGCCGGTCAGCCAGCCCATCGTGCCGTCCTCGGACACCTGGCCCGTGAAGGGCTCCCACATCAGCCGCGACAGGATCGGAAGCTTGGAGGACTGAAGCCTGGTCAGACCGTCTTTGGCGCGATCGACGCTGGCCGTGGCGCCGCTCCCGCCGGCCACGAGGGCGATGGCATCGTCGGCGAAGAACGTCAGGAACCCGTCGCGGACGCCGATTTCAGCGGTGGCGGCGGCAAAGGCGCGCTCGGTCGCGACCATCCGCTGGATCGCCTGCGGGTCGGTCTGAGCGAGGAGGAGAAAACATGCCGGGATTATTTTTTCGAATTTCGTAAAAATAATCCCGGCATGTTTTCTCCTCACCGTCGTGCCGCCTGGCCACTGAGAGCCTCCTCGCCGATCTGGAACGTCGCGGACATCGGCAGGCGCAGCGTCGCGCGGCAACCCGGCCCAGGCGTGCGGTTCTCGAGCGAGATCATGCCGCCGTGCGCTTCGGCGATCTGCCGGCTCAGCGCGAGGCCGATGCCTGATCCGTTGGGCTTCGTCGTGAAGAACGGCACGAACAGGTTGGACGTGTCCGACAGCCCCTTGCCCTCGTCCTCGACGACGAGCTCGAACCAGGCCGGCGTCGACTTCCAGCCGATCGTCACGTGCCCGCCCGTCTCGAGCGACGCGTCCACGGCGTTGCGCACGACGTTGATCAGCAGCTGCTCGAGCTGGTCCGAGTCGACGACGAGGCGCACCTCGGGCGACGGCAGCACACTGACGGGCAGCCGCTTCTCGAGCTCGACAATGCGGTTGACGAGCTCGGGCACGAGCAGCTGGCGGGGCCGCGGCTTCGGCAGCCGCGCGAGCTGCGCGTACGCGCGGAGGAACCGGCCGAGCGCGCCGGACCGCTCCTCGATGAGCGACAGGCCCTGCTGCACTTCCTCGCTGCGCTGAAAACCGGCCGCCCGATCGACGATGCGCCGCAGCGAGTGTGCGATCGACTTGATCGGCGTGAGCGAGTTGTTGATCTCGTGCGACAGCACGCGCACGATGCGCTGCCACGCGGCCTGCTCCTCTTCACGCAGCGCCTGACTGAGATCGGCCATGACGACCAGGTGATGCGGCCGGCCGTCGCGGTAGAAAATCGCGCGCCGCACCTCGTAGCGGCCGCGGCGGCTGCCGAACGTGCGGTCGATCAGGCGCCGCGGCTCGCCCGTGAGGTACTCGTCGAAGCCGAGCGCGGTCGCCGGCGATCCGATCAACGCCTCGCCGGACTGGCCGAGCAGCTGCTCGGCGGCCTTGTTGACGAGCAGGAGCTCCTTGTTCGGATCGAACGCGAACACCGCGACGGCGATCTCCTCCATGACGTGCGTGAGGAGCGCCGTGGACTCCACGGCCTCCGTCCGCTGACGCTGAAGGGTCGAGCCGAGGTCGTTGACTTCGCGCATGACCATCGACATCGAGCTGCCGCTCTTCGCGCTCAGCCCGCGGATCGAGTAGTCGCCCTCGCGCAGCGCGCCGAGCAGATTCGCGATGAGATTGAGCGACCGCATCGCCAGCTGCCGCGCGGCGGACGCGGCGACGAGCCACGCGCCGACGACCAGCACCGCCAGCGTCCACTGCACTTCAGCTGGGTGCGGCTGACCGAACAGGTAGAGGCCGGCCAGCACCACGGCCGGCAGCCCGCCGCCCAGCACGAGCAGGAGCAGCGCCAGCTCGAGGTTGCGCGCCCTCGGCGCGCCGCGACGCTCGGACAGACGGTCGCTCATGGCCTACAACCCAAACTGCTGCAGCCGCCGATAGAGCGCGCTCCGGCTCATGCCGAGCTGCTCGGCGGCCTTGCGCACGTCGCCGCCGTGACGCGCGAGCACCTTCTGGATGAACACCTTCTCGGCCTGCTCCAGCGTCTGCTCGTCGAGCGCCGGGGCCGGCCCCGCCGGCGCCTGCAGCCCCAGATCGCCGGCCGTGATCAGCTGGCCGCCGGCCATCAGCACGGCGCGCTCGATCGCGTGGCCCAGCTCGCGAACGTTGCCCGGCCACAGATGCGAGTCGAGCGCCTGCCGGGCCGATCGGTCGAAGCCCTCGAAGCTGCGGCGGTACTTCTCACTGTAGCGCGCCAGGTAGTGTTCGGCGAGGGGCCAGATGTCCTCGTGCCGCTCGCGCAACGGCGGCAGGTGCAGGACGACGGTGTTGATGCGGTACAGCAGATCTTCCCGGAACCGCCCCGCCGCAATCTCTGCGGCGAGGTCCGCGTTGGTCGCGGAGATGACGCGCACGTTCACGTACGTCACGCGCGACGAACCGACCTTCTGCACCTCGCCGGTCTGCAGCACCCGGAGCAGCTTCGGCTGCAGCTTGATCGGCATGTTGGCGATCTCGTCGAGGAACAGGGTGCCCTCGTCGGCCAGCTCGAAGCAGCCGATCCGATCGGTTCGCGCGTCGGTGAAGGCGCCCTTGACGTGGCCGAAAAGCTCGGATTCGGCGACGCCCTCCGACAGCCCGCCGGCGTTCATCGTCACGAGCGGCTTGGACGCGCGCGTGGACAAGCGGTGCAGCAGGCTCGCCACGACTTCCTTGCCGGTGCCGTGCTCGCCGGTGATGAGCACGGCTGCGTCCGACGGCGCGACGCGCTCGATCGTCTCGCGCACGGCGCGCATCGCGGGCGCCTCGGCGATGAACACCGGCAGGTCGCGGCGCTGCAGGCGCGTGTTCTCCTCCTGCAGCCGGCGGCTGCGGCGCAGCGCGCGCCGCAGCTCGAGCTGCGTCTGCACCGCCGCCAGCAGCTTCTCGTCGTCCCACGGCTTCTCGATGTAGTCGCGCGCGCCGCGGCGCATCGCCTCCACGGCGCCGGACACGCTGCTCCAGCCCGTCATCACGAGCACCGGCAGCGTGGGATCGATCGTCTTGATCCGATCCAGCAGCTCGAAGCCTTCATGGCCCGACGTCGTATCGCGCGTGTAGTTGAGATCGATCAGCGCGACGTCGAAATCGGAGCGCTCGAGCTCGCCGATGAGCTCGGCCGGCGAGGTCGCGGTGGCCACGTCGTAGCCCTCGCCGCCCAGCAGCAGTTTGAGGGCGTCCAGGATGTTCACCTGGTCGTCGGCGATGATCACGCGTCCCTGGGAAGCGGTCATGGTCTCGGTGTCGGGCCTGCGACATGCGCGTCCCGGAACTGGGAATTATGTCCGGTTCGGGCCCGCGCCGGCAGGGTTGCGTGCCTGCAGAAGGAAAATACGTGCCAACGACGAAAAAATCACAGTGGGAGTCGTTTCCCGGCCTCGCCGAAATCAATCCCGGTGTGATTTTGCCTCATTGGCACGGGCCTTGTAGCATCGTCCAGCGCGCGTCCCAGCCGCGCGCGCAACTCACTCGCCGCGCATGTCGTCACCCCGCATCCTCGTCGCCGACGATCAGACCGACATTCTGCAGGCCCTGCGCCTGTTGCTGACGGACGCGGGCTTCGAAACCGATCTCGTGAGCTCGGTGGACGCCGTGCTCGATCAAATCCGCCGGCAACCGTACGACCTGGTGCTGATGGACCTCAACTACACGCGCGATACGACGTCGGGCCGCGAAGGGCTCGACCTGCTCGACCGCGTGCGCGAGCGCGACAACGCGGTGCCCATCGTGGTGATGACCGGCTGGGGCAGCATCGACACCGCGGTCGAGGCGATGCGTCGCGGCGCGCGCAGTTTCGTGCAGAAGCCGTGGGACGACACGACGCTCGTCGAGGTCGTGCGGCGCGAGGTCGAAGAGGGCCTGGCCACCCGGCGACGCGACGCCAAGCAGGCGCGCGAACAGGAAGATGCGCGGCTGATTCAGCGCGCGCTGCTGCCCTCGGCAATGCCGGAGGTTCGCGGCTGCACGCTCGCCGCGCGGTGGACACCGGCGTCGGGGATCGGCGGCGATTGCTATGACGTCATCCGCTTCTCGGACACCCGCGTGGCGATGTCGATCGCCGACGTCGTCGGCAAAGGCCTGCCCGCGGCGCTCCTGATGTCGAACCTCCAGGCCGCCGTGCGCGCGTTCGCGACGGCGCAGGTGGAGCCGCACGATCTGTGCGCCAGCGTCAACCGGCTGCTGTGCCGGAACATCTCGTCGGGCAAGTTCGTGACGTTCTGCTACGCGGTCGTGGACACCGCAGCGCACCGCATCGGCTATGCGAACGCCGGGCACTTCCCGCCCATCCTCGTCCACCGGACCGGCAAGGTCGATCGGCTCCCGCCGACCGGCCTCGTGCTCGGCATCGCGTCCGATTGGACGTACACGAGCGGCCAGGTCCCGACGACCTCGGGGGATCGTCTCGTCTGCTTCACCGACGGCATCACTGAAGCGCTCTCGCCGGAGGGCGACGAATTCGGCGATGATCGGCTCGTGGATCTCATCCGCGCACACCGCGCGGAATCCGCGGACGCGCTCGCCACGACCCTGGCTGACGCCGTCGTCAGCTGGACCGGCGGTTCCGCCCAGGACGACGCGACGCTCATCGTCGTTTCGGTCGACTAGCGCGCTCCCAGCGTGTGAACCCGCGCGGATCGTCCCGACGTCCAGGGCGAACCTGCAGCGCGCACGTGCCCCAACCACCGCCGGTCGCCGTTCGTCCAAGTCGCCAACGGAGGGCCTATGCTGCGCGACGTTCGATACGGACTGCGGTTGGTTCGCCGGCAGCCGGCGTTTGCGCTGGCCGCGATTCTCACGCTCGCGCTCGGCCTGGGCGCGAACACGGCGATCTTCACCGTCGCCTGGCAGTTGATGCTCAAGCCGCTGCCGTATCCCGCGAGCGATCGGCTGGTCGAGGCGTGGGAGACGTACGACGGCCAGCGGGTCAACCCGGTCGCGCCGGTGTTCTACAACCGCTGGCTTCACGACGCCGACACGTTCGAATCGATCGCGTGTTACGGCGTCTTCCCGCAGAGCCCGAACCTCACCGGCGCGGGCGAGCCCGAGCAGCTCGTGATGCGCAACGTCACGGGCGCCTACTTCCGCGTTTTCGGCATGGCGCCGCTCCTGGGCCGCGCGCTCGACGACCGTGACACGGACCCAGGCGCCACGAGTGTCGTGCTGTCGGAGGGACTCTGGCGCCGCCGCTTCGGCGCCGATCCGACGATCGTCGGACGCGAGATCCGTCTGTACGGCGGGCCCCGGGTGGTCGTCGGGGTCATGCCGGCCGCGTTCGAGTCTGCCGGCGGTCGCGTCGATCTCTGGAGCCCGATGGGCTTCTCGCCGAGTCAGCTCGAGACGGGACTGGCACACTACCTCGTCATCGTCGGACGCCTCAAGCCCGGAGTGAGCGTCGAGGCGGCGAGCCGCCAGCTGGCGGCGCTCACCGCGCGCGAGGTCCCGCGCTTCCCGCTCCTCAATCAGAAGTTGTCCGCGCTCGTGCGGTCGCTCGACAGCCAGCGCGGCGGCACGCTGCGCGTGGGCGTCGTCAGCCTCCTGGGCGCCGCGGGGCTCGTCCTGCTCATCGCCTGCGCGAACCTCGCGAGCCTGCAGCTCGCTCGCGGCGTCGCCCGGCAGCGCGAATTCGGGATTCGCGCCGCGATTGGCGCCACGCGCTTGCGCATCGTGCGGCAGATCGTCGTCGAGAGCCTGGTGCTCGCGGCCGCCGGCGCGGCCGCCGGCCTGCTGCTCAGCTCGATGCTGCTCCGCGCGCTCGCGCAGATCGCGCCGCCAGGCGTCCGGATCGCCGCGGCCGCCGGCGCGGACTCGACGGTGCTGATCTACACGCTCGGGCTGGCCGCGCTCGCCGCGCTGCTCTTCGCGGTGGCGCCGGCCTGGCGCGCCTCGTCACGCGCGGCGGCCTGGCTGCGCCAGCGCACGGATGCCGGCGATCTGCAGGCCACGCTCGCGCGGTCGGCGCTGGTCGCCGGACAAGTCGCGCTGGCGGTCGTGCTGCTGATCGGCGCGTCGCTCCTTGTCTCGAGCCTGAGCCGGCTGCTCGTCGTCAATCCCGGGTTCGACCCGTCGGCCGTGCTGGCGTTCGACTTCAACCTCGCGTCGGGACGATACGACGATGATGCCAAGCGTGTGGCGTTCATGACTCAGCTCGGCGAGGCGGTCAGCGGCCTGCCGGGCGTGACGGCATCCTGCGCCATCAACGCAATTCCTTTCGACGGTGACGGCGTGACGATGACGTACGTCCCGGACGGCGACACCCGGCTCATCGGCGCCCTTCCCCGAACGGTTGCCGGCGACTGCTTCTCGCTCCTCAAGATACGCCTGGTGCGGGGACGGCTGTTCTCGGCTGACGAGCCGACCCGCGTCGGCATCGTCACGGAGAGCTTCGCGGCGGCGGCGTGGCCAGGACAGGACGCGATCGGCCGGCGCATCCACCTTGGCGTGCCGGACGGCGCGCTCATCGAGGTGGTCGGCGTGGTGAGCGACTCGCTGCAGCGGACGCTCGACGCGCAGCCGTTCCCTCAGGTCTACGAAGCGGCACGCAACGGCATGCCCTTCCCGCCCGCGCACATGTTGATTCGCGCGAGCGTCCCGCCCGAGTCGCTTTTCATGCCGGTCCGCGATGCCGTGCGCCGCGTCGATCCGGATCAACCGGTGGCGCGCTTGCGCGCGCTTCCGTCGGTCATGAACGACACGACGTCGCCGCGACGCTTCAACCTCGTGCTGCTCGGGGGATTCGCCATCGTCGCCCTCGTCCTCGCGATTGTCGGCATCGTCGGCCTCGAGCACGAGACGGTGACGGAGCGCCGCACGGAGATCGGGATCCGACTCGCGCTGGGCGCGACGGCGGGGTCGGTCGTGCGGCTCGTGCTCCGGCGCGCGCTTCTGTGGGTGGCGGCGGGACTCGGGCTGGGCCTGATCGGCGCGTGGCTCGGGTCGCGTGTGCTGCAGCAGCAGCTGTTCGGCGTCACGCCCACCGATCCCGCCACGTACGTCGCCGTCGCCTCGACGCTGGCGGCTGCGGCGTTTCTTGCCGCGTGGCTGCCGGCGCGCCGCGCGGCGCGCGTCGATCCGACCGCCACGCTCCGCTAGAGCTGGTGGCCGGGAACGGCTCTATACTGGCAACTAGGGATCGGCGCGCGTGTCCAGAGCGGTGACGGCGGCGTGTCTTCTGTGCAGCCTGACGCTGCCGGTGGTCGCGCAGCGCTCGTCGCCGCCTCCGCCCCCGCCGGCGCGCGGGACGGCGCCGCCCCCACGCAGCGGGGCGCCGGCCCCGAGCGTCCAGCCGCTCACGCCGCTCCACCCGCCCGATGTCGTCTTCCTGCCGAGCGACGACCAGGTCGTGCAGGGCATGTTGAAGCTGGCGAGGGTCACGCGCCGTGACATCGTGTACGACCTGGGCTGCGGCGACGGCAAGATCGTCATCGCGGCCGCGAAGCAGTTCGGCGCGCGGGCGGTCGGCATCGACATCGATCCGGCGCGCATCGAGGAAGCGAACGCCAACGCGCGCGACGCCGGGGTCACCGACCGCGTGAAGTTCCTGCTGGGCGATATCTTCGATTCGGCAGTCTCGATCCGCGAGGCCACGGTCGTCACGCTGTATCTCCTGCCGTCGCTCAACCAGAAGCTCCGGCCGCGGCTCTGGAGCGAGCTCGCCCCTGGCACGCGGGTCGTGTCGAACAGCTTCGACATGGGCCGCGACTGGCCCGCCGATCACACAGAACACGTCGGCAACTTCACTATTTACTTGTGGACCATCCCCAAACGCACCGCGCTGCCGTAGCCGGGCGGTGGCGCCGCCGTCGAGAGCGGTGGTAGGCTGAGCGTTTGTGGCTGGTTCCGGAAGGCCGGCAGGGTCGGGCCTCGGCGGCTGGTTTCTGAGGGACCTCGGGGACACCCGGGATCCAACGGCCCGCGTCTCACACACCGCGCCCTGGTGGCAGGTGATGTGCCTCACCGGCGTCGACTACTTCTCGACCCTCGGCTACCAGCCCAGCATCGCGTTCCTCGCCGCCGGCTTTCTCTCCCCGCTCGCCACGTTCGTCCTGGTCCTCGTCACGCTCTTTGGCGCCCTGCCGGTCTACAACCGGATTGCGGCGCTGAGCCCGCGCGGCCAGGGCAGCTTGTCGGTCCTCGAGGAGCGGCTGCCGCGCTGGCGCGGCAAGGCGTTCGTCCTCGTGCTGCTGGGTTTCGCGGCGACCGACTTCGTCATCACGATCACGCTGTCGGCGGCCGACGCGACCGAGCACATCATCGGGAACCCGCGCGTGCCGCTGTGGATGCACCATCAGTTGGGCGTCACGCTGCTCCTGCTCGCGATGCTCGGCGCGATCTTCCTCAAGGGCTTTCGCGAAGCGATCTGGCTCGCGGTGCTGCTCGTCTTCGCGTATCTCGTGCTCAACGCGGCGATTGTCGGGTACGAGGTCGTCGAGCTCGTCCGCCATCCAACGGCCCTGGCCGACTGGCGGGCGCACCTCTTCGCGCAGCAGCCGAATCCCGTGATGATGGTTCTGATGGCCATGCTGCTCTTCCCGCGGCTGGCCCTGGGGCTTTCGGGCTTCGAGACCGGCGTCGCGGTGATGCCGCTGGTCGCCGGAGCCGGCGAGGACCCGCCCGCGCGGCTGCGCGCGCGCATCGCCAACACGCGCAAGCTGCTCCGGACGGCGGCGCTCATCATGAGCGTCCTGTTGATGGGCAGCGCCTTCGTCTCCACCACACTCATTCCCCCGGAAGCGCTCGCGATCGGCGGCGAGGCCAACGGGCGCGCCATCGCCTATCTCGCTCACCGGGATTTCGGCGAGGTCATCGGATCGGTGTACGACCTCTCGACGATCGCGATCCTCTGGTTTGCCGGCGCGTCGGCGATGGCGGGCCTGCTGAACCTCGTCCCGCGCTATCTGCCGCGGTATGGCATGGCGCCCGACTGGGCGCGCGCGACGCGCCCGCTCGTGCTGCTCATCACGCTCATCGGCTTCATCGTGACGATCATCTTCAACGCGGACGTGAACCAGCAGGGCGGCGCGTACGCGACCGGCGTGCTGATGCTCATGACGTCGGCGGCCGTCGCCGTCACGATCGCCCTGCCGTACAGCCGCGCGCGGTTTCTCCCGATTACGCTGATCTTCGTCTACACGACCGTCGCGAACATCTTCGAGCGCCCGGAGGGCATCAAGATCGCCACCTGGTTCATCGTCACGATCGTCGTCTCGTCGCTGATCTCGCGCGTGATGCGGTCCACGGAAATCCGCCTGGAGGGCATCGACTACGACGACGTCGCGACGCGGTTCGTCCGGGAGGCCGCCGGCCGGCAGTCGCTCCGCATCATCGCCAACCGGCCCGACACCGGCCAGCGCGAGGAATACGCGCGCAAGCTCGAGGACGCCAAGCGATCGCACCACCTGCCGGCCGACGACCTCGTCCTGTTTCTCGAGGTGCGGCCCGGCGACGCGTCGGAGTTTGCCAATGTGCTGCACGTCGCCGGCCACCACGTCGGCGAATTCCGCGTCCTCCGCTGCACCAGCCCGGCCATCCCCAACGCCATCGCGGGACTGCTGCTCGACCTCCGCGACCGCACCGGCTGCCTGCCCCACGCCTACTTCGGCTGGACCGAGGGGAACCCGATCGTCTACCTCCTCAAGTTCCTGGCGTTCGGCGAGGGCGACACGGCGCCGGTCTGCCGCGAGGTGCTCCGTCAGGCCGAATCCAACCCGGAGCGCCGGCCGCGCATTCACGTCGGGTGAAGCGCCCGAGAAGTGCTTGGTGCTGGGTGCTTGGTGCTGGGTGCTCAGTGCGGGGTGCTCGGTGCGGGGTGCGGGTGCCTGCTGCGTGCTGGTGCGGGGACGCCCCCGCGGCGTGGCTTCGTCCTCTCTCGGACTAGACGGACCTTCGGGTCGGGACGTCGCCGCCGCACCGGCACCGAGCAGCGCACCAAGCACCCCGCACCAAGCACTCAGCACTCAGCACCCAGCACCCAGCACTCCGCACTCCGCAGATCGCGCTACCGCCCGCTGAGCGCCGCCGCGAGCCTGTCGAGCAGCTCCGCCTGGGCCACGTTGATCACCCGGCGCGCCTCCTCGGTTGAGTAAAACGCGACGCGGTCGACTTCCGGAATCTCGATCTGGCGGCCGGACCGCGGCGGCCATTCGGTGGTCGTCGTGATGCTCACCAGGCTCGCGGGGTCGCAGTCGCCTTCGAACGCCCAGGCGTGGACGATCTTGCCGCTGCGCTGCGTGATGGATCCGAGCGGGTAGTACGGTCCGGCCGGCTGAAACCCGGTCTCTTCGCGAAACTCGCGGATGGCGGTGTCGAGCGGCGCCTCGGCATCCTGGATGCCCCCCTTGGGGATGGTCCAGGCCCCCTCGTGGCGGCCCGTCCAGTATGGGCCCCCGGGGTGGGCGAGCAGGACCTCGAGCCGGGCGTTTCGCCGGCGGAACAGCAATAGCCCCGCGCTCTCCTTGTGCGCCATCGCTTCGTCGTTCGTTACGACGGTGTGACCCCGGGCGTTGCTTCCCCTCAGTATCAGTGACGGGCGGCAGCGGCGGGGGGCGGCCAACGGCAGGCGGCGGCCCGTCCAGACGGCGAGGACCACGGGATAGACGACCAGCTCCCTACAGTCCTGCCCTCCGCAGCCGCAGCGCATTGCCGATGACGGATACCGAGCTGAAGCTCATGGCCGCCGCCGCCAGCACTGGACTCAACAGAAGACCAAAGAGCGGATAGAGCACGCCGGCAGCGATCGGCACGCCAGCCGAGTTGTAGACAAACGCGAAAAACAGATTCTGGCGGATGTTCGTCATGGTCTGTCGCGAGAGCCGGCGGGCGCGGACGATGGCGCCCAGGTCGCCCTTGACGAGCGTGACCGGCGCCGTTTCCATCGCGATGTCGGTGCCCGTGCCCATCGCGATGCCGACGTCGGCCTGGGCCAGCGCGGGCGCATCGTTGACGCCATCGCCGGCCATCGCCACGACGTGACCGGCTTGTTGCAGCCTCTTGACCACCTCGACCTTCTGCGTCGGCAGCACCTCGGCGATCACGTCGTCGATGCCGAGCTTGCGCGCGACAGCGCGGGCGCTGGCCGTGCTGTCCCCCGTCAGCATGACGATGCGGACGCCCTCGGCGCGGAGGGCGCGAATCGCGTCCGGCGTGCTGACCTTCACGGGATCGCTGACGCCGACGAGCCCGGCGGCCCTGCCGTCGATGGCCACGAAGACGACCGTCTGTCCGTCCTGGCGCAACGCATCGGCGCGCGGGCCGAGCCCCGCCACATCGATGCCGCGCGCCTGCATCAGCGACGCGTTGCCGACGACGACCTGGCGCGCGCTCACCCGGCCGCTGACGCCCTGGCCCGTGTGCGAAGCGAAGCCGGCGGGGGCCTCGAGTGCGACCTGCCGCGCCTCGGCGCCGCGGACGATCGCCGCCGCTAACGGATGCTCGCTCGCGCGCTCCAGCGCCGCGGCCGCGCGCAGCACGTCCGCCTCGGCGAAGCCGTCGGCCCAGGTGACCGACGTCAATTCCGGGCGGCCGAGCGTCAGCGTTCCGGTCTTGTCGACAACCAGCGTGTCCACGGTGCGAAGCAGCTCGATCGCCTCCGCGCTCCGGAACAGCACGCCCATCGTCGCGCCTCGGCCCGTGGCGACCATGATGGAAATGGGCGTCGCCAGGCCAAGCGCGCACGGACACGCGATGATGAGCACGGCGACCGCGTTGATGAGACCGTGCGCCATGCGCGGCGCCGGGCCAGCCAGCGCCCAAACAACGAACGTGACAACTGCGATCGCGACGACCGCGGGGACGAAGTACCCCGAGACGCGATCGGCGAGCTGCTGGATGGGCGCCCGGCTGCGCTGCGCTTCAGCCACCAGCGCGACGATCCGCGCGAGGAGCGTGTCCTTGCCGACCTTGTCGGCGCGCATCACCAGGCCGCCGGCGCCGTTGATCGTGCCGCCCACGATCGGATCGCCGGCGTGCTTGCGCACGGGCGTCGGCTCGCCGCTCACCATCGATTCGTCCACGCTCGACGCGCCTTCGACGACGACGCCGTCAACGGGCACGCGCTCGCCGGGCCGCACGCGCAGGCGGTCGCCCACGTGGACGTGTTCAATCGGCAGGTCGTCCTCGGTCCCGTCGTCGCGGATGCGGCGCGCGGTCTTTGGCGCCAATTTGAGCAGCGCGCGCAGCGCCTGTCCCGTGCGGCCTCGGGCTCGGAGTTCGAGCACCTGACCGACCAGAATCAGCGTGACGATGACCGCGGAGGCTTCGAAGTACACGCCGACGGTGCCGCCCTGGTCGCGGAAGGAGGCGGGAAAGAGCCCCGGCGCGACCGTCGCGATCAGGCTGTAGCCGTATGACACCGCGACGCCCAGACCGATGAGCGTGAACATGTTCAGATAGCCCGTGCGGATGGAGTGCGCGGCGCGGACGTAGAACGGCCACGCGCACCAGAGACACACCGGCGAGGCCAGCACAAGCTCGACGACCGTCCGCACGCGCGGAGACCACGGGATGGTGCTGCTGACCATGTCCGACATCGCCACCAGAAGGAGCGGCACGGACAGCGCCGCCGCGATCCAGAGCCGGCGCGTCATGTCGGTGAGCTCCTGGTTTTCAGGCTCCTCCGCCGTGACGGTGCGCGGCTCGAGCGCCATCCCGCAGATCGGGCACGCCCCCGGTCCGTCGCGCACGACCTCCGGGTGCATCGGGCAGGTCCACTCGGCTGAGTGCGGAGTGCTGGGTGCGGAGTGCTGCGTGCTAGGTGCGGGGTGCGGGGTGCCCGGTGCGCGGCCCAGTTGGACCGCGACCGGGCGCGACTGCATCGAGCGCGGTCCGCGCTTCAGCCATCCGTCAGGGTCGCTTGCGAACTTCTCCCGGCAGCCGGCGCAGCAGAAGTAGTACGTGGTACCCCGGTGCTCGAGCGAGGCCTTCGCCGTCTCGGGGTTGACCGTCATGCCGCAGACGGGGTCGAGGGCGGTCATCGATCGAATCGTAGTCTGTCCTGGGTCCGAGCTTCCTAGCCGGCCCCTGCCATTCGATGGTTGGATGCCACGCCGCCGCCTGGAACTTCCACCCGGGGTCAGGCGTAATATACGAACGTGTTCGTAGGAGGCATCATGGCCGATCGGATCGCCCGCCAGCTGCGGTATGCCACGCGCGTGCTTCTCCGGGCACCGCTCTTCACCGCCACCGCCGCGCTCTCGCTCGCGATCGGCCTCGGGGCGAACACGACGATCTTCACGATCGCCGACGCGTTGCTGCTGGCGCCCACGCGCGGCGTCGAGCGCATGGATCAGCTCGTCGACATCGGCCGGACGGACCACGGGGCCGGGTTCGATACGGTCTCCTACCCGACGTACGTCGATCTCCGCGATCACAACACGGTGTTCAGCGGGATGTACGCCGTGCGCTTCGAGCCCAAGCCGGTGAGCCTGAGCGGACCGGACGGCGCGGACCGCGCGTACTCGCAGCAGGTGTCGGCGAGCTACTTCGAAGTCCTCGGCGTCAAGCCCGCGCTCGGTCAGTTGTTTCACGGGAGCGACGAGCGTCTCGGCGTGCCGCTCCGGCAGGTCGTCCTGAGCTACGCGTACTGGCGGGTGCACTTCGCGAGCGATCCGCGTGTCATCGGTCGCGACCTCGTGTTGAACGGCGATCATTTCACCGTGATTGGCGTGGCGCCCGAGGGTCACACGAGCACGACGATTCTCGCGCCAGACATGTGGGTGCCGCTGACGTCGTATGCGCAGGCGATGCCCACGGACCCGCTCCTGCGCGGCCGTGAAAACAGCTGGCTCGTCATGGGCGGCCGTCTCAAGCCCGGCGTGACGATCGCGCAGGCGCGCGCCGAGATGACCGCGCTCATGGGCGGGCTGGCTCGCGAGTATCCGGAGGCGTACCGCGACAAGGGCCTCGCCGTGGCCAGATCGAGCCGGCTCCCCGGCGAGCTCGGCGGGTTCGCGGTGCCGTTCATCGCGGTGCTGTCGGTCGTGGTCGGGCTGGTGCTGCTCGTCGCGTGCACGAACCTGGCGGGGATCATGCTCGCGCGCGCGGCGTCGCGCTCGCGCGAAGTGGCGGTGCGGCTGGCGCTCGGCGCGTCGCGCGGCCAGCTCGTCTCGCAGTTTCTCACCGAGAGCCTGCTCGTCTTCGTCGTGGGCGGCGCGGGCGCCGTGCTGGTGTCTCGCCTGATGACGCAGCTCCTGATGTCGCTCCTGCCGACGCTGCCCGTGCCGATCAGCGTCGATTTCGCGCTCGACGGCCGCGTCCTCGCGTTCGCGATCGGGCTGTCGCTCGCGACCGGGCTGCTCACCGGGCTGGCGCCGGCGCTGCAGAGCACCCGGCCCTCGCTCGTCGGCGATCTGAAGAACGAGTCCGCCGGCGGCGGGCGCCACCGGCTCCGCCATGGATTCGTGGCCGCGCAAATGGCGCTGTGCCTCGTGCTGCTGGTGTCGGCCGGGCTGTTCCTTCGCGCGTTCGACGCGGCACTCGCCGTCAAGCCCGGCTTCGACGTCGACCCGATCGACGTCGCGGTGGTTGATTTGTCGCTGCGCGGGTATCCGGATGATCAGGTCATCAGCACGACCATGCAAATCCGTGAGCGGCTCGCGGCGCTGCCCGGCGTGGCCGGCGCGGCGGCCGGCGCGGTCGCGCCGCTCGGCGGGGACGGTCTGGGTCTTGGAGCGCTTCGCCCCGTGGGCGCCTCATCGCAGCCGGGCGAGGGCGACGCCGACTGGAACGTCATCTCGCCGGAGTTCTTCGACACGCTGGCGCTGCCGATCGTGCGCGGGCGCGCCTTCACGGCGGCCGATCGCGCAGGCGCCCCGGACGTCGCCATCGTCAACGAAACGATGGCGCGCCGGCTCTGGCCCGGCGCCGACCCGATCGGACAGCGCCTCGAGAACGGCACGTTCCGGCCCGGCCGCGAGCACGTCGATCACACCTACACGATCGTCGGCGTCGCCCGCGACGCCAAGTATCGGTGGCTCGGTGACGGTCCGCGCAATTTCATTTACGTCCCGGTCGCGCAGCAGGCGTGGCGGTCGCCGGTGTTCTTCGTCCGCCGCGACGCGCGGCTGGCCGCCGGCACGACCCTCGCGAGCGCCATCCGCGGCGCGCTCAAAGAGGTGGATCCCAGCCTCCCGTTGATCGCGGTGCTGCCGCTGCGTGAGATGGCCAACGTCGGGCTGCTGCCTCAGCGTCTTGCGGCCTCGGTCGCCGGATCGCTGGGTGGCGTCGCCCTGCTGCTCGCGGCGATCGGTCTCTACGGTGTCACGGCGTTCACGGTCGCGCGCCGCACGCGCGAGATCGGTCTGCGCGTCGCACTCGGCGCGAGCGAGCGCCGCGTCAAGGCCCTGGTCGTGGGCCAGGCCGTCAGGCTCACGGCCATCGGCGGGGGCATCGGTCTGCTCGTCGCGCTCGGCGCCACGCGCCTGATCTCGGACCTGCTGTTTGGCGTGTCGCCGTTCGACCCGGTGGCGTTCGGCGGGACGACGGCGGCCCTCGCGCTGGTGGCGATCCTCGCGAGCTACCTGCCCGCCCGCCGGGCGTCCCGGGTCAACCCGGTCATCGCGCTCAAGGCAGAGTGACGGCCTCGCTAGGCCGTCCCACCCACTCCCGCCGGCACCTGCATGTTGAGCGACCGCATGATCGCCACGACCTGCGACTTCACGTCATTGCCCTTCGTCACCGCCGACGCCATATCGCCGCTGCCGGCGGCCGTCATCGCGTCCGACCAGGTCTGCGTCGCCGATGCCAACCCGCTCTTCGCGCCGTCGAACGTCTCCTTCGTGATCCCCTTGGGCAGCGCCTTGCTCTTGCTGAGCACGTCGACGCGGCTCTTCAGGGCATCCATGAGCTTCGGCACGCCGGCCGCCATGCCGGTCCAGGCCGTCGTCAGCTCCGCCTTCTTCGCGGAAATCGCCGATCCGAGCGCGGTGATCTGCGCGGGCAGCGCCTGCGCCTGGGTGAGCGCGGCCGCATAGTCGCCCTTCGTGAACGCATCTTGTGCCGCCGTGAGCGACGCCTGCACCGTGCGCGCCTGATCGGGAACGTATTTCTGCGCCTCGGCGCTCACCGCGCTAAATGCGTCCTGCGCAGTCTTGAGCGCCGCCTGGGCGGGTTCCTGCTGACTCGAACAGGCGGTCAACGCGATGACGAGCGCCAGGGCGCCGACGGATGAGAGCATTCGCATGGTGCCTCCTTAGGGAATCCGCAGCTTCTGACCGACGCGGATGAGGTCGGGGTTGCTCAGCTGATCCTTGTTGGCTTCGAAAATCTTCGGGTACAGGGAGGCGTCGCCGTAGAACTCCTTCGCGATCTTCGACAGCGTGTCCCCCTTCTTCACTTCGTACCACTGCGTGGCGTCCCATGCGTCGCCGGTGCCCGGTGCGGGCTTGGATGGATCGGCCATAGGTCCTCCTGCCCGGCGGGTGCAAGCCTGCTGCCAGGGATGTTCTCCCGATCTGCGCGCAGACGCGCGGCGACCGCCCATCGGCAGCAACGTAGAAACTACCCGGTCGGGTGATCGCCCACGGCCGTCCGTGGCGACGAGCGCGCCGGCCGGTGATAGGCTCGGGCCATGCCTCGACGTCTTGCTCACTTTGCACTGACCAGCGGCGCGCTTCTCACGGCGCTCGTCGTCCAGACGGCGTTCTTCGGCGCCGCCGGCGCGCAGGGACGCGGCGGCCGCGGCGGCGCACAGATCCAGCCGGGCCAGGAATGTCCACCCGGCATGACCGAGGTCCGGCCCGGCAACTGCCAGACGCCGGAGTTCCCGGTGCCGAGCATCGTGGACTACCGCCCGAAGCCGACGCTCGTCACCGACGCCCACCTGGTGCCCAAGGCGAGGTACGCGGCGATTGATTTTCACGGCCACCCGCAGGGGCGAATCTTCTCGGCGGAAGCGCTGGCGGGACTGGTCGCGGCGCTGGACAGCTTGAACGTGGGCATGATGATCAGCGCCGACAATCTCTCGGGCACGCGGCTGCAGCAGGCGCTGGACGTCGTCAAGGCCTCGCCCACGCCCAACCGCGTGCGCATCCTGGCGGGCATCAATTTCCAGAATGTCGGGCCGGGCTGGGCGGATCGCGCCATCGCGCAGCTCGAAGCCGACCTCAAGGCCGGTGCGGTGGGTGTCGGCGAAATCTCGAAGGGCCTCGGCCTCAGCATCCGCAAGGCGGACGGCACGCGGCTCCACATCGACGATCCCGATCTCGACCCCGTCTGGGACGCCTGCGCGCGCCTCAACATCCCGGTCTTCATCCACACCGCCGATCCGCAGGAGTTCTTCGAGCCGATCGACTACCACAACGAGCGGTGGCTCGAGCTCTCGCTCTTCGGCGACCGCCGCTACCCGGCCGATCGGTTCCCGCGCTTCGAGGAGCTGCTCGCCGAGCGGGATCGCATGTTCAAGAAGCACCCGAAGACCAGGTTCGTGGCGGCGCACCTCGCGTGGCTCGGCAACGACCTCGGCCGGCTGTCGAGGCTGCTCGATTCGCTGCCGAACGTCTCGACGGAGGTCGGCGCCGTGCTGTACGACCTCGGCCGGCAGCCGCGCGCGGCGCACGATTTTCTCGTCAAATACCAGGACCGCGTGCTCTTCGGCAAGGACGCGTTCGAGCCGAGCGAGTATCCGTACTACTGGCGCGTGTTCGAGACGAAGGACGAATACTTCGACTACTACCGCAACTATCACGCCTTCTGGAAGCTCTACGGGCTCGATTTGCCCGACGACGTGTTGAAGAAGTTGTACTACCAGAACGCGCTCAGACTCACGCCGGGATTGCCGAGAATCGGGCCGGGTTAGAAGGGCAACGGGCCAGAGGCAAATGCGGTGCTGCTCGTCGCGTTCGTCGCCTTGGCTGCAGCGGGCGCCAGCGAGCTCCTGGCGATGATGTCTTCTGCCTTCTGCCTTCTGCCTTCTGCCTTCTGCCTTCTGCCTTCTGCCTTCTGCCTTCTGCCTTCTGCCTTCTGCCTTCTCTCC
>DATIWF010000006.1:0-6871 GCA_035519535.1 Vicinamibacterales bacterium | reverse complement strand
CGGGTGAACCTGTAGAGATCTGGATCGACGCGATGCGCATCTCCATAGGTCTTGGCGACGGCCGCGGCCGATTCGCCGCGGATCCGCGCCTGTTCCTCCGCGCCTTTGGCTCGAATCTGTGCGGCCTCGAGCTCGGCCTCGGAACGAATTCGGCCGGCTTCGAGCTCACCCTGCGCCCGAAACGTCGCGGCAAACTGCCGGCGCTCGGCGCGCATCTGCTCGAACACCGCCGTCACGTTTTCTTCGGGGAGGGCAATGCGCTCGAGTCGAACCTGCTCGATGACCACGCCGTAGTTGCGCTGGGCGGCAGGAGCGACGGACGCGAGCAGCTCGCGTTCGACGGCATCGACCTGCAAATCGGCGGGAGTCGTCGACACGAGCGCCGACAAGTCGTGGCTGCCGAGCGTGCCGATCGCCGCGCTCGTCAGCAGGCCGTCGATCTTCCCCTCGGCATTCCCGCCGCTGCCGATCGATTGGATGAAGGTGAGCGGATCTCCCACGCGCCACACGACGAACGTCCGAACGATCGTGTTCTTCTTGTCGCGGGTCAGCATCTCGGTGTGCCCGGTCTCGTACACCCGGCGCCGCAGATCGATGGTCTCCGCTTGATCGATCGGCCACGGCAATTTCCAATGGAGTCCGGCCTGCGTCGCGGCGCGAAGCGGTCGGCCGAACCGCATGATGAGAACGGCTGAGCCCTCCCGCACGACGACGGCAGCCGCACTGAAGCCGATGCCGAGCAGCGCCAAGGTGCCGACGGCCGCCCGGAGCCATCGTTGCGTCTTCAGCGACCAATCCATAACTCGCCTCCGTCTCGTTGAATGCGGCCATCGATGACGACGACCGTGCGCGACTTCAGGGCGTCCTCGAGCGTCTCCAGCCGTCGCCGGAACGTGTACTCGTCAGGGGCGGCCCGATATTGGGATTCAAGGGTGCGGAAGCTCCAGGCTTCGCCGGCGGCCGTGGCGAGGGCCTGGGCGGCACCGCCACGCGCGCCGTTGCGTCCGAGGAGGACGGAGCTCTGCGCTTCGGACAGCATGGTGTTGCGCAACGTCTGCGCATTGACCACCGCGGTAGTCTTCTGCAGCTCGGCGGAGACCACCGCCTGGTAGTCGGTGGCCACGGGAACAGGCGGATGCATCCCGCCGACCGTGAAGCCGAGAACCTCGACGCCGAGTCCGAGAGCGTCGGCGTCCTGCTGGATCATGTCGCGCATGTGGCTCGTCAGCGTCGTGACGTTCTCGGACAGCGCATCGGACAACGTCCGATTGACGGTGGACCGCGTCACGGCCCGGTAGCCCAAGGCGCTCAACGCCTCGACGGGATTCTGGCAATCGTAACGCCACGCGCGGGCGTCGCGAATCCGGAACTGGATCGCCGCATCGATGGTGATCAGATCGCGGCCATCGCCGAGCAAGAGCGTGAACTCGACCGGTGCGTGCTGGACCGCCCAAAGAACATTCTCGGGACCTTCAGCCTCCTCACCTTCATGCCCAATCTCCACGATTTGGACGCGGCCGACCGGCAGACGATCGACGCGGTCGATCGGCCAGGGCCACTGAACATGGAGCCCGGGCTCGAGCAGCGCGCCGCTCACCGGCACTCCGAAGCGTTCGACGAGACCCTGCTCCTGGACGCCGACCACCACGATCGACGTCGAGAGCCAGCCGACGAACACCAGCGTGATGACGAGCGGTTCGAGACCGCGCCTGACGATCGTCAAGGCCCAGGTCGATCGAAGGTCGATGCCGAGTTGCTGCTGCGCCGAATCAAGGATGCTGGCCAGGACGTTCAGCCGGCCGCCGAGCACGCGGATGACGCCAGCATCGAGCGGATCCTGCTCCGGATCAGCGCTGCTCGTGACGAAGTGGTACGCCACAGCGCCGTCGAGTGCCAGCATCGACCAGTGCAGAACCTGAATGCTGTTACCCGCCGGAAGCCACAGCAGGCCGATCGACACGGTGGCGGCCATCAACAACCACCACAGAACTCGCGCGCCGCGGCACAGCGCCGGCGCCTCCGGCACCGTCTGGTTGTCGAGCTGGCGCAGATATCGAACGACAGCCCCCGTCAGTCCGGTGGCGGCCAGCCACCCTGCGGCGAACAGGAGCGCCATCGAGGCGCTTGGACGGCCCGGTACATCGTCGAATGTGCGAATCCAGGTCCAGGCGATCGCTGCAAGCCCGACGACACCGCTTGCGAACGCCGGCCGAATGCGGTTCGCCAGCCCGACCGGCAGCTGCCATGGTTGCAGGGGTCCGGCCGGCGTCTCCGCTGGTGGTGAATCGGGTTCAGCCGTGACCGCTTCGCGTGTTTGTTCAGCCTCGGTCGCGACGGCTGCCGGGCGCAACGCCTGTCGATAGGCAAGGATCAGTTCGAGCAACGCTCCGCCGGCGAGTCCGGTCGCGATCGCGACATCGACAAAAAGCGGATTCCCGAGAAGAGCGGCACTCGACGCGGCAGCGACGGTCGCGGTCGCGGCCAAGCTCAGGAGCAGGATCAGGACTCGCTGATGCCGATCGGTCGCTTCTGAAAGCCCCAATGTCGCGTCGGCTTCGTCCGTCTTCCCTGTCATCCTGGCTCCCGTCGGCCTCTGCCAATGCGGCCGCACGCACGACAGTACTGGTGGTCGATCTGAACCTCTAAAGGGAACCCTACGAACGAGCGTCCTGGGGCGACGAACGGTCTGTTGCTGCTAATCTGGGACGGCCGGCGTGCGCTCGTACCTCCGGCACATCCACGACTAACCCACCTCCTGGTCGCGAAGCGCGACGAGCGGATCCACGGCGCTCGCGCGCCGCGCGGGCAGATAGCACGCGAGCCAGGCCACTCCTGTCAGGACCGTCACCGCAGCAGCGAGCGTGCGGCGGTCAACCGCGGAAACGCCGAACAGCATCGTCGCCAGGAGTGGGCGCAGCGCAAATGCTCCCGCCAGCCCAATGAGCCAGTGGACCAGAATCGCTCGTCAGGCCATCCGGATCCCGTGCCGAGGACTCTCACACCTCCTTCAGCCGACCGGACGCGTACTTGTGCAGCAGGCTCGAGATCAGGGTCTGGTACCCCTTCTGTTGACTCGGACCGCCCGCTAATACGGACTATGGGCGAGTCGGACGGGACGTGGGCGGTGATCACGCTCGGCAATCTGGATCCGCCGAATGCCGTCCGCGTCGGCGCGGCCATCGCCGGCGCCTTGCGCGGCGGGCGCTAGTCCGGCGCAGATCGATGGCGCACCAATCTACCTGCCGGGCGGGTTAGACTCGTGGTCGTCCGCACCACGGGGTATCCGGCCACGGCATGACTCGATTTCGCTTTTCCCATCTCGATCTGCGGCTCGGCGTCCGCATGCTCGCGCGCTACCCGGTGCTCACGCTCGTCAGCACCGGCTCGCTCGCAGTGGCCATCGCCATTGGCGCGGGTGCCTTTGCCGTCATCTCCCTGTTTCTCTGGCCGCGCCTCCCGCTGCCCGACGGCGACCGCATCGTCAGGGTCCAGCAGTACGACCAGACGTCTGGCCGGCCGGAATGGCGCGTCGGCGCCGACTTCCTTCGCTGGCGGGCCGGCACCGGCAGCCTGACCGACTTCGCCGCAGGTCGCGACATGCAACGCAATCTCCAGATGGGCGACGGCGTTGTCGAGCACATTCCGGTCGAGGAAGTGACGCCGTCCATGTTCGTGATGGTCCGCGTCACGCCGATCCTGGGTCGCGCTCTGACCGACGACGACGCGCGCGCGGCCGCGCCGCCGGTGATGGTGATTGGCGAGCGAATCTGGCGGGAGCGCTACGCGGCCGATCCCGACATCGTCGGCCGGTCGCTGCTCTTGAGTGACACGCCGACGACGGTCGTGGGCGTGATGCCGGCGTGGTTCCGGTTTCCGTCGATCTTCGAGGCCTGGCAGCCGCTCAAGGTCGACGAAACCGCGGCGCCGCGCACGGGCATGGGGATGGACGTCTGGGCGCGGATGAAGGCGGGCGTCACGCGCGGTCAGGCGAACAGCGATCTCGCGGTCCTTGGCGCACGGGCGGCGGCCGACTGGCCGGCGACACACGAGCATCTCAAGGCCGTCGTCGAGTCGCCCGCCCTCTCGAACATGAGAGAACCCGGGGAGCGTGCCGCGATCGCCTCCTTCAATCTCGGGATCGGTCTCATCGTGTTGCTCGTGAGCGGCAACGTCGCGCTCTTGCTGTTTGCCCGGGCGGCGACGCGCGAGTCCGAGATCCTGGTGCGCACGGCGCTGGGCGCCAGCCGCGCGCGGCTCATCGCGCAGTTCTGTGTGGAGGCGCTTGTGCTGAGCGCGATCGCGGGCGCGATCGGACTGGCCCTGGCTGAGCTCGCCGTGTCGTGGGGCGTGAATACGTTCGCGCTTGCCGCCAATGACGGAAGGCTGCTGCCGTTCTGGATCACGCCGTCGCTCCCGCCGCTGGCGATTGCTTACGGCGTCGGGCTCGCGCTGTGCGCCGCGGCGATTGCGGGCGTGCTGCCGGCTCTCAAGATGACGCGCGGGCTCACGACGCGCTTGCGTCAGGCTGGAGCCGGAGGCGGCGGGCTCAAGTTCGGCGGGGTCTGGACCGTGCTGATCGTCTCGCAGATCGCGGTGACGGTGGCGGTGCCCGCGATCATCTACCTCCTCACGATCAACACCTGGCGGATCGAAGACCAGCAGATCGGCGTGCCGCCCCAGCAGTACCTCACGGCGAAGCTGGGGCGCGAGAGCAACATGACGCCGGCTCGATTCGAGGCCGCCGTGCGCCGCGTTCGCGACGACATGGCGGCCACACCAGGCGTGAGAATCGCGACGCTCGCCGACAAGCTGCCGCTCATGTGGAATGGCTATTACCAGATCGAGGTGGACGACGGCGTCGGAGCGCCCGCGGTGAACACCCAGTCGGCACCTCCCCCTCACATCAGCACCGCGGCGGTGGAACCGGACTTCTTCGACGCGTTCGACGCCGTGCCGATCGCCGGCCGGCTCCTCACGCCGAGCGACTACACAGGCGTTCCGCGCGTCGTCGTCGTCAACCAGTCGTTCGTCGAGATGGTGCTGGGCGGCCAGCCGGCCGTCGGCCGGCGCATTCGGTACACGGCCGGTGGATATGACGGCCAGCGTCCGCCAATTGGCGCGCAGCCGCCGTGGCTGGAGATCGTGGGCGTCGTGCGGGATCTGGGCATGGCCGTGCCGCCCGCGCCGAACGTTGCCGGCGCCTATCTTCCGCTCTCGCTTCGCGCGGTCGGTGCCGTCCAGATTGCCGCGCGCGTGTCTGGCAACATGACGGCGGCGACCAACACGCTGCGATCAATCGCCACAAAGGCCGACCCGACGCTCCTGATCGCCGACGTCCAGCCGCTCGACCGGATCAGCGAACCGATGGTCAGGACGTTCCAGTACATCGCGCGCGCCTTCGGCGCCGTGACCGTGTCGACGCTGGTGCTCGCGCTCTCGGGCATCTACGCGGTGATGTCGTTTGCGGTCTCGCGCCGCACGCGCGAGATCGGGATTCGCGCCGCGCTCGGCTCCCCGCCGTCGCGGGTCGTGCTCACGATCCTGCGCCGCCCGCTCATTCAGCTGGCGACGGGCATTGTGGTCGGCGGGATGCTGGCGTTCTGGATCTCGAGCGCCGACGGCATCACGTTCGTCCTGGGATTTGGGGTCGCCGGCTACGCGCTCGTCATACTCGGCGTGTGCCTGCTCGCGTGTCTGGGGCCCGTGCGACGCGTGCTGAAGGTCGATCCGATCGCGGCGTTGAGAGCGGAGTAGACAGGAACGCGCGAAGGCGATCGAACTCTTCGGCCGCGAGCGTCGCAAGCGATTAGCAAGGCGGAGCACGATACGTCCAGCCCTGGCGGGTCACCCGCTCGAGCAACGTCTGCAGCATTTACAGCTAGCGGATCCCGGTCACGGAGTACAGCTCGGACAGCGAGCGCACGTAGTCATAGACGTAGTACTTCCCATCAGGCGTAGGCAGGACGAGGCCGAACTGTGTGAGGCCGGCTCGATCGGCCGGCGCAAGCGTTTTCCACAACACCCGATTGTGTGTCGTCGTATCCAGCTTGTACACCTCGGCCGTGAACGCTGCCGGCTTCCAGACGTAGAGAAAGCGGCCGTCGGTGCTCCAGACCAGGGGAACGTCGCCAGGTTGGAGACCTGGGATGGGGGTTGGAGCGCCGCTGTCCAGTGGCGCAACCACCGCGGTGAGGGTGTCAATTGATGATCCCAGCAATGCCGTGAACGAACGGCCATCCGGTGGGACCGCCAGACTCAGCAGCCAATCTCCTTTGGGGCCGACGCGCTTCGGATCGCCCTGATTGGTGTCCTGCAGGTAGATGCTGTCGGCCTCAGGTCCGGCGTCGCTTCCCATGAAGAGAATCCTGCGGTTGTCCGGCAACCACCGCACAGGCGCATGGAGCGACTTGAGCGAGCCCTGCGGCAGCACCCGAGCGTCGCCGGCCCCCGTTGGCAGCAGAACGATCTGGCTGGTGTCGGGGCGAATTGCCGCCGCCCATTGGCCGTCGGGCGAGAGCGCCTGCGACGCGCCATCACCGAGCTTCACCGCCGCAGATCCGTCCGTCTTCCTCAGATAGGTCTTGTAGCCTTGCGTTGACTCGGAGAAGAGAATGAAGCGACCATCTGCCGAGAAATCGCGAGGGTACGTCCAGGTGAACCACGAGTAATCACGTTCTTCGGTGCTGCCGGGAAAAAGACCCGCCATCTCGCGGCGGGTGAGGTCGGTCCGGACCAGCGCACGCCCGTCGGCCGCGACGTCCAGGATGAGAGTACTGCCGCTCTGGGCCAGGACCAGGCGCTCGCGTCCCGTGGAGAGCGATACGGCCCGGCACTCGTCCTTGAGACTGTCGGTGGTCGTGCCGGAGACCCA
>DATIWF010000005.1:0-39753 GCA_035519535.1 Vicinamibacterales bacterium | reverse complement strand
CCGATCCTTGTCGTACATCGCCGCGTAGAGCGTCGACGGCGTCTTGCGGTTGATCACGAGGTCGATCGCGCCCACGCCGTCGTTGATGTACAGCACCTTCTTCCAGTGCAGCCCGCCGTCGGTCGTCTTGAAGACGCCGCGCTCTTCGTTCTTCGAGAACAGATGGCCCATCGCGGCGACGTACACCAGGTCGGGATTCTTCGGATCAATCACGATCCGCGCGATGTGCTGCGAGTCTGGCAGCCCCATGAATTGCCACGTCCTGCCGGCGTCGGTCGACTTGAACACGCCCTTGCCGGAGTACGAGCTGCGCGCGTTCGCCTGATCGCCGGTCCCGACCCAGACGATGTTCGGGTTCGAGGGCGCGACCGCGACCGCGCCCGTCGCGGCGATGTCCGCGCTGTCGGTGACCGGGTCCCACGTGATGCCGCCGTTCACGGTCTTCCACAAGCCGCCGCTCCGCGTCGCGGCGTAAATCGTGTAGAGGTGGTCGTGGACGGGTGTCTCCGGGACGGCAATCGCGGTGACCCACGCGCCCGTGCGGAACGCGCCGATGTTCCGGAACGTCAGCGCCCCGAGCACGTCGTCGAGCGGGGGCGGCGGGGGAGCGGCCGCGCGCATCGCAGGCGCGAGAATCGCGAGCACAGCAACGGCCACGGACGCCAGGGAGACCGGCGAAGCCTTGATCTTCATGGCGAAACTCTACTCCTGCCGGCTGTTGAGGCGCAGCCGGATTTTGCCCGTCTGCCCTTTGCCCTCTGACCTTTGACTTCCGGTCGCCTGGTTCCGGCGACCGGTTACCGCCCGAGCCAATGCAGCAACCCGAGCGTGAGCCAGGGCCAGTACGTGATGAGCAACACGCCCAGGGCCAGGATGCCGAGCATGGGCAGCGTCGCCCAGGTGACCTCCAGGACGGGCTTCTTGAAGCGGACCGACGCCAGCAGCAGATTGAGCCCGAGCGGCGGGTGCAGGAACCCCAGCTCCAGGTTGGCCACGAAGATGATGCCCAGGTGCACCGGATTGATTCCGAAGACGTCAGCCAGCGGAATGATGAGCGGCACCACGACGACGATGGCCGAGAAGATGTCCATCAGCGTGCCGACGATGAGCAGAAACACGTTGAGGCCGAGCAGGAACAGGATTTTCGAGTGGACGTGCGCCTGCGTCCAGTCGATGAGCTGCGACGGCACTTGCGCGTCGACGAGGTAGTTCGTGAGGCCCGCCGCGACGGCCAGGATCACGAGCACGCCGCCGACGAGCGCGACGCAGTCGCTCATGACGCGCAGCACGTCCTTCCACGTCGGCAGGTCCCGATGCACGAACCGTTGGACGATGAGCGTGTAGAGCGCGGCGAGCGGCGCCGACTCGACGAGCGTCGCGATGCCGCCGAGAAATGCGCCCAGGACGAACACGGGCAGGAGCAGCTCCCACTTGGCCTCCCACACGGACGCCATCGCCTCGCGCGCGCGGAACGGCATGCGGCCCGCGCTCGTGATCACGCCCTCGCGCACGCCCAGCGCGGCGAGCAGCCCGAGCATCATCAACCCGGGCAGCAGGCCGCCGATGAAGAGATCCTCGATCGACGCCTTCTGCGAGACGATGCCGTAGAGCATCAGCGGCAGGGAGAGCGGAAAGAGCAGGCCGAGCGATCCAGACGCCGTGAGCAGGCCGATCGAAAACCGCTCGCGATAACGATCCGCGAGCAGCGCCGGCAGCAGAAGGCCGCCCAGCACGAGAATCGTCACTCCCGATCCGCCGGTGAACAACGTGAAGAACGCGCAGAGCGTCGCCGCGGCCACGGCCGTGCCGCCCGGCGCCCAGCCGACCCAGGCGCGAAACACGCGCAGCAGGCGCTCCGACGACTTGCCTTCGGCGAGCAGGAACCCGGCGAGCGTGAACAGCGGGATCGCCGCCAGTCCCGTCGACGTCGTGAGCTCCTCGTAGGCCTTGACGAGCAGCACGACGGGCGGATTGCCGTGGACGAGCGATGCGAAGACGGCGATGCCGCCGAGCAGCGCGAAGATCGGGGCGCCGAGCACCCCGGCCGTGACGAGCGCCGCGAGCCAGGGCCAGAGCGCGAGGCCCTCGAAGCTCGCACGATACTGGTGCGCGACGACGCCCGCGACGATGCCCAGCGCTGCGGCGCTGCGGCCGAACCCGGTCGGCGAGGCCCGCCACACGAGGCGCAGCGCGATCAGGCCGAAGCCGATCGGCAGCGCCAGATCGGCGATCCAGACCGGAATGCCAACCGCGATGAGGTCGCCCGCCGCGCGATCGCTCTTGACCAGCACGGCGCCGCCAAGAGCCAGGAGCGTCGCGATCGCCGCGCCCATGCCGCCCGAGATGACGTGCGCGACGGCGCCGACGACGCCTTTCGGCAGGAACTCGCCCGTGGCGAGCGTGAGCAGTTTGCCTTCACGCGCCGCGATGGCGGCGCCGAAGAGGCCGAGCCAGAGGGTCAGGTTCTGCGCGATCGGGCCGGATCCGGGGATGCCCGTGCCGAGGAACTTGCGCGAGACGATCTCGGCGAGCGGCAGCACCATGATGCCGCCGAGCGCCAGCGTCGCAAGCAGGTTCTCCGCGCGGACCGCGGCCGCCTTGAGGTCCATCAGCGATCAGCGGCCCTTCGACTTGCGGTACGCATCGCGCGTTTGAACCGCCAGGTCGTAGATGTCCGCGGGGACCATGCCGCCGCGCATCGTCGCCGTGAGCTGACTGGCGGCCGTACGGAACTCCGCTGCGGCTTTCGCGTCGAGCTTGATCGTCTCGAGCCCCCGGGCGGTCATCGCCGTGATGGAGTCGGCGTCCTGTTTCGGGGCGTCCGCGCGGATTCGTGTTTCCATCGCGACCGCCGCCTCGGTGATCTTCGCGTGATCCTCCGGCGCGATCTTGTTCCAGGCGTCGGTCGACATGATCATCGCGCCAACGAGCGGCGCGATGTGGAGCTGCATCATGTACTTCGAGTCGCGGAAGATCTGCAGCGTGAGCGCCAGATAAGGCGTGCTCGGCGCCGTGTCGATGAGGCCGGTCGCGAGCTTCAGCTGTGCCGGGATGTCGGCCGGCAGCAGCGCCACCGGATGAAAGGCGTTCGACGCGTACCACTGGAACATGCGGTCGTCGCCCTTGCTCGTGTAGAGCTTGGCCGCCTTGACGTCAGCCAGCGTCCTGAGCGGTCGCTTCGAGAACAGCTCGACCCACCCGCCCGTGCCCCAGCACAGCAGATGGAAGCCCTTCGCCTCGAGCTTCTGCTCGAGGATCGGTGCGAGCTTCTCCTGCACCGCGAGCTCCTCCTCGTCCGTTTCGAAAAAGAACGGGATGCCGAACACGTTGAACGAGTCGTCGATGAGGGCGAGGCCGCCGGCCGTGAGCAGGCCGGCCTGAAGCGTGCCGATCGCCGGCCGCATCATGCGAATCGTCGTGGGCTCGTCGCCCTGGGTGCCGCCGGCGTAGACGGTCAGGGTCACGCGGCCGGCTGTGCCCTTGTTCCACGCGTCGCCCATGTCGGTCAGGGCCTTGTGCCAGGTCGTATTGGCCGGGGCCTGCGTGGCGAGCTTGATATTCGTCGGCGGTGCGGCCAGCAGCGGCGCCACGACAGCGAGACACGCGAGGACGACGATCGACTTCCTGAGCGCGGACATTCGAACCCCCCTGGAACCCTTCGGAACCCCTGGGAACCCCATTGGAACCCCGATCCCCGTCACTTCGCAAATAGCGTGTCGATCTGATCGAGCAGCGCGCGCGCGCGCCGCTGCATGATGAGCGTCACGAGCCGGTTGCTGGGATCCTTCTCCGGATCGATGGCGATCGCGTCGTTCAGCAGCTTGGTGAACTCCGCGCGATCCTGAGCGGGCACCGCGACGCCCATGGCCAGCTCGACGTACGGACCGGGCGCGAGCCCCTTCTGGATCTCGACGGCCCGGGCGAAATGCTCGCGCGCGCGGGCCGGCGATCCACCGAGCGCCTCCGGCAGGCTGTCGAGGGTGATGAGCGCCTCGTGAATCGCGCCGTGGCTCCACGTCGGATCGAGAGCCAGCGCGCGCTCGGCCAGCGCGCGCACCGTCGGATGATCGACGACGAGGTCCGGCTTGTCGAGGCCGAGTGAGATCGCCGCGCCCCAGGACGCGGCCGTCCAGTACAGCAGCGGGACGTCCTTCTTCCCGGCCTTTTTCAGGGCCGGCTCCGGGTTGGCCAGCAGCTTCGGCGTGATGCCGGGAAAGCGCACCTCGGCGCCGCGCAGGCAGTAGTCCTTCGCGCGGATGTAGAGCTTCAGCGCACGCTCGCGCAGGGCCTTGGCCTCGTCGTGGTGCGCCTCGCCGAGCACGTCCGCGTCGGTCTCGACGAACGCATAGCCGTACTGCGTGAACGCCGCACATGTGGCGACGAGCAGGTCCTCGTTCTTCGGGACCGACTCGAGGAGCGACTCGTACAGCTTCAGCGCGAACGGCAGCGCCTCGCGGACCAGCTCCGGGTCGTTGTCCCGCGTGAACACATCGCCGCTCGACGACAGCGTCCCCGCGACGTTGTTGATGGCGGTTCTCTTGATCATGCCGCAGCCCGCCAGCGCGACGGCAGTCAGGCCGGCGGCAAACAGACGAACGGCCAGACGGGGGGCCCTGGAGAGCATGTCCGAGCTTCAAAGTATACGCAGTCCCGGCTCGAGGAATTCGTGCCGGCCGAGATCGCACTCCGCGGGGTCCTTCGCGCGCATGAGGTGGCGTGTCGAGATCAACCGGGCTGGACGACGATGAAGCCCTCGCGGCCGGCCGCCTCAGCGAGCCGATCGTCGAGCGTGACGAGCGCCAGCGTGGCGGGGCGACGCTCTGCGGCGAGATACGCGGCCGCAAGCTGCAGCGCGTCGCCGGTCCGAAGCGGGTGCGAACGCAGCAGGCGCCGGGCGACCTCGCGAATCTCTGCCACAGGCTCGATCTCGATCCAGCTTGACGTCAACGCGTCGAGGCGGCGAAACGATTCGGCGGCGGCCTTCGCCCGAAGTGCGCCGTCACGCTCGAGCCGGGCCACCGCTGACGCGCATTCGACCGGCGTGGTCCACCAGACGGCGACGGCGTGATCCTGGAGGTACAGCGCGCGAACGGCTCGAGTGACCGGCTCGGCGACGAGCAGCGGCACGAGCGCCGAGCTGTCCCAGAACGTCACCGGTCCTCACGCCGCTCGGCGATCAGGATCTCGCTCGCTCGCGCGCGGCCGCGATGCGCGGGCGGATCGCTCGTCACCACCGCACGCGGGATCGGCGCCGACGCGCGGCGGGCGAGGCCGGCGCGCTCGAGCCGTTCGACGCGGCCCCGATCGTCGCCCCGCAGCGCCGCCACCGACTCGAGGCGCGCGACCGGCACGCCGCGGTCCTCGATCAGGACGGGCTCGCCGTCGCGCACCTGGTCGATCAACGCGCTCAGCCGGTTCTTGGCGGCGGTGATGCTCGCGCGCTTCATCGAGCTAGAATAGCTTGATCGATTCGGCTATTCAAGCTCCTTACGACCGCATCCGGCGCGGACCCCAGGCCTTTCTAGTCCCCAAACGGCTCCGTGATGCTCCTGCTCTGCTTCGTGAAGAAATGCGCGCCGTCCTCGGCGATGTACACGTCGTCCTCGAGCCGGATCCCGAACTCGCCGGGGATCGCGATCATCGGCTCGTCGCTGAAGCACATGCCGACGGCGATGGGCGTCTTGTTGCCTTTGACGAAGTTCGTCCACTCATGGCCGTCGAGGCCCATGCCGTGGCCCGTGCGGTGGGGCAGGCCGGGGACTTTGTAGCCGGGGCCGAAGCCGGCGCCCTCGATGACTTTGCGCGCGGCGGCGTCCACGCTCTCGCACGGCGCGCCGATCTTGACCGCCTCGAACGCCGCGGTCTGCGCGCGCTTCTCGATCTCCCACACGTCCTTCTGACGCTGCGTCGGCGTGCCGAACACCGTCGTGCGCGTGATGTCCGACGCGTAGCCCTCGCACGTGACGCCGTCGTCGATCATCACGACGTCGCCCGTCTTGAGCTTCTGCGGCGTCGCGCTGCCGTGGGGCAGCGCGGTCCACTTGCCGAACTGGACGCTGATCGCGCCGCTGTAGCCGAGCGCACGGTAGGCGGCCGTGATGTTGCCGGCCAGCTCGTCCTGGGACATGCCCTCGCGCATCGTCGCGAGGCCGGCCTTGTAGGCGGCGATCGTGACGTTATTCGCGTGCTGCATCAGCGCGATTTCGGCCTTGCTCTTGATCACGCGGCAGCCCATCGTCACGGGCGTCGCGTCGACGATCTCGCCGCCCGCCAGCTCCTTGCGGATGCCGTCGGCGATGAAGAAGCGGACGCGCTCCTCGATGCCGATGCGGCGATTCGTCAGGCCGCGATCGCGCGCGATCCCGACGATGACCTTGTACGGGCTCTCGTCCTCCTGCCAGACCCGCACCTCGGAGCCAAATGCAGGTTTGATCAACTCGCGCGCGCGGTCCTCCTCGAACCCCGGGCATACGTAGCAGATGGGGCCTTTTGCGGGGATGACGACGCCGAACGTTCGCTCGCTCTGACCCCAGCGCATGCCGACGTAGTAGAAACAGCTCGTCGTGCCCTCCATGAAGATCGCGTCGATCTTCTGCTCGGCCATCAGCTGTTGCGCCCTGGCGATGCGCGCCTTGCGCTCGTCGTCCGAGATCGGCACGACGCCCGCGGTCATCGGTTTCAGCGCGCGGATTGACGCCGGCACGCCGCCGGCGGCCTGGTCCACGTCCGCCCGCGCGCTCGCCGCCGTCGAGCCGCCGAGCGCCAGCGCGCCCGCCCCCGCCGCGGCCGTTCCCAGGAATTCACGTCTTCGCACTCGCATTTCCGCCTCCTCGAAATGACGCCGGGGGCTCCGGCGTAATCATGGTGTGCGTGACAAGACAGTAACTGTTCGCGGGCGGCCGGGCAAACGCAAAAGCTGTGTAAAGCGCCCCCGGGTTTCTAACTTTTTCGACGAGCCGCCGTCTAATCAGAGGAACGGGGAATTGCCATGAAGCGTTTTCTACGATCCGACTGGAACTTCTCGAGCACCGCCGAAGCGGCGACCGCGGTCATGCTGATTTCGGCCATCGTCCTCGCGTTCCTGCGTCTCATCTAGTGCTGCCAGCCACTGGTTCCGGGGAGCTCTTCGGCGGCGCGTCCGGCGCGGCCAGGTAGCTTCGCCGGGCGCGCGCGGTGTAGCCGCGCGGCTTCACACGCACGTCGATCTTGTGCACCTTGCCGTCGAGCTTCTCGGGCGAGAACCCGAGCACGTACTGGCTGTGTAGTTCGGTCGCGATCTGCGTCGCGATGGCGTTCAGCTCGCTCAGCTGATCGATGTCGTAGAACCCGCCGCCGGTCTCGGCGACGACCTCGTTCAGCAGGCCGTCCGGCGGGCGCGGCGGGATCTTGTCCGTGCCCATGTAGGCGGCGCGCAGCCGGGCGCGGTTCAGCTCGTCCTGGTCCCGCGGCTCGAACGTCGTCGGCGGCACGCGAATCGCGTACACCATCACGTCCTCGCGGCGCGCGCGGGAGATCACATCCGGCTGCCGCTTGACGCTGAACGTGTCCTGCCCGTCCGTCAGCACGAGCACGATGCGCCGCGTCTCGGACACCGGCATGGCTTCGATGGCGAGGTCAATCGCGTCCCAGAGCCGCGTGCGGATGCCCATGCGCAGGCTGAACGGATTGCGCAGGTAGCGAATCAGCTCGTCGCGGTCGTCCGTGGGGTCCGGGCCGAGGCGCACGTCCTCGGCGAAGCTCCCGATGCGCACGCGGTCGCCGGGCATCATGCGCACGATGAACGCGTCGGCCGCGCCGACCATCAGATCGAAGTTGTCCACGACGCTCTGGCTGCCGTCGATGAGGATCGTGCCGGTCATCGGCGTGAGCTTCATGCTGAACTGCGTGATCTCCTGCGGCTTGCCGTTGTCGCGGACCTCGAAGTCGTCCTTCGTGAGATTGAGGACGAACTGGCCATCGGGGTCGGTGACGGTGGCGTACACGGGCACGATGCGCCCGACGGCGCGGAACGTCGGTTGCTGGGGCGGGGGCGTCTGCTGCGGAGGCGGCGGATCCTGCGGGCGCGCGAGCAGGCCGGCGCCGCAGAGCATGGCCAGGCCGGCGGCGAGCGCCGGGCCGGCGCGCCGCCGCGCGCGCGCGTCACCGTCCCGCGGGTCGGGCGACATAGCTCTTTCTCGCGCGCACGGTCACGTCCGGCCGCAACGCCTTCACCTCGATCTTGTGCTCCTTGTCGTCGAGCTTGGCCGGCGTGAACCCGAGCAGGTACTGGTGATGCAGCTCGTCGGCGACGCGCGAGAACGTCTGCTTCAGGTCGTGCTCGTTGTCCATCTCGAAATACCCGCCGCCGCTCACGGCCGCCAGATCCTTCAGCGCCGGGTCCGGCGGCTCGACGTGGTGCGTCATGAGGACGGGCCGCTGCGGCATGCCGCGCGGCATCGGGAGATAGACCCCGCCGCCGAACCCCGTCGTCTCGCTCGGAAACCCGATGGCGTAGATCATGATCTCGTCGACTTTCGTCCGCCACATGACGTCCTTGACGCTCGTGTGAACCTGATTGCGCTCGGGGCTGTCGTGGCCGTCCGTGAACAGCAGCACGACGCGGCGGCCGCCCTCGGGCAGGAGCGCGGTGATGCTGCGATCGACGGCGGTCCAGATCGGCGACGGTCCAATGCGCTGCGGGTCACGATTCAGAACGTCCTGCAGCGCCTGCTGGTCGCTCGTGAACGCGGCCGGCTGGATCACGATGTCGTAGCTGAGGGTCCCGATGCGCGCCCGATCGGCCGGCAGCAGCCGCGTGATGAACTCGCCGACGGCGTCCCGCACCAGCCCGAAGTTCTCCGCCATGCTGCCGCTGCGATCGAGCATCACGATGATGGTGATCGGCTGGATGTCGTTGCTGAAGATCGAAATCGTCTGCTTCTTGCCGTTGTCGGTGACGACGAAATCGCTCTTCTGGAGATCGGGTACAAGGCGGCCGGCGGCGTCGGTGACCGTGGCGTAGACGGCGACGAGATCGGTCCCGCCGCGGTAGGCCCCCTGGTCCCGGGCCGCGGGCGCGGCCAGGCACAGCAGCACGCCCGCGAGCGCGAGGGCGGCGCGCGTCACTTGGCCGCCTCCGCAACGTAGCTGCCGCGCGCGCGCACCTTCAGGCCCGGGCGCTTGAGGCGCACGTCCAGCTTGTGCACCTTGCCGTCGAGCACCTGCGGCTCGAATGCCATCAGGTACTGCTGGTGCAGCTCGAGCGCGATCTTCGTGAACGTCGTGTTCATCTCGTCGGTCTCGTGCAGCTCGTAGAACCCGCCGCCGGTCTCCTGCGCCAGCCGCTCCAGGCCGGCGCTCGGCCTCGTCGTCGCCGACCCGCGGCCGACCCACATCGCGATCGCGTAGATCGTGACGTCGCGCGGCAGGGCGTCGCCGAGGACCGTGCCGCCGGAGACCGAGCTCGCCGTGTCGTAGCCGTCGCTGAACACGAGGACGACACGACGGCCGGACTGCGCGCCCAGATCGAGCACGGATCGGTCGATGGCGTCCCAGAGCCGCGTCTCGTTGCCCATCCGCAGATTGAACTGGTTGCGCAGGAACTCCAGCAGCTCGTCGCGGTTGTCCGTGTACTCCGCGCTCAGCTGGATCTGGTCGGCAAAGCTCCCGATCCGCGTCCGGTCGGTGGGCAGCATCCGGATGACGAAAGCGTTCGCCGCGTCGAGGACCGCGTCGAAGGCGGGCAGCATGCTGCCGCTCCCGTCGATCATGATCATCGTCGTGATCGGCTGGAGATCGGTCGTGAACTGCGAGATCGTCTGGGGCTTGCCGTTGTCGCGGATCTCGAAGTCGTCCTTCGTCAAATCGAGCACGAACCCCCCGGCCCTGTCGGTCACCGACGCGTAGACGGGTACCGCGCGGACGCCGCCGCGGAACGTCGGCTGCTGCGGCGGCGTCGTCGTCTGCTGCGCCCCGAGCGCGACGACGAGAGCGGCTGCGATCACGAACGCTCCCCCTGCGAGCGCGCGCATCATCGCGGCGCCTCCGCGACCGCCGGCCGCCTGGCGGCGAGGTAGCTCGCGCGCGCGCGGACCACGAGCTTCGGCCGGTTGCGCACTCTCACCTCGAGCGTGTGGATCTTGCCGTCGAGCTTCTGCGGCGTGAAACCGAGCACGTACTGATAGTGCAGCTCTTCGGTCATACGCGTGAACGTCGCGCCGAGGTCGTCGTGGGCGAGCAGCGCGAAACTCCCGCCGCCCGTCTGACTCGCGAGACGACGAAGGCCCTCGCCCGGCGGTGGATTGCGCTGTGAGTCGCTGCCGAGCGCGGTCTTCCAGCTCGGCATCGGCAGCACCGACAGTTCGTGGCTGCGGGCGAACGGCGTCGAGCGGAACTGGACCGTGTAGATCATGAGCTCGTCGGACCGGGCGCGGTCGAACACGTCCGACGCGCGCTTCCTGCTGAACGTGTCGTCGCCGTCCGTGAAGAGCACGAGGATGCGCCGTCCGCCGAGCGGCGCCAGATCGGTCATCGTCTGATCCACCGCGTCCCAGAGCCGCGTCGGCCGGCCGAGGTGCAGGCGGTCCCGGATGTCCCGCAGGAGCACGTCGCGGTCGCCCGTGAAGGCCGGACTGATCGTGATGGCGTCGCTGAAGCTCCCGACGCGCGCCTTGTCGCCGGGCAGCATCCGGATCATGAACTGCTCGGCCGCGGCCTCCGCCAGCTCGATGTTGAGCGTCATGCTGTCGCTCGTGTCCACCATCAGAATCGCGGTGATCGGCTGCAGACCGAGCTCGAAGTTCGTGAGCTCCTGCGCGCGGCCGTCGTCGTAGACCTCGAAGTCGTCCCGCTGCAGGTCCTTGACGAGCTCGTCGTAGGGATCGAGGACCGTCGCGTAGATCGCGACCGTTTCGACGCCCGTGCGGAACACCGGCTGTTGCGGCGTGGGCGCCGGGGAGGTCTGCGGCGGCTGCTGTGCGGGTGGAGACTGCGCCCGGCCGGCGCCCGTCGCGGCGAGCCACACGGCCGCGGCGAGCGCCAGGCCCTTGATCCGTCGTCGCGGGTCAGGCGCCATGGCTGCTCTTTCTCGGCGCGAGGTACGAGCGCCGCGCGCGGATGACCGTCCCGGCCCGCCTCACGTTGACCGTAATCTGATGGAGCCTGCCGTCGTTGTCCGGCGCCTGGAAGCCGAGCAGGTACTGGCGGTGCAGCTCGTCGGCCACGCGCGCGAACGTCGGCCCCAGCGGATCGGTCCAGTGCAGCTCGAAATAGCCGCCGCCCGTTTCCCCCGCCAGCTCCCGCAGGCCGGGATCGGGTTCGTCGTCCGGGCCGAAGCGCCCGACGACCGGCCCCGCCGCGCCGCGGCTCTGCATGCCGATAGCGTAGAGGAGATATTCCTCGACCTGCGCCCGCCGGACGACGTCCGCGAGCGAGACCGACGGCCGATCGCCCCAGAACGCGCTCGTGTCCTTGCCGTCGGTCAGCACCAGCACGACGCGCCGGCCCTCGAGGTGGGCGAGCGCCGTCATCGCGACGTTGATCGCGCCCCACAGCGGCGTGCTGCCCCCGGGCGTGAGCTCGGACCACAGCGCGCGAATCAGATCGTCCTGGTCGTTCGTGAATGTTTCGCTGAGCGTGATGCGATCGCCGAAGCCGCCCACGCGCGCCTTGTCGTCGGGCAGGAGCCGCGTGAACATCTGCACGGCGGCCTGTCGCAGCACCGGGAGGTTGCCTATCATGCTGCCGCTCATGTCGAGCATCACGATGATGCTGATCGGCTGGATGGCGTTGCTGAACTGGGCGATCGGCTCGACGCGGCCGTTGTCGAGGATCTCGAAATCATCGCGCGTCAGGTCGGTGACCAGATGGCCGGTCTCGTCCACGGCCGTCACGTAGACCGGCACCATCTGGGTCGCCGAGCGGAACACCGTCCCTTGCTGGCCGGCCAGGGCGGCGACCGATGCGGTCAGCGCGACGGCGATGACCCCGATGTGTTTCACACCGAACCCCTTGGGGAACGCCCCGCTTATCCCGTCGGCTTCGACGCGAGATAGCTCTTCCTCGCGCGCACGCTCATCCCCGGCAGCTTCACGCGCACGTCGAGCTTGTGCATCCGGCCGTCAAGCGACTGCGGCGTGAACCCGAGCACGTACTGACGATGCAGCTCGTCGGCCACGCGCGTGAACGTCGGGCCGAGGTCGGCCGTCTTCAGCAGCTCGAAGTACCCGCCGCCGGTCTCCTCCGCGAGCTTGCGTAATCCCGGGGCGGGACGCGTCGTGTGTCCCAGGATCTGGCTGCGCAGGCCGATCGCATAGACCATGAATTCCTCGGTCTGGGCGCGCGAGATCACGCTCTGCAGCGTCGCGTGCTTGCTCGTCTCGTCGTCGCCGTCCGTGAACACGAGCACGACGCGGCGGCCCTGCTCGTTCGCGAGCGCCGTCATGCTCTCGTCGATGGCGTCCCAGAGAAACGTCGGATTGCCGTACTGGATGTCCTCGTGGATGATGCGGACGAGATCGTCCCGATTGCTGGTGAACGTCGGGCTGATGATGATCTTGTCCGAGAAGCTGCCGATGCGCGCCTTGTCGTCGGGCAACAACCGGATCACGAACTGCTCGGCCGCCAGCTTCAGCAGCTCGAGATTGGCGGTCATGCTGCCGCTCGTGTCGAGCATGACGACGACCGTGACCGGCTGCACGTCGCTCTTGAAGAGCGTCAGCTCCTGCAGCTTCAAGTCGTCGTAGACCTCGAAGTGCTGGCGTTCGAGGTCGGGCACCAGGCGGCCGGTGCTGTCCACGACCGTCGCATAGATCGCGACCGTCTGCGTGCCGCCGCGGAACGTCGTCTGCTGGGCGGCGAGCGTGGTCAGGCTGCACAGCGCGGCGAGAGGGGCGAGAAGGCTCAGGCGCATCGTCATCTCTAGATCTACCTTGTCACGAGTTGCTTCCTGCAAGAAAAAGACCGCGGGCCTCGCCGCACCCGGGCCGCCTGGGGAGCGGCCCCGCCCGGTGGCTCAGGACCAGTGTTCAGGCCAACTCCTTGCGCGTGAGCGACATCCCGCACCCTGGACGGCGGGGACCGCCCGGAGGCTCGAGCCGGAAGCACCGGCGCCCGGCCTCCGGCCCGACGGAGTGTCCTCTGGCGTGCTGGACGACGGTCAGTTCCGCCGGTACAGCGCGTAGTCCCCGATCTCGGTGTCCGGATGGTAGCTGCGGAGCAGCTCGGCCATCGGCGGCGCCGCGAACGAGGTCTCGGCGCGCCAGCCCGAGAAGCTGTCGCCGTTGTGGCGCTGGAGCACGATGTAGCGGGGTGCGGTTCGCGAGAGCTCGGCGGCGAGCGTCTCCACGCGAAACTCGGGACGGTCGGCCATGTTCGACACGGCAGGGTAGGCGAACAGGAAGCGGCTGGCCGGCAGGCGATGACTGAGAAAGTAGGCGCTCGCGGTCATGCCGAAGATGAAGACGCGCTCGTCCGGCTGCGTGTTGGAGCGCAGGTAGTCGGCGAGTCGCTCGCTGTCGGCCGCCGAGAACGCTTTCGACGATCGGGACTGGAAGCGCTGCAGATAGTCCAGCCGCGGCGTGGCGCCCAGGAGCTGCCGCGTGTCAGCGCGGGTCACATCGGCGGCCCGAATCAGCGAGCCCGATCGGAACAGCATGAGCGCGATCAGCCCGACGACGAGCGCGGCCACGCCGGCGCGCCAGCGTCGTTGCGGCGCAAAGGCCGCGGCGAGCAGCCACGCCGCCAGGAGCGACAACGGCACGAGCGCGGGCATGAAGTAGGTCTGGAACATCCGCGGGCCGTTGAGCGCCACCGCCGCGAGCGCGGCGCCAAGCCAGAGCACGCCGAGCATGGCGGCCGAGGCCGATTTCGCGGTGCGCCACTTCCACGCCGCCACGGCCACGACCGCACCGGCCGCGCCCAGCGCCCACACCTCATCGGTCTTCACGCGGCGCCACGTCTCGTGGGCGAACTGGTTCAGGATGTCGAACAGACTGTGATCGCCCAGCGTGAGATACGCGCTGTTGTACACCGCGAGCGCGAGCCAGGCGTCGGGCATGATGCCGGTCGCCCACATCCATCCAAGCGCAACGATCGGCGCCACCAGGGCGCCCGCGGCCGACTGCAGGGCAAACCGGCGGGCGGTCGCGAAATCGGCCTGGAGCCACACCCACACCACGGAGACGGGCCAGTAGACGGCCGCCATCGGCTTGAAGACCACCGCGATACCGGTGACGAGGCCGGACACGACGGCCCACCGGTGCCGCGAGCGTGCGAGGGCGATCGCCGCGGCCCAGAACGATGCCGTGGCGAAGAGCGAGATGAAGGTCTCGTTGATCGTGCGTTCGAGAAAGCCGCCGTAGGCATGCCTCGCCGCGGGCCACGTGGCGATCGCGAAGACCGCCGCGGCCAACGCGCCGAAGCGCGCGCTGACCAGGCGCCGGCAGAGGTCGAACAGGGCGACGAGCGTCAGCACCGCGGCCGCATAGTCCATCCAGAAGATCGCGTGCGCGTTCGTGCCGAGCAGCGCAAACCCCAGCCAGTAGGTCACGTACAAGCCCGGCGGTTTGATCTCGAACAGGTCGCGATACAGCCGGAAGCCGTGCTGCATCGCCCAGCCGATCGTGGCGTACACGCCCTGGTCGGGTCCCATGGGCTCGACGATGGCGGGCAGGCGCGCGAGGAAGATGCCGGCGACGACGGCCACCGCCGCCCACGTCAACCAGCGCGAGGAACCCATGCTAGGCTCACATCCATGGCGGAGCGCACCGGCGCGCCGGAACTCTCGCTCATCATGCCGTGCTTCAACGAGCAGGAGGCGATTCCGCATACGATACCTCAGCTCATCGACGCCTTCGAGCGCGCCGGGCACCGGCTGGAGCTGGTCGCCTGCGACAACGGATCGCAGGATCGCACCGGCGAGATCATCCAGCAGCTCGCGGCGCGCGGCCTGCCGATCGTCTATCACCGGGTGGAACGCAATGAAGGCTACGGCCACGGCATCCTGCAGGCGCTTCCCGTCTGCGCCGCGCCCTGGATTGGCGTCATTCACGCAGATGGGCAGGTCGATCCGCAGGATGCCGCCCGGCTGTTCGACGCGCTGAAGCATCGCGATCGGATGACGCTCGGCAAGGTGCGACGGCGGTTCCGTCTCGACGGCTTCACGCGCAAAGTGATCTCCGTGATCTACAACGGCATGGTCTTCGTGCTGTGGCCGCGCCTCGGTTCGATCGATATCAACGGCAGCCCGAAGATCCTGCACCGCGACGTCCTCGCGGCCATGGACCTGCAGTCGAAGGACTGGTTCGTCGATCCCGAAATGATGATCAAGGCGTACTACCTGGGCGTGCACGTGCTCGAGATGAACGTCTTCGCGCGCATGCGATCGAACGGACTCAGCCACGTGCGGGCGTCGGCCTGCGTCGAGTTCTTCGTCAACCTGCTTCGCTACCGGTTTGGCGGGGCGCTGCGGACGTGGCGCAGCCGGCAGCCGGTCGGCGGCGTGCCCGTCAGTCTACGATGAGGCCCAGCGTCTCGAGAACGGCGAGCGTGCCGATGACGACGATCGTCGCGACGGCGGCATAGCGAACCACGCGCGGCGCCACCCGGGCCGCGATCCAGTTCCGGACGCTGGCGCCGAACGCGACGGCGAGCGCGCCTTTCGTCACCATCGCGCCGACCGCGCCGAGCCAGACCAGCACGGCGGCCGTCGTCTGCGAAACGTCGGCCGGCCGGTTCGCCGACCAGACGAACGTCACGGCCATCGTGCCGGCCGCCTGCATGCCGACGTCGAACCACTCGGAGAAGAAGATCGTCGCAAACGCCACCATCGATCCCTGCAGGATGCGCGCGTCCTTCTCCTTGGGCGCGCGGACATCGGACTTGCGCCAGAGCGTCATGGCGAGGAAGACGAAGCTGGCGGCCGTGACCAGGGCGACGACCCAGCGGTAGTTCACGAGCAGGGTGGCGATGGCGGCGCCGATGGCCACGGCGGCCGCCATCTTGGCGGCAAAGGCCATGGCCATGCCCGCGACGACCGCGCCCCAGCGATACCGGGTCGCGAGGACGCCGGTCGTGTAGAGCAGTTTGTCGCCAACGATTTCAGCAAGGAAGACGGTCGCGTAGGTCGCGAAGACAATTGCCAGCATCTGGGCTCAGAACCGGGCCAATGTTACCGAGACGTTATAGGGCACGGCATTACTACTACCAGAAATCGTAGATGGCCGCGCTATGGTACATAGCGGCAGCATGGCCGCGCTCATCATCTTCGACCTCGACGGGACGATCATCGACTCGCGCCGGGATCTGGCGGACAGCACGAACGAGATGCTGGCGACCTATGGCGCGCCCGCGCTGCCGATCGAGCAGGTCGCGGCGATGGTGGGGGAGGGCGCGCGGGTGCTGGTCGAGCGCGCGCTCTTGGCGTCCGGCCTCCCGCCGGCCGCGTCGGACGCGCTGCCGCGGTTTCTGGCGATCTACGACCGGCGGCTGCTGCGGCACACGCGGCCCTATGCCGGCATCGCCCCCGTCGTGCGCCTGGCCGCGGCCCGGGCGGCGCTGGCCGTGCTGACCAACAAGCCGGAGGCGCTGTCGCGGCGCATCCTCGAGGCCTTCGACCTGCGCCCGTGCTTCCGGTGGGTGATCGGCGGCGACGCGTCGTTTCCGCGCAAGCCCGACCCGGCGAGCGTGCGGTTTCTCATGACGGAGGCGGGGGCGACGCCGGCCGGCACGCTGCTGGTCGGCGACTCGGCGATCGACGTCGAGACGGCGACGCGCGCGGGCGTCCGGGTGTGCGTGGCGCGCTACGGGTTCGGGCGGATCGACCCCGACGGCCTGCCCGCCGGCGCGGACGTGGCCGCGACGCCCGGCGAGGTGGGCGCGGCGATCGCGCGGTTCCTCGACGCGGGCGGCCGCGGCTGACGCGCGGTCCGGCCCAGGCCGGCAAGATTACGTCGATCTGCGTTATGATTACGTTGTTTAACGTAATGGCCGCCACCCGTGCCCGCTGACAACCCGTTCGTCTACGGCGAGGTCGTGCCCGTCTGGGCGTTCGTCGATCGCGAGGCCGAGCGCGACCGGCTGGTCGCCGACCTGGCGGCCTGCCAGAAGGTGTTTCTCATCTCGCCCCGGCGGTACGGCAAGTCCTCGCTCATCCGCCAGGCGCTGCGGACGCTCGACCGGCGGCGCGTCGTCACGCTCGAGCTCACCGTCAGCAGCTTCAGCTCGTACGTGGCGTTTCTCGAGGGCTACGCCCGCGCGCTGGTCGGCCTGGAGACGCGCACCGGCCGCGTGCGAACCTGGCTGCGCGATCTCTTCAAGGGCGTGACGCCGGAGCTCCGGATCGAGGCCGGACCCCCGGGCGGCAAGCTGGCGCTGTCGTTCCCCGGCGTGCGCACGGCGCGCGACGCCGCGCGGCTGGCCGAGGAGGTCTTCGCGCTGCCCGCGCGCCTCGCCACCCGGCTCGGCCGCCCGCTCGTCGTGGCCCTCGACGAGTTCCAGGCCATCGCCGCGTTCGACGGCGGCAGCGTCGAGCAGGCGCTGCGCGCGGCCGTCCAGCAGCAGCGCCGCGTCGGCTACGTGTTCGCAGGGTCGGAGCCGAGTCTGATGGAGCAGATGATCGGCCCGCGGCGACCCTTCTACAAGGCCGGGCCCGTGATGCGCCTCCAGAAGATTCCTGCCGACGTGTTTGCCGAGGCGGTCGAATCGCGCTTCAATCGCTCCGGCGTGGCGCCCGAGGCCGGACTCGGCGCCGCGATCGTCGATCTGGCCGGCAACCTTCCGTACGACGTCCAGCGCCTCGCGCACGAGACCTGGGACGACGCCACGGCGGCCAAGCGGCGCCGCGTGAGCCTCGACGACCTCCACGCGACCCTTCATCGCCTGCTGGCCGAACAAGAGACGATCTTCGAGGCCATGTGGGAGCGGCTGACGCTCGTGCAACGCGCCGTGCTGCGCGCGGTCGTGCTCGAGCGCGGCGTCGAGATGTTGAGCGCCGATACGCGCGCGCGCTATCGTCTCGGCGGGCCGTCCAGCGTGCAGACGGCCCTCTCCGCGCTCGTCCGGCTCGACCTCATCGCCCGCGAGGAAGACGGGCACTACGTCGTCGTCGACTCGCTGACGCGGGAATGGGTCGCGAGGAGAACGTACTGAAAGGCAGAAGGCAGAAGGCAGCGCTGCCTACCGCACTGTCCGCATGAACGCGGTCCAGTCGGCATTCATCTTGTCGAGGTCGGCTTTCACCTCGGTCATGCGCTGCTTCTCACCAGCCGTGAGCGCTCCGGGGTTGTTCCCAGACGATCCTGCCAGCGCCTGGATGTCTTCCCGCAGCCGGCCCTGGATCCGGTAGCCCTGCTCGCCGGGCAGGCGTCCCATGCGGAAGCGGAAGTCCTTCGCCTGATCGAGGAGCGTCTTCGCCCGGGCGGAGCTCGCATCGCCCCGCGCGACGGTGGACTGCAGCTCGCCGATCAGATCGTCTGCCTGCTGAATCATCGCGTTGATGCGCGAGCTCATGTCGCGCAGCGCCAGCCCGGCCGTCAGTTGATCCTGCAGGTCGGTGGCCGAGACGGTGATGCGCGGATCCATTTCGATCTTCACGGGGCGCCTCATTTCCAGCGTCCCGGCCTTCATCACGACCGTGTAGTCGCCCGGGAGCACGTACGGCGCGCCGCCGCCTCCGAATCCGCCGCGTCCGCCTCCGCCCCCGGCGCCTTCAGCGGCCGCCTGACCCGCCGCGCCGCCGCCACGACCACCGCCGCCTCCGCGTCCGCCGCCGGCGCCGCCGCCGGTCGCCGCGTCGTAGCGCATGTCCCACACCGTGCGATTCACGCCCGGCGTGGCATTCGCGGTCATCGTGCGCACAACATCGCCGTTGGCCTTCGCGATCGTGAACGTCACGGGCCCGGCCGCCTTGACGTAGTAGCTCAGAATCGCGCCGAGCGGCGGGTTCTGTCCCGTCCACTCCTTCGATCCGAGCGGGTTGTCACGGTTCCACGTCTGCCAGCGAATCGCCGGCCGGATGGCGAACAGGAAGGCGTCGGCCTTCATGGCCTGCGCGAGCTCACGAATCGGCGCGATGTCGTCGAGGATGTACATCCCGCGGCCGTGCGTGGCGATGATCAAGTCACCGTCGCGCGGGTGGACGCGCAGCTCGGGCACCGGCGCCGCCGCCAGACCGTTGCGGAGGTCGATCCAGGACCCGCCGTCATTGAGCGACGTGAAGATGCCGAGCTCCGTGCCGAGGAACAGCAGGCCCTTCACCTTCGGGTCCTCGCGCACGACGTGGACGTAGCCCTTGGCCGGCAGGTTGCCGACGATCGGCGTCCAGGTCTGGCCGTAGTCGGTGGTCTTGTACGCGTGCGGCGCGAAGTCGTTGTCGCGATGCCGATCGACCGCGACGTATGCCGTGCCCGCGTCGAACGGCGAGGCGTCAATCGCGGGCACCCACGAGTTGGCCGGCAGCCCCTTGATATTGCCGACGACGTTCGTCCAGTGCGCGCCGTTGTCCCGCGTCACTTGAATGTTGCCGTCGTCCGTGCCGACCCAGATCACGCCCTTCTGCACCGGCGATTCCGAGATCGCCATGATCGTGCAGTGGAACTCCGCGGCCGTGTTGTCGACGACGATCTCCCCGCCCGACGACTGCTGTTTGCTCTTGTCGTTGGTCGTGAGGTCGGGACTGATGACGTCCCAGGACATGCCGTGATTCGTGGTCCGGAACAGCACGTTGCCGCCGTAGTAGATGACCTTCGGGTCGTTCGGCGATCGCACGATGGGGGAGTTCCAGTTGAAGCGGTACTTGTAGGGCGCGATCGCGCTGCCGGTCGATCCCAGGTCCTTCGGGTAGGGCGCAATCGCCCGGCTCGTGTTCGTGCGCAGGTTGGTCGCGTAGATGGGTCCGCCCTGCGACGTCGAGTAGATGATCCACGGCTCGGCGATGTTCTGCACGCCCGAGAAGCCGTCGCCGCCGCTCACCGTCACCCAATCGCGCTTCCGGATGCCGTCGCGTGACGTGACCATGCTCGGCCCGCACCACACGCCGTTGTCCTGCAGGCCGCCGCACATCGTGTACGGCTCCTGGTTGTCGATCTCCACCCGATAGAACTGCGTGAACGGGAACGTGTTCAGAATCTCCCAGGTCAGTCCGCCGTCGTACGAGATCTGGAAGCCGCCGTCGCAGCCCTCGATGATCCGCTTCGGGTTCTTCGGGTCGATCCACATCGCCTGGTGGTCGCCGTGCAGGCCGTTGCCGGCGTTGCGGAACGTCCTGCCGCCGTCCTCGGACAGCTGCAGCTGACCGGCGAGTGCGAACAGCCGATCCGGATCGGCCGGATCGACGCGCAGGTCGTCGTAGTAGAACGGCCGGAACGTGATGGCCGTGTTGTCGCTGACCTTCGTCCATGAGGCGCCTTTGTCGTTCGACCGGAAGAGCGTGCCTTCGGACTTCGTCTCGCTGATGAGGTACACGACGTTCGGGTTGCTGATCGACACCGCCATGCCGGGCCGGTCCATCGGTCCCTTCGGCAGGCCGTTCGTCAGCTTCTGCCAGGTGTCGCCGCCGTCCGTCGTCTTGTAGAGCGCCGTCTCGCCTCCGCCGCTGTCGAAGCGCCACGGCCTGCGGCGGAACGTGTACATCCCGGCGTAGAGCGTGCGCGGATCGGACGGATCCATCGCGACGTCCGAGCAGCCGGTGTCGGGGTTCCGGTAGAGCACCTTCTGCCAGGACTGGCCGCCGTTGGTCGTGCGGAAGACGCCGCGCTCCTCGTTCGGGCCCCACGCGTGACCGACGGCGCAGACGTACGCGACGTCGGGATTCTGGGGGTGCACGGCGATGCGCTTGATGCGCTCGCTGTCGTCGAGGCCGACGTGCGCCCACGTCCGGCCCGCGTCCGTGGAGCGGTACACGCCGTTGCCGAACGACGTGCTGTTGCGCGGGTCGCCCTCGCCCGTGCCGACCCAGACGACGTTCTCGTTCGACGCGGCGACCTCAATCGCGCCGATCGAGGCGACCGGCTGGTCGTCGAAGATCGGCGCGAACGTCACGCCGCCGTTGGTCGTCTTGATGATGCCGCCCGCTGCGCCGGCCACGTAGAACACCTCCGGCTTGCCCGGGATGCCCGCGACGACGCTGACGCGCCCGCCGGGATTCGCCGGACCAACGCTGCGCCAGCGCAGACTCGCGAGCGCGGCGCCTTCGGGCGACCTCGACGATGTCGTTGACGGTGCGGATTGAGCGGCGACGGTCACCGCGCCGCCGGCAAGCGCCAGCATCGCGATCACGCGGCGCGCTGAAATGTGCGGGGAAAACATGGCGTCCTCCAGGTGGAGATACTAGCGCAGTAGGAGCATGGGGAGGTCAGGAGGTCAGGAGATCAGGAAGTCAGGAGATCAGGAAGTGTCATTTACTGCGCCAGAGCCGATGGGGGATCAAGTACGTGAAGCCGCCGAAGATTTCCCAGTGGGTCGACGTCGCCGTCACGCCTGAATCGAACCCGACGTCGTAGATGAGATGCTTGTTCTGCGCGTACGACACCGCCCAGAGCAGGCCAATCGCGTCGCCGCCGGCCGTGGGCTGCGTGAAATGCCAGATCTCGCCGACGACCGTGGTCGCGCCGAGCGGGTGCGAGATGGACAGCGTCTGCCCGTACTGCACTTTGCGGTTCGAGTCGACCTGATCGTTGAAGATTCCGTTCGCGTCGATGTGAAACGCGCCCGCGTCCAGACTGACGAGCACGAGCAGTGACTGACGCGACGAGCCGATGTCGAGGTCGGGCGCCGACCCGGAGAAGGCCGTTTGAGCGTAGCCGAGCGCGATCGACGGCCGCGCGCCCTCGCCTGATCGCAGCAGCGCCTGCGCCCCCAGTGAGATGCCGCCCGCGTAGCCGGTGATCGTCGAGTCGGCGGACGCCTTCGACCAGGCGACCGGCTCGAACTGCGCGATGAGCTGGAGTCGGGGCAGCACCGCGATCTTCGTGACCTGGTTGAAATTGTAGAGCGACTTGAAGTCTCCCGACGTGTAGCCGGCGAGGACGCCATTCTCGAGCTGCAGGTAGCCGACGGGCGTGAGCGTCGCCGGCGTCGAAATCGTGGGCCGCCCGGGATTGGCCTGCGGATCGTCCGCGGGCGGGGGAGCCGCCGGGCTCTGCGCGGCGGCGGCGCGCGCGGCACATGCGAACACGACGCACAGCACGCTCTGTCGAATCACGGCTGCAAGGGCGTCCGGTACGAGCGAGCGAGCACGGCGACGAGCACGGGGTCGATCGCGTCCGCCATGCGTCGGTAACCCTCGACGTCCGGGTGCAGGCCGTCGGGCGAGCCGGCGAGACGGTCGGGATCGTCGGCCGCCGCGGCCGCCCGTCGTGTGTCGGCGAAGGCCACGTGCTCCTGACCGGTCGCCTCGCCCGCGATCCAGGCGTTCACGGCGTGCATCGCCGCGTTCTGGGCCGGCGTCGCGGTGTTGTACGGCACGATCGATCCCGCCACGACCGGAATCCTGGCCGCGGCCGCGCGCCGGTAGATCCCGGCCAGCTCGGCCATGACCAAGGTCGCCGCCCGGCCCTGATAGATGTCGTTCACCCCGGCAATGACGATGACCGCCGCCGGCTGCTCGCCAATGACGTCGCGATCGAATCGAACGGCAATCTGATCGCTGCGCTCGCCATTGACGCCCCGATTGAGCACGCGCCAGCCGGGATGCCGCTGCCTCAGCCAGTACGCGTACTGGCTGCGCTCGTCCCCGCGGCCGTCGGGGGGCGCTTCGAGCGGCGACAGATAGAGCGGCGTGCCGGCGGTCGTCGAGTCCCCGAGCGCGACGATCACGACCCCGGTCTGCACTATTTCTTCTTCTTGGACTGCAGCCGCGCGGCGGTCGCTTCCACCTGGCGCATGACCCGCAGGATGTTGCCGTTGACGATCTTCCGGATCTCGTCGTCCTTGTAGCCGCGCCGCAGGAGCTCGGCAACGAGGCTCGGGTACGTCGAGACGTCTTCCAGGCCGGCGACGACGGCGGTGATGCCGTCGAAGTCGCCCCCCAGACCGATGTGGTCGATGCCGGCAATCTGCTTGATGTGATCGACGTGGTCGGCGACGTCCTTGATGGACGCGCGCGGCGAAGGGTTGAGCCGGCGCCAGTCGTCCATCGCCTTGTTGACGGCGTCCTCGTTGTTGTTGAGCGCGGTCGCCAGCCTGGCGCGCTGGTCGGTCTCGCGCTTGTTGTAGTCGGCGACCGCCTGCGAGACGAAGCCCGGCACGAACGTGACCATGACGATGCCGCCGTTGGTCTTGACCTCGCGGAGGATGTCGTCGGGGACGTTGCGGGACACGTCGGTGAGTGCGCGCGCCGAGGAATGCGAAAAGATCACCGGCGCCGCCGACACGCGGATGGCCGCCGCCATCGTCGCGGGCGCGGTATGGCTCAGGTCCACCATCATGCCGAGGCGGTTCATCTCGCGCACGACGTCCTCGCCGAAAGGCGACAGCCCGTTGACCTTCGGCGTGTCGGTCGCCGAATCCGCCCAGGGCGTGTTGAGCGTGTGGGTGAGCGTCATGTAGCGCGCGCCGAGCCGGTACATCTGCCGGAGGATGCCGAGTGACGAGTTGATCGAGTGCCCGCCCTCCATCCCGATGAGGGACGCGATCTTGTGCTGCTTCTGCAGCCGCTCGACGTCGTCCGCGGTCAGCGCGAGCCCGAACGTGTCGGGGTACTTCGCGATCATCCGGTAGACGATGTCGATTTGATCGAGCGTGGCCGAGACCGAGTCCGCCGGATCCTGGCTGGGCGTCGGCGCCGGGACGTAGACCGACCAGAACTGCGCGCCAACGCCGCCCGCGTGGAGGCGTGGGATGTCCGTCATGATCGTCGGCTGCGACTGACGGATGTCGAGCTTGTCGACGTCGCCTTGTGCCTTGTCGTGCACGGCCATCGGATAGTCGTTGTGGCCGTCGATGACCGGTGTGTCACGCAGCAGCCGTTTGGCGCGCTCGAGCATCTTGTCCACGGGTTGGGCGCTCATGATCACGGTGGACAGGCAGCCGGATGCCAGGAGAAGGACCGCGATCGACACACGGCTCATGCTGGGGATTATAAGAGAGCCGCCTCGCCGGAGCGCGAGCGTGAGCGAGGCGAAGGCGGGTTACTCCGCGCGCAGGGCCAGCGCCGGGTCGACCCCCGCGGCCTGACGCGCCGGGACGAGGCTCGCGACCATCGACGTCGCCGTCATGACGCCGACGATCGCCATGATGAGGCCAGGCTGGACGGACACGAGGCCGAAGAGCACGCTCTCCATCACGCGCGCCAGCGCGAGGCCGGCCAGCGTGCCCAGCAGGATGCCGATCGCCGCCAGCTGGATGGCGGTCCTCGCCGTCAGGCGCAGCACGTCAGCGCGGCTGGCGCCAAGCGCCATCCGCACGCCGATCTCGTGCCGTCGCTGGGCGACGAAATGCGACATGACGCCGTAGATCCCGATCGCCGCGAGGCCAAGCGCGATCACGCCGAACGCCGCCATGAGTCCGCCGATGAACCGCAGGCCCGTCGTCCGGATTCGAATCGCTTCGAGCATGGGCATGACCTCGAACGCCGGCTGCGTCGAGTCGACGGAGGCGAGCGCGGCGCGGATCCCGTCGGCGAGCCGCGCGGGATCACCCGACGTGCGCGCGACCAGAAACACCGACCCATTCGGGAACTGCGGCTCGGCGACGTAAATCGTCGGCGTCCCGCGGCTGTCGAACCAGTCGTCGATCGTGTCGCCCGAGACGCCGACGACCGTGATCCACGTGGTGGAATCGCTGCCGAACTTCACGCGCTGGCCGATGGCTGAGCGGTCCGGAAAGAACCGGCGGGCGAGCGACTCGCTCACGACGGCCACCGGCTGCGTGCCTTCGCGATCGCTCGCGAGCAGCGACCGGCCGCTCTGCAGCGGCAGCTGCATCGTCGCGAGGTAGTCCGACGAGACGGAGCGGTAGTTCACGGTGGGGAGGTCGTCGTCGTGCGCCGCGGGCGGCGCGCCGTCGATCACGAGCCGACGGCTTTGACCCATGCTGCTCGACGGGAGCACCGACGTCGTGGCCACCCGCTCGACGCCGGGCACCCGCGCCGCGGCGTCGAGGAGCCGTGAGACGAACGTGCGCTTCGTGGCGTCGTCCGGATAGGTCGCGTCCGGCAGGATCATCCGCATCCGGAGCAGGCCGCTCGGGTTGTAGCCCTGCGGCCCGTGCGCGAATCGATCGCTGCCCATCACGGCCAGGCCCGAGACGAGCAGGAGCGGCACGGCGATTGCGATCTGCGCGATTACAAGCCCGCGCCGGAGCCGGCTGCGCGCCGGCGCCGCGCCGGCGCCGCGTGTGCCGTCCTTGAGGTTGGCCACAAGGGACGCTCGCGCCGACTGAACGGCCGGCAGCAGGCCGAAAACCAGAGACGCGCCGGCGGCGGCGGCGACCGTGAACAGGCCGACGCGGCCGTTCACGCCCATCTGGTCCCAGCCCGGCAGGAATCGCAGAAGCATCGGGGGCATCGCCGACTTCGTGAGGCGGAAGATCGCGACGGCGACGCCAAGGGCCGCCGGGACGGAGAGCAGCGCGACGACCAGGCTCTCGAGCAGCATCTGACGCACGAGGCGCGCGCCTCCCGCGCCGAGCGCCAGCCGCAACGCCAGCTCGCGCCGCCGCTCTGCGGCGCGCGCGAGAAGCAGGCTCGTCACGTTGACGCAGGCGATGAGCAGCACGATGAACGCGGCTGCCTGCCACAGGCCGAGCACTTGCGGCGTGCCGACGTCCACCCATCCCGCCGTGAACGTCCGGACGATCAGCGAGCGCGTGCGGTTGGCCTCCGGATGCTGCTGTTTGAGGCGATCGTAGGCGGCAGTCAGGGGCGCCTGCGCCGCGGCGACGGCGATGCCAGGCTTGAGCTCGGCGATCATCGTGAGGTAGTGCCGCTCGCGCGCCGCCGCGTCGGTGGGAGAGAACGCCATCGGCGCCCACATCTCGGCGCCGTCGGGGAACGCGAAGCCCTCTGGCGCCAGGCCGATCACCGCGTACGATTCGCCGTCGAGCCGAATCGTCCGCCCGACGACATGCGGGTCGGCGCCGAACCGCCGGCGCCATAGCGCGTCGCCGAGGACGACCACGTTCTGGTGGCCCCAGATCTCGTCGTCGGTCGTGAAGGCGCGTCCGGCCGCAGGCGAGATGCCGAGCATCGGCAGAAAATCGGCCGTCACGCGATAGCCTTGAACGCGCTCGGGCTGGTCGCCGCCGGCGAGGTTCACGTCCCACCACACGATTGCCGCCATCCGCGCGAACAGATCGGGGAAGGATCCTCGCAGATCGGCAAACGTCGCCGGCGAGATGCTCTCCTTCGGATAGACGTCGTCGGGAGAGTTCTCGGAAAGCATCACGAGTCGATCCGCGTTCGGGAACGTGAACGGACGAAGCAGCAGCGCATCGACCATGCCAAACGTCGCGGCGTTGGCGCCGAGACTCACGGCGAGCGTCGTGACGATGACGGCCGTGACGAGCGGCCGGCGCAGCATCATCCGGATGGCCAGACGGCATTCTTGCTGGAGGGCGTGCATGGGGCGGTCTCCCGGCAAAAGAAAGGACCGGACGGCGCCGGCCGCCCGGGCCACTCCACGGGTCGCGGCGTCGGCAAGCAACAAGGCGACCTGCCACCAGTACCAGAGCGCCGCGGCGACGCGGCCCCGGCTCGCGTGATGACCGCCGTGTTCCTCGGCGAGGTCGCCGAGCAGCTGATCGCGCCAGCCTGGATCGGCAATCACGTGCGCGGCGATCCATCGCGCGAGTCGCGGCGGAGCGGCGGTCGGCGTCATCGGCGTTCGAGCAGCGACTCGAGTCCACTCGACAGGTTCGCGAGCGTCGCGCGTGCGCCGCGCAGGGCTTCGAGGCCGGACGCCGTGACCGTGAAGTACCGGCGCGCGCGGCCTCCGCGAACGGCGAGCGGATCCCCGAGGCGCGAGCGGACGAGCCCTTTCGCCTCGAGCCGGTCGAGCGACGTATAGAGCGCGCCGCGCGCGACCCGCCGCCGGCTCCGGCTGATGAGGGTCGCGCGGATCGGCACGGTGTAGGCATCGTCACCGCACTGCAGGATGGCGAGGAGGACGAGTTGCTCGAATTCGCCGAGGTAGGGCGAGGGCGCCTTCATGACTGCATTGTAGTCAAATTCACGGCGCCCGAGAAGGTCCCGTCCATGCCCGGGGAAGCCGGGCGCTATTTGTGTTCGGGGGTGGTCAGGGCGTCGAACATCCGCTGGAGCTGCTCGAGTCCGTCGCCGGACAGCTCGTGGAACTTCACCGCAAAGCCCATCCTGGGCTCGACGTAGACGACCTTGCCGCTGAACGTCATCGAATGATCGGCGCCCAGGAGAATCGTCACCCGTGTCTGCTCGCCGGACGTCGGCGCCGCCAGCGTCTCGACGAAACATCCGCCGATGCTGAGGTCGCTGATGCGGCACTTGTTGGCGCCCGACGCGCCTTGCCAGCTGCCCTCGAACGGCCGGCCGAGACGCTGATGCTGACGGCGGTCGCTGGCGTCCGGACGTGGCTGCTTTCGGCGGTCGGATTTCACGGACACTCCCTCAGGTGGCCGGGTCAGGCGTCGTCGCGAGACACGAGGGTACCATAGGCCGTCTCCGGCTTCTCCTCCCACTAAGATGAGGCCTATGGTGCGCTTGTCCCTGGACTGGCAATCCGACCTCAATTTCAAGAGCAGCCCCGGGTTCCCGGGGATCGAGCTCCAGAGCTCCAATCCGGCGATCGCCTCCCCGCCGCAGGCCCTCGCGTACGCGACGATGGCGTGCATGGGTATGGACGTCGTGCACGTCCTGCAGAAGGGCCGGCACGACTTGCGCGCGATGAGGATCACGTTCGAGGGCGAGCGCGCCGCGGATCATCCCAGGCGCTTTCTCTCGATGGCCCTCCGCTTTCACATCACCGGCTCGGTGCCCTCGCACGTCGTCGAGCGCGCGATCGAGCTCTCGAGGACGAAGTACTGCTCGGTGTGGAACACCATTCGCGAGGACGTCAGGCTGACGACCGACTTCGTCATCGGCGATTGATGATGGGCGATGGGTGATGGCATTGGATCATTGGGCGAATGGGGATTGAATTGGTGATTGGTGATTGGTGATTTGATTGGGCGATTGGGCGATTGGGCGATTGCGCGATCGAATCGCACAATCGCCCAATCGGTCAAATACGATCGCCAATCGGCCAATCGTCAATTGCCATCACCCATCACCCATCGTCAATCGCCGATGTTTCACCGGAAATCTCCTCTCTGCCCCGGCCCGTAGTACTGTGATACCGGCGTGAAACCGCCCGACGCTGTGGCATCCGACGAACGCGCTGACGCCGATTCGACGCTGGTCCGTGCGGTGGCCGAGGGATCGGCCGAGGCGCTGGGCACCCTCTACGATCGGCACGCCGGATCGGTGTTCGGCCTGGCCAAGCGGATCCTCGAGCGCCAGGAGGACGCGGAAGAAGTGGTGCAGGACGTGTTCGCGCAGGTCTGGCGGGAGGCCCCGCGCTACGACGCGGCTCGCGCGACGGTCGCGGGCTGGATCCTCGTGCTCGCCCGCACGCGCGCCATCGACCGGCTGCGCTCGCGCCGCGCGAGGCCCGACGTGAACGACGGCGTCGATCCGGCGTCGGCGCCGCCGCTCGCCTCGGGCGGCCGCGACCCCGAGCACGCGGCCATCTCCAACGACGAGGCCCGCAAGGTGCGCGCGGCCTTCGTGGCGCTGCCCGAGCCGCTGCGTTCGCTCGTCGACCTCGCGTACTTCCAGGGCTTGACGCATTCGGAGATCGCGGGGCAGACCGGCGTCCCGCTCGGCACGGTCAAGACGCGCTTGCGCACCGCGGTCGCCGCGCTGCGCCTGGTATTGACGGCATGAGCCACACGCCCTTCGAGGAATCGGTCAGCGCCTATGCGCTCGGGGCGCTGGATGCCGACGAGCGGCGCGCGTTCGAGGCCCATTTGGAGTCGTGCCCGAAATGCGCGGCCGAGCTCGCCGATCTGCGGCGGGTCACGACCGGCCTGGCGATGTCCGCCGAACCGATCGCGCCGCCCGACGATTTGAAGGCCCGCACGATCGCGCGCGCGACGAACCAGCCGCAGGTGCGGCTGGACAAGCCGGTGCCCGCGCCGCCCGTCTCCATCGTGAGGGCGCCGCGTCAGGCCTCGTCGATCCCGTGGCTCGCGGCCGCGGCGGGGATTGCGCTCGCGGTCGCCGCCGGCATCTACGCCTGGGCGCTCCGGTCCGAGCTGCAGAGCGTGCGCCAGACGGCGGACCGCGCCGTCGCGGAGGCCACTCGCGTGCGCGCGGATCTCGCGAGCACGCGACAGGACGCGGCCAGGCTGACGCGCACGCTCGCCGTGCTCGGCGCGCCCGACGTCGTGCGCGTCGATCTCAAGGGACAGGGCGATCTGGCGGCCGCGTCCGTCCAGGTCTACTGGAGCGCCACGCGCGGCCTGCTGGTCCTGAACGCCGGCAACATGCCCGCGCTTCAGAGCGGCCACGTTTTCGAGCTCTGGGCGGTCCCGCCGGGCGCGGGCGCCCAGCCGCTCGCCGCGGGGCTGTTCACGGTCGATGCCGCGGGCGCCGTGACGACCCTCGCGCCGCCGCCGGTGTTCCCGGCCGCCGACGCGTTCGCGATCACGGTCGAGCCCGCCGGCGGGTCGCCTCAGGCGACCACGCCAATCATTCTCATCGGCAAGACAAAGAAGAGCTGAAACGGATCAGGCACGAGGCATCAGGCCGAAGAGCCAGGCACCAGCGAGTGCGAGCCTCGCCAGTGCCCAGTGCCCAGTGCCCAGTGCCCAGTGCCTAGTGCCTAGTGCCCGGTGCCTAGTGTCTCGTCCCCGAGCCCGCTGCCGGCGCGTCGTTCCAATTCATGATCGAGTTGAACATCATGTTGAACTCGCCGAAGTTCTGCCACCGGTAAACGGGGTTGTTCGAGAAGATCAGCACCCGGCCGTGGCCGTGGTACGCCTCGGGGATGTCGATCGCGTAGGCCTGGTTCCGGATTTCATCCGGGCTGCGCATCATCCCGCTCAGCACCGAATCGGCGCCGCCGACGTAGCGGGCGAGCACGGTGTTCTGATCGGGCACGCCCACGCGCAGCAGCGGACCGCCGAGGTACTTGACCGGCAGCATCTTGTCCGCGTAGCCGTAGAAGACCGGGCTGTCGGGACGAACGATCTCCGACTCGACGATCGGCCGCGGTGCGTAGAAGTTCTGCGATGTCCGATCGGACCACGAGTCGATCGTGTGCGCGAACCCGAACTCGGTCGCGAAGCTCACGGCCTGGCCCGCGGTGATGAGCGTGCCGCCCTGGTCGAGGAACTTCGCGAACTCGTCCACGCCCTTCTGGCCCATGCCGCCGGTGATGTCCGGTGACGAGCCGTACATGCCCAGGAACTGGTACTTCTCGCTCTTCTCGTACGGGACCGGCCGCGACGCCGCCGGCTGCAGCACCGCCGCGCGCCCGAGGTTCTGCGCCGCCATGATGATCACGTCGTACTTGCCGCGGAGGTTGCCCTGCACGACCTGCTCCTTGAAGATCAGGTCGTAGGGGATGCCCATCCGGTCGAACGAGTAGCGATACCAGCCCAGATCCTGCGTGTTGCTCCACGACGAGTAAATCGCGATTCTCGGAGCGTCGCCGTCGTGCATCGGCACGGCCGGTGCCTGCGCGAGCGTGGCCGCCGTCAAGCCGTACTTCTCGACCGCCGACCGGACGTCGGCGTTCATCGGTCCCGCGATGACGAACGATCCCGCCGGGAAGTCGATGTTCTCGGCTCGGAAGCTCTTCTCCGCAATCTTCATCGCCGCGCCCTTCAGCGCGTAGCGGAACGAGATCATGTTGTTCGAGCCATAGTGCGCGACCGCCAGATACGCTCCGCCGTCGTTCCCGGTGATCGTGCCCTTCGCCTTGAACTCGGCGACGAGCGGCGCGTTCGCGTCGAGGATCGCCTTGTCGGTCACTTCCTTCACGTCCACCAGCGTCGCGAGGCCCTGCGTCCAGCCGCTGTCGTCGTAGGTCTGGAGCGAGGCGTCCGGATAGACCTGCTTGCGCAAGAGCGTGCGCGCCAGCCGGCCGTACGGCTGATCGGTCTTCACGACGAACGATCCGGCGGGATACGTGTCGGTCCCGACTTTCAGCTCGCTGGCCGTGCGGCCGACCTCGATGCCCTGCATCCGCAGGATGCCGACGAGCGTCTCGAGCTTGGTCATGTCGCGATTCGGCAGCAGCACGAACGCGTACGGCGGCTCGGTCTTGCCCAGGTCGATCGAGTTCTGCGTCTTCTTGTAGAAGTTCTCGAGCACGAGATTCGGGAACGTCGATGTCAGCTGCAGCGCCGACAGTATGCCGGTTTCCATGTAGTTCGTGTTGTCGCGCCGCGAGAAGGTCGCCGTCGCCCCGGGCGGCACGGGAATGCCCTGGAACCACTGGCGCGTGTTCGGGTTGTTCGGCCCGCGGCCAAAGCCGCCGGGCGTACCGGCCGGCACCTCGCTGGCCCCGCCCGCACCACGGCCGCCTGGCCCGCCACGGCCCTGGAACTGCTGGATGGCCGCCGCCGCTTGTGCCGTACCGGCGCCGCCGAGCTCCGCGGCCTGCCCGGCCGCTCCGGCGCCACCCGCGGGCGCGCCGCCGCCTCCGCCCCGGCCTCCGCGACCGCCGCCGCCCCGACCTCCGCCACCGCCGGCCGCGCCGCCACCGCCGGCCGCGGCCGCGCCGGGTGCGCCAGCCGCCTCGGCGCCGCCCCCCGGGCCGCCCCGGCCGCCGCCCCGGCCGGGCTCTACGCCCGACTGGGTCTCGTACATCTTCATCATGGCGTTGTGGTTGTAGGCCATCGAGCCCAGGTAGCCCGGCGACCAGCCGTCCATGAAGTTGTGGGTCCAGACGCCGGGCATGCCCCACTTCGTCATCTGCGCGACTTCGAAATTGGAGAAGAACGGCAGCTCGAACCAGAGGATCGGATCGAGATAGGGGTTCTGGGGCGCGTTGCCGCTGTACGTGTACATGAGCGGCTCGGCTTCGTGCAGGTCGTGCACGATGGGCGCCTTCGCTTTCATGTACCAGTCGAACAGCGCGCGCATCGTTATCAGCGACACGTTGAAATCGCGGTTGTTGTCGTGGAACGCGTACTTGCCCCAGTAGGGCAGCGCGCCGCCGCCGCGTCCGCCACCCCCGCCCGCGCCGCCCGCGGCTTGCGCGTCGGCGAGGCCCTTGTAGAACCAGTCCACGTTGCGGTCGCGGCCGTCCGGCTCGGCCGCCGGGGTGACCGAGACGATCACGTTGTTGCGAATCTGCGTGATGAGCGGCGACGTCTCGGTCGCGAGCCGGTAGACGAGCTCCATCAGCATTTCCGACGGCCCGGTCTCACCGCTGTGCAGCCCGCCCATGAGGTGATACTGCGGTTTGGTCGTCGCGATGAGCTGCTCGATCTGCTGCGGCGGCAGGCCGCGCGGATCGGCGAGCTTGTTCAGATTCGCCGTGTTCTGCGCGAGGTTCCTGATGTTTTCGTCCGACGAGACGTACACCGTGACCATGTCGCGGCCCTCGTCCGTCTTGCCGATGACTTCCACCTTCACGCGCGGGGTCGCCTTCTCGAGCGCGCGGTAGTACTTGAGGATGTCCGCGTAGTAGGTCAGCGTGGCCGGCGCGCCGATGTAGTACCCGAGCACGTCCTTCGGCGTCGGGATGCCTTTCACGAGCGGCAGGTGATCGACGAGCGGGCTGCCGTAGTGCGGGTCGCCCGTCCACTCCTTGTACGCTTTCGCGAATTCTTCGTCCTGCGCCTGCTTCGGGTCGCGCGTCTCGGTGACCATCTGCTGGGCGGGGACGGTGGCGATGGCCATCACAAAGACGGCTAGTCCAAGGCCTAGGGTCCAGGCGCTGCGGCGGGCGTTCGGGTGCGCTGTCATTGCGGTAACTCCTTTACCGACTGTGACTTAAGTGACAAAAACGGGGCGAAGCCTGCCGGGGGCAGACTCGCAAGGAACCCGCTCTGAAGGCTTGAGATTGGGCATCACTGGCACATACAATCGCGGGCTACGCCGCGCTGCCCAGGGCGTCAGGAGGGGGCGCGATAAAGGGGCCCCGCGTTCCTATGATTAGTGTCGCCGCACTTCGGATGCAGCAATTCGGCGTGCAATTCTATCAGGCTTCCCTCACGGCCAAGGACATCGACAAGCTCGTCCGGTTCGAGGTCCTGAGCTACGGCGAGCAGGGCGCGCCGGGCGTGCGCGGCAGTACGAAGCAATCCAAAGTGCACTGGGATCTCCTGGAGCGGCGCATCGCGGCGAGCGAGAAGGCCTACCAGCGCCAGATCATCCGGCGGAAGATCGACGAGCTCGTCGCCTACTACGAGCAGTGCCGGCAGGCGCGCGACCTGCCGTCGATTCCCGGCGCGGTGATCATCTCGAGCGACGAGCCACTCAAGTTCGAGCCGTCGCCGTCCGATCCATCGCTGGGCGTTCTGAAAGTGCCAGAGCGCGAGGGGATTCTGCGCGCGATTGACGGGCAGCACCGCCTGCTCGCGCTGCACGCGGGCATCGATCAATTCGGCGGCGAGATCTTCACGGTGCCGGCGGTGATCTTCGATCGCCTGCCCGAGGATCACGTCGTGCAGATGTTCGTGACGATCAATGCGAAGCACACGCGACTGAACGCGTCGCATCTGGTCTCGCTCGCGGGGCGCCAGTTGTATCGCGACGAGAACCTCGCGGCCTCGCACGACGTCATCCGCGCGCTGAGCGAGCGTGAAGAGTCGCCGCTGCACGGCGAGATCAAGCTGCTCGGCGTGGGCCGCGGCCGCGTCGCGCAGGCGCCGCTCGCGCAGGAGCTGAAGAAGCTGTTCGCGAGCGAGGCGTTCGGCCCGGGCCGCAAGGGCGACGAGTTCCGCGACGAGGCGAAGCGATTCTTCGTGAACTACTTCCGCCAGGTGGCGGTCGTGTTTGGCGCCGCGTGGAACGGACGCAAATACAGTATTCGTACCGCGCCGGCGCTGAGGGCATTCATCCGCGTGGCCCCCGACATCGTGAAGCGTCTCGACCAGCAGCACGCCGACCGCGCGGACTTCCGCGCGATCGGCCGGGTCATCGCCCCGTGGGGCCGCCGCATCGGCGACCTCCGTTTTGAAACCGAGGGTGCCTGGAAGCGGTCAGGGTCCACGGTCGATCAGCTGGCCAAGGAGCTTCGCCTCGCTCTGCAATATCCCGAGGGCGCCATCGTCTGACGACGATCGGCGCCACGTCACGAGGACGCGACGTCATTCGGACGACACGCCGATCGTGAATCATTTTCGTAAGCGTGAACACAATCGAGTAGGAGTTACGCGATTGTTCGTGGGATGACCTGCGCAAATATCGCGGGATATCGCACGTTGGCGTAGGCACGCCGCTTGCGTACACGAAAGCCGCGGGTAGCCTGAATTTGCGGCATGTGCCGTGAAGAGCTGGGGAGCCAGGTTGCCCGCGAAGGCCCGCGGATCCCGCGGGCCTTTTTTTGTACGCGATCGGCATTGGACCTTGGTCCCTCAGAAATAGGACCTTCGACCTACGCGGCCGACCCACTACAATCTGCCCGTGTCAGTGCGCGTTGGGGTCGACACTGGCGGAACGTTCACCGATGTTGTCCGGCTGGACGCGCGGGGACTCGTCGTCTTCAAGCTGCGGTCTACACCAGACGATGCCTCGCGGGCGATTCTCGAGGGCGTGGGCCGCCTCACCGAGGGCGCCTCGCGCTTCGAGGTCGTCCATGGATCGACGGTGGCGACCAACGCCGTGCTCGAGCGCAAGGGCGCGCGTGTGGCGCTCGTTGCGACCGAGGGTTTCGAAGATGTGATCCGCATCGGGCGGCAGACGCGGCCCGAGCTCTATAACATTTTTGTTCCCGCGCCGCGATCGATCGTCGACGCCGATCTGACGCGCGGCATCAACGAGCGCCTCGACGCCTCGGGCGCGGTGCTGACGGCCGTTGACCCCGCCGCGGTGGACCGCGTGGCCGCCGCGCTTCGTCCGCACCAGCCCGACATCGTCGCCATCTGCCTTCTGCATTCGTACGCGAACCCGGCTCACGAGCAGGTCGTCGCCGAGCGGCTGCGCGCCGCGGGCTTTCGCGTGTCGATGTCCTCGGACGTGCTGCCGGAGTATCGGGAGTATGAGCGATGGAGCACGACGATCGTGAACGCGTACGTCACGCCGCTGATCGACAACTATCTTGGCGCGCTCGAGGCGCGGCTGGGGAACGCGCGGCTGTCGATCATGCAATCGAACGGCGGGTCGATTTCCGCGGGGCTCGCGCGGTCGCACGCGGTGCGGACCGTGCTGTCGGGGCCGGCCGCCGGGGTCGTGGGCGCCCGCGCGGTGGCCCGCGAGGCCGGATTCCCGCGCGTGATCTCGTACGACATGGGCGGCACGTCCACGGACGTGTGCCTGATCGACGGCGACATCGGCACGACGACGGACGCGAAAATCGGCGATTTTCCCGTGCGGCTGCCCGTGATCGACATCCACACGGTGGGGGCGGGCGGCGGGTCCATCGCGCACATCGACAGCGGCGGCGCCCTGCGCGTCGGGCCGCGCAGCGCCGGCGCGGTGCCGGGGCCGGTGTGCTACGGCACCGGCGCCGAGCTCACCGTGACCGACGCCAACGTGCTCCTCGGCCGGCTCGACCCGGAGTACTTCCTGGGCGGGCGGATGGCGCTCGACGTGGACCGCGTGCGCCGGATCGCGGCGGAGTTCGCGAAGCGGCTGAAGCTGGACGTGCCCGCGCTCGCCGAGGGCATCGTGCGTGTGGCCAATGCGAACATGGAGCGCGCGATTCGGGTGGTGTCCGTCGAGCGGGGCCACGACCCGCGCGATTTCGCGCTGGTCGCGTTCGGCGGCGCCGGCGGCATGCACGCCTGCGAGATCGCCAGGCGCCTCGACATCGGCTCGGTGATCGTCCCGCGCCACGCGGGCGTGCTCTCCGCGCTCGGGATGCTCGTCGCCGACGTCGTGCGCGACTACTCCGCGAGCGTGCTCACGGCCAGTCGCGACCTGTCGTTTGCCAATCTCCAGGCGCGCGTCGCGCCGCTCCTGGCCCGGGCCGCGCGCGAGCTCGCGGCCGAGGGCTTTCGCCCGGCGGCGCGCGTGGTCGAGGCGACGCTCGACGTGCGCTACGTGGGCCAGTCCTACGAGATCACCGTGCCGTTCGGCCGCGACTACCGCAGGGAGTTCGATCGGCGCCACGGCCGCCGGTTCGGCTACATGGATCCCGCGCGCGCGACGGAGGTCGTGAACGTTCGTGTAACCGCCGCAGGCGTCACCGAGAAGCCGAGGCTGCCGTTCTCCAGGCCGCGCCGGACGTCTCAGGCGCGACCCGCCGCGCGCCGGCCCGGACGATTCAACGGACGCGGCGTCACGATGTCGTTCTTTCGATGGGACGCGCTCGCCCCCGGCGACCGCGGCCAGGGTCCGTCGGTGATCACGGGCGGAGAAGCGACGGCCGTCGTTCCGCCGGGGTTCGAGTTCAGGGTCGATGGATTCGGGAACCTGGTCATCAAATCAGGCCTCAGGCCAAAGGCCTCAGGCGCTGGTCCTCGTCGCGGCGCTGGGGCCTGGGGCCTCGGGCCCGGGGCCTGACGGAGAGCCATGAGAGTTCACCCCGTCGACTTCGAGGTCTTCAAGAATCTCTTCCTGTCCATCGCCGAAGAGATGGGCGTCGCGCTGTGCCGGACCGGGTTCTCCCCGAACATCAAGGAGCGCCTCGACTACTCGTGCGCCGTCTACGACGCGCGGGGCGAGACGATCGCGCAGGGCGACCACATGCCCGTGCACCTCGGCGCGATGCCGCTGTCGGTGCGCGCGGCGATCGATGCCGTCGAGATGGCGCGCGGCGACGCCGTCCTGCTGAACGATCCGTTCCACGGCGGCACCCATCTGCCCGACATCACGATCGTCTCGCCCGTGTTTCTCGCGGGCGATCGCCGGCCGTCGTTCTACGTCGCGAACCGCGCGCATCACTCGGACGTCGGGGGAATGAGCCCGGGATCGATGCCGGTCGCGCGCGAAATCTTTCAGGAGGGGCTGATCATCCCTCCGGTCCTGCTGATCCGGCGCGGCCGGATCGTGCGCGACGTGCTGTCGATGATCCTGGCCAACGTCCGCACGCCCGACGAGCGCGAGGGCGACCTCACGGGGCAAATCGCCGCGAACCGCGTCGCCGAGACACGGCTCCGGGACACCGTGAAACGCTACGGACGCCGCCAGACGCTCGCCTACGGCGCCGCGCTGCAGGACTACACCGAGCGCGTCGTCCGCGCCGCCATCCGCGAGATCCCCGCCGGTCGCTACGCCTTCGAGGACGCGCTCGACGATGACGGGTTTGGCGAGACGCCGGTGGCGATCCGCGCGGCCATCGACATTCGGGGCGACCGCGCCGTCATCGACTTCACCGGCTCCGACGCGCAAGTCGAAGGCAGCGTCAACGCCAACTATGCGATTACGCTGTCGGCGTGCCTCTACGCGTTCCGCTGCCTCGTCGGCGAGGACGTGCTCTACAACGCGGGTGTGGGCCGACCGCTCACGGTCGTCGCTCCGCCCGGGACGATCGTCAACGCGCTGCGGCCATCGGCCGTGGCCGGCGGCAACGTCGAGACGTCGCAGCGCATCACCGACGTGGTGCTCGGCGCGCTCGGCCGGGCGCTCCCGGAACGGCTGCCGGCCGCGAGCCAGGGCACGATGAACAACGTCACGCTCGGCGGCGCCGATCCGCGCACGGGCCGGCGTTTCGCGTACTACGAAACGATTGGCGGCGGCATGGGCGGCCGCAAGGGTCTGGCCGGGCTGAGCGGCGTGCACGTGCACATGAGCAACACGCGCAATACGCCGGTCGAGGCGATTGAGCACGACCTGCCCGTGCGGATTCGACAATACCGGCTGCGCCGCGACAGCGCCGGCGCGGGCGCCGCCCCCGGCGGCGAGGGCATCGTGCGCGAATACGAGGTGCTCACGGAAACCTCCGCGACCGTGCTCTCCGATCGCCGCCGCCGGCCGCCGTACGGCGCCCAGGGCGGCCAGCCCGGCGGCTGCGGCCGCAACACGCTCGTGCGGAACGGCCGCGAGGAATCGCTGCCCGGCAAGATTCAGCTCCAGCTTCATCCTGGCGACCGGCTGCGCATCGAGACGCCGGGCGGGGGAGGGTACGGAGAGAAGAAGTGAAGGGCAGAAGGGCAGAAGGCAGAAGGCAAAAGGCAAAAGGCAGAAGGCAGAAGGCTCAGTGAGCTCAATGGCCAGTGACGCAATGACCCCATACAATCGGCCATCGCCAATCTCCAATCGCCAATGAACTGGTGGCGTGAGGCCGACCCGAGTGCAAAGCGCGCGCTGATTGCCGGCGGGCTCGGGTGGATGCTCGACTCGTTCGACGTCAGCCTGTACGCGCTCGTGCTGCCGGCGCTGATGCAGTCGCTCTCACTCGACCAGACGACCGCCGGATCGATGCAGTCGGTGATGCTCGTCGCCGCCGCCGTCGGCGGGCTGGTCTTCGGCGTTCTGGCAGATCGCTGGGGCCGCACGCGCGCGCTGATGCTGAGCGTGCTCCTCTATTCGATCTTCACGGCCGCGTGCGGCCTGGCCCAGACGGCCGCAGAGCTCGCGGTCTTCCGCATCCTGCTGGGGCTCGGCATGGGCGGCGAGTGGGCGAGCGGCGCCGCGCTGGTCTCCGAGACATGGCCCGACGAACACCGCGGCAAAGCCCTCGGTCTGATGCAGAGCTCGTGGGCGCTCGGGCTGATCCTCGCGGCGATCGCCAACTGGATCGTTCAGGACGTCTTCGGATGGGACTGGCGCGCGGTGTTCTTCATCGGCGTGCTGCCCGCGCTCTTCACGCTCTGGGTCCAGCGGCGCGTCGAGGAGCCGGCGTGCTGGCACAAGGCCCGGTCGAGCGGCGCACCCGTGTCGATCCGGCAGGCCATCGGCGGGCCGATGCTCGGCATCACCGCCGCGCTCTCGCTCATGAACGCCTGCACGTTGTTCGGCTACTGGGGCTTCAACACCTGGGTGCCGTCGTTCCTGCGCGCGCCGGCCGAGACGGGCGGTGTCGGTTTGTCCAACGCGATGATGAACGGCTTCATCATCGTCAACAACATCGGCATGTGGCTCGGATACGTGACCTTCGGACTGATCGCCGACGCCGTGGGCCGCAAGCGGTCCTACGTGAGCTACCTGCTGATTGCGTCCGCGCTCGTGCTGGCCTACACGTCCACACGCAGCCCCGCGGTCCTGCTGGCACTTGGCCCGGTGACCGCCTTTTTTGCGACAGGGTACTTTGGCGGCTTCGGCGCGGTCACTGCCGAGATCTATCCGACGGCGGTACGCGCCACAGCCCAGGGATTCACGTACAACATCGGCCGCATCGTCAGCGCCTTCGCGCCAACCCTCGCCGGGACGATCGCGCGAACGCACGGCTATCCCGCCGCGCTCTCCCTGGCGTCCGCGGCGTTCATCGCCGCCGCGATGTTCTGGTTCTTCATTCCAGAGACGAAGGGGAGGCGCATCCAATGACAAGCCGCACGTCGGGTACGTCGGGTACGTCGGGTACGTCAGGTACGTCGGGTACGTCGGGTACGTCGGGTACGTCGGGTACGTCGGGTACGTCGGGCGAGAGGAACCTGAATTCGAGTCATCTCTTCTTCGAAGGAATGTTGGCCCGCGTCAGCTCGTTCCTGGCACCCGACGTACCTGACGTACCTGACGTACCCGACGTACCCGATCGGCCACCG
>DATIWF010000004.1:0-37730 GCA_035519535.1 Vicinamibacterales bacterium | reverse complement strand
ACGCTCCGGCGCTTCGTCCGGCGCCGGCGCTCGGGGCGGATACGGACGAGGTCATCGGATCGCTCCGGAGTTGATCCGGCCGGCCGCAGCGCGACCGCGCTGGGCCTCCGCAGTACACTAAGCCGCATGCGGGACATCGCTCTCGCCGTTCGCCGGCTGCGGCGGCAGCCATCGTTCGCGGCGACGGTCGTCGGCACCCTGGCGGTCGGCCTCGCGGCGGCGACCGCGCTCTTCGCGGTCGTGCACGCCACGCTTCTCAAGCCACTGCCGTATCCGCGGGCCGAGGACCTCTACACCGTCCGCACGAGGATGACGGATGGGCGCTTCACGATCGGCCTCGTCGCCTCCGAGGAGATCAGCAGCCTGCGGCGCGCGGCCGGGGACGCCATCGTTGGCTCGGCCATCACAATCCGCAGCGACCTGACGATCCTCACCGACGCCGGGTCGCGCCAGGTCACGGCCTTCGGCGTGTCCGAGGGCTTCTTCGACCTGTTCGGCCTGCCCATGACCGACGGCCGGCCCTTTGCGCCCGACGACTACACGGCGTCCTTCGTCGGCGGCCGGGTCGTGCTCTCGCATCACGCGTGGCTTGCGTTGTTCGGCGGCGACCCGGGCGTCGTCGGCCGAACGATCCACTATGCGGGCGGAGGGAATGCCCTGGTCGTCGGCATTGCGCCGGCGGCATTCGCGATTCCCCGCGAAGCCGACCTGTGGTACGCGCAGCACTTCGCCGAGACGATCGGACACGGCTACGACGCCTACGTGCGCCTGAAGCCCGGGCTCACGCCAGCGGCGATCGCCGGCCCGCTGCCGCCGATGTGGCGCGCGCTTGCGCAGAAGTACCCGGACATGGAGACGAACCGCGCGTTCGTCGTGCGGCCGCTGCTCGATGCGATCGTGGGCGACCTCGGGCCAATCATCCTCATCGCGTTTGCGGCGACCGGGCTGCTCCTGCTTCTCGCGATGGCGAATGTCGCCAACCTCATGCTGGCGCGCGGCGCCACCAGGGGACGGGAGATCGCGGTGCGGTCGGCCCTCGGCGCGAGCCGCCTGGACGTCCTTCGCCCGCTCGTCGCCGAGTCGTTCGTGATTGCGGCCGGGGCCGTGCTGCTCGGCCTGCCGCTCGCGACTGCGGCGCTTCGCGCGATTGTCTTCGTCGGGGGAGCCGCCTTTCCGCGCAGCGACGGGCTGCACGTCGACGCGGACGTGTTCGCGTTCTCGGCGGCACTGATGGCGCTCGCCGCCCTCGTCATCGGGCTCATCCCGACGGCGATGATGGCGCGATCGGACCCGGCCGCGCTGATGAACGAGGGCGGCCGCGGCGGTCTGCACGGCCGCGCGACGAGACGGCTGCTGGGCGCGATGATCGTCGCCGAAGTCACGATCGCGGTCGCGCTGGTGGCCGGCGCCGGCCGGCTGGGGCTGAGCATGCGCCACCTGCTCGCGATCGATCCGGGCTTCAGGCCCGAGGGCCGTCTGGTGATCGACGTCCAACTGCCGGCGCGGCTCTACGTGGAGCCGGCACGCGCCGCGACCTGGGAGCAGCAGGTGGACGAGCGGCTGCGCGCCCTCGGGGCGACGGCCGTCGGCGCCGCCTCGACGCTGCCCCTGCGGCCCGAGCGCGACAACACCGCGTTCGTGGATATCGCCAACCATCCCACCGATCCGGCCAACCGGCCGAATGGCCGGATCCGTGTGGTCACCCCTGAGCTCTTCGACACCCTGGGCATTCGAATCGTCGCGGGCCGGTCCTTCACGCGCGATGATCGGAACGGCCTCGAGCCCGTCGTCCTCGTCAACCGCGCGTGGGTGCGGAAGTTCATTCCGGATCTGGATCCGCTGCGCCAGCGCGTGAACCCCGGCTATTTCGCGAGGACGATCAACGGGAAGGTCGTCGCCACTGACGCGGCCATCGTCGGCGTGGTCGAGGATGTGCCGTACTCGGACCTGAGGAAAGCCGCCGAGCCGACGGTCTATGTCGCCGAGGCCCAGGTGCCGCCGTCGCTGATGCTGCGGCGCAGCCTGGTGATGACGACCGCGGATGGCCGGCCCGAGCGTCTCATCCCGGAGATTCGACGCGAGCTGGAGAAGATCGATCCGAACGTGCCGGCGGACTTCGATCTGATGTCGCACGCGGTCTCGACGTCTCTCGTCTGGCCGACCCTGGGTCTGCTGCTGATGGCGACGTTCGGCGCGGCGGCCCTGGTGCTGGCCGCCACGGGCGTGCTCGGCGTCATTGCCTTCGTCGCGGCGCAGCGGTCGGGGGAAATGGCGGTTCGACTGGCCCTGGGTGCGACCCGCGGCCACGTGTTCGGACTCGTCGTGCAGCACGGCGCGGCACTGGCGGCGCAGGGGCTCGCGCTCGGCGTGCTCATCGCGTGGTGGACGGGCCGGTTGATGAGCGGGTACGTCTACCAGGTCGGCGCGGCCAACGCATTCGTGCTCGGCGGCAGTGCCGCGCTGGTGCTGGCCGTCGGGCTCGCGGCGACGCTCCTGCCGGCCCGGCGCGCGGCGATGACGCAGCCCGCGCAGGTGCTGAAGCCCTGAGCGGCGTCGCCAATCCGTCGAACGTGCACTAGAATGGTCTATTGGCGCGGTCCCGATCGACCGCGCCGTAGCTCACCATGGCGCACGACTGGATTGCCGTCCGCGGGGCGCGCGTCCACAACCTCCGGGACATCAACGTCGACCTGCCGCGCGACCGGCTGGTCGTGATCACGGGGCTCTCCGGGTCCGGCAAGTCCTCGCTGGCGTTCGACACCATCTATGCGGAGGGCCAGCGCCGCTACGTCGAGTCGCTGTCGGCCTACGCGCGCCAGTTTCTCGAGCAGATGGAGAAGCCGGACGTCGATCTGATCGACGGCCTGTCGCCCGCCATCTCGATCGAGCAGAAAACGACGGCGTCCAACCCGCGGTCGACCGTCGGCACCGTCACCGAGATCTACGACTATCTGCGGCTGCTCTTCGCCAACATCGGCGTGCCGCACTGCCCGAACTGCGACCGCGAGATCTCGTCGCAGTCGCTCGAGCGCATCAACGACATGGTCATGCTCTATCCGGCCGACGAGCGCATCAACGTGCTCGCGCCGGTCGTGCGGGGGCGCAAGGGCGAGTTCAAGCGCGAGCTGGCGGCCTTTCGCGCGCGCGGCTTCACCCGCGCGCGCATCGATGGCCGGTTCGTCGCGCTGGACGACGAGGTCAAGCTCGATCGGCGTAAGAACCACACGATCGAGATCCTCGTCGATCGGCTGATCGTGAAGTCGGGCATCGAGCGCCGCCTGTCGGACTCGCTCGACCTCGCGCTCAAGCTCGCCGACGACATCGTCGTCATCAACACCCTCGAGGGCGGAGACCGGCTGTTCTCGCGCCGGATGGCGTGCCCGACCTGCGGCATCAGCATTCCGGAGATGACGCCGCGGGCGTTCTCGTTCAACTCGCCGCACGGCGCGTGCCCGGAGTGCCAGGGGCTCGGTGCCGTCTACGACTTCGATCCGGCCCGGATCGTCCCCGACGACACGAAGCCGCTCGCCGACGGCGCCGTCGCGCCGTGGGCGAAGGGCGACACGCGGCTGGTGACCGAGATGCTCGACGGCCTGCAGCGCGCGTTCGGCATCGACCCACAGGTGCCCTTCGGCAAGCTGCCCAAGAAGCTGCGCGACATCGTGCTGTACGGCGCGCCGGGGCACCGGAGTCACGGGCCCCACGGCGGCAAGCGCGGCCAGGCGCCGCGCGACCCGTTCGGCGCGGATTTCGAAGGCGCGATTCCCAATCTCCGCCGCCGCTTCGAGGAGGGCACCTGGACCGACCAGGAGATGCTCGAAGGCTTCCGGGCGCTCCGCGCGTGCGCGGCGTGCAACGGCGAGCGGCTGCGTCCCGAGAGCCGCGCGGTGCGCGTGAAGAACCGCCGCCTGGCGGACTACGTGGACCTGCCGGTCGCCGAGGCGCTCCCGGTCTTCGAAGCGCTGGAGCTCACCGAGCGCGAGCTCCTGATCGCCGGCCGTGTTCTCCGCGAGATCCGCGAGCGGCTGCGATTTCTCGCGGACGTGGGCGTCGGTTACCTCACGCTCGGCCGCAGCGCGGCGACCCTGTCGGGCGGCGAGGGCCAGCGCATCCGCCTCGCCACGCAGATCGGGTCGCAGCTGACCGGCGTCCTGTACGTCCTCGACGAGCCGTCGATCGGTCTGCACCAGCGCGACAACCGGCGCCTGCTTGCGACCCTCTGCCGGCTGCGCAACCTCGGCAATACCGTCCTCGTCGTCGAGCACGACGAGGAGACGATTCGCACGGCGGACTATCTGATCGATCTCGGCCCGGGTGCGGGCGAACACGGCGGCCGCGTGATCTTCCAGGGATTGCCGCAGCAGCTGCTGTCGGCCGGGGGCGAGTCGCTTACCGGTCAATATCTGACGGGCGAGCGGCGGATCGACGTGCCGGCCGAGCGGCGCAAGACGACGCGCGGCGAGATCGTCGTCCGGGGCGCGCGCGCCAACAACCTGAAGGACATCGACGTCGCGTTTCCGCTCGGCACGTTCATCGCAATCACGGGCGTGAGCGGATCCGGCAAGTCGACGCTGGTCAACGAGATTCTCTATCGCTCGCTCGCGCGCACGCTCTATCGCGCGTCCGACGAGCCGGGCCCCCACCGCGCGATCGAAGGCATCGACCTGCTGGACAAGGTCATTCAGATCGACCAGTCGCCGATCGGGCGCACGCCGCGCTCGAACCCCGCGACCTACACGGGCCTGTTCACCTTCATCCGCGAGCTGTTCGCGATGCTCCCCGACGCGCGCGCGCGCGGCTACAAGGCTGGACGCTTTTCGTTCAACGTGAAGGGCGGCCGCTGCGAAACCTGCCAGGGCGACGGCGTGATCGCGATCGAGATGCACTTCCTCCCGAATGTCTACGTGACGTGCGAGGAATGCAAAGGCCGGCGCTACAATCGCGAGACGCTCGAGATCAAGTACCGCGGCAAGTCGATCGCCGAGATGCTCGACCTGACCGTCGATCAGGCGCTGCCGCTCGTCGAGAACTTTCCGCCGATCGCCTACAAGCTGAAGACCCTGCAGGACGTCGGCCTCGGCTACATCAAGCTCGGCCAGTCGGCGACGACGCTGTCGGGCGGGGAGGCGCAGCGGGTGAAGCTCGCGCGCGAACTTGCGCGCCGGGGCACTGGGCGCACCCTCTATATCCTCGACGAGCCGACCACCGGGCTACACTTCGAGGATGTCAGACGCCTGCTCGACGTCCTGAGCAAGCTCGTCGATCAGGGCAACACGATCGTCGTGATCGAACATAATCTCGACGTGATCAAGTCCGCCGACTGGGTCATCGACCTCGGACCGGAGGGCGGCGAGGAGGGCGGCCGAGTGATCGCCGCCGGGACGCCCGAAGCGGTCGCTCGCACGAAGGCGTCGGCGACCGGCGAGTTCCTCGGACGCGTCCTGCAGTCTGGCGCCGTGGCGACCCGGGCGGCGGTCTCTTGACCATGTGGTTTGTCTGACACTGGCGACCGGTCTTTACTGTGGTAGTTCTGACACGGTTTGGGACACTCCAGGCTTGACTGCGGCTTGTGCAAGAAGGTCCTAAACTAAACCAAATGAGTGGGTTAGCCTGTCTAACACCCGTGGTAACCGTAGTTGGCAGCTGGCTTGCTTAGTATTGGTCGTCGATTGAAGCTTTGATGTCCCTGCAGCGAACTCTTCGACGAGCGGCCCCTTGTGCCGGAATCGGCCTTCACTCCGGCCAGAAGGTGACGATCACCCTCAAGCCGGCCCCCGCGGACTTCGGCATTCGGTTCAGTCGCACGGATTTGGGTGGGGTAGAGATTCCGGCGCGCGTGTCGCACCTGGCGGGCTGCCCGCAGCTGCAGACCGGCCTCGCCGCCGACCGCGCCTCGGTCGAGACGATCGAGCACCTGCTGTCGGCGCTGCGGAGCCTGGGTATCGATAACGTCCTCATCGACCTCAATCAATCGGAAGTGCCGATCATGGACGGCAGCGCGGCGCCCTGGGTCTACCTGATTCAGGACGCCGGCATCCGCGAGCTCAGCGCCCCGCGCAAGACGATCCAGATTCTCCGCCCGATTCAGGTGCAGCAGGGCGACAAGCGCATCGCGGCGTACCCGTCCGATCGCTTCAAGGTCAGCTACACGATCAGCTTCGACCACCCGATGCTCCGGCACCAGCAGAAGACGCTCGACCTCGACGAAGAGACGTTCATCAACGAGATCGCGCCGGCGCGGACGTTCGGCTTCCTCAAGGAAGTGGAAATGCTGCGGCAGCGCGGGCTGGCGCTTGGCGGCTCGCTCGAGAACGCCATCGTGCTCGGCGAGACCGGCGTGCTCAACCCGCTGCGGTTCGAGGACGAATTCGGCCGCCACAAGATCCTGGACGTGATTGGCGACCTGGCGCTCGTCGGCCATCCGCTCGTCGGGCACCTCGTCGTGCACCGCGGCGGCCACGCGCTGCACACGGCCTTTGCGGCCGAGCTGCTGCGCCAGCGCGATTGCTGGCAGTTCGTCGAGACGCCGGACGTCGCCGATGCGAGACCGGCCGTCGCCGTTCCCGCCACCCAGCCCCTCGCGCACTAACCCGGAAGCCAGAAGGCAGAAGGCAGAAGGACGGTCTACGTGTCCTTGTCCCTGCTCCGGCTCGCCTTCCTCACGATGGCCGCCAGCCGCTCGTTTTCGAACCGGTTGAAGCTCATGAACAGGCTTTCCTTGAGGTAGGCGCGCAGCTCGTCGTCGCTCATCTGGGTGATGAGGTGCTGGAACTCGCGGTCGACTTCCTCGAACCCGTATTCGAGCTCGCGGCGTCGGGCCAGGTCGCGGGAGATCGCCTCGATGACGGCCAGCACGTCGCCATCGAGCTCCACCGTGGTGCCGGCGATGGTCTTGATCGTCCGCATGGCTAGCCTCCGAAGCTCGCGAGCGCCGACGCCTGGTCGGCGTGGACCTCGAGGAAGTTGTGCGCGCCCGTCATCTGGAGCATCGTCTCCACGCGCTTCTGCACGCCGGCGAGCTTGAACGCGCCGCCGGCGGCCGTGGCCTGCCGGTAGAGGTCCATCAGGCAGCCGATCGTGGCGCTGTCGACGTACCCCACCGGGCCGAGGTCGACGAGGATCTTGCGCTCGCCGCCGCTGATGAGGCCCGAGACGGCCGACGCGAAGTCGGACAGGATGGGGTAGGTCAGTCGTGGCTCGTTCACGCGCATGACCACGACGCCGCCGGCGTGAGAGGTCGTGACGTTCATTCGGTTCCTCCGCGAGGGGCCTTCTTCGAGGGCCCGTGAGACTGAAGACGACGGATCTGGCGGGCGAGTTCAAGCCGGCCGCGGTTGATGCGCGACTTCACGGTGCCCTCCGGCAGCCCGAGCTGATCGGCGATCTCCTGATACGAGAACTCCTGCAGGTCCCGCAGCACGACGGCCTGCCGCAGCGCGGGCGCCAGCTCGGCGAGAGCCTGGCGCACCAGGTTCTTCAGGTCCAGCTGCTCGAGCTGGCTGTGCGGCCCGCGCTCGCGCGAGACCGGCGTCAGGTGCGACGGATCGACGTCGCGCGCCATCGTCTCGCGCTCCTTGCGGACGCTGCGGTAGTGATCGATGCACAGGTTGCGGCTGATGCTGATGAGCCACGTCTGGAAATTGGCGCGGCGATCGAACGTGTGCAGGGCTTTGAAAATCTTGAGAAAGATGTCCTGCGTCAGATCCTCGGCCTCGTCGTGGCGGCCGACGAACTTGTAGGCGAGGTTGAAGACCTTGCGCCAGTGCTGGCGGACAATCTGATCCCACGCCCGCTGATCGCCGGCGAGGCACCGCTCGACGAGCGCCTCCGTGCTGGTGGCCGAGGTGACGTTCTCTTCAGCGGACATCGATGGGGGGCTGCGAGCGTCTGCGCATCATAGCAAAAAGCCCGGGCCGCGCCCGGCGCCGAGTACAATGGCCGATCCTGTGACGGGCTTCCAGCAGACGCAGAGCGGGCTCTCGTGCGACGGCGTGGCCCTGCGTGAGATCGCCGCCGCAGTCGGCACGCCGGCCTACGTCTACAGCGCGGCCACGATCGACGAGCGCTACCGTCGTCTCGACGCGGCGTACGCCGGGTATCCGCACCGGCTGCACTACGCGATCAAGGCCAATGCGACCGGCGGCGTCGTGCGCCGGCTGCGTCAGCTCGGCGCCGCGGCCGACGCGAATTCGGGCGGTGAGATCGAAGTGGCGCTGCGCGCGGGGTTCGCGCCGCGGGAAATCGTGTTCACCGGCGTCGGCAAGACCCGGCGCGAGCTCGAGCGCGCCGTCGCGCTCGACGTGGCCGCGATCAACGCGGAATCGCCCGGCGAGGTCGATCGGATCGAGGCCATCGCCCGGGCCCGCAGCCGGCGCGCGCGCGTGGCCGTGCGCATCAACCCCGACGTCGACGCCCTGAGCCATCCGCACATCTCGACGGGGCTGCGCGCCACGAAGTTCGGCATGTCGGTCGACGACGCCCGCCTGATGGTGCTCGACATGGCGCGGCGCCCGGACCTGTCGGTCGTCGGCCTGCACGTCCACGTCGGCTCGCAAATCACGAGCGTCGGGCCGCTCGAGCGCGCCGCCGACGCCGTCGCGTCGCTCGCGCGCGAGCTGATCCGCGCCGGCGTCCGGCTCGAGCACCTCGATCTCGGCGGCGGCCTGGGCATCGCGTACGAGCCGGACCAACCGGTGGTCACGATGGAGGAGTACGCCGAGGCGGTGCTGCCGGCTGTCCGTTCGACCGGGCTCACGCTGGTCCTCGAGCCCGGCCGAGCGATCGTGGGCCCTGCGGGCGTGCTCGTCACCGAGGTCGTCGATCTCAAGCGCAAGCCCGACGGCGGCTGGTTCGTCGTCACCGACGCCGGCATGACCGATCTGCTGCGGCCCGCGCTGTACGGCGCGTGGCACGCGATCGAGCCGGTCTGTCCTCGGCCCGGCGGGCTCTGGCGCGTGGACGTCGTCGGGCCCGTGTGCGAGACGAGCGATACGCTCGGCGCCGACCGGGAGCTGCCGCCGGTGGACGTGGGCGATCTGCTCGCGGTGCGCGACGCCGGCGCCTACGGCGCCGTGATGGCGTCGAACTACAACCGCCGGCCGATGGCCGCCGAAGCGCTGGTGAGCGACGGCGCGTGGCGCGTGGTTCGCCGCCGGCAGTCGGTTGATGACATGCTCATGTGGGACGAGTGATGCTGATCGCCATCGAAGGCCTGGATCAGAGCGGCAAGGAAACGCAGACCCGCCACGTCCGCACGCGGATCGAGCAGGCCGGCCGCAAGGTCAACCTCCTGTCGTTTCCGGACTACGAGACGCCGATCGGACAGGAAATCGCCAAGGCGCTGCAGGGCCAGCGCGACTACGCGCCCGACGTGATGCAGCTCCTCTACGTCGCGAATCGCTTCGAGTACCGGCCGCGCCTCGAACTGTGGCTGAGCGGCGGGCACGTCGTCGTGTGCGATCGGTATCGCGCGTCGAGCGTGGCGTATGGCGAGGCGCAGGGGCTGGATCCGGCATGGCTGGAGGACATCCAGCGCCACCTGCCGCTGCCCACCCTGACCGTCCTGCTCGACATCGCGCCGGAGACCGCCGTCCGGCGGAAGGCCACGGGGCGGGACCGCTACGAGCGCGACCTCGCGCTGCTGGGGCGCGTGCGGCAGAGCTATCGGCGGCAGGCCGGCGAGCACGGCTGGATCGTCATCGACGCGGAGCGATCGAAGGACGAGGTGTCGGCGGCCGTGGACGAGGCGGTCCTGCCACGGCTCGGGCTGCCGTCAGTGCGATCACGCGCCTGACGCCCGCGGCGGTGAGCACGCGCGCGCACGCCTCGAGCGTCGCGCCGGTCGTCATCACGTCATCCACCAGCACGACGCTTCGGTTTCGGAGGCGCCGGGCCGACCACGGCTTGTCCAGGCGCAGCGCGAACGCCGCACGTACGTTCGCGTGACGGCGGGCGGCCGGCAGCGCCGCCTGCGGCGGGCCGTGGCGGGTCCGGCGCAGCACGCGCCAGACCGGCGGCCCGAGCGCCCGCGCGAGGTCGTCCGCCTGATTGAAGCCGCGCCGCAGCGCCCGCCAGGGATGGAGCGGCACGGGAATGACCGCGTCGGCGCCGGCGAGCAGATCGGCGCCGGCTTCGCGCATCAGCGCGGCCAGACGCGGCGCGAGCACGCGCCGACCGTCGTACTTGAACGCGTGCACGATGCGGCGGAGCGAGCCGTCATAGACGCCGGCGCTCCGCGACAAGGCCATGACCGACGGCCGCCGCCGGCAGCGAACGCAGTGAGGGCCCGCGCCCGGCGCGGCCAGCGCATCCCCGCAGCGGATGCAGCAGGGCGGCGTCAGCCTGGGGAGCGCGCGCCAGCAGGCCGCGCACACCGGGCCGTCGAGCGGGCGCGCGAGCAGCGCACCGCACGCCGCGCAGACCGGTGCGAGCAGTGTGCGGACGACCGCGTTCGTCGCCGTGAGCAACGCGACGTGAGCCAGCAACGGACCGCGTCAGTGCAAGGCGGCGGCCAGGTCGTCAGCGCGGGGAATCACGCCAGGCGATTGGCGTGTGGCAGATTCTGCAAAATACTCCCGGAGCAACTACGCAGGAATTTCAATGCGCTCGGCGTCGCCCCACAGGCGCTCGAGGCCGTAGAACTGGCGCGTCGCCGGCATGAAGACGTGCACGATGAAGTCGAAGTAATCCACGAGCACCCACTCGCCGCGCTCGTAGCCCTCCACGAGCGCGGGGCGCGTGCCCGCTCTCCGCAGTGCGTCGTTGATCGCGTCGGCGATCGTCTGCACCTGGCGGATGTTCGTGCCGGTCGCGATCACGAAGAAATCGGTGAACGCCGATCCCTTGCGCAGATCGAGGACCACCACGTCTTCGGCTTTCTTGTCGAGCGCGGCGGCCACGGCGAGCGTGATCTCGGCGGGAAGGCGGGGTTCGGCGGGGGTGCGCTTGCGAGGGCGGCGTTCAGCCTTGGCCATTCTGCTCCTTCACGCGGGACGACCGGTACAACCCGTGACTCTCAATGTACGCCGCCACGGCGGGCGGCACCAAACCGGCGATGGACTGGCCCTGCGCCAGGCGCGCCCGGATGTCGGTCGACGAGACCGGGGCGGTCGGCGCGTCGACGAGGACGATCGCCGGCCGGGCTGGGACCGGCGCCGTCGCGTCCACCATCCGGGAGGCGAGCGCCGGCAGCGCGGCGCGCAGGCCGCTCGCGGAACAGCCGGGCCGCGACACCGCCACGAAGTGGCAGCGGTCGAGGATCGCCGGGTAGTGCCTCCAGGTCGCGATGTCGCGAAACGCATCCGCGCCGGTGATGAAGAACACCGACGCGAGATCGACGCCCGACGCCTGCAGCCGATCGAGCGTCGCCGAGGTGTAGGACGGCGCGTCGGTCTGCAGCTCGAGGTCGGACGCCGAGAATCGGGGCTCGTCGGCGATGGCGAGCCGCACCATCGCCAGCCGCGCCTCGGCGGAGGCCTGGGGCGGGCGCCGGTGCGGCGGGATTCGCGACGGCATGACCTGCACGTCGTCGAGCGCAAGCGCGCGGGCCGCGGCCCTCGCCACGTCGAGATGTCCGACGTGAATCGGGTCGAACGTGCCGCCGAGCACGCCGTGCCGCCCCATCGCGCTATCCGACCGCCGACGTCGTCCGATCCGCCACCTCGCGCCACATGGCCTCGAGGAGCGCGGGAATGCCGTCGCCGGTGGCGCCCGACACGGGCAGGCACGGCACCTTCGATTTCTTCGCGTGCTTGACGAGGCGCGCGAGCCGGGCCGGATCGTCCAGCGCGTCGATCTTGTTCGCGGCGATGATCCGAGGCTTGGCCGCGAGCGACACGGCGGTTTCGTCGCCGGCGCCGGCAAAGAGCGCCAGCTCGCGCGAGATCACCTCGAAGTCCTCGACCGGGTCGCGACCCGAGGCCGACGAGACGTCGACCACGTGGACGAGCACCTTCGTCCGCTCGAGGTGCGCCAGAAACTTCGTGCCGAGTCCGTGTCCGAGGTGCGCGCCCTCGATCAGGCCGGGCACGTCGGCGACGACGAAGCTGCGGTCGTCGCTCAACCGGACGACGCCGAGATTCGGCGTGAGCGTCGTGAAGGGGTAGTCGGCGATCTTCGGACGCGCGGCGGAGATGCGCGCGATGAGCGTGCTCTTGCCGGCATTTGGAAATCCGACGAGCCCCACGTCGGCGAGCAGCTTGAGGCGCAGGCGTACCCTGCGTGCTTCGCCGGGCTCGCCCGGTTCGGTGCGGCGCGGCGCGCGATTGGTGGACGTCGCAAACGCCGCGTTGCCACGCCCGCCACGCCCGCCGCGCGCGACGAGCACGCGCTCGCCCACGGTCACCAGATCCGCCATCGGGATCAGGTCGCTGGTCGTGGCGTCGTACACCACCGTGCCGGGCGGGACCTCGAGCACCAGATCCGCGCCGTCGTGTCCCGTGCAGTTCGAGCCCAGGCCGTGCTGGCCGCGCTCCGCCTTGAACTCAGGATGAAACCGGTAGGTGATGAGCGTGTTCTGGTGCGGGCTCGCCGTGAGGTAGATGGAGCCGCCGCGCCCGCCGTCGCCGCCGTTCGGCCCGCCGCGCGGCACGCGCTTCTCGCGGCGAAAGCTCAGGCAGCCGTTGCCACCGCCGCCGGCCTGGACGTGGATGTCGACTTCGTCGACAAACAGACTACTTCTCCGCGGGGACGATCGAGATCACGCGGCCGTGCGCGCCGTGGTCGGAGAACTTCACGCGGCCCGGGATCTTCGCGAACAGCGTGTCGTCCTTGCCGCGGCCCACGTTCAGGCCCGGCCGGAACCGCCGCCCGCGCTGCCGCACGAGGATCGATCCGCCCGTCACCAGATTGCCGTCGAACCGCTTCACGCCCAGCCGCTGCGAGTTGCTGTCGCGGCCGTTGCGCGAGCTGCCCTGTCCTTTTTTGTGAGCCATGGCTCGAGCGCCTCGTCCTACTTGGTGTTGATGCTCTTGACGCGCACCCGCGTCTGGAGCGTCCGGTGTCCGCGCGTGCGCCGGTAGTGCTTCCGCCGCTTGGTCTTGAAGACGCGAATCTTCCGGCCCTTGGTCTGCGCCTCGACGATGCCCGTGACGCTGGCGCCCTGCACGTAGGGCGTTCCGGCGACAATCGCGCCGTCCGTCGTCTCGACGAGCAGCACCCGGTCGAAGGTCACTTCCGCGCCCGGCTCCGCCGTGATCCTGTCGACGACCACGACCACGCCCGGCGTGACCTTCTCCTGCCGCCCGCCGGCTTCCACAATGGCAAACATCGCTCGATTCTCCGTTCGCGACTTCCATGGCGCCCGGTCCAGGCGGCGCCAGAACCATCAAGGCTAACACTGCCGCGCCCAGGGTGGCAAGCGCCCGCGCGGCCGGTCAAGTTCCCAGCCCGAAGTTCGAGTTGGAAGGTCGGAGCGACACACGTGCCCTCCGAATTTCGCACGTCCGGCTTCCAACGTCCAACTCGATCGGTTACTTGATCAGGATCCTCGTTCCCCGAATCTTCTGCGTGCTGAGCGTGTTGAGGAACGACGGCAGCACCTTGTCCATCAGCTCGAAGTAGGACGAGAGCGCCGGTGTGTTCTGCGTCGCGGGATACAGCGATTCCTCATGGAGCGGCTCGGTGTAGAGCTGCTCGCCGGTCCGGCCGTCGATGAAGATGAACTTCGAGTCGAGCGCGTAGCCCTTGAGGTCGGCCCACTCGTGGACTTCCTGGTAGCGGGTCTGGCCGGTCGAGTCGACGTACTGCTGGGGCTTGGAGACCATGCCGCTCTTGGTCATCTCGCTGAACAGCACCGAGCCGGTGATGATGAGCGGGCTCTGGTAGCGCTCGCCGATCGCCTTCCAGAACTCCTTGTCCGAGAAGATCGCCTGGTAGTTCTGGAGGTCCTTGTCGCTCTTGATCTTCGGCTCGCCCTTGACGAGCGGGCCGCCAGCCGGCGCGGGTGCCATGGCCCCCGCCGCCGCTTGCCGCCGATCCACCTCGTCGACCAGTGAGACCACGTCCGAGTCGATGACCTTCAGATCCTGCTTGGAGCGCAGCTGGCTGCGCAGCAGCCGCGCCGTCTCGGTGTTCGGGTCGATCGCGTTCGATCCGCCCGACAGGAACCCGAACACGAGGACGCGCTGGAACTGGCTGACGTCGATCTTCGCCTGCAGCGGGATCTCGACGGGAATCTCGTAGAAGCTGACGCAGCCGGCCGCGCCAACGGCGAGACCGAGGCTAGCGACCACCGCGGCGGCGGTTGAGGCGGTCATAGTTTTCCCTGAATTGATCGTAGTTCTGCCGGATGAACTGGTTGCTCGGCTCGGCTTCAATCGCCTTTTCGTACGCCTTGCGCGCTTCGTCGAACTTGCCCAGCTGTTCGTAGCCGATGCCGAGGTCGTTCCAGGCCGCGCCGTACGTCGGATCTTTCTCGACGGCCTTTTCCCAGTGCAGCACGGCTTCCTTCCAGAGGCCGCGCTGCGCGACCGTGATCCCGAAATCCACCTGATCCTTGGCTTCGGACCGCCGGTCGGCCCAGGCCGGCGCGACGCCGGCGCCCAAGGCGATCAGCACCAGCAACGCGATGAGCGAGAGTCTGAGACGCATGGCCTTAGTTCACACTATAAACCCGTACCGAGGCGGGCGCACCCCCCTTCGTGAAGCGGGCGCCGGCCTCATGGTGCCATAAAGTGCAAGACTGCTGCCGCGCGCACGTTGCAGAATGTGCGCGCTCTCGCGAGAGAGCACGGGGATCAGGCTGACGAAGCGTGGCACGCCGGGTGCACGCGACGTAAATTCCGTGGCAGAGAGTGGACACCCGCCGGCGCGAACCTGGGTCGACACGGCGCTCGCGCTCGCGGCCCTCCGGCCGAGCGCCGACACCCGCGTGGAGCGCCTGTTCCAGGAGGTCGCGCGGCAGGCGGACCTCGAGCGCGCCGACGACCTGCTCGATCGAGTCGCGGTCGCCCTGGGCTGGTCGCCGCCGGAGCGCTGCGCCCGCATCGCGCGAGCGTGGCACGTGGCCGGGGAGGCGCTCCGTGCGGGACGCGCCGCGGACCTCACGCCGGTGCCGTGGGGCGTCGGCGCGTATCCGGACCTGCTGCGACAACTGCCGGATCCGCCGCTGCTGCTCTGGGTCAGGGGCGACGTGACCGCGCTCTCGCAGCCCGCGATTGCCGTCGTCGGCTCTCGCGCCGCGACGCCTGCGAGCCTCACGGTCGCGCGTGCGCTGGGACGCGACCTGGCAAACGCCGGATTGGTGGTCGTGAGCGGCATGGCGCGGGGCGTCGATGCGGCGGCCCACGAAGGCGCGCTCGAGGCGGGCGGCCGCACCGTCGCGGTTCTCGGGTGCGGCGCCGATCGCGTCTACCCGTCCGAGCACCGCGCGCTCGCGAGGCGCATCGCGGCATCCGGCGCCGTCGTGAGCGAGCTGCCGCCGGGCATGCTGCCGCTGCCCCACCATTTTCCGCTGCGCAATCGCATCATCAGCGGCCTCTCGGTGGCCGTCGTGGTGGTCGAGGCCTCGATGCACAGCGGGTCCTTGATTACGGCGCGGGCCGCGCTCGAGCAAGGGCGGGACGTCCTGGCTGTGCCCGGTGGCGTGACGTCCGGGCGACACCAAGGGTGCCACGCGCTCATCAAAGACGGAGCGCGGCTGGTCGAGACCGTCGAGGACATCCTCGAGGAGGTTGGCTGGCAGCGCGCGCCGGCGGTACCGCACGCCTTGCCAAGTAAGTCATTGCAAATAAGCGAGTTGGAAGGAACAATGGCGGTGGGCGAGCCGTACTCCGTGGACGAACTGGCGGCGCGCACCCGCCGGACGACGCCCGGCCTCCTGACGGAACTCTCGGCGCTCGAGCTGGCCGGACGAATCGCGCGCCTCCCCGGCGGCAGTTACGTCAGACTTGACTGACCTGTTATTGATAGAAGAAGAGCGGACACGCACAGGAGCTTCATGCCAAAGGCGCTGGTCGTCGTGGAATCGCCCGCGAAGGCGAAGACGATTAACAAATACCTCGGACGCGACTTCAAGGTCATTGCGTCCATGGGTCACGTGCGGGACCTTCCGAAGAGCAAGCTGGGCGTGGATGTCGATGCCGGGTTCCAGCCCGAATACGTCGTCCTTCCCGACCGAGTCAAGGTCATCAAAGAGCTGAAAGACGCGGCGAAGAGCGCCGACGAAATCTACGTCGCGACCGACCCGGACCGCGAAGGCGAGGCGATCGGCTGGCATCTGTCCGAGGAGCTCGGGGCGGCGAAGAAGAAGATCCGCCGTCTGATGTTCAACGAGATCACGAAGAAAGCGATTCTCGAGGCCATCAAGCACCCGGGCGAGATCGACATGAAGATGGTGGACGCGCAGCAGGCGCGCCGCGTGCTCGATCGCCTGGTCGGCTACAAGATCAGCCCGATCCTGTGGGACAAAGTGCGCCGGGGCCTGTCGGCGGGCCGCGTCCAATCGGTCGCCCTCAAGCTGATTTGCGATCGCGAGCGCGAGATCGAAGCGTTCGTGCCGGAGGAGTACTGGCACATCACCGCGCGACTGGCCGGACCTGAGCCGCCGGAATTTGAGGCGAGGCTCGTTCGCAAGGGCGAGGCGGCTGCGAAGGTGCGGAACCAGGCGGAAGCCGACGCCGTCCTCGAGGATCTCAAACGCGCGACGTTCATCGTCTCCTCGGTCACGCAGAAGGAGCGGAAGAAGCACGCGATTCCGCCGTTCATCACGAGCAAGCTGCAGCAGGCCTCGCGCTTCCCGGTCAAGAAGACGATGATGGTCGCCCAACAGCTCTACGAGGGCATCGAGCTGCCGGGCGAGGAGGCGCCGATCGGCCTCATCACGTACATGCGCACGGACTCGGTGCGCGTGTCCGAGCAGGCGCTCGACGAGGTCCGTGAGTTCGTGAAGGTGCAGTTCGGCGACGCGTACGTGCCCGACCAGCCGAATCGCTACAAGCTCAAGTCCTCGGCGCAGGACGCGCACGAAGCGATCCGGCCGACCTCCATGAAATACCCGCCGGAGGCCGTGCGGGCGTTCCTCACGCCGGACCAGTACTATCTGTATCACCTGATCTGGGAGCGGTTCCTCGCGTCGCAGATGACGCCGGCGCTGTTCGACGACACGTCGGTGGACATCACCGCGGGCGAGTACCTCTTCCGTGCGAAGGGCTCCGTGCCGAAGTTCGCGGGCTGGCTCGCGGCGTACGGCGTCGAAACGCAGGAAGCCGAGGAGAGCGAGCGGACGGAGCAGCCGTCGCAGCCGGCCGCTGGCGCCGCCGAATCGGAGGAAGCGCCGTCGACGGGCGTCCTGCCATCGCTCAAAGAGGGCCAGACGCTCGAGGCCCGCGAGATCAAGCCCGAGCAGAAGTTCACGCAGCCGCCGCCCCGCTACAACGAGGGATCGCTCGTCAAGGCGCTCGAGGAGGACGGCATCGGCCGGCCGAGCACCTACGCGTCGATCATCTCCGTGCTGCAGGCGCGCGAGTACGTCAACAAGATCGAAGGCAAGTTCCGGCCGACGGTGCTCGGACGGCGGCTCGTGGACAAGCTGCTGCATCCGGTGTTCGACGACATCCTCGACGTGGAGTACACCGCGCGCATGGAAGAGCAGCTCGACGAGATCGAGCAGGGCAAGGCCGGCTACGCCGAGACGCTCAGGGACTTCTACGTGAAGTTCAAGAAGGACCTGAAGCGCGCGGCCAAGGAGATGCCCAACTTCAAGGAAGGGCAGCCGACCGGCATCAAGTGCGACAAGTGCGGGCTGGGCGAGATGGTCGAAAAGTCCGGCAAGTTCGGGCTCTTCCTCGCGTGCAGCCGCTATCCCGACTGCGACAACACGAAGGAGATCGAGGCGCCCGGCGACCAGTCCACCGAGGAGCTCGACGAGACGTGCGAGAACTGCGGGCGGCCGATGGTCGTCAAGCGCGGCCGCTTCGGGATGTTCCTCGCGTGCACCGGGTATCCGGAGTGCAAGACGACGCGGAAGATCATCGCGACGAAGCAGGGCGTGGCCGCGGCGCGGCCGGATCAAATCCTCGAGGAGCGATGCCCGAACTGCGGCAAGAATCTCGTCATCAAGCACGGCCGGTTCGGTGAGTTCACCGCGTGCACGGGCTATCCGGAGTGCAAGTACGTCAAGCAGAAGCTCACCGGCGTCAAATGCCCCAAGGACGGCGGCGACGTCGCCGAACGCAAGTCCCGGCGCGGCAAGGTGTTCTACGGCTGCGTGAACTACCCGAAGTGCGACTTCACGCTGTGGAACAAGCCCGTGCTCGAGCCGTGCCCCAAGTGCGGCTGGACGTTCCTCACCGAGAAGATCACGAAGCGTCACGGGCGCCAGCTCGTCTGCGCGAACGAGGCGTGCGACTATGTGCGCAGCGAGGAGCTCGAGCCGGCGGCCGCGACGGGTGCGTAGGGCACGGAACGAGTGCGGGGTGCTCCCCAATGCCTCTGCCTGATGCCTGGCGCCTGCTCGTCTAGGGGCTTGGGCCTGTCCTCTTGGGCCTGACGGATTACTATTCATGTGATGGTGCGCATCATCGGCGGCGGTCTCGCCGGCAGCGAAGCCGCATGGCAGGCGGCGTCGATGGGCGTGCCCGTCACGATCCACGAGATGCGGCCCGTCGTCCCGACGGCCGTGCACAAGACGGACAAGCTCGCCGAGCTCGTCTGCAGCAACTCGTTTCGCGGCGACAAGCTGGACAACGCGGTCGGGCTGCTGAAAGAAGAGATGCGGCGGCTGGGCTCGCTCGTCATGCGCGTGGCCGATGAGGTGCGCGTGCCGGCGGGCGCGGCGCTGGCCGTCGATCGCGAGCTGTTCTCCGCGGGCGTGACCGAGGCCATTCGCTCCCATCCGCTGATCCGCATCGAACGCGGGGAGATCCCGCGCCTGCCCGAGGCGCGTCCCGGCTCTCCGGTCATCGTCGCGACCGGCCCGCTGACGTCGACCGCACTCTCGGCCGACATCGCGGCGTTCGTCGGGCACGAGCACCTGGCGTTCTTCGACGCGATCAGTCCGATCGTTCTCGCCGAGACGATCGACATGAGCCGGGTCTTCCGGCAATCGCGCTGGGACAGGAGTCTGAGGACGGGCGGCCTGCCCGCCGAGGCCGCGAGCGAGCCGGCGGGGGACGCCGGAGATTATCTGAATTGTCCGTTCACGAAGGACGAATACGAGGCGTTCCACGCGGCCATCGTCTCGGCCGAAAAAGCCGCCGTCCACGATTTTGACTCCACGAAGTTCTTCGAGGGCTGCCTGCCGATTGAGGTGATGGCGCACCGGGGACTGGAGACACTGCGCTTCGGGCCGATGAAGGCGGCCGGGCTCCAGGATCCGCGCACGGCGCGGCGCCCGCACGCCGTCGTGCAGCTCCGGCAGGACAATCTCGCCGGCGATCACTTCAGCCTCGTGGGATTCCAGACGCAGCTCAAATGGGGCGAGCAGGCGCGCGTGCTGCGGATGATTCCGGGCCTCGAGCAGGCGGAGTTCGTGCGGTTCGGGATGATCCATCGCAACACGTACATCAACGGGCCGACGGTGCTCCTCGACACGTGGCAGACGCGGTCGCAGCCCGATCTGTTTTTCGCGGGGCAGGTGTCGGGCGTGGAGGGCTACGTGGAGTCGGCCGCGTCGGGCCTGATGGCCGGCCGCAACGCTGCGCGGCTGGCGCAGGGCCTTCGGGCGGTCGCGCCGCCGCGCACGACGGCGATTGGCGCGCTTGGCTACTACGTATCGCACGCCGATCCGCGGCACTACGATCCGACGAACATCACGTTCGGCATTCTGCCGCCGCTCGCGGCGCCGCCCAAGAGCCGCCACGATCGTCAACTCGCGACGAGCGCGCGCGCGCTCGAGGATCTGCGCGGCTGGATGGCGCAGGTCCCACCGGGAGTATTTTCCGGGACGGCGATGGAACATGCTCCCGGTGTCACGTCGTGATGTTGAAGGATCAGATTCGAGGGTTTCTCGAGTTCCTTCGCTACAACCGCAACGTCTCCGCCCATACCCTGCGTGCCTACGAGACGGATCTGACGCAGCTCCTCGCGAGTCTGGCGGCGCAGGGCGAGTGCCGCCCGAGCGAGGTGCCCGTGACCCGTTTCGACACGGAGGGCGTGCGCACGTTTCTCGAGGAGCTCAACACGCGCGGCAACAGCCGCGCGTCGGCGGCGCGGCGGCTCGCGGCATTCCGGACGTTCGCCCGCTATCTCGTGCGCGAGGGCGCGATCGCCGATGACCCCACGGCCCTGCTGGGCGCACCGCGCAAGGAGCACACGCTGCCGGAACACTTGGCGGCCGACGAGACCACGCGTCTGCTCGACGCGCCGGACGTGAACACGCCGGCGGGCCGTCGCGATCGGGCGATTCTCGAGCTGTTCTACGCGTCCGGGCTGCGCCTCAGCGAGCTCGTGGATCTCGATCTCGACGACATCAATCTCTCCGGCCGCATCGTCCGAGTGCGCGGCAAGGGCGGGAAGGAGCGGCTGGTGCCGTTCAACCGCTCCGCGGCGGAGGCCATTCGGGCGATGCAGCGCGATGCGGCGGGCCTCGCTACGCGGCCGGAGCGCCCGCGTGCCGGGCCGCGCCCGAACCGTCAGACCCGCCGGCGGCAGGCGCTCTTCCTCAACCTTCGCGGCGGGCGGCTGACGACGAGGAGCGTCGACCGGATCGTGCGGCGGTACGTGCGCGAGGCGGCAATCGCGCGGGGCATCAGCCCGCACGCGCTGCGCCACACCTTCGCGACGCACCTGCTGCAGGCGGGCGCCGACCTCCGCGCGATTCAGGACCTGCTCGGCCACGCGCGCCTGAGCACGACGCAGCGGTACACGCATCTGGACGTCAAGCGCCTGCTCGACGTCTACCGCCAGGCGCACCCGCGCGCCAAGTGAGGGGCCCCCTACTCTGACGGTCGGCCGTTGGGTGTCTCGATCTTGAAGACCTTGAGCTTGTAGCTCATCACGCGCGGGCTGATGCCGAGCAGGGTGGCGGCGTCCTTCTGCACCCAGTTCGACATCCTGAGCGCCTCGAGGAGCGCCTGCCGCTCGATCTCCTCGAGCGCGATGCCCGCCGGCGGAATCCGCACGGCGGGCGTGTGGTCGTGCTCGGCCGTCCAGGCGAGGCTCTCGCCGATCTGCAGATCGGCGACCGTGACGAGCGCGCCCTCCGCGAGCAGCACCGCGCGCTCGATGACGTTCTCGAGCTCGCGGATGTTGCCTGGCCAGTCGTGGCACATCAGGACCTTGACGGCCTCCGGGCTGATGCCATCAAGCGTCTTGTTCTGCTCGGCCGCGAATCGATGGAGGAAGTGCTGCGCGAGCAGCGGGATGTCGTCCTTCCGGTGCTGGAGCGGCGGCATGTCGATCGACACGACGTGCAGCCGGTAGAGCAGGTCCTTGCGGAACCGGCCGTCCTGCACCATCTGCCCGAGGTTGCGGTTGGTCGCGGCGATGATGCGGACGTCGACCTTGATCCCGCGCGTGCCGCCCAGCCGCTCGAACTCCTGCTCCTGCAGCACGCGCAGAATCTTCGCCTGCGTGCTCTGGCTCATGTCGCCGACTTCGTCGAGGAACAGCGTGCCGCCATCGGCCTGCTCGAACCGGCCGATACGCAGCCGGTCGGCGCCCGTGAACGCGCCCTTCTCGTGGCCGAAGAGCTCGGACTCGAGCAGGTTCTCCTGCAGCGCCGCGCAGTTCACCTTGACGAACGCGCGATCCGCGCGCGGCGACCCGTAGTGAATCGCCCCGGCGATGAGTTCCTTGCCGGTGCCCGTCTCGCCGCGAATCAAGACGGTGGAATTACTGTGCGCGACCTTCTTGACGATCTTGAGGACGTGCTTCAGCGCGCCGCTCGAGCCGACGATGCGGCTCACGTCGTAGCGGTTCCGATCGACCGGCGGCGTGCTCTCCGGCGGGTCGGAAGGCTGGCGGAACTCGACGGTGTCTCCGAACTTGAACGCCATCTATGTCTGCTCGCACGCCCGTGCGTCGGTCCCCAGCCCCGACTAGCTGCTGGAGACAGCCTCGGCGACGACCCGTCGGCTTCTGGGAATCTCGATGTTGAGAATCTTGATCTTGTAGTTCATGACGCGCGGACTGATCCCGAGCAGCTCCGCCGCGTCCTTCTGCACCCAGTTCGACATCCTGAGCGCTTCGACCACCGCCTGGCGCTCGATCTCCTCGAGCGGGATGCCTGTCGGCGGGATCTTGACCGCCGGCGCGCGATCGCCGCCGTTGGCGCCGGGCGCGGGCGTGTGCTCGCCGATCTGGAGATCGTCGACGCCCACCGTGCCGCCGTCCGCCAGGAGCACCGCCCGCTCGACGACGTTCTCGAGCTCGCGGATGTTGCCCGGCCAGTTGTGGCGCATCAGCACCTTCAGCGCGTCCGGATGGATGCCCTCGACCTTCTTCTTCAGCTCGCTGGCGAACCGGCGCACGAAGAACTCCGCGAGCGCGGGGATGTCCTCCTTGCGGTCCCGCAGGCCCGGCATGTCCACCGAGACGACGTTCAGGCGGTAGAAGAGATCCTCGCGGAAGCGACCCTCCTGCACCATCTGCGTGAGGTTGCGGTTGGTCGCGGCGATGATGCGCACGTCCACGCGCAGCGTGCGCGTGCCGCCCAGCCGCTCGAATTCGTGCTCCTGCAGCACGCGCAGGATCTTGGCCTGCGTGCTCGGGCTCATGTCCCCGACTTCGTCGAGGAACAGCGTGCCGCCGTCGGCCTGCTCGAAGCGCCCGATGCGCTGCTTGTCCGCGCTCGTGAAGGCGCCCTTTTCATGCCCGAACAGTTCAGATTCGAGCAGGTTCTCCTGCAGCGCCGCGCAGTTGACCTTGACGAACGCCCGGTTGGACCGCAGCGAGTTGTGGTGGATCGCCCCCGCGATGAGCTCCTTGCCCGTGCCCGTCTCGCCGCGGATGAGGATCGTCGAGTTGCTCCGCGCGACCTTCTTGACGATCGTCAGGACCTGCTGCAGCGCGCCGCTCGCGCCGACGATGCGGTCGAAGTTGTAGATGTCCTGCTGCTCGTGCCGGAGGTAGTCCACCTGATACTTCAGGTGGCGGAGCTCGATCGCCTTCTCGATCTTGAGCTCCATCTCCTCGATCTCGAACGGCTTCTGGACGAAGTCGAACGCGCCGATCTTCATGGCCTCGACGGCCGTGTGGATCGACCCGAACGCCGTCATGAGGATCACCGCCGCGCTCGGCTGGATCGAGCGCGTCGTGCGCAGCACGTCCATCCCGTCGGCGCCGCCCATCCGCAGGTCGGTCAGCACGACGTCGAACTGGCTGTCCTGCAGGCGCTCGATCGCGACCGTGCCGTTCGGGGCCTCCTCCACGTCGTGGCCGGCATTGGCCAGCGCGCGAACGAGGCCCTTGCGCAGAGAATCATGATCGTCGACAACAAGAATGCGTCCCATCCGTCTATCTCCCTAGAGTGCGTTCGGTCGGCACGACGGGCAGCGTGACGCGAAACGTCGCGCCGCGCCCGGGTGCAGAGATGGCGTCGATGTGTCCGTCGTGCGCATCGACCACTTTCCGGACGATCGCCAGGCCCAGGCCGGTGCCCTGCGGCTTGGTCGTGAAAAATGGACTGAAGATGCGCTCGAGGTCGTCGTGCGCGATCCCGGGGCCCGTGTCCCGGACCTCGACGACGACCTGCGGCACCGGGGGCTCGGTCGAGCCCGCCGGTTCCTCGTCGGCCAGCACGCCGGCGCGAATCGACACGTGGCCCTCGCCGCCCAGCGCCTCGAAGGCGTTGGCCATGAGATTCGAGAACAGCTGGCGCAGCTGGTGCGGATCGGCGAGGAGCTCCGGGACGTCCGGCGCGATGTCCATGTCGATCGACACGGCGCCGCGCGCCTGCTTGCCCTCCGCGAGCGTGATCGAGTCCTTCAGCGCCTCGTCGAGCGAGACGCGCTCGACCTGCAGCTGAATCGGCCTGACGAACTCGAGCACCTCGACGACGATGGCGTTGGCCATCTTCGCTTCCTTGATGATGTCGTCGAGCGTCTCGAGCGCGTCGCGCTGATCCGGCTGCGTCGGCAGCTGGCGCTTGAGAATGCCCGCTGCGACCTCGATGCTCGCGAGCGGATTCTTGACTTCGTGCGCGATCGCGGCGGCCATCTCGCCGAGCGCCGCGAGACGATCGCGCAGACGCTCGCGCTCCTCGAGCTGCTCGACGCGCGTCAGGTCCTTGAAGAAAAGCGTCGCGCCGATCTTGCGCCCCTCATCGTCCACGATCGGCGAGAGCGAGTAGCCCATCGCCCGACCGGTCTTGCGGAGGCGCATCTCGGCGCGGTTGGGGAGATCGTCGGTGTCGAATGCCTGCTGGAGGACGCGTGCCACTTCGGGACAATCGTGGAGCACCTCGGCGAACGGCCGGCCCACGTCGCCGGACCGGGCCGTCAGGCCGAGCACGCGGTAGGCGATGTCGTTGATCGCGGCCACGCGTCCGTCGCGGGTAATGGCGAGGACCCCGGTGCGGAGGTTCAACACCAGGTGCCGGAAGAACCGGTCAGCAAGCGGATCCTCGACGGGCCGCCGCGGGGCGTCCACGCGAAGAAGCCGCCGGTCTGCCGGACTCACCTTGATTGAGCTCGCTGGGCGCGCCGTCTCCATCCTGATCCTGTGTGTGTGCGCTTCGCGCACGTCATTCAGACAAAGGCAAGGGCTGTACCCGGTCTTTTCCCGCGGCAAACCACGAAAATGTGGCTGGTGTCGAGGGCCGCAGGCGCCGGTGCCGGCTCGAATGATTACAAAAACAGGCCTGAATTACAAATCTGTAACGAAATTGACTCAATCTGGTGGCATTTCGGCCTGAAGTGCCTCCCACTGGTTCATCAGGTCGCCGACCTCCCACATCAGGGTTTGGTGCTGCCTGATTACAGTTTCGGCGGCCGCACGGTCGTCAAAGAACCTCGGAGAGGCCATCTGGGACTCCAGCGACTTGATGGCCTGCTCCCGCTCGGCAATCCGGGCCTCGAGGTCCGCCACCCGCCTGGCCCGGTCTTCCTGGTTCCGGCGGCGGCGCCTCGCTTCGGCATCGACCCGCTTCTTCTCTTCATATGTCGGCGTGGCAGGCGGCGGACTGGAGGATCGGGCAGGGATGGTCGCGGCCGGGCGTGCCCCGGCCGGAGACTTCCCGTGCTGGGCTCGCGTGGGGGCCGGGCCCGGCGCCGGGGCGGCGGTCACCTGCGCGCGCCGGGCCTTGCTCCAGAGGAACTCCTCGTACGTGCCCGGGTAGACCTCGACCGCGCCGTGGCCGACCTCGACGACCTTCGAGGCGAGCCGGTCCACGAAATACCGATCGTGCGAGACGAAGATCAGCGTGCCGCCGAAATCGGCGAGCGCTTCGAGCAGGACGTCCTTCGAGTCGAGGTCGAGATGGTTCGTCGGCTCGTCGAGGAGCAGCGTGTTCGCGGGGCGGAGCAGCATGCGCGCGACCGCGAGCCGCGTGCGCTCGCCGCCCGACAGCACGCCCGCGCGCTTGTAGATGTCGTCACCTGAGAACAGGAAGCCGCCGAGGATGTTGCGGATCATCGGCACCATGCCGACCGGCGAATCGGCCTCCATTGTCTCGTAGACGGTCTTCGCCGGATCCAGCGTGGCGGCTTCGTCCTGCGCGAAGTACTGCATCACCACCTGATGGCCGAGACGGCGCTTGCCGCGGTCCGGCGGTTCGACGCCGGCGAGCAGCCGCATCAGCGTGGACTTGCCGGCGCCGTTCGGCGCGACGAGCGCGATGCGATCGCCCCGCTCGACGTGGAGGCTCACCTGGTCGAGGACCGTGAGGTCGCCGTACGCCTTGCTCGCGTGGTCGAGCTCGATCACCGTCCGGCCGCTCTTGGGACACGCCGGGAACGTGAAGTGAACGCGCTTGCGCTCGGGGGGGACCTCGATCGGGACGATCTTCTCGAGCATCTTGATCCGGCTCTGGACCTGCGCGGCCTTGGTCGCCTGATACCGGAACCGATCGATGAACGCGCGCATCCGCCCGATCTCTTCGTCCTGCTCTTGCTTCGCCTTGCGAAGCCGCTCGAGGCGGGCGTCGCGTTCGACGAGAAACTGCGAGTACGTGCCGATGTAATCCGTAATCGTCCTGAGCGAAATTTCGGCGATGCGGGTCACCACGGCGTCGAGGAAGTAGCGGTCGTGCGAGACGAGGATCACCGCATGGGGATACGTCGAGAGGTACTCCTCGAGCCAGTTGCGCGCGTCGAGATCGAGATGGTTCGTCGGCTCGTCGAGCAGCAGGAGCGTCGGCCGGCCGAGCAGGAGCTTCGCCAGCGCGATGCGCATCTGCCACCCGCCGGAGAACGTCTCGGTCCGCTTCTCGAAGTCGGCGCGCGAAAAGCCCAGGCCCTCGAGCACCTGCGAGACGCGCAGGTCGATGCTGTGTCCCTCCTCCCGGCGAAAGAAATCGGTGAGCTCGTGGTAGCGGACGAGCAGCGTCTCGTGCTCGCCGTCGGGCAGCGACGGATCCGCCAGCGCGTGCTCGATCCGATCGATCTCGGCGCGCGCGTCGATGAGCGGCTGAAAGACCGTCGCGGCTTCGGCCGCGAGCGTCAGACCGGCGTGCTCGAGCCCGTCCTGCGGCAGATAGCCGACCGTCAGCTTCGCCGGTTTGACGACCTGGCCGCGGTCGGCCTCGTCGAGCCCCGCCAGGATGCGCAGCAGCGTCGTCTTGCCCGAGCCGTTGGGCCCGCACAGACCGACACGGTCGCCGTCAGAGACCTGCCAGGTGACGTTGTCGAGGAGAATCCGATCGCCGAACGACTTTGTGAGGCTGGAAAGCTGGATCACGTGGACGGCGGCGATTCGACCTCAGCCGGCACGCCCAGCGCGCGACGAGCGATCGCGACGAGGCGGTCCATGCGGAACGGCTTCGTCAGGTAGCCCATCGTCCCGAGGTTCAGCGCCTCGATCGCGTTGGCCTCCGTCGAGTAGCCCGTGATGACGATGATCGGCACTTCGGAATGGCGGCGCGCCTCGCGAATGACCGACAGGCCGTCCATGCCGGGCATGCGCAGGTCGGTGATCACAAGATCGTATTCGGTCTCATGCAGGCGATCGACGGCGGTCGGACCGTCCGATGCGGTGTCGACCTGGCAGTCCTTCGCGAGCGTCTTCGCGACGAGATTGCGCACGGACTCCTCGTCGTCGACCACGAGCACGCGCGGACGCTCGAAGCCCTCGACGCCGGCGCGGCGCGCGTACTGTCGGTTCGCCGCCAGCCACGCTTCGATGTCGCGTTTGCGATAGCGCCACTGCCGGCCGATCCGGATCGCGGGAATTTTCCCGGCTTTGACCAGCCGGTAGACGGTCCGCAGATTCAGGTGGAGGTAATCGAGGACCTCCTCCGTCGTCAGATACTGATCGTCGGCCATGCTCTTCATTGCAGCGAATTCAGCCTCTGCCCCGGGTATCGTGGCAGAGTGTACCACGACTTAAACTGCGGCCCGTCAGTGCCTTGCCGTTGCGAGCGCTCGACGCGGGCACGGGCGCTATACTGGCCGCGGGTGGTCCCCTGGGGCAGTACAGACTTGTCTGCCGGGCGGGCCGTCTAATGAGGCAGGACGCGGGACCGGCCCGAGGGCGCGGCTGGTCACGCGGTCAGGCGCCCTGATGACCCTGACGGATGAGGAACTCGTCGCCCGCGCCAAGGCGGGCGACCTCGACAGTTTCAACCAGCTGGTGTCGCGCTGGGAGCGGCCGATTTACGCCCTGGCGTACCGGACGCTCAGCCGGGAGGAAGACGCGCGCGACGTCGTGCAGGAAGCCTTCCTCCGAGCCTATCGCGGGCTCAAAGGGTTCAAGGGTGAAGCGAAGTTTTCGTCCTGGCTCTACCGCATCACGCTGAATCTGTGCCGGGACTGGGTGCGGCGGGAGCGCCGCGCGCCGATCGTGCAAGTGCCCGAGGGCACGGACCCCGTCGAGCTGGCCGATGAGCAAGCGCACCCGACCGAGTCGGTCGAGGAGCTCGTGGCGCGACGGGAGATGTCGGACGCCGTGGCGAAGGCGATGGCGGAGTTGCCGGAGGAGCAGCGGACCGCGATTCTCCTGAAGGAGTATCACGGCCTCACGTTTCAGGAGATTGCGGGCATGCTCGAGTGCCCGCTGAGCACGGTGAAGACGCGTCTCTATCAGGGGCTCTCAGTGCTTCGCCGCCGCCTGGAGCGGCGGCAGGCCGAAGAGGCGAGCCTCCGACGCGCACGCTATGAAAGTCTTTGAGCCGAGGTAGATGCCAGCCATGTGCGACGAACGCGAACGCCTGATTGGATACGTGTACGACGAGTGCGATCCGCGCGAGCGGGCCGAGATCGACCGGCACCTCGAGACGTGCGCCGAGTGCCGCGACGAGATTCGGGGCCTCCGCGCCGTGCGGCAGGATCTGCTGGCCTGGGACGTGCCGGCGCACGAGTCGGTGTGGAAGCCCTTCGCGCCCGCGCGCGTCGCGCCGTCCTGGCGCCTCGTGCCGGCCTGGGCGATGGCCGCCGCCGCCGCGATCATGTTTCTGTTCGGCGCCGCGGGCGGTGTCGTGACGCACGCGTTCATGGAGCGCCAGGCGCCGGCCGTCGCGCCCGCCGTGTCCGCTCAGGTCGTCCCGGCGGGTGTCAGCCGCGCGGAGCTCGACGCGCTGCGCGCGCAGATCGTGGACGGCATGCGCAGCGAGATGGACGCGCGCGTGCGCCTGATCTCGGCGCACTCGCAGGGCGGCGACGGCAATCAGGCCACGCTCCAGCAGGTCCGCGCGCTGCAGCTCACGCACGACCGGCGCTACGACCAGCTGATCAACCTGATCATGAAACTCAACAACGATATGATCACCGTCCAGAAGAGCGAGGACGGCAAGATTGAATCGCTGCGCCAGCAGATGTCGTCGGTGCTGTCGCAGCAGAACCCGGGTCGCTAGCCATGTCAGGGAGTGCCGTCGTGTCGTCACGCGCATTGGTGGTCGGTCTTGGTTTGTCCCTCGTGGCGCCCCTCGCCGCGCAGCAGGTGCAGCCTGACGCCACGGACTCGCAGGCGCGCTTTCAGATCCGCCTCTACGAGACCGCGCTGAAGCAGGCCGTGCTGCGCGCCGGCGAGCGGCTGGCCGAGCGCGCCAACGAAGTCGTCCCCGGCGTGCAGCTCTCGCCGGCGACCGAGCCCGTCGCGCAGTGGGTGCCGACGCTCGAAGGGCCCGTCTTCAATGTCCAGATCCCGCTCCTGCTGAGCGCCGGCATCGACCTGATGAAGCTCCTTCAGGACCAACAGCAGCAGACGCAGGCGGCGTCCACGCCGGCGATGCCGGTCGCGCAGGGACCGAGCCGAGTCAGCGGGCAAGGTGTCGTGGCCGCCGACCCGATGGCGCAGTCGCCGGTGCTGCGGGGGAGCTTCCAGCCGGACAAGGAATACACCGCCTTCGCGCGCGAAGCGCTCATCGACGCGCTGCTGGACAACTCCAGCGGCCTGCCGCTCAAGGACGGCGAGCGGCTCGAGATCGCCGCGAGCGGGTTTGAAGTGAACCGGGGCGCGCTCTATCCCGACGTCTCGCGCAAGCTGGTCCTCGTCATCTCCGCCGCCGACCTGACCGCATTCAGGCAAGGCAAGATCACGCGCGACGACGCCAAGGCCAAGATCATCGAAAAGCGGTACTGATCTACAATCGCCGGGCCATGCTCCACCGGCCTCTCGTCCTCGCCGCCGCGTTCGTCGTCCTCGCCATGGGGGCCGCCTGCGGTCCCGACGTGGATCTCCGACAGGCGCTCAAAGTCACCGACGTCGTGTCGGGCTACTACGACGACGGCCTGAAGGACGGGAAGAACTACCTGGTTCCCTCGGTCACGTTCCGCCTCGAGAACTCGTCGCCCCAGAACCTGACGGGGCTCGAGCTGACCGTCGCGTACTGGCGGGACGGAGAGGACGGCGAGTGGGAGTCGACGCTCGTGCAGAGCGTCGGCAACGACACGATCAGGGCGGGGAGCAAGTCCGATCCGCTGACGGTGCGCTGCCGCGTCGGCTACACGCTCGAGGAGCCGCGCGCGGATCTGTTCGCGCACAGCCTGTTCAAGGACGTGACGGCGAAGATCTTCGCGCGCCGCGGCGGCACGATCGTGCCGATCGGTGAAGTGAAGCTCGACCGTCAGATCCTGCCGCACGTGAAATCCGCGACCGGTCGTCCGTGAAGGCGCGCGGCGTCGGCGCGCCGGGGGCCGCGGCGGGCGCGACGCTGGCGCGCCGCCTGGGTCCGTACGACGCCGCCGCCATCGTCATCTCCAACGTCGTCGGCGGCGGCATCTTCTTCATTCCTGTCATGGTGGCCGGGCTCGTCCCCTCCGGCTGGGCGATGCTCGCCGGCTGGGCCGTGGGCGGCGTCCTCGCGTTCGCGGGCGCGATGGCGTACGCCGAGCTCGCGACGCTGCGGCCGCACGCGGGCGGCGAGTACGTCTACCTGCGCGACGCGTTCGGGCCGGTGGCGGCGTTCCTCACCGGCTGGACGTCGTTCGTCGCCGGGTTTTCCGGGGCGATTGCCGCGGGCACCGTCGCGCTCGCCGACTATCTCGGCCGCTTCATCCCGGCGGCCGCCGACCAGACGCCGCTCCTGACGATCCCGCTCCCGTACGTGCCGCTCGTGGTCTCACCGCAATCGCTCGTGGCGATCGGCGGGATCTTCATCCTCTCGCTCGTGCACCTGCACGGGTCGGGCCGGTTCGTGCACAACCTGCTCGCCGCGGTGAAACTGCTGGCGATCATGGTGTTCATCGCGCTCGGGCTCTCGGTCGGCCGGGGATCGTTTGCGCAGGCCGGCAGCGCGCACGCCGTGGCCTCGCCGGTCACGGGCTGGCTCCTGGCGCTGATTCCGATCATGTTCGCGTACTCCGGCTGGAACGCCGCGTCGTACGTCGCGGAGGAGATCCGCGATCCCAACCGGAACGTGCCGCGCGCGCTGGGGTTCGGCACGCTGGCCGTCATCGCCGTCTACTGCGCGCTCAACCTGCTCTACCTCTACGCCGTGCCGATTGGCGACCTGGCATCGCTGCCAAGCGGCCGGCTGACCGACGTCGTCGCGGAGCGGTTGTTCGGGTTCGCCGCGGGCAACCTCATCGCGGTCTTCACGATCGTCGGCATCGCGGCCAGCGTCAGCGCCATGGTCCTCACCGGGCCGCGCATCTACTACGCGATGGCGCGCGACGGCGTGTTCCTCTCGTCGGCCGGCCGCGTGCATCCGCGGTTTCGCACGCCCATGCCCGCCATCGCGGCGCAGGCCGCGTGGAGCAGCGTGCTCGTCCTGTCGGGCACCCTCTCGCAGCTCGTCGCGTACACCGGCTTTTCCGTCGTGCTGTTTTCTGGAATCGCGGTGGTGGCGCTCTTCGTGCTGCGTCGCCGCGACCCGCACGCCGAGCGGCCTTTCAAGGCGCTCGGCTACCCGGTGGCGCCGGCGCTGTTCGTCGTGGCCAGTTTCGTGATGGTGGTCAACGAGATCTGGAACAACCCGGGGACGTCGCTCGCCGGCCTGGCGGTGATCACCGCCGGCCTGCCGCTCTATCACTGGTTGGGACGTTACCGGCGCGCGGCGGCGGTGGCGCCTCCACCGTTGCGCCAGGCGAGCGCCACGAGCGTGGCCGCGGCCAGCGTGCCGTCGCTCGCCGCGAAGAGCAGAAACGACGCGGGCGAGCCGTTGAGATAGTGATCCGCCAGGAACACGGCCGCGCCGCCCCCCTTCAGCAGCACGCCAAACACCCAGAGGTACGCGCGATGCGCCTCGGGCGCGCGCAGCGGCTGCAGGTAGCCGAGTCCGACCGCCATCAGGAACAGTGCGTTGAGCTTGACGAAGATCGCCGGGTCGGGGACCGGCACGCCGAACCACGCCGCCATGCGGTCGGTCGCCACGAACAACAGAACGCCCGTGACGAAGTCGTACGCAAGCGAGACGCCCGCGACGACCGACTGCACGCGGCGCGCGCTCACTTCTTCTTGTTGAGCGAGACCCGCTCGGTCATCGTCTTGCCGACGAGCACGTCGATCGTGCCGGTGTACGTCTCGTAGCCATCGGCCCGCAGTTCGATCTGGTGCTGCCCCGCGGGCAGATCGAGGTGATGGCCGAGGCCGTTGAAGTCATCGACGGTGCCCATGAGCGTGCCGTCGATGTACACCTTTGCGGTCTCGGGGCTCACGCGCAGCCGGATCGATCCGGTCGCGACGCTCTGATATTCACCGGCGTACCCGCCGCCGCTATACGCGCCATAGCCGCCGTAGCCGTACGGGTACCCGCCGTAGAAGCCGAAGCTGCCGTACCACCACGGGTTGTAGTAGCCGTATCCGTAGCCGAACCCCGGTCCGTACCACGGATACCAGTACCCATAGCCGTAGCCGGGATAGCCGTAGATCGGATAGCCCGGATAATTCCCGGGCTGGCGCGGTACGGCGGTGCCCTGCGTGGGTTGTCCGTTACGGTACCGGCCGACGGCCGTGCCCGGCGCCCCATTTGGTGGCGGACCGCCCGGCGCCGACGCGCGCGGACTCCCGGCCGGTTGCGCGCTAGACCCGCTCGGACGCGGTTGCGCGGTAGAACCCGTCCTGGCGCCGGACGGCGCGGAGCGGGCGCCGCCGCCGCGCTGGTCGGCCGGCGCGGCCCTGGGCGACTCCGGCACATTCGTCTCCGAAGGCCCTGGGCGCACAACGGCCGTGTTGGCGGGCGACGCGGACGATCCGTTGGAGCTCGATCCTGAGTTGCCGGAGGACGACGAGCCTGGCGCGCTGGAGCGGGGCACCGCTTGCGCGTTGACCCACTGAGGCGCGGCAAGGGCCATCACCACTGCGGCGCAAATCAGCGTGCAGGTTGGTTTGGCCATACAAGCCTCCCGGAGGTCCCGGGGACCTCTCCACTGCGTGTGGTGCAACTCTACTGCCAGTTCCAGGCCCCGTAAATGGCCACGTACTGAGAGGCTGTTTCCCGAAGCGTCCTCCAGCCTTGCCCTCGGGAGCGGACGGCACTACGATGCAATTTCACGCGGTTTTTGCGGAATTCCGGCCGCCCCGCACCGAGCGTCTCCGATGCCCCACACCCACGCCACGACAGTTCTCGGACTTCGCCACCAGGGCAAGGTGGTGATGGCGAGCGACGGCCAGGTCACGCTGGGCCAGACGGTGGTCAAACATCAGGCGCGCAAGGTCCGGCGGCTCTACCACGACCGCGTGCTCGCCGGATTTGCCGGGACGGCTGCCGACGGCTTCGCGTTGTTCAGCCGCTTCGAGAGCAAGCTCGAGGAGCAGCGCGGCAACCTCGAGCGCGCGGCGGTCGAGCTCGCGCGCGACTGGCGCACCGACCGGGCGCTGCGGCGGCTCGAGGCGATGATGCTCGTCGCCGATCCGCGCGCGATGTACCTCGTCTCGGGCACGGGCGACCTCATCGAGCCCGACGACGGCGTGATGGGGATCGGATCGGGCGGGCCGTTCGCGATGGCGGCCGCGCGGGCGCTCGTCCGCCACAGCACGCTCGACGCGCGCGCGATCGCCGAGCACGCGATGGCGATTGCGGCCGACATCTGCGTCTACACGAACAACCGCGTCACGCTGGAAGAGCTGTCATGAGTCCCATCCTGCTGCCGGAGCGCACGCCGCTGCTCGCCGATTCACTCACGCCGCGCGACATCGTCGCCGAGCTGGACAAGTACGTCGTCGGGCAGGCGAAGGCGAAGCGGGCCGTGGCGATCGCCTTGCGCAATCGGTACCGCCGCCAGCGCCTGTCGCCCGACATGGCCGAGGAAGTGGCGCCGAAGAACATCCTGATGATCGGGCCGACCGGCGTCGGCAAGACGGAGATCGCGCGCCGGCTGGCGCGCCTGGCGCAGTCGCCGTTCCTCAAGGTCGAGGCGTCGAAGTTCACGGAGGTCGGCTACGTCGGGCGCGACGTCGAGTCGATGGTGCGCGATCTGGTCGAGATCGCCGTGAAGATGTTGCGCGAGGAGCGCCAGGCCGAAGTGCGCGAGCAGGCGCGGCGCGCGGCCGAGGAGCGGCTGCTCGATCTGCTGCTGCCGCCCGCGCCGCCCTCGTCGTTCGGCGACGCGTCGCACGACGCGCAGATGGCGGCCGAGCACGCGAACACGACGCGGGAGAAGTTGCGCGAGCAGCTGCGCGCCGGCCGGCTCGACAGCAAGGTCGTCGAGGTCGAGCTGCGCGACCGCGCGATGCCGTCGTTCGAGATCATGTCCGGGTCGTCGATCGAGGAGATCGGCCTCAACCTGCGCGACATGCTGCCCGGCATGTTCCAGGGGAAGACGCGGCGTCGGAAAGTCCCGGTGCCGGAGGCGCTCGAGCACCTCGCCCAGGAGGAGGCGCAGAAGCTCATCGACATGGAGAGCGTCGCGCGCCTGGCGATCGAGCGCGTCGAGCAGGCCGGCATCATCTTTGTGGACGAGATCGACAAGATCGCCGGGCGCGAGGGATCGCACGGCCCCGACGTCAGCCGAGAGGGCGTGCAGCGGGACATCCTGCCGATCGTCGAGGGGACGACGGTCAACACCAAGCACGGGATGGTGCGCACCGATCACATCCTCTTCATCGCGGCCGGAGCGTTCCACGTCTCCAAGCCGTCGGACCTGATCCCCGAGCTGCAGGGCCGGTTCCCGATTCGCGTCGAGCTCGACGCGCTCGGGCGCGACGAGTTCGTGCGCATCCTCACGGAGCCGAAGAGCGCGCTCATCAAGCAATACACCTCGCTGATGGCGACCGAGGGCGTGACGCTGGAGTTCACGCCGGACGCCGTGGCCCGCATCGCGGAGCTCGCCACGATCGTCAACGACCGCACCGAGAACATCGGCGCGCGACGCTTGCACACGGTCATGGAGCGGCTCCTCGACGAGGTGTCGTTCGACGCGCCGGCCCTGAGCGGCCGATCGATCCAGATCGACGCTGCCTACGTCGATCGGATGCTCGCCGACATCGTGCGAAGCGACGACCTGTCGCGGTACATCCTGTGAGGCATCGGCGCGCGGTGCGAGTCCTCGCCGGGACGCTCGCCGTCTGCGCCGCCGGCGCCTGCGGCAAGAAGGGCCCGCCGCTGCCGCCGCTGCATCCTCTGCCGGGCCGCATCGCCGACGCCTCGGCCCGCCGCGTCGACGACCGCGTCGAGCTGCACTTCACCGTGCCGGCCGCCAACGCCGACGGGAGCACGCCTCCCGTGCTGGAGCGCGTCGAGATCTACGAGATGTCGGCGGCGGCGGGCACCACCGCGCCGACGATGGCCAAGCTGGCGGTGAAACAGAATCTGAAGGCGGCGATTGCGGTGCGCCGACCGATGCCCGAGGGCAAGCCGGTCCCGGCGGCCGATCGCGACAAACCGCTGCCGGGCAACGCAACCACATTCGCAGACCCGATCGGGTCGAATGAGCACGGATCGAGCGCGCCGACGCGCTACTACGTCGTCGTCGCCGTGTCGGGCCGGGATCGCCGCGGCGGGCCGTCGCCGGTGCTGAGCGTGCCGCTCGCGACCGACGTCGCCGCGCCGACGAATCTGTCGATCACGTACGACGAGCACGCGTTCAAGATCGCGTGGACGAGCCCGGCCGAGGGATTGTCGTTCCGGGTCTACGACGCGGATCGCGACGGCCACCCGGCAGGCCCGCCCGTGTCGGGCGCGGCGCCGATCAAGGACGCGGCGTTCTCGACGCCGCTCGAGTTCGGCAAGGAGCGCTGCTTCGTCGTGCGCGCCGTCAGCGTGTCCGGCGCGGTCGCCCTCGACGGGCCCGCGAGCGCGGCCGCATGCGCGACGCCCGAGGACACGTTTCCGCCGCCGGCGCCGACCGACTTGCGCGCGATTCCCGAGGAGGGCGCCGTCACGTTGTCGTGGACGGCGGTCGCGGGAGACGATGTCGGCGGTTACATTGTCTTGCGCGGCGAGGGCGGCGGTGACAGACTGCTGCCGCTCATGACCGCGCCGATTGCGGCGACGACGTTCAAGGACACGACGGTCACGCGCGGCACGACCTACGTGTACGCCGTCGTCGCGGTGGATACGTCGCCGCGGCAGAATCGCAGCGCGGAATCGAACCGGCAGACTGCGACCGCGCGGTAGCAAGGCAGAAGGCAGAAGGCAGAAACGACCAAGGATTTTCTTGATGGTGCGTTTGTATCGCATTGAGCACGGCGGCGCGTCGCTGTATGCGGCGGAGCGCGAGGGGCGGTGGCGGCTGGTCGAGGGCGACATCTTCGGCCAGTACCGCGAGGGGCCGGAGATCGCGCACGAGGGGATTCGGATCCTGGCGCCGGTCTCGCCGTCGAAGATCGTCTGCGTCGGGCTGAACTACAAGGACCACGCGGCCGAGCAGCACAAGCCGCTGCCCGAGGAGCCGCTGCTCTTCATCAAGCCCTCCACGGCGGTCATCGGTCCGGGCGCGGCGATCGAGTGTCCGGCCTGGGCGGGCCGCATCGACCACGAGGCCGAGCTGGGGCTCGTCATCGGCAAGCGGGCGTTCAAGGTCCGCGCCGCGCAGGCCGCCGAGCACATCCTGGGCCTCATCTGCGTGAACGACGTCACGGCGCGCGACCTGCAGGCGAAGGACAGCCAGTACACCCGCTGCAAGGGCTTCGACACGTTCGCGCCGATCGGGCCGTGCATCGCGGTCGGCCTCGAGGGACGCGACCTGCAGGTCCGCGCCTACGTCAACGGCGACCTCCGCCAGGACTCGCGCAGCCGCGAGCTGATCTTCACGATCCCCGAGCTGGTCGAATTCATCTCGTCGGTCATGACGCTGCTGCCCGGCGATATCATTTCTACAGGGACGCCATCGGGCATCGGCCCGATCAAACCGGGCGACTCCGTGACGATCCACGTCGAGGGCGTCGGCGCGCTCACCAACCCGGTCGTCGCGCGAGCGTGAATTGAGGTCTTTATGAAAATCTTCATCGATTCCGGCAGCCTCAAAGACATCGACGCGCTGGTGCCGCTCGGCATCATCGACGGTGTCACGACCAATCCGTCGCTCCTGGCGAAGGAGACGGGCGACCCGCGCGCGATCATCAAGCAGATCTGCCGCACGGTGCAGGGCCCGGTGAGCGCGGAGGTCGTGACGACCGACACGGCGAGCATGATCGCCGAGGGCCGCGACCTCGCGAAAATCGACGACCACGTCGTCGTGAAGATTCCGTTCACCCGCGAGGGCATCAAGGCGATCAAGGCCCTGTCGTCCGAGGGCATCCGCATCAACACGACGCTGATTTTCTCGGCGACGCAGGCGCTGTTTGCCGCCAAGGCCGGCGCGTCCTACGTGAGCCCCTTCGTCGGCCGGCTCGACGACATCTCGACCGACGGCATGGATCTGATTCGTCAGATCGTCGAGATCTTCGGCCATTTCGATTTCCCGACCGAGGTGCTGGTCGCCAGCGTGCGCCACCCGATGCACATCGTCCAGGCGGCGCGGATGGGCGCGGACATCTGCACGTGTCCCGCCGCGGTGATCGAGCAGTGCTTCAAGCACCCGCTCACCGACATCGGCCTCGAGAAGTTCCTGAAGGACTGGGAGAAGGCACAGGGGGCCAAGGTCTAGTAGCGAGTCAAGTTAGAAGTTGGAAGCTAGAAGTTCGAAGTCGGGAGTGACGGCGCGCGCTCCGAAGTTCTAACTTCTGGCGTCTCACTTCCAACTTGCTAGAATCTCCGCCGTGATGACCCCTTCGGAGCGCCTGGCGCATCTCGAACGCCTCGCCGAACTGGGCGGCGGCGCCGATCGGCTCGAGCGCCAGCACCAGGCCGGCAAGCTCACCGCCCGCGAGCGCATCGA
>DATIWF010000003.1:0-22478 GCA_035519535.1 Vicinamibacterales bacterium | reverse complement strand
CAACGTGCGCGAGCTCGTGCACAAGGGCCTCGAAGAGGCGCGTGGGAACTACAAGATCGTGCTGCGCCTGTTCAACATGGAAGCCAGCGACTACAAGCGCTTCTTGAATTTTCTGCGCAAGCACGACTGCCAGCTCCCCTTTAAGGAATACCGGTAAGGGCGAAGGTCATGAGGCAATCAAAAATGTCACTCCAGAGACTTGCCATACGTGTCGCTATCGGGTGCCTGAGCGCCGCGCTCGTGTCCGGCGTCATCGTGCAGGCGCAGTCCGCGCCGACGAAACCGTCCGGCAGCAAGGCGACCCCCGGTCCGACGCCGACCCCGGCGCCGCCGGCCGGCGTGACCCCGCCGGCCGACTACGTCATCGGGCCCGACGATGCGCTGACCGTGAATTTCTGGCGCGATAAGGACATGTCCGCCGACGTCATCGTCAGGCCCGACGGCAAGATCACGCTGCCGCTCATCAATGAAATCGCCGCCGCGGGCCTCACGACGGAACAGCTGCGCGCGACCGTCGTGAAAGCCTCGATGAAGTTCCTGAACGAGGAGCCGACCGTCAACATCATCGTCCGCCAGATCAACAGCCGCCGCGTCTACATCACCGGCCAGGTCGGAAAGAGCGGCCCCTATCCGCTCACCGAACACCTGACCGTGGTGCAGCTCATTTCGATCGCGGGTGGCGTCGCGGAGTACGCCAAGACGGAGCGGATCCAGATCGTTCGGACGGAGAACGGCCAGCAGAAGAGCTACTTCTTCAACTACAAGGACTTCATGAAGGGCAAGCCCGCCGCGCTCAAGCAGAACATCGAGCTGAAGATCGGCGACACCGTCATCGTGCCGTAGGGACCGCGATGCGATCACTTACGTCTTGCTTCGTCGTGACCGTGGCTCTGGGGATGGCGGTCCCCGTGTCGGCACAGGTGGCGGCGCCCCTGCCGCCTCGGCCCGACCGGCCTTACCGCGGCCTGTACGGCGGCGACACGGCCAACGCGCAGCAGCTGCTGACGGTGAGTGCTTCGCTCGCCGGCGGCTACGACGACGACATCTTTGCGGGCACCGGAAACACGACCGGCGCCCCGCCAGCAGGTGCGGGCGGCAGCTCGAGCTTCATCAGCGGATCGGCCCAGCTTGGCTACAGCATCGCCAAGTCGAAGGCGTCGTTCTACGCCGACTACGGGACCGGCACCGGCTACTACCCCGGACTTCAGGAGCCGACCGTCCTTCACCACGGCGCCAGCGTGGGGACCTCCGTGCGACTGGGCAAGCATTCCTCGTTTTCGGCGGGGCAGTCGGAGTCGTACCAACCCCTCTATTTCTGGAGCTGGCTGCCGACCAACATTGCGCCCATTCCGCCCGGTCCGACGTTCGACCTGGCAACGATGTCGGCGGCCGACGCGGTCCAGGCGGCCAGCCTGAACCTGAATCGGCCGATCGCCGCGGACGCCGTGGCGGCCGCGAACTCGGAGTACTACCTCGCGTCGGAAACGACCGTCGGCTTCGAGCAGGGATTGAGCCGGAATCTGCGGCTCGACCTCGGCTTCGGCTACCGCCGGGCGGACTCGAGTTCCGGCATCCGTGATTTCGAGAACGAGTCCGGCTCAGGTCGGCTCAGCTACACCATCGGCAAGGGCGTGGCCGTCTACGGCGGCTACGGGCACAGCGACAACAAGTACCCCCTCGCCGACGGCACGGTGTCCCGGTACCAGGGCCACAACATCGATGCGGGCGTGGACTTCAACAAGGCGCTGTCGCTCACGCGGCGGACGTTCTTCAGTTTTCAAACCGGCGTGGCCGGCATTGACGACGGGCACACGACGCACTACAGCGTGATCGGCAACGTGCATCTCACGCGGGAGCTGGGCCGGACCTGGTCAACCGGCCTGAGCTACGCGCGCTTCGTCTCCTACACCGAGACGTTCCGCGCGCCGGCCCTGACCGATTCCCTGTCGGCTGGCATCGGGGGCCTCATCAGTCGTACGGCGCAGTTCCAGGCGTCGGTGGGCGTGTCGCGCGGCGACGTCGGCTACGCGCCCGACAACACGTTCAACACCTACTTCGCGACGGCCGGGACGCGATTCGGTTTCACGCGGAACCTCGGCCTGAGCGTGAACTACACGTTCTACCGGTATTCGTTTGCCAGCGGCATCCTGCTGCCGTCGAATCTGTCGCGGCGAACGAGCCGGCAGAGCTTCAGTGCTTCCATTGATTTCTGGGCGCCGCTCATTCAGCGAAACAGGAGTGCCAATGCTACCCGGTAAGAAGTACAAGCCCGAGGATCTGCTCGCGATCCTCCGCAAACGCATCTGGTGGGTGCTCGTGCCCTTCGCCTTCGTGGCAGCGGGCACCGCCGCTGTGGCGCGGAAGCTGCCGGACCGGTACTACTCCGAGTCGCTCGTGCGCGTCGTGCCGCAGCAGGTCCCGGAAGAGTTCGTCAAATCCACGCTGACGACGCGCCTGGACGATCGGCTCCAGGCGATGTCGGCCCAGATTCTCAGCCGCACGCGCCTCGAGCGCGTCATCGAGGACTTCAACCTGTACCCGGACGAGCGGCGCAAGGGGATCATGGAGGACGTCATCCAGCAGATGAGGGATGACGTCTCCATCAAGATCCAGAAGGGCGATGTGTTCAGCGTCGGCTACACCGGATCGAACCCCCGGACGGTCCAGAAGGTCGCGCAGACGCTGACCGAGTTCTTCATCAGCGACAGCACCCAGGACCGGACGAACCTCGCTGAAGGCACCAATCAGTTCCTCGAGGCGCAGCTCGAGGACGCGCGGCACCGGCTCGTGGATCAGGAGAACAAGCTGAAGGACTACCGGATGAGGTACTCGGGCCAGCTGCCGACCCAGCTCGAATCGAACCTGCAGGCGCAGGCAAACACGCAGATGCAGATCCACGCCAATACCGACGCGATGAACCGCGACCAGGAGCGTCGGCTGATGCTCGAGAGCCAGGCGAAAGAGCTCGACGCCGTGGCGTCGTCGGACAGCCAGGCGCCGCCGCCGGTCGTGGCCTCGACGGGTGACGCCGTGCAAGGGGGAAGCGCGGCCCAGCAGCTCGAGATCGCGAAGGCGTACCTGGCCGGCCTGCAGAAGCGCTTCAAGGACGACCACCCCGACGTCAGGCAGTGGAAAAAGATCGTGGCTGACCTGCAGGTCAAGGCGGACGCCGAGGCGCTCCAGCGGCCGGTGTCGGCGGAGGCCGTCCCGCAGTCACCCGTGGAGGCCGCCCGGCAGAAGAAGCTGAGGGACCTGCGCGATCAGATCACGCAGATCGACCGGCAGATTGCCGCGGCGCAGGCAGAGGTCAAGCGCCTGCGCGCGATCAACGACGACCTGCAGCAGCGGATCGACGCGGTGCCGGCCCGCGAGTCCGAGCTGACCGAGCTCACGCGCGACTACGCGACGCTGTCGAAGACCTACGACGAGCTGCTGGCCCGGCACGAGGAGTCGAAGATCGCCGCGAACCTCGAGCTGCGCCAGTACGGCGAGCGGTTCAAGACCCTCGACTCGGCGCGCATTCCGGAGAAGCCGAACAGCCCGAACCGCCCGCTGATCAACCTGGGCGGCATGGCCGCCGGTCTCGCGATCGGCCTCGGGCTCGTCGCGCTTCTCGAATACCGCGACCGGAGCTTCAAGACTGACGACGAGATCGTGAGCTTGCTCGCGCTGCCGGTCCTTGCGGTGGTCCCGGTGATGGAATCGACCGACGAGCGTCACCGCACGCGGCGGCGCAAGCTGCTCTGGGGCATCGGTCTCGGCGGCGCCGTGGCCGGGTGCTTCGCGATTCTGATCTACACGTTTGTGCGCTGAGGGGCCGATGTACGAAGAGTTCTTTGGTTTCAGCCGGCGCCCGTTCGATCTCACGCCGAACCCGAAGTTCCTGGTCCTGACGGACTCGCATCGGGAGGCGCTGAGCAACCTCGAGTACGGCATCGCCAGCAACAAGGGCGTGACGCTGCTCCTGGGCGAGGCGGGATCCGGCAAGACGACGATCATCCGCGCGGCGATCGACCGCCAGCCGACGCGGGTGCACTGCGTCTACCTGCACAACCCGACGCTCACGCGCGACGAGTTCGTGCACATGCTGGCCGCGCGGTTCGATCTGTCGGAGGACGCGAAGCACTCGAAGACGAGCCTCCTGCTCGAGCTCGAGGCGCTCCTGAATCGTCGCCGCGAGCAGGGCGAGGCCACCGTGCTGGTGATCGACGAGGCGCAGAGCCTGCCGCCCGACTTGCTCGAGGAAATCCGGCTGCTCGCGAACATCGAGACGGAGGACGCGAAGCTGGTGTCGGTGATCATCGCCGGCCAGCCCGAGCTGGTGAACCTCTTGAACGGCGAGTCGCTGCGCCAGCTCAAGCAGCGGATCGCGCTGCGGTGCGAGCTGCGGCCGCTCACGCTGCAGGAGACCGCGGTCTACATCGCGGGCCGGATCCGCGCCGCCGGGGGCGTGGACGCCCGCGTGTTCACGCGCGAGGCCGTCGAGCTGATCCACGAGCGCTCGCGCGGGATCCCGCGCACGATCAGCGTCATCGCCGACAACGCGCTGCTCGGCGGGTTCGCGGGCGGCCAGCGCCCGGTCACCAGCCACGTCGTGCGCGACGTCTGCCGCGACTTCGACATCCGCGCGGCGCACGAGAACGGCGCGTCGCGTCCGGTGAACGGACACCCGGTCGAGGCCGGTCCGAAGCTGCTCGAGGTGATTCGCAAGGACCGGGAGGACGTCCCGGCGGCCCCGGCGACGAGCGAGCTGTTCGCCGGGCTGGTGGCCAAGCGGAAGCGGTTTTCCTTTTTCGGAAGCTGAGGAGCGTTCCACATGGGTAGGGTTGACGAAGCAATGCGCCGCGCCGCGGAAGCGGCACGCGCGGGACGGACGGAGACGCCGTCAGACGCCGCGCCGGCGGCCGGCATCGACCTCGCGACGGTCTCGAAGGACGTGTTCCCGATCGAGCTGCCGGACCGCGTGGACCGGCCGGCCGAAACCCACGCCGCGGCCGCGACGCCCGATCCCGCGGCCGACGCCGTGCTGACACCCACGCCGTCTGCACCGGCCGTGAACGGCGCTGTCGCGCCGAAGGGCACGATGGGGATCGCCGAGCACCTCGACACGAGCCTGCGCGAGAAGGTCGTCGTCGACGAGAACATGCTCCCGGCCTCGCGCGAGCAGTACCGCCGCCTGGCCGCTGCGCTCCACCACGCGCAGGCGTCCACGGGCGTGAAGGTCGTGATGATCGCGAGCGCGGTCGCCGAGGAGGGCAAGACGCTCACGGCGGCCAACCTGGCGCTGACGCTGAGCGAGTCGTACCGCCGGAACGTGCTGCTCATCGACGCGGACCTGCGCCGGCCCTCGCTCCACACGATCTTCAAGGTGCGCGGCGCCCCGGGCCTGAACGAAGGGCTCGTCGCGCCCGAGGAGCCGAAGCTGCCGCTTCACGACGTCTCGCCGCGGCTCACGGTGCTGCCGGCCGGCATGCCCAACTCGGACCCGATGGCGGGCCTCACGTCGCGGCGCATGCAGACGCTCATCGACGAAGCGCGCGAGGCGTTCGGCTGGGTCATCATCGACACGCCGCCGGTGGGCCTGCTGACCGACGCCAACCTGCTCGCGTCGATGGTGGACGGCGCCGTGCTCGTCATCAAGGCCGGCTCCACGCCGTACGACCTCGTGAAGAAAGCGATCGACACGATCGGGCCGGCCAAGGTGCTCGGCGTCGTCCTCAATCGCGCGGACACTGGCAAGGGCCGCTACTCGTACCAGTACAGCGACTACCAGCACCGCGTGCCGGTGCCGGGGACGGGCGGCATTCGATGATTCGCGGGCTGACCTCGCGCCAGGTCCTGCTCGTCGCGTTCGAGACGGTGCTTATCGTCTCGGCCGTGGCGATCGCAGCCTACGTGCGCCTGGGCGAGTCGGCCTGGACTCTGCTCGTCAACCGGCTCGGCCTGTCCCAGGTTCTGATCCTCGCGGGCGTCACGCAGACGTGTCTCTACTACGCGGATCTGTACGACTTCAGAGTCGTGGCCGACCGGCGCGAGCTGTTCATCCGCATTCTGCAGGCGCTCGGCACCGCGTCGTTCATCCTCGCCGGGATCTACTTCTGGTTCCCCGACATGATGGTCGGCCGCGGCGTGTTCCTCGGCACGGTGGTCCTGGTCATCGTCTTCGTCCTCTCCTGGCGGGTGCTCTTCGACTGGCTCGATCAGCGCGTCGCCCCGCGCGAGCGCCTGCTGCTCGTCGGCACGAGCGATGCGGCGGTCACGCTGGCCAAGGAGCTGCACGACCGGCGGCACGAGCTGGGCGTGAACATCGTCGGCTTCGTCGATCCCGATCCGGCGCGCGTGGGCGCGCCGGTGTTGAACCCGGGCGTCATTGGCGTCGTCGATGACATCCCGGCGATCGTCGAGTCGCGCGGCGTCGATCGCGTGGTCGTGAGCCTCGCGGACGCGCGAGGCAAGCTTCCCATGAACCGCCTGCTCGAGATGAAGCTCGGCGGCGGCGTGACGTTCGATCACCTGGCGTCGGTCTACGAGGAGTACACCGGCAAGATCGCGGTCGAGAACCTGCGGCCGAGCTGGCTGATCTTCTCGGAGGGATTCCACAAGTCGCGCGCGGTCGAGATCGGCAAGCGGCTGCTCGACGTCGTGTTTGCGATCCTCTTGATCGCGCTCACCGGACCGATCATGCTCCTGGTGGCGCTGCTCGTGCGGCTCACCTCCAAGGGCCCCGCGCTCTATCATCAGAAGCGCGTCGGCCTCAACGGACACGTCTTCGAGGTCCACAAGTTCCGGTCCATGCGCACGGACGCCGAAGCGGGCACCGGCGCGGTATGGGCCAGGGCGAACGACAGCCGCGTCACGCCGATCGGGCGCTTCCTGCGGCGGACCCGGCTCGACGAGCTGCCGCAGCTCTGGAACGTGCTCAAGGGCGACATGAGTCTGGTCGGCCCGCGCCCGGAGCGCCCGGAGTTCGTCGCCGATCTGACCGAGAAGATTCCGTTCTACGGGTTCCGCCACGTCGTCCGCCCCGGCCTCACGGGCTGGGCGCAGGTGCGGTACACGTACGGCGCCAGCGTCGAGGACGCGCTCGAAAAGCTGCAGTACGACCTCTTCTACATCAAGCACCTGAGCGTCTCGTTCGATCTCTTCGTCCTGTTCTCGACGGTCAAGACCGTGATCCTGAGACGGGGGGCGCAGTGATCAACGCGATGACGGTCGACGTCGAGGACTACTTTCAGGTCAGCGCGTTCGACCAGGTCGTGCCGCGCAGCTCGTGGCACGAGTTTCCGAGCCGCGTCGCGGCCAACACCGAGCGCCTGCTCGGGATTCTCGCCGAGCGCGACGTGCGCGCGACGTTCTTCGTGCTGGGCTGGGTCGCCGAGCGTTGGCCCTCGCTCGTCACGCGCATCGCCGGCCTCGGGCACGAGGTCGCGTCGCACGGCTACGCGCACCGGCTGATTTACGAGCAGACGCCGCGCGCGTTCCGCGACGACGTGCGCCGGGCGAAGGACCTGCTCGAGACGGCCGCGGGCCAGCGCGTCGAGGGCTATCGGGCGCCGAGCTACTCGATTACGAGCGAGTCGCTCTGGGCGCTCGACGTGCTGATCGACGAAGGCTATCGCTACGACGCCAGCATCTTTCCGATCCGCCACGATCGATACGGCATCCCCTCGTCGCCGCGGCACCCGTACGTGCTCTCGCGCGACGGCGGCGCGCTCGTCGAAGCGCCGGGGTCGACGGCCAGGCTCGGGCCGCTCAATCTGCCCGTGGCGGGCGGCGGCTACTTCCGCATCCTGCCGTACGCATGGACGCGCTGGGGCATCGCGCGCCTCAACCAGCGCGAGCGGCGGCCGGCAATTTTCTATCTGCATCCCTGGGAGATTGATCCTGCGCAGCCGCGGCTGGCGGCGAGCGCGTTGAGCCGGTTCCGGCACTACCGCAACCTCGACAAAACCGAGGCGCGCCTGCGGCGCCTGCTCAGCGAATTCCAGTTCGCGCCGCTCCGCCAGGTGCTGGCCGACGTCGAGCTGGATGTGCCGGCGGCGGAGCTGCTGCCGCAGGCAGGGTAGGCGAGCGACCGATGACGCCTCCAGTGGAAGCCCTTCAGCCGACGCGTGTGTCTCCGGCGTTTTTCACGCCGGTGACGCTCCCCGAGGACGCGAAGCCGCAGCTCTTCGTCATCGTGGACACCGAGGAGGAGTTCGACTGGTCGGCGCCGTTCTCGCGCGCGAACGTCAGCGTGACGGCCATCGACGAGATCGGCCGGCTGCAGGACGTGCTGCGGCCGTACCGGCTGAAGCCCACCTACGTCATCGACTATCCCGTGGCGACGACGCTCGAGTCGGCGCGGCGGCTGGCGCGGTTCGCCGGGAAGGACGAGTGCCAGATCGGCGCCCACCTCCATCCCTGGGTGAATCCGCCGGCCACCGAGCCGCTCGGTACGGTCACGAGCTACGCCAGCAATCTGGGGGCGGATCTCGAGCGGCGGAAGATCGAACTCCTGCGCGACGCCATCGTCCGGAACCTCGGCGTCACGCCGCGGGTGTACAAGGCGGGCCGCTACGGCTTCGGCCGCACGACGGCGGAGGCGCTCGAGGCGCTGGGCTTCGACGTGGACGTCAGCGTCAACCCGCACATGGACTACCGGTCGGACGGCGGACCGTCGTTCGAGGGCTTCGAGCCGGTGCCCGGCTGGTTCGGCGAGCGGCGCCGCCTGCTCGAGGTGCCGTGCACGACGGCGTACGTCGGGACGGCGCGGCGCGTGGGCGACGTGCTGCACAAGGCCGCGTCCGCGCGCTGGCTGCAGCCGCTCAAGGCCGTCGGCATCCTCTCGCGCAGCGGCACGCTCAACAAGATCATGCTGTCGCCCGAGGGCAGCACGCTCGAGGAAATGCAGCTCGTCACCGACGAGCTCGTGGAAGACGGCGTGCGGACGTTTTCGCTCACGTTCCACAGCCCGAGCCTCAAGCCCGGCTGCACGCGCTACGTGCGCACGGCCGCCGATCGCGACGCGTTTCTCAAGACGATCGATCGGTACTGCGACTACTTTCTGACGACCGTCCGCGGCGTGCCGGGCACGCCCGCGGACTTCTTCGATCAAGTTCACAGTTCGAAGTTCGAAGTTCGAAGTTAACGAGGCGTCTAACGATATGAAAGTCCTTGGCATATCCCCTCTGGACAAAGACTCGACGGTGACCGTCGTCGAGGACGGGGTGATCACGTACGCGGCGGCGGAAGAGCGTTTCACGCGCGTCAAGCTGCAGGATGGATTTCCATGGCGCGCGCTGGAGAGCGCGCTCGACGCGACGGGGAACACCGTCTCGAGCTTCGACCGCATCGTGTATCCGTTCCTGACGTACGACCAGGAGACGACGCTGTTCGAGAAGAATCTCGAGAAGGAGCGCGACTTCCTGGATGAGACGGAGGCCAACGCGACGCAGCAGGAGCTGCGCGATGCGAAGGCCCGCGTGCCCTCGTCGCGGCCGCCGGTGCCGGGCCTGGCCGATCCGAACGAGCGGAACGACAAGGGCCTGCTGAAGACGCTGGCCTACCGCGTGCTGGCGAGCGAGGGCGTCGTCTCGCGCAACGTCGCCAAGCGCGGCTCGGAGCGTTGGGGGAAGGAAGCGACGAAGTTCCACTACCGCTGGCAGCAGGAGCTCGAGGCGGCGCTCGCCGAGCTGGGCGCGAGCGACAAGCTCAAGCGCATCGAGCACCACGTGGCGCACGCGGCCAACGCGTACTACAAGAGCGGCTTCGACGAAGCGCTCATCGTCACGCTCGACGGCTACGGGTCGGGCCTGGCCGGCACCGTGAACATGGGCCGCGGCGGCAAGATCGAGCGGCTGCACGGCCAGGAGTATCCGCACTCGCTCGGGACGTTCTACGAGTCCGTCACGTCCGCGCTCGGGTTCACGCCGAGCCGCCACGAGGGCAAGATCGTCGGCCTGGCGGCCTACGGCGACCCCGGCGTCCTGGGCGACCTGCTGCGGCGCCGGTTCGTCCAGAAGAACGGCGGGTTCCGGATCGTCGAGACGAACAACGTGTACTTCGCGCGCCTGCTCGCCACGAACTTCCCGAAGATCGACGTCGCGGCGGCCTACCAGCGCGTGCTCGAGGAAGTGGCCACGGCCTACGTGACGCAGTACCTCCGCAAGACCGGCGCGAAGAACCTCGTCCTGTCCGGCGGCGTCGTGGCCAACGTCAAGCTCAACCAGCGCCTGCGCGAGATCCCGGGCGTCGAAGGCATCTTCGTCCATCCGAACATGGGCGACGGCGGCGCCGGCACGGGCGCGGCGCTTCTTCAGTTCGCGGGTTCGGACGAGATGCGCACGCGGCTGCACGACGTCTATCTAGGGCCGGAGTTTTCCGGCGCCGAGATCGCCGAGGCGCTCAACCGCGCGCACCTGCCGTTCACCGAGTACAAGCCCATCGAGCCGAAGGTCGCGATGCTGCTCGCGGCGGGGAAGGTCGTCGCGCGGTTCGACGGGCGCATGGAGTACGGCCCGCGCGCGCTCGGCCACCGGTCGATCCTGTACCACGCGAAGGAGCCGGCCGTGAACCAGTGGCTCAACCAGCGCCTCGGCCGGACGGAGTTCATGCCGTTCGCGCCCGCGACGCTCTACGAGCACCGCGACGCGTGCTACCTGAACATCCGCGGGGCCGAAGGCGCGGCGGAGTTCATGACGATCACCTTCGATTGCACGGAGGCGATGAAGCGCGATTGCCCGGCCGCCGTGCACGTGGACGGCACCGCGCGCCCGCAGCTCGTGTCGGCCGACGGCAGCCCGGGCTTCCACCGCATCCTGACGGAGTACCACCGGCTGACGGGAATCCCGTCGGTGATTAATACGAGTTTCAACATGCACGAGGAGCCGATCGTCTGCACGCCGGACGACGCGATTCGCGCGTTCCTGCAAGGGAATCTCGACTATCTGGCGATCGGGAACTTCCTCGTGGAACACCCGTCTGCGAGAGCTTGACATGAGTTGGGGTCTGGCCCCGAGTGGCGCAAGCCGGGCCTGACCCCTTTGGCTGGTTCGAAGCGATCGGTTGATTGAGATATCGCATGAAGATCCTCGGGATCTCCGGACGTTATCGTGACGCTGCCGCGGCGCTGGCCGTGGACGGCCGCGTCATCGCGGCGGCGTCCGAGGACTGCTTCACGCGCGTGCCAGGGATCGGCTATACGCAGACCGGCGGGTTCCCCGCGGGCGCGGTGGACGCGTGCCTGCGGAGCGCCGGTCTCGCGCCGGGCGATGTGGACGAGCTCTCGATCGTCGAGGCCGAGGGCCACGGCGCGATGGATGACGCCGCGCCGGCCCGTCAGGCGCTCGGGGCGGCGACCGTGCGCCCGATCGACGCCGTGCGCGCCGACGCGATCCAGGCGGCCGCGTCCGCCGAGTCGGCCTCCGCCGTGCTCGTCTGCGGCGCGGAGCCCGGCTCGATGGCGTCGTTCACCCGCGAGGGCAGCGAGTGGCGTCCCGGCGCGCCGATCGCCGGCGGCGATCGTCTGCTCGCGGCCGCGCGCCTCATGGCGCGCGCGCTCGGCGTGAGCGCCCTCAATCCCTATCACTCGATCGACCGGCTCAGCCTCGGCGGCGAGCCCGAGTTCGAGCGCGAGTTCGCGGCGGCGATGCAGTGGGATCGCGCGGCGGGCGTCATGGTGGACGACGCGCGCGTGTCGAACCTGCTGGGCGAGGTGAGCGGCCGCCAGCCCGGCAGCCTGGCCGACGCGGCGTCGCTCAACGTGCGGCTGCAGGCCGCGCGTCGCGCGCTCGCCGCGAGCTTCACGTGCGGGCTCGCCCGCGTCGTGCACGACGCCGCGCGGAGCGTGTCCGCGGGTGCCGACCTCGATCGCGTGGCGTTCGGGGGCGCGATGTTCGCGAACGCCCGCCTCAACACCGAATTGCGCCGGCTCGCCGGCGACGCCGTCGCGCTCGCGGCCGTGCCCGAGCCCGCCGGCCGCGCGCTCGGCGCCGCGCTCGCCGCGACCTCCGGCGCAGCCGATCGGCTGCCCGGGCTCGCGCTCGGTCCGTCCTTCTCCGACAACGACATCAAGCGCACGCTCGACAACTGCCGGCTCGACTACGTCTACGAGCCGGACTGGGCGCGGCTCTTCGTCCGCATCTCGAAGATGCTCGCGCAGGGCAAGGTCATCGGCTGGTTCCAGGGCGCGATGGGCTTCGGCCCGCGCGCGATGGGCACGCGCAGTATCCTCTGCGACCCGTCGAGCCGATACGCGCGCCAGAACATGAACGAGTACCTCCGGCAGGTGCCGCTCGACGAGCCGCTGCCAGTGGTCTTCGCGCCCTCGTCGGCCGCGGCCTGCCTCGGTCGCGCGACGACGCCCGCGCTCGTGTTCGACGCGCCGGTGGGCGCCGAATGGCGGGAGAAGCTCGTCTCGGCGCTCGACTGGCGCCACGACGTCCGTGTGCACGCGGTGGGCCCGGCGCAAGCCAAAGAGCTGTGCGAGCTCCTCGACGTGCACTTCGGTCGCACCGGCGTGCCGGCGCTCATCGAGACCAACCTCAGCGGCCCGGGCGAGCCGGTGGCGTGCACGCCGCGCGACGCCGTCCGCACCGTCTACTCGTCGGCGATTGACGCCCTCATCCTCGGCCGGTTCGTCCTCATGAAGGACTACTGGCTGCTCAGGAACAATGCCGACTGAAATGCAGGCACTGGGCACCGGGCACCAGGCACTGGGCACCGGGAACCGGGCGCCGGCGAGTGCCCCGCAGGCCCAGTTCCCCAGGCCTCAGGTCCAGGGGATGAGTGTCACACTCGCCAACACCGACGGCGACCGCGCAGCGTGGGATGCGTACGTCGCCTCGCGTGCCGACGCGACGGGCTATCACGAGTGGGCGTGGCGCGACGTGTTCGCGCGGAGCTTCGGTCATCCGGCCGTCTACCTCATGGCGCGCGACGCCGGCGGCGCCGTGCGCGGCGTGCTGCCCATCGTCGAGATCAAGAGCTTCCTGTTTGGCCGGACGATGACGTCGCTGCCGTTCGTGAACTACGGCGGCGTGCTGGCCGACGACGACGTCGTCGCGCGGGCGCTGGTGGAGGCCGCGGCGGAGCAGGCGCGGGCGCGCGGCGCGAAGCACGTCGAGCTGCGGCACTTCGCGCGGCGCTTCCCGGATCTGCCGTGCAAGGCGCACAAGGTCACGATGCGTCTGGCGCTGCAGCCCGGCATGTGGGACCGCCTCGACCGCAAGGTCCGCAACCAGGTGCGCAAGGCCGAGAAGTCCGAGCTCACGGTCGAGCGGGGCGGCGCTGGCCTGCTCGGCGACTTCTATGCCGTCTTCACGCGCAACATGCGCGACCTCGGCACGCCGGTCTACCCGCGGCGCTTCTTCGATGAAGTCCTGCGCGCGTTTCCCGATCGCGCGCGCGTGCTCGTCGTGCGGTTGAAGGGCGCGCCGATCGCCGCGGGCATCACGTACCGCACCGGCACGCTCATCGAGGTGCCCTGGGCGTCGTCGATCCGCGAGCACAACAACCTGTGCCCGAATCATCTTCTGTACTGGCACGCGATCGAGACCGCCGTCGCAGAGGGCTGCGAGGTCTTCGACTTCGGCCGGTCCACGCCGGATGAGGGCACGTACAAATTCAAAGAACAGTGGGGCGCCGGGCCCGTGGCGCTGCACTGGGAGTATTGCCTGATGGCCGGCGGCGCCGTGCCGGACCAGACGCCGAAGAACCCGAAGTTCCGGCTGGCGATCGAGACGTGGAAGCGCCTGCCGCTGTGGCTCGCGAACACGATGGGGCCGAAGATCGTGCGAGGGATCCCGTAAGGGATCACCATGAAGGCATGAGGGACATGAAGCGAGGGAGACGAGCGTGAGTACCACCATCCTCGGTGTTTCCGCCTTCTACCACGACAGCGCGGCCGCGATCGTCGTGGACGGCGAGATCGTCGCCGCCGCGCAGGAGGAGCGCTTCACGCGGAAGAAGCACGACCCGGGCTTTCCGACGCGCGCGATCGCCTACTGCCTCGAGCAGGCCGGCAAGACCGCGCGCGACGTGGACTACGTCGTGTTCTACGAGAAGCCGTTCAGGAAATTCGAACGCCTGCTCGAGACCTACTTCGCGTTCGCGCCGGCCGGATTCAGAAGCTTCCGGATGGCGATGCCCGTCTGGCTCAAGGAGAAGATCCGGCTGCCGCACGTGATCCGCGAAGGGCTCGGCGAGGCGTCGAAGGCGCCGATCGTCTTCACCGACCACCACGAAAGCCACGCGGCGAGCGCGTTCTTCCCGAGCCCGTTCGACGAAGCCGCGATCCTCACGCTCGACGGCGTCGGCGAGTGGAGCACGACGACGATGGGCGTCGGGCGCGGGAACAGGATCGAGCTCACGAAGCACCTGCAGTTCCCGCACTCGCTCGGTCTGCTGTATTCGGCGTTCACGTATTACTGCGGCTTCAAGGTGAACAGCGGCGAGTACAAGCTCATGGGCCTCGCGCCGTACGGACGGCCGCTCTACAAGGAGCTCATCAAGCGCCACCTCATCGATCTGAAGCCCGACGGCAGCTTCTGGCTGGACATGGAGTACTTCAACTACTGCCAGGGGCTCACGATGACGAGCCGCAAGTTCCACGACCTGTTCGGCGGGCCGCCGCGCAATCCGGAGACCGACATCGAGCAGCGCCACATGGATCTGGCGGCGAGCATCCAGGCGGTGACCGAAGAGGCGATGCTCGCGCTCGGCCGCGAGCTCTTTCGCGAGACGGGGATGAGCAAGCTGGTGCTGGCCGGCGGCGTCGCGCTCAACTGCGTCGGCAACGGCAAGCTCCTGCGCGAAGGACCGTTCGACGACATCTGGATCCAGCCGGCGGCGGGCGACGCCGGCGGCGCGCTCGGCGCGGCGCTCTTCGTCTGGCACCAGCTCCTCGAAAAGCCGCGGCCGCACGCCCGCACCGACCGCCAGAAGGGCAGCTTCCTCGGCAGCGCGTTCACGACGCCGGACATCTGTCAGTTTCTCGACGGCCAGGGCGTGAAGTACCGGCGCGCGACGAGCGAGACCGACCTGGTGAACTTCGTCGTCGAGCTGCTGCTGAAGGAGAAGATCGTCGGCTGGTTCCACGGCCGGATGGAATTCGGCCCGCGCGCGCTCGGCGCGCGCAGCATCCTGGGCGACCCGCGCTCGCCGAAGATGCAGGCCACGATGAACCTGAAGATCAAATTCCGGGAGAGCTTCCGCCCGTTCGCGCCGATCGTGCTGCAGGATGAGGCGTCGAAGTGGTTCGCGCTCGATCCGGGGCACGAGAGCCCGTACATGCTGCTCGTCGCGCCCGTGCTCGAGTCGCACCGGGTGCAGATTTCCGAGACGCAGAAGCTGCGCATGGCGACCGATCCCGACCTGCGCAACCGCGTCAACATCCCGCGGTCCGACATCCCGGCCGTGACGCACGTGGACTACAGCGCGCGGCTGCAGACGATCGATCCCGATCGCAACCCGCGCATGACGCGGCTGCTGCAGGCCTTCCAGAAGCGGACGGGCTGCCCCGTCCTCGTGAACACGAGCTTCAACGTGCGCGGCGAGCCCATCGTCTGCACGCCCCAGGATGCGTACCGATGCTTCCTGGGCACGGAGATGGACGCGCTCGTGCTCGAGGACACGGTGCTGTTGAAGGAAGAGATGGTCGGGAAGCTGGACGCAGGGGCGAGGGAGAAATACCTCGCGCAGTTCCAGCTCGATTAGGCCCCGGGCCCGAGGCCCCAGGCCCAAGGAGTGAACGACGTGCAATGGTCTGACGTCATCGCAACGCCCAAGCCCAAGCTCCTCCGGCAGTTCGCCGGGCTCTGGCTCGTGTTTTTCGTCGGCCTGGCCGCGGCGCGCGTGTGGCGCGGCCACAACGACGACTGGGCCCTCGGCCTCGCCGTGGTTGGCGTCCTCGTTGGCGTGCTGGGGCTCGTCCGGCCGGCCGCCCTCCGGTGGATCTACACCGGCTGGATGATCGCGGCGTTTCCGATCGGCTGGACGGTCTCGCAGGTGATGCTGGCGGTGTTGTTCTACGTCGTGTTCACGCCGGTCGCGCTGGTATTCCGGCTGATGCGGCGGGACGTGCTCGGCCTCCGCCGCCGCGACGTCGCGAGCTATTGGACCGTGAAGCCCGGCGCCGCCCGCGCCGAAGATTATTTCCGACAGTTCTAAGTTCTGAGTTCTGAGTTCTAAGTTCTAAGTTATTCAGGAGTGCAGCAAGATGGTTGACTTCGAACAAGCGGCAAAGACGCGGCACCAGACCGGCATGGCGGCCGAGTTCTGGTACTTCCTGAAGAACAACAAGAAATGGTGGCTGCTGCCGATCGTCGTGATCGTGCTGGTGTTCGGCGTGCTCGTGCTGCTCTCGGGCACGGCGGCGGCGCCGTTCATCTACACCCTGTTCTGATGGCGACGCCAGGCGGCGCGCCCGTCACGATCCCCGCGCGCCGCAAACTCCTCTACGCGTTCGTCCTCGTCGTCCTCGCGCTGCTCCTCTGCGAGGGCGCCTTGCGCGTCCGGGCGTGGATCCGCTACGGCAGCGCGGCCACCGGCGTGCGCGATCCGATGCTCGTCTACGACCGCGACGCCGATCTCTACGTCCCCCGGCCGGGCTACGAGGTCAAGGGCGCGAAGATCCACATCAAGATCAATTCGCTGGGCTTCCGCGGGGATGAGTTCGCGCGGGCGAAGCCGCCCGGCACGGTCCGCATCGCGTGCCTCGGCGCGTCCACGACGTTCTGCGCGGAGGTCTCCTCGAACCAGGCGACGTGGACGGCGCGGCTGCAGCAGAAGCTTCGCCAGGCGTACCCAGGCGTCAACATCGAGGTCGTGAACGCCGCCGTCGGCGGTTACGTCGCGAGCGACAACCTGAAGAACCTGCGCCATCGCGTGCTGCCGCTCGATCCAGACCTCGTGATCTACTACGAGGCCAACAACGAGATCGTCCACGACACGCAGGCGCTCGCCGCGCGTGAAGGACTGATTCGCGCCGACGGCGCCCGGCAGTCGCCGTTCGTCGCGGCGATGTCCAAATACAGCGTGCTGTTCGACCTCACGTACAAGAACCTCGCGATCGTGAGCCGCAGCCGGGCCTCGCAGGGCCAGCGGACGCTCGACCGCGTGCCGCGGGATCTGCCGGACCACTTCATCTCCGAGCTCGATCAGATGCGCGCCGATCTGGCCGCCAGGAACGTGCCGATGCTGCTCTCGACCTTCATCGTCAAGTACCGGCGCGACCAGGACCGCGGGACGCAGATCAAGAACGCCGACGTCGCCTTCTTCTACATGCCGTGGATGAGCATCGACGGCATGCTCGACGCGATGGACGTCTACAACCAGGCGATTCTCGACTACGGCGCCAGAGCCAACGTGCCGGTGGTGGACGACCGCGCCGCCATTCCGCCGGACGCCGACCACTTCTCCGACTGCATGCACCTGCTCGACCCGGGCGCCGAGGCGATGGCGGACCGATTCATGCGGTTTCTCGGGAGTTCCGGCCTCATCGACCGCATCGTGAGCGGGAAGCGACTCGCCGAGTAAAGGCGCCCCGGAGGGCGACTTCGGCGGCGCTCGAGGGCGGCCTCGGGAAACGTCCCAGCATTCCAGGCCGCCAGGATCTCGTCTTCAACATACTGAAAACAAAGGTCTTATTTGACAGGTCTGGGTGAGCTCGCCCGCGGGTTGGACCTTCAGAAGCCCACTGGCAGTCAACTTGCTATATGCAGGCCGAACCCGGAGGTTCCCGATGCGCTTGAGATTGGTTGCTCCCCTGGCAGTGTGCGTGGCTTTGGCGCTGGCGTCGCCGGCCGCGGCCTCGCTTACGACTTTTCAGTCAATGACAGGCAACCTCGGCGTCTCGACCGACGGCTGCGGATCATTGGCGCAGACATGCACCCTCACGGCCAACGTGCCGGCGGGCGCCACCGTCGTGGCCGCCTACCTGTACACCGCGACGTTCACGCTGTCGTCCGTGCCGACCAACGTGGCCGGTCTGGGCGGGACGTTCGGCGGGAACGCCGTCAGCTACACGGCGCTCGGTCTGAGCAGTCCGCAAGCCAACTTCTTCCTGCAGGCGGGTCGCTCGGACGTGACCGCCACGGCGGCTGCGGCGATCGACGGCGGACCGGGTGGGACGTACAATTTCACCGTGACCGAGACCGACGCGAACCAGGACGGCGAAGGCCTGGTGGTCGTGTACTCGCTCGGCTCGCTGCCGGTGAGCACCGTGGGCATTCTCGACGGCTTCAGCGCCACCACGGGCGACAGCGCGTCAATCAATTTCTCGAGCCCGTTGGACCCCACCCAGAGCGGCTTCTTTGCCGACATGTTCGTGGGCGACAGCTTCAGCTGCTGCAGCCAGACCTCGCGCATTACCGTCAACGGCACCGTGATTACGGAGAATGCCGGCAATGCTGACGATGGCTCGGTGGCCAACGGCGCGCTGATCACCGTCGGCGGCTGGGACGATCCGGTCTCGCCGTTCCTGCCGTCCTACGCGGACGACCACGAGCGCTACAGCCTGATCCCGCAGATTCCGAACGGCAGCACCAGCATTCTCATCCAGACGCTGAACCCGTCCAACGACGACAACATCTTCCTCGAGGTCTTCCACGTCCTCGGGGAGGGCACCGTCAGCACGGGCCCGCAGGCGCCGGAACCGGCCACGCTGACGCTCGTCGGTCTGGGCTGCCTCGGCGCGGCCCGTAAGCTTCGTCGCCGGCTCGCCGCCTAAGCGCGTCGACGTCGTCGATTCGGACGAACTCCAAGGCTCCGTCGGCCCCAGAATCCGGGGCTGACGGGGCCTTTATACTTGAGGGGTATGAAATCCAGACTCTCCGCCTTCACCCTGGCCCTGCTTCTGGCCCTCGGTGTGCCGCTTCGCGCAGACAAGTTCTCCCTGAAGGGGCTGGCGGCGCCCAGCGGCAAGCTCGGGGAGGCGCTCTCCGCGCTGGCGGAGGGCAAGCTCGACGACGCCGACCGGAAGCTCCAGGAAGTGCTCAAGGAATACCCTGGACTGGCGTTCGCGGAGCTGGGCCGGGCGCAGGTGCTGCTCGACAAGAAGCAGATTGACGACGCCGACCGGATCGTGACGGGCGTGCTGGCGCGCGACCCGCAGTCGCCGACCGCGCACAACATGAAAGGCGTGGTCCTGCTGCTCCAGAAGAAGTCCGACCTCGCGCGCGCCGAGTTCGCCCGCGCGGCCGCCCTGGCGCCGACCTACGTCATCCCCCGGATCTATATCGCCGCGATTTCCAGAGCGAGCCAGAACTACGCGCAGGCTGCGGCCGACTATCGGGACATCATCGGCGTCGCACCCAGGCTTCCGTTTGGCTACCTGGGCCTGGCCGAGGCGCAGATGATGCAGCAGCAGGAGCCCGCCGCGCTCAAGACGCTGGCGGATTGGAAGGCGGCCGACCCGAAAGCCGTTCTGCCGTTCCAGGTCACCGGCACCGTCTATCTGACCGAAGGAAATACTACTGCGGCGATTCCCGAACTCAAGGCCGGCCTGGCGCGCAAGCCGGCGGATCCCGGCCTGCTCACGACGCTCGGCGCGGCCTACGCGGCCTCGGGCGACGTGCGTTCGGCCGCCGCGCAGTACCAGGCCGCGCTCGCCGCCGACGCCACCGCCGTGGACGCCGTCCTCGGCCTCGCGGAGCTCGACGTTCGAGCTGGAAAGCCCGACGATGCGCTGGCGCGCTACCGCAGCGCCCTGAAGATCGACCCGGGGAATGCCGTTGCGGCCAATGATGTGGCGTGGCTGCTTGCCGAGCGCGGCGGGAAGATGGATCTGGACGAGGCGCTCAAGCTCGTGTCGAGCGTGGTTCAGGACATGCCCTCCTATGTGGACGCGCGCGACACGCTCGGTTGGGTGTACTACCGTCGCGCCGATTATCCGAACGCCGTGACGGCGCTCCAGAAGGCCAAGGCGCTGGCGCCCGACCGTCTCGATATTGCCGGCCACCTCGGCCTGGCCTACGCCAAGGTCGGGCGGAAGACCGAGGCCATTGCGGAGCTCAAGCGGGCGCTCGCGGCCAAGGGCGACGTGCCCAATCGCGCCGAGCTCCAGCGCGTGCTGGCCGACCTGCAGAAATCATCTTGATTGACGATTCCGGCGTCATCGCCCGTGATCGCCGGTAAGCTATCGTGGCCTCCCCGGAGAGACGACGATGAAGCGGTGGATGAGTGCGGCGGTGATTCTGGCGGTGGCGTGCCTCGCCACGGCCCGAGGGCAGCAGCAGACCCCGGTGCGTCCGGCGGCGGAGTACGTGCCGGGCGAAGTGCTCGTGCAGTACCGGCGCGCGGTGCAGCCGGCGCGGCGCGACGCCGTGGCCGCCACGCGGCGCGGACGCGTCCTGCGGCGGTTCGCCGAGCTGGACATCGATCACGTGACGCTCGACGCGGCGGACACCGTCGATGCAGCGGTCGCCGCGCTGCGCGCGCTGCCCGAAGTCGCCGCCGTGTCGCGCAACTACATCCGCCACGCGGTGCAGACGCAGTCGCCGCCGCCCAACGATCCGCGGTGGCTCGACGGGTCCTTATGGGGCCTGATCAAGATCCAGGCGCAGAGCGCGTGGAACACGCTCAACGCGCGCGGCGACGGCTCGGTCGTGATCATGGACATCGACACGGGCATGAACTACAACCACCAGGATCTCGCCGCCAACGCGTGGACGAACCCCGGGGAGACCGGGACGGACGCGCAGGGCCACAACAAGCAGACCAACGGCATCGACGACGACGGCGACGGCTACGTGGACGACGTGCACGGCATCGACACGGTCAACCACGACAGCAATCCGATCGACGACAACGGGCACGGCACGCACACGGCCGGGACGCTGGCGGCCGTCGGCAACAACGGGCTGGGCGTCGTCGGCGTCAACTGGAACGCGAAGATCCTGCCGTGCAAGTTCCTGGCAGCCAACGGGAGCGGCTCGGACGCGGGCGCCATCGAGTGCCTGAACTACGCGGTGAATCTCAAGACGCAGCACGGCATCAACATCCGCGTCACGAGCAACAGCTGGGGCGGGTACGGCGCCGATCCCACGCTGCAGCCGGCGTTCGACGCGGCCGGGGCGGCCGGGATCATCAGCTTTGCGGCGGCGGGGAACGACAGCGTGAACATCGACCTGCCGCAGAACGATTTCACGCCGGCGATTTTCGCGCGGACGTCGCCGAGCGTCGTCGCCGTCGCGTCGTCCGACCAGAGCGACAACCTGTCGAGCTTCAGCAACTACGGCGTGAACACGGTGGCGCTGTCGGCGCCCGGGTCGGGCATTCTGAGCACGTACTACACGACGAACAGCTCGTATGCGACGTTGTCGGGGACGAGCATGGCCACGCCGCACGTGGCGGGCACGGCGGCGCTGCTGTCGTCGCTGGATCCGACGCTGAACGTCGGGCAGCTCAAGGCGCTCCTCACGAACAACGTGGATGTGCTGTCGTCGTTTGGCGGGCTGGTGTCAACGGGCGGGCGGTTGAACGTGTATCGCGCGGCGAGCGCGGTGAGTGTGCCCAGCACGCTGCCGGCGCCATGGGTGACGCAGGACATCGGGACGGTGGGGGCGACCGGCAACGCGTCGGCCCTCAACGGAGTGTTCACGATTCAGGGCGCGGGCGATGACATCTGGAACAACGCGGACGCGTTTCGGTTCGTGTATCAGTCGCTGACGGGCGATGGGACGATCGTGGCGCGGGTGACGGGAATCCAGAACACGAACGTGTGGGCGAAAGCCGGCGTGATGATCCGGCAGGACCTGACGCCAGGCGCCGTCAATGCAGCGGTCGTGGTGACGCCGGGCAGCGGGGTGTCGTTCCAGCGGCGGGTGCAGGCGAGCGGGGTGTCGACGTATACGCCGCGGTCGGGGGCGGCGCCGTACTGGGTGAAGCTGGATCGGAGCGGGAACACGGTGACGGCATCGCAGTCACCGGACGGCGTGACCTGGACGGTGATGGGCAGTGACACGCTGACGATGCCGGCGACGGTGTATGTGGGGCTGGCGGTCACGAGCCACAGCCTGGGCGTGCTCGCACTTGGGACGCTTGACAACGTGAGTGTGACGGCCAGCAGCGGGAATCACGCGCCGTCGGCGACGCTGACGGGGCCGCCGGACAACTCGACATACACGGCGCCAGCGACGGTACCGCTGACGGCGACCGCGAGCGATCCCGATGCGGGGGACACGATCGATCACGTCGCGTTTTACGCGAACAGCAATCTGATTGGGACGGCGACAACACCGGTGGCGGGGGTGTACAGCTTCAACTGGACGAACGTCGCGGCCGGAGCGTACACGCTGACAGCGGTGGCGACGGACAACCATGGAACATCGGGCGCCGCATCAAACGCCTCGCACGTCACGGTGAATCCGAATGGGGGCACGCTGCCGGCGCCATGGGTGACGCAGGACATCGGGACGGTGGGGGCGACCGGCAGCGCGTCGGCCCTCAACGGAGTGTTCACGATTCAGGGCGCGGGCGATGACATCTGGAACAACGCG
>DATIWF010000002.1:0-45880 GCA_035519535.1 Vicinamibacterales bacterium | reverse complement strand
CATCCGCGTGCGGCAGCGACGCCGATCGCGGGGTGGCGGCGCCCAGACGCGGCGCCGGCGGGGCGCAGGCGGGTGCGGCGAGCGCGGCTTCTGCGGGTCTCGTCGGTCACGCCCGTCTCGAGGCGTTCGTTCCGAAGGTCGCAGGCTGGCGGGCCGGCCCCGTCGCCGCCGCGGACGTCGCGCTGCCCGCGCCGGCGTCGCACGTGCGCGCGACCTTCACGAGCGCGTCCGCGCAAATCGATCTCGAGCTCACCGATACCGGCGGCGACCCGGCCTACGTCCAGGCGCTCTCGACCGTGGCGGGCACCGATTTTCACCAGGAAGCGCCGAACGGCTACATGAAAGGCACGACGGTCGCCGGGTTCCCCGCCGTCGAGCAGTTCAACCACGACGACCAGCTCGCGGAAGTCACCGTCCTCATCAATCGCCGCTTCATCGTTCACGCGAGCGGCTCGGGCATCGCCGGGATCGCGCCGGTGCAGGAGTTCGTGTCGCACATCGACCTCGGCGGCATCGGCGCGCTCAGGCCGCCGGGCTAGATTCTGAAACCGTCGGCGAGTGGATCGTCGGCCTGGACGATGAACGTCTGGTCGCCCGTGATCCATGCGGACCCGGTCAGCTCGGGCACGATGGCCGGGAGGTCGCCGACGGCCGCGCGCGACGCGATGCGCGCGCTGAAGGTCGTGCCGATGATGCTCTCGTGGACGAACGGCCGCGTGGGATCGACCAGGCCCATCGCGTCGAGGACGGCGAGCACGGCGCACGTGCCCGTGCCGCATGGCGATCGATCGACCTCGCGGTCCGCGAAGATGGTGACGTTCTTCAGATCAGCGCCGGCAGCGGACGGCGGCCCCGTGAAGATGGTGCCGTAGACGCCGGTCAGGCCGGGCTCGGCGGGATGCACCACAGTGATCGCGCGCTCGACCGCGCGGGCGATGGTCATGCCAGCCTCGCGAAGGGCCGGCAGCCGTTCAGGCGTCACGGCCAGGCCGACGGCCTCGGCATCAACGATGGCGTAGAACGCGCCGCCGAATGCGACGTCCACGTTCAGTCGCCGGCCCGCGCACTCGACGGGCACGCTCGCCGCCAGGACGAACGATGGCACGTTGATGAACGAGACGTCGTCCACGCGCAGGCCGTGCGCGCGGGGAGAGACGCGGGCGCGCGCGCGAATCTGCCCGGCCGGCGCGTCGAGCGTGAGCGAACGGGAGCCGGCGTCCTGCCCCGAGGCGCGCGTCGTGATCAGCTGGCGCTCGAACACGATCGTCGCGACCGCGATGATGCCGTGGCCGCACATCGTGCTGAACCCCTCGTTGTGCAGGAAGAGGACGCCGGCATCCGAGTCGGGCCGCTCGGGCTCGGTCAGGAGGGCGCCGTACATATCCGCATGGCCGCGCGGCTCGAACATCAGGGCGCGGCGCAGCCGGTCCTGCCGCGTCTTCGCCCACGCCCGCCGCTCGAGCATCGTCCGGCCCTTCGGCGCCGGCCAGCCCTCCACGACGAGCCTCAGCGGCTCCCCCGCCGTATGAGCGTCGATCGTGCGTAAGATGAGGGGGACGGGGCTTTTTTCCACAGTTTGTGCGCCTCGGGTGCCGGAGGTGGCCGGGGAAGTCCCGGCCGACCTCCGGCACCAATCTGGCACAAACTGTGGAAAAAAGCCCCGTCCCCTATGCCCTTACTCCTCACCGAACACGACGTGCGGGCGGTCCTGCCGATGCCCGACCTCATTGATGCCATGGCCCGGGCGTTGGGCGAGTTCTCGGCGGGCCGCGTGGTGCAGCCCGTCCGGTCGGTGCTCGACATCGCCTCCGAAGAGGCCTTCTTCGGCGTGATGCCGGCCGCCCTCGGGACGCCGCCGGCGCTCGGCGCGAAGCTCGTCACCGTCTATCCGCACAACCACGCGCGCGGCCTGCCGTCTCATCTCGCGACGATCGTCCTGATGGACCACGCGACCGGCGCGCTCGATGCGATCCTCGACGGCCGCTACATCACGGAAGCCCGCACGGCGGCCGTGTCGGCCGTGTCGGTCAAGCTCCTCGCGCGACGCGGCGCGAGCGTGCTGGCCATCATCGGCAGCGGCGTTCAAGCTCGCAGCCACCTCGAGGCGATTCGCCACGTGGCCACGCTGACCGACGTCCGGGTCTGGAGCCCGGACGCCGCGCACCGCGAGCATTTCGCGCACGAAGCCACCGTCACCTCGTCGTTGCCCGTTCGGGCCACGTCCGACGTCCGCACCGCGGTCCGCGGCGCCGACCTCGTCGTGCTCGCCACGTCCTCGCGCGAGCCGGTGATCGCGAGCGACGACGTCGCGCCCGGCACGCACGTGTGCGGCGTCGGCGCGTGCCGGCCCGATCAACGCGAGATGCCGACGGCGCTGATCTCTCGCGCGCGCGTCTACGTCGATTCGCGCGCCGCGGCGCTGAAGGAGTCGGGCGACCTGTTGCTCCCGATCAAGGAAGGCGCGATCACCGACCGGCACATCGTCGGCGAGCTCGGCGAGCTCGCGGCCGGCAAGGTTCCTGGCCGCATCGCCGCGTCGGGTGTGACGATCTTCAAGTCGCTCGGCCTCGCGGTCGAGGACGTCGTCGCCGCGCGGCTGGCCGTGGAGCGCGCGCGCGCCGCTGGCCTCGGAAAGGCCATCGATCTGACATGATGCACGCGGGGCGCGTCCTCTCTGCCGGCCTCGCCGCGCTCGTGCTGGCGACGAGCCCGGCGCGCGGCATGACGCCCGCCGTGCGCACGACCTTCGCTCGCGCGACCGCCATCCAATCGCCGGGGACCTCCACCGACGCCGCGCAGCTCGTGGATCAAGCGTTCGAGGCAGCCTACAACCTCGACTACGCAGAGGCCGCGGCGCTCGCCCGACGCGCCACCGCGATCAGCCCGGACGATCCCGCCACCCATCGCGCGCTCGCGACGGTGTTGTGGCTCGACATTCTGTTTCGCCGCGGCGCCGTGACCGTCGACCACTACATGGGCGGCGTCAGCAAGTCGCTCGGCTCGCTGCCCAAACCGCCGCCCGACCTCGACGCCGAGTTCAAGCGCGAGCTGGAGACGGCGACGCGCCAGGCGGAGGCGCGGCTCGCTCGGGCCCCGCAGGACACCGCGGCGCACTACGATACGGGCGCGGCCTATGCGCTGCAGGCGTCCTACGCGGCGGCGGTCGAGGGCAGCCTGTTTACCGCGTTTCGCTACGCGAAGCGCGCCTATGACGCCGAGGAGCAGGTCCTCGCGCGCGATCCCCACCACGCCGAGGCGGCCATCGCCGTCGGCACGTACCGCTACATCGTGTCGGCATTGTCGATGCCCTCACGCTGGATGGCCTACATCGCGGGCTTCGGCGGGGGCAAAGAAAAGGGCATCGCGCTCATCGAGTCGGCGCTCGGCGATCCCGAAGCGCACGTCGACGCGTCGGTCGCGCTCGTGCTGATCTACAGCCGCGAAGCCAGGCACGACGATGCCGTCAGGATCCTCCGGCGGCTCGTGGCGGAGTTCCCGCGCAACCGGTTGTTCAAGCTCGAGGAGGGCGCGTCGCTGCTGCGCGCCGGCCACGCCGAGGACGCCGAAGCGACGCTAACGCGCGGTTTCGAGCAGTTCGAACGCGACCAGCGGCCCCACGTCCCGGGCGAGCGCGCGCTCTGGCTCTACAAGCGCGGATCGGCGCTCGTGGTGCTGCGGCGCGCGAACGACGCGGAGGGCGATCTGCGCTCGGCCCTCGACAGCCAGCCGGTCGACTGGGTGCGGGGACGAATTCACCTCGAGCTCGGCAAGGTCGCCGATCTCCGCGGACTGCGGCCGGCGGCGCTGAACGAGTACCGCCAGGCGCGGATCATCGCCGACGCCAACGACGATCCACTCGGTGCCGCCGACGCCTCGCGGCTCCAGCGCCGGCCGTACAGCCAGGACGCCAGGAGGCCGTAGACTAGAGTTCAGATGGCGTCCAAGAAGACCTGGATCTGGATCATCGTCGGCGTCCTGGGCGCGTGCGTGCTGGCGCTGTTCCTCGTGGCGGGCGCGGGCGTCTACTTCGTGAGCCAGCACGTGTCGGCGACGCGGTCCACGAGCGCGGACGCCCTCGATCAATTCGACAAGGCCCGCGCGGAATTCAAGGACCAGAGTCCGCTCTTCGAGCTCGACGACTACGACCGCGTGCGCCCGGTGCGCCGCGCCGAGGACCTCCCGACGTCCGCGACGCGACCGGATCAGCTCTGGATTCTGGCGTGGAACCCGAACGAGGAGCCCCAGCGCGTCGTGAAAGTCTCCGTGCCGTTCTGGATCCTGCGGCTGGGCCGGCGGAAGTTCGACGTCATGAGCGGCGAGCGCGCGTTCGACGTCAGCCGGCTCCGGCTCGACGTCAACGAGCTCGAGCGCATCGGCCCGGTGCTCGTGCTCGACTACCGGCGCTCGTCCGGCGAGCGCGTGATGATCTGGACGAAGTAGCGCGTCACGCCAACCCGAAGAACTGGCGCATGCGGCGCGCGAGCGATCTCGGCTCGGGCGCGGGCGTCGACGAGGCGGCGCGCGCCTCGTCCAGCCCGCGGCGCCGGGCCGTGGCCGCCTCCGCCAGCTGATCGATGACCTCGGGACGAGTCCGGATGTACGCGCGGAACGCGTCGGCCGGCAGCTCGAGCACCGTGCAGTCTCCCCGCGCGACGACCGTGGCCGTGCGCGGATCGCCCGTGAGCAGCGACATCTCGCCGAAATAGCCGCCCTCGTCGATCGCCGCCACCTCGCGGCCATCGGCGCCGACGGTGACGGCCACGCGCCCCCGCCTGACGATGAACATCGACGCCCCGGGCTCGCCTTCGCGCACGATGGCTTCACCGCTCGCGAACAGGCGCTCCTTCGCCGCCTCGGCGAGCGCCCGATGCGCGTCGGCGGGCAGCGCCGCCAGCACTGCGGCGCCGGCGATCGTCCGGGCGAATCCCTCGCGCTCGACCGCGAGATCGCGCACCGCATCTTCGCGGTGATACTCGACCTGAATCGGCCACGGGATTTCGATTCCACGGCGCTTGAACTCGTAGTAAATCGCCGTGCGCACGTCCTGGGCGATCACGACGTCGCGCTCGAAATCGATGATCCAGTACCGCGCCCGATAGACGATCGCCGACCCGCCATAGTCCTGCAACAGGACGTCGGCCGGCGGCTCGCGGAGCACGCCCGCCACCCGGCCCATGGCCGCAAGCATCGCCTCGCGCACCTCGTTCGGCGGCGCGAGATAGGTCGCGCCCACGTCGACAGACTCGCGCGTCGGCGCCGCCGGCTCGGAGTAGTTCGTAATCGACTCGCGGCCCACGACGTTGTTCGGAACGATGACGAGGTTGCCGTCCTTCGTCCTGAGCTTCGTCGCGCGCCAGGTCACCTCGACGACGCGCCCCTCGAGGTTCGTGACGGCAATCCAGTGCCCGACGCGGAACGGCCGCTCGATCTGAATCGCGAGCCCGGCAAAGATGTTGCCGAGCTGATCCTGCAGGCCGAGCGCAACCGCCGCGGCCGCGCCAATCGACGGCCCGACGATGCGGTCGCCGAAGACGTAGTACGCGACGCCGCCGATGAGGGCGACGACCAGCACGTCCTGCACGATCGACGGCGCGCGATCGCGGCCGGGCCCGGCGATCCAGGGATTGAAGACGAGCGTGATGATCGTGTTCGTGACGGCGAGCGCGAGGATCATCGCCTCCAGACCCTCGACGAGCGTCCGGTGCGCCGACGCGACGAACGGCATCGCGGACAGCCCGGCGTGCAGCGCCAGAAACGCCAGCGTGACGAGCAGCGTGAAGCGCAGGCGCCGGCGCGTGAGCGCGTCGCGCGCGACGATCATCAGCGCCGCGGTCCCGACGGCAAGCGCCAGGCCCCACAGCGCGTGGGGCATCCAGAGCGGATGTGCGGTCGCGTCGCCCATCAGGCCGTCAGCCGCTGATGCCCTTGCGGAACTCCGCGATCTCGGCCGGCGTCACCGTCACGACCACGAGCCCCTTGTTCGGCCCGCCCTTGGCGTCGCGATCGGGATTGACGCCGCGCGATCCGGCCGACGCAATCGTCTGGTTCCCCGTCTTCTGGCCGCCGAGCGGGTTGAGGCCCCCCAGCCCGAACTTGCCGCCGCCGCTGCCGCTCGACGGCTTCGACGATTCAGACGAGGGCGGCGGCGCGACCGTGCCGAGCGAGTCCACCGCGACGGGCTTGAACACCACCGAGGCGTGATACCGGGCCGCGACCGTCGCCGTCGCGGCGAGCTTCTGCGAAAAAATGAGTTTGCCGAGCGTCTCGATGCGGTCCTGCGTTTCCGGGTGCGACGCGAAGAGCCCGCTCGGCTCCTTCAGATTCTTGTTGCGGTCGGCCAGCCGCGTGAGGAACGCGGACAGCCCCGCCGGTGCGTACCCGACCTTGTTCGCCAGCGTCACGCCCAGCCGGTCCGCATCCTTTTCCTGATTCCGGTCGTACTTGTTCTCGAGGATCTTCGAGTACCCGGCGTTCGCCACGTCCTGCAGGACCTCGCTCCTGGTGGCCGACGCGCCGGCGCTGACGACCTTCTCGTTGCGGATCGCGTTGATCGTGTGCTTCTCGGTGACGTGCGAGATCTCGTGGCCGAGCACGTCGGCGAGCTCGGCCTCGTTCTGGATCAAGGCGAGCGCGCCGCGCGTGATGTGCACGAACCCGCCGGGCGCGGCAAACGCGTTGACGCCGTCGGTGTCGAGCACGATGAACGTCCAGTCCAGATTCGGCCGGCTGCTCGCCTGCGCCAGCACCGACCCGACGAGCGTGACGTACTTGTGGATCGCCGGGTCCTGCACGACGCCGTACTTGTCGCGGAGCTTGGCGCTGATGTCGCCGCCGATCTGCTTCTCCTCGGCGTCCGTGATCGTCAGCTCGTCATGGGCCTGTTTGAGCTGCTGCGCGCCTTTCGTGATCTGACCGCCGAGCTGCGCCGCCGCGGGCGCCGCGAGCGCCAGGCCGACGACCATCCCCATCCCCACCACGATCCTGGATTTCATGACGTGCTCCTCACGACCTCATACACGACAACGGGCTGGGTGCGCCCCTTGACCGTCACCGATCCCACCAACCGCGTCGCCACCGGCGTCGTCAGCCGATCCTTCGTGGCCTGACTGATCAGGATCCGCGTGCCGTAGTCCTTGTTGAGCGACTCGATCCGCGACCCGAGGTTCACCGCGTCGCCGATCACGGTGTAGCTCATGATGGCGCTCGACCCGATGTTACCGGCAATCATCTCCCCGGAGTTGATCCCGATGCCGATCTCGAGCACGGGCCGGCCCTGCGCCTGCCACGCCGCGTTCAGCCGGTCGAGCGCCGCCGACATCTCGAGGGCGGTGTCGACCGCGTGATCCGCGTGCCGGGGGTCCGCGACGGGCGCGCCAAACAGCCCCATCACCATGTCCCCCACGAACTTATCGAGCGTTCCCTGGTGCCGGAACAGCACCTCCACCATGACGCCGAAGTACTCGTTGAGCTGCGCGACGACGGCCTCGGGCGCACCGCGCTCGGACGCCGCCGTGAACCCGCGAATGTCGGAGAAGAGCACGGTCATCTCGCGCCGATCCCCGCCCAGCCGCGCGAGCGACGGATCGGCCATCAGCTGATCGATGACGGCCGGCGACACGTATCGCCCGAACAGCTGCTTGACCTGCCGCTTCGCGCGGCCCTCGACGAAGTACTGCCAGGCGACGCCGCCGAAGAGCGCCAGGGCCGTCGCCGACGCCGGGACGACGGCGGCGTGCCACACGCCGTGACCGACCGCGCGCGTGAGCCACGCGCCAACGAGCGCCGCGACCGCCGCCACCGCGAGCGTCGCCCAGCCGGCGGGCAGGAACGTCGCCGCGAAGCCCGCCGCGAGCCCGACCACGCCGGTCAGCAGCAGGTCGGACCCGGCGGACGCGCGGCCGATGAAGCGCCCGGACAGCAGACTGTCCGCCAGCGTCGCGTGCAGCTCGACGCCGGGCAGCCCACCGCCGCCGAACGGCGTCGTGAAGACGTCGTTCAGCCCCGCCGCACTCGTGCCGACGAAGACGATCTTGTCCTTGAACGCGGCGGGATCGATCGGCGGCGTCTGACCGGACGACGCGCGATCCTCCGACAGCAGCACGTCGAAGAACGAGTACACCGGAAACATGCGGATGGTGCCGTCCGGCATCGAGACCGGGTGCCGGAAGCTGAGCAGCGCCTGCTTCGACGGCTGACGCGCCGTCCCCGGGGGATCCGGTGGCGCCGGATCGGTGAGGAGCGGCATCATCCGCTCCCCCACTCTCAGCGCGTCGGCTCCCTCGAGTCGCACGGCATCGAGCGGCACGCGGTCCGCAGCGATCGCCGCCGCGAGTCCGAGTGAAGGCACGGCAACGCCGCGATACTCGATGAACGGCCATTGCCGCCGGGCAGACCCGCCCGGATCGATCACCTGGGCGGTGTGGCCGATCGCCAGGGCCGCGCGCGCGAGATCCTCGAACGGCAGTTTGAGCACCGGCCGCGGCTGGAATCCCTGGCCGGGGCGCGCCATCGCGCCGGGCAAGTCGGGTGGGCCCTGCACGGCGGCCGTCTGCGAGGCCTTGACGAGCTCTTCGGACGACGCGTCGGCCGCCAGCACGACGTTGCCGGCGCGCCTGACCGACGCGACGAGCGCGCCATCCGAATCGGCGCCAGACATCCGGCTCGATCCGACCGCGAAGTCTCCGCGCGTGTCGCGCTCGATGAACAGCACGTCGTAGGCGATGACGCGCGCGCCCGCGCGCGCGAGATAGTCGATCACGCCCGAGTGCACGACGCGCGGCCACGGCCAGCGGCCGAACGTCGGCTCGAGCGCCTGAAGCGTCGTGTCGTTGATTTCGACGATCACGATGGGCGACTGCGGACTGGCCGGCGGCGCGGTGGCCGCAAGCCTCGCGTCGAAGGTGCTGTTCTCGAAGGATGCGGCCAGGGGCAGGCGGCCCGCGAGCCACGCGATCGCCGTCGAGACTGCGCCGAGGGCGAGCGCGACGAGGATGCGTTTCATTGGTACCGGTACGGGGATTCGAACCCCGGTCCCGTGGCTGAGAACCACGTGTCCTGACCCCTAGACGATACCGGCACGTCCAACAGGAACCTCGGAAAGTAGCATTCTCGCGCGCGCGCGGTCAAGTCGGTCATAATGACTCGGGTTGATTCGACTCGTGTCCCGATCGTCCGCGCTCCTCTCCGTTCTGCTTCTGTCTGGCGCCCTGCTCGCATCGTGCGAGTCGAAGTCGGTCCCGGCGCCGCCGTCCGCCGGCACCGGCAAGAAGGTCGACGCCGCCACGGCGGGCACGATCATGGGGCATGTCGTCCTCACCGGGACGCCGCCGCCCGTTGAGACGATCCGCATGAACTCGGATCCGGCGTGCGTGCAGGCCGGGGGCGCCACGGTCAAGAGCGACGCGGTCCTCGTCGACGCGTCCGGTCACGTCGCGAATGCGTTCGTGTACATCAAGGACGGCCTGGATCCGTCCTACAGCTTCGACGTGCCGACCGAGGCGGTCACGCTGGACCAGAAGGCCTGCGGCTACGTGCCGCACGTGACCGGCGTGCGCGTCGGCCAGCCGCTCAAGATCCTCAACAGCGACGCCACGCTGCACAACGTGCACGCGATGCCGATGATCAACCAGGAGTTCAACCACGGCCAGCCCCAGGGCGCCCCGCCGATCACCAAGACGTTTACGGCGCCGGAGGTGATGGTGCGCTTCGTCTGCAACGTCCACGGGTGGATGCGCGCGTACATCGGCGTCATGGCGCACCCGTTCTGGGCCGTGACCGACGCGGACGGCGCGTTCAAGATCGACGGCGTGCCCCCCGGAACGTACACGATCGGCGTGTGGCACGAGAAGTTCGGCACGCTCGAACAGAAAGTCATCCTCGGCGACAAGCAGACTTCCGATTTGTCGTTCTCGTTCGCTGTCAAGTAGGACCGTGCACCGCTCGTGACCTGGCTCCACCGCTACACCCGGCTCCTCGTCTGCGCCACGCTGATTCTCGTCGCGGCCGGCGGCATGGTGACGAGCACCAGCTCCGGGCTGTCCGTCCCCGACTGGCCCACGTCGTACGGCTACTCGATGTTCACGTTCCCCGCGAGCAAGATGGTGGGAGGGATCTTCTACGAGCACGGCCACCGGCTGATCGCATCGACGGTCGGCTTTCTCACCATCGGGCTCGCGATCTTTCTCTGGCGCGTGGACCCGCGCCGCTGGATGACGCAACTCGGGATCGTCGCGCTGGGCGCCGTGATCCTGCAGGGCGTGCTCGGCGGCCTCACCGTGCTGTACCTGCTGCCCGCGCCGGTGTCGATTGGTCACGCCGGGTTGGCGCAGTTGTTCTTTGCGCTCACGGTCGGCATCGCGTTGTTGACGTCGCGGTCGTGGATCGCGCCGGCCAGCCCGCCGGTCGACGACGCGACCCTGCGCGCGCGGACGGCGGCGCTCACCGCGCTCATCTACGGGCAGATTCTCCTCGGCGCGACGATGCGCCATCTGGGCGCGGGGCTGGCGATTCCGGACGTTCCGCTGGCCTTCGGCCACGTCGTGCCTCCCGTCTGGTCGGTGCAGATTGCGGTGCATTACACGCATCGCGTCGTCGCCCTGGTCGTCGCGTTGTGGAGCGTGGCGAACGCCGCGTACCTCTGGCGGCGGCATCGCGAGCGCCGGGAGCTCATGCGGCCGGCATGGCTCCTCGTGGGGGCCGTCGCGGTCCAGGCTACGCTTGGCGCGCTCGTGGTCCTGACGGCGAAACAGCCCGTCGTCAACACCTTGCACGTCGCCATGGGCGCGATCGTCCTCGGCACGTCTTTGGTGACCACGCTGCGGGCATTTCGAGTACGCTTCCCGGTGCCGGTGCCCCCGCGATGAAACCTCACGCGCTTGCCGTGGCTCCCGCGCCCTCGCGCCTGGCCGACCTGTTCGTGCTGACCAAGGTCCGGCTGAACGCGCTCGTCGTCGCGACCGCGGTCGGCGGGTACTACCTTGCGGCGCCGGACGGCGTCAGCCCGTTCACGATGCTGATCGCGTGCGTTGGCACGGCGCTCGTGGCGAGCGGCGCCGCGGCCATCAACCAGGTGTCCGAGCGCGACATCGACCGCCAGATGGAACGCACGCGGTTCCGCCCGATCGCGGATCACCGCATGTCGGTCACCGAGGGGTATCTCACCGGCGCCGCGCTCGCGGTCTTCGGCGTCGGGCTGCTCTGGCTCGGCGCCAACGCGCTGGCGGCGCTCGTCGCGTTCACGACGCTCGCCATCTACGTCTGGATCTATACCCCGCTCAAGCGGCGGACGTCGCTCTCGACAATCGTCGGCGCCGTCCCGGGCGCGCTGCCGCCGCTCATCGGCTGGGCCGCGGCGCGCGGCACGCTCGAGGGCCTCGCGCCGTGGACGCTGTTCCTCGTCATGTTCCTCTGGCAGCTGCCGCACTTCCTCGCGATTGCGTGGATGTGCCGCGATGACTACCGCAGTGCCGGCCTGCCGATGCTGTCGGTCGTCGATACGGACGGCAGCATGACGGGCCGCCAGGCGGCGCTCTGGGCCGCCACGCTCATCCCGTTCAGCCTGCTGCCGTTCGTCGTCGTCGCGAAGGCGCCCTTCGCCGCCGGCGCGCTCGCGCTCGGCTTCGCGTTCTTCGCCGTCGCCGTGCGATTCGCCGTGCGCCGCACCGACGCCAACGCGCGGCTGCTCTTCTTCGGATCGATCACCTACCTGCCGTTGCTCTGGACGCTCATGTGCGTCGCGAGACGGTGACGTTTCTCCCGACACTGAACGCCACGCTCAACGCGACGTCCGCGGTGCTCCTCACCGCCGGCTGGTTCTTCATCAAGGCCCGCCGCATCGGCGCGCATCGCCGCTGCATGATCGCGGCCTTCATCACGTCCAGCCTGTTCCTGATCTCGTACGTCATCTATCACGCGCAGATCGGCTCGAAGCCCTTCCCCGGCACGGGCCCGATTCGGTACGTCTACTTTTCGATTCTGATTCCGCACGTCACGCTCGCCGCCGTCGTGCTTCCGATGGCCATCGTCACGCTCCGCCGCGGTCTGCGGCGGGACGACGACCGGCACCGCCGTCTGGCGCGGTGGACGCTGCCGCTCTGGCTGTTCGTGTCGGTGACTGGCGTCATCGTGTATGTCATGCTGTACCACCTGTGACTTGGAGAAGGCGGCGGGAAGTCAGAAGGTCGGGGAGTCGGACCGTCGGGAAGTGAGGGACCATGACAGCGCACACGAGCGACGAATCGGTGCTGGAGAAGATCCAGAAGCTGGTTCACGAGGAGCAGGCGATTTACGGGAAGAGCGACGTCACCGACCACGATCAGGTCCGGCTGCAGGCGATTCAGGTCCAGCTCGACCAGTGCTGGGACCTGCTGCGGCAGCGCCGCGCGAAGCGCGAGTTCGGTCAGGATCCCGACCAGGCGCACGCGCGCCCGGCCTCGGTGGTTGAGAAGTACGAGCAGTAGGCGGCGTGACCACACGCCGCGCCGGCGGGTGGGTCGTCCTGGCGACGGTGGTCGCGGCGGTGGCGGCGACGCGCTGGCCGTTCCGCAGCCGGGCGCTCTTCAGCTGGGATTCGGCGAATTTCGCGCTGGCCATGGCGCGGATCGACATCGCGGCACACCGGCCCCATCCGCCGGGCTATCTCGGGTACGTCCTCGCCGGCCGGGCGCTCAACGTGCTCGTCCACGATCCCAACGCCTCGCTCGTCATTTGGAACATCGTCGTCACATCGATCGCGGCGATGGTGGTCGTGCGCTGGGCGTGGGATCTCGCGGACGGGCCATCGCCCCGGATCCTGCCGGCGGTCGCGGCGGGCGCGGTCTTTGTCACCAGTCCTCTGCTCTGGTTCTACGGCGAAGTCGCGGAGATCTACCCGTCCGAACTGCTGGTGACGCTGCTGGTCGCGTTCGCTGCCTGGCGCGCGATCCGCGGACATGACGCGAGCATCGTCTGGTGTGCCGCGTGGCTCGCGCTCGCCGCGGTCTTCAAGATGACCGCCGCCATTCTGATCTTCCCGCTCGCTGTCTATGCGTGGATGCGTGCACCAGCGCGAGCGCGGCGGAAGTCGGCGCTGCTGCTGGCGATGCTGCTCGCGGCCGTTGGCGCGGGCTTCCTCGCGCTGCAGCCGGATCTCATCGCGGTGATCTGGCACCAGTTCACCGTCTCCACGTCAGGGTCGCGGGTGGTCGGCGGTCAGACCGGAGCGCTTCGGGCATTGAACATCAACGCCCGCGACACGTTCACGGCCGCGGCGTCGGCGTTGGGGGTCGTCAACCTCGCCGCCCTCGGGATCTGGCTGGCGACGGATCGTGTGCTGCCAGGCGCGCTCGGCCGCCGCGCCGCCGGCTTGTGGCTGGCGCCCTGGCTCCTGCTGGTCCTGTTCGTGCACATCGGCCGGCGCGGCTACATCCTCCCGCTGCTGCCCCTGGCCACGCTCGTCATCGCGGGCTTCTACGCACGACAGCGGAGACCCCTGGCCATCGCGCTCGTGTCATTGCAGATCGTCGCCAACGTCTTTCAGTTCGTCTGGCTTGCTCCGCCGCCGCGATCGGCCGTCGGAGGATCCGCGCTCTATCGCGAGAAGACGATCCTCGAGCGGATGTTGAGCGATCTGGACGCCGTGACATTCCCGACTGCCCTGACGATCGAGAAGTCTGACGAGCGCGCAGCGGCGCTGGGTGCGCTCGTCGCGCGCACCTGTCCCTCAGGCGACCCCGTCATCGTCGCCGAGGCCGACTGGCGGCGGGTGCTGTGGTACTTTCAGAACGCGACCGCCATCAACACGAGCGGTCGCGACGTCCTGTTCACGGGATCCCACACGAACGCGACGCCGATTCCCGCCGCTGGCGTGACGCTCACGACGCGCTGTCCGGTCATCTGGCTCGCGGGCGACACGGGCGAGCCTGAACCGTTCGCGCCGAAGGACGCTCGGCCGGTTGCCGGCGTCGGCGCAATCACGGATCCCGCCACCCTTGTCGTCACGCCGACGGCGATCGACAGACGCTAGAACTCCCGTTTCGGCGGCGCCTGCGCGGCTCCGACGCGTCCGGCTTCGATGTCGGCTCGAAAATAGTTTTCGCCCTTGACGGGCGATCCGGCGAGGCGTCTCAGGAACGCGATCTGGCCGACGTGGGTCAGGGCGTCGGCGATCGGCCCCTGAAACAGCTTCTCGCTCGTGCACGCCATCGGCGCGCCGGACGCGAGGTACGCGTCGAGCGTCGCGAGCCCCGCGTGAAACCTCGCCACGTCGTCCGCCCACGCGTGCGGCGGCGAGTCCTGCCAGCGCTGCTGCCCCTGCGCCAGCGACAGCCCCCAGTCGAGCAGGTCGCCGATGTGCGCGAGGATCTGGCCCGCGCTGCGCGACGAGGGTCCCGCGCTGAATTCGGAAAACCCCGAGGGCGCGTCGCGCACGGCCTTGCCGCCGCGATACGCCAGGGTCGCGAGCGTATGACGAAGCCATGTCTGCATGGAGTCAGCCTCACTTCGAAAGTCAGTGAACGGTCACGGTGACGGTCGGCGAGCACATGGCGATTCTGGCCGCCGGCTCGACGTATATGTCCTTGATTCCGGCGACGTCGCTCGCGTCGAGCACCAGCGCGTCCGACCCGGATCGCTCGCGGGCGGCCCGCACCGCGACCGCCAGGTGCTCGAAGGGCCTGGTGAGATTGCGGAAATCGCGCGACCCGCCACTGGCAAACACGCCGAAGCGCGCCGCCACAATGATCGCGAACGCGGCAGTCAACCCGGCGCCAACCGCTGGCGACCAGCGACTGCTCGCGAGGTCGCGAGCGGCCATCACGCCGACCGCGATCATCATCGCAAACGGCGCCGCCGGGACGTACAGATAGCGCGAAGCGACTCCGCCGATGAACAACGATGTCGGCATCGCCGCGATGACGATCCACGCAATCGCGAACCGCACCGGCCAGCCGCCGCGCCACCACGTCGCCGTCAGCGCCCCAACGATCGCAGCATACGACCACCACTTGTGCTTGCCAACGTAGAGCGCGACGACGTCGTCGAGTACGTTCCGGATGATGTGCCAGCCAAGCGCGTAGTGCCCTTCCTGGATGATGTAGCTGCGATGCGTCACAACGAACGTCGCGCAAAGCGATCCGGCAAGCAGCACGACGAACGGCGTGTAGCGGGCGGCCGTGCGGGCCAACGACTGGTCTTGGCGTACGCCGAGCCCGAGATGCGCCATCGCGAACTCGAGCGCGGCCATCGTCGGCAGCAGGACCGACGAGCTTTCGTGCGTAAGCAGACACAGCGTGAACGTGGTGAGCGACAGCGTGTAGTCGAGCGCGCGCCGATCGCGCAGGAATCTCAAGTACAGCCAGAGCGTCAGCAACGTCCATGTCGCCGCGAGCAGATCGCAAATGGCGCTCACCCATGCCACCGCCTCGACGTAACCCGGCTGCACGGCGAAGAACAACGCCGCGAGCGCTGCGAGCATCTGATGTCGAGTCAGATCTCGCACGAGCAGATACAGAAGTCCGGTGTTCACCAGGTGGAGTGCGACGCTCACGACGTGAAACGCCGTCGCATCGCAGCCAAGCGCAGTGGCAGACAGGTAGAAGTAGACCTGAATGGCCGGCCGGTAGAAGTGGTTGTAGCGGCCAAGATCGAGCAGATGCCAGAAATTGAACGCCCACTTCTCCTGAAGCCACTGAAAATCATCGTTGAGAAAGTAGCTGGCGATCGCCTCGCGATAGATCACGGCCACTGACACAACGATGACGGGCAGGGCGAGGACAATCAGCGTGCGGGAAGGACTCGACGGCGATGTCACGAGAATGCCGGCATCGCTACTGGATCAGTACAGTAGGTACTTGGCCCTGAGCAGCCGCCATCGCGCCTCAGCCCCTGCCCACGTCGCCGCGATCGCCGCCGGATCCTCACCCGCCTTGATGCGCGCGAGGCCGTCGGCCGATCCGAACAGGCGCAGCGCCGAATCCACCTTGAAGTCCGATGGCAACAGCTTCTGGAGGGCCGAAGCGATCTCGAGGCCGACCCGCACCGGCCGCACCGCGGCGCGATCGGTGACGACGATAAAGACGCCCTGGCATTCCTGGCCGGCGAACGGGCTGGCGGTTGGCGTGTAGCGCACCGGATAGAAGCGCACGCCCGCGAGGCGGCGTGCGTTCAGCGCGTCGGCCAGGCGCGCGCCGTCGATCCAGGGCGCCCCGATTTGCTCGAAGGGCGTATCCGTGCCGCGCCCGACCGAGATGTTCGTCTGCTCGAAGGCGCCAATGCCTGGATACATCGTCGCCGCATAGAGCGTCCGCATGTTCGGCGACGGATTGACCCAGCCGAGCCCGGTCTCGTCGAACCACTCATCCCGCCGCCAGTTCTTCATCGCGATGACGGTCAGGTCGGCGCCGATCTTCTTCTCCGCGTTGAACAGCTTTGCCAGCTCGCCCATCGTCATGCCGTGGCGAATCGGCATCGCCGCGAAGTAGCCGGTGAAGGCCGTCGCGGCCGGATCCATGGCCGGCCCCTCGATCTGCACCCCGCCGATCGGGTTGGGACGATCGAGGACGAATACCTTGATCTTGCGCGGCGCCGCCTCTTCGAGCACGTACGCCATCGTCGTCGTGTAGGTGTAGAAGCGCGCGCCGATGTCCTGGAGGTCGATGACGATGGCATCGAGACCGGCGAGCATCTCGGCGGTCGGCCGCTCGGTCGCGCCGTAGAGCGAGTGGATCGGCAGGCCCGTTTTCTCGTCGGTCGTGGACGGCACTGATGCGTCGAGGATGCCCCGGATGCCGTGCTCCGGGCTGAAGAGCGACACGAGCGTCACGCCGGGAGCGGCCTTGAGCAGGTCGATGGTCGCGGCGCCGTCGCGTGCGCGGCCGGTGTGGTTGGTGAGGAGGCCGACCCTGAGGCCTTTCAGGGCCGCGAAGCCCTCGGCGCGGAGGACGTCGATGCCGGCGAGCACGGGCACGGTCGGCGGCGGCGGCACGGCCGGAATCTGCGTGGGAAAGGCCTGCCGCGGGAACGTGAGGGCCCGCATCGCGTCGCTCGACATGCCCGTCAGCGCCGAGCCCACGATCGTCGCGACCTCGGCACGCAGCGGCGTCACGTCGCCCTTGCCGTCCGGGTGAACACGATTCGACAGGAACACGATGAACGTGCGCGTGGCCGGATCGATCCAGATCGAGGTGCCCGTGAAGCCCGTGTGACCGTACGAGCCGAGCGGCATCAGCTCGCCGCGATTGGCCGAATAGGCCGAATCCAGGTCCCAGCCCAGCCCGCGCACGTTGGGCTCGCCCGCTGGAGACGCCGGCGACGTCATTCGCGCGACGGTCAGCGGCGCGAGAATCCTGGTCCGGCCGATCGCGCCGTTGCCCAGCAGCATCCGGCAATACATCGTGAGATCGGCGGCCGTGCTGAAGAGGCCCGCGTGGCCCGCGACGCCGCCCATACGGCGCGCCGTCGGGTCGTGGACGATGCCCCTCAGGATGCCGGAGCACGTCGTGTCCGTGGGCGCGCACGCCTCGGTCGGTGCGATGCGCGGCACGAGCGACGCCGGCGGCTTGAACATCGTCTCGCGCATGCCGAGCGGCGAGAACACGTGCGCGTTCACGAACTCCTCGAACGGCTGCTGGCTCACGCGTCTGACGACCTCGGCAAGCAGCAGGAAGTTGATGTCGCTGTAGACGAAGCGCCGGTCGGTCGACGGCACTTCCTCGGCGGCCAGCCGCACGCCGGTCTCGTAGCCCGACCAGTCGTCGCCCAGATCCAGATCCGGACGCAGCCCGGACGTGTGCCGGAGCAGATCCCGAATGGTGATCCGGTCCTTGCCGTACTTCGCGAACTCAGGGATGAACGACGCAACGGGGTCGGTCAGGCGGATCCTGCCCTGCTCGACGAGCAGCATCACCGCGGGTGTCGTCGCCACGACTTTCGTGAGCGACGCCATGTCGAAGATCGTGTCGAGCGTCATCGGCTCGACAGCCGGGACGAGCGCGCGGTTGCCGTACGCCTTGCGCCACACCACGGCGTCGCCCCGGCCGACGACGACGACCGCGCCGGGGAGTTTGCGCGCGGCGATCGCGTCGGCGACGACGCCGTCGATTCGTGCGAGGCGCGTGAGGTCGAAACCAGCGCTGTCCGGGCGCGGCGGCGCGGCGCGAGTGGCGGTCTGCGCGCCGGAACGAAGGACGGCGACCGAGAGCACGCTCGCGACCACGAGCGCGGCAACGCGTCCGCCCGGCTGCATACGCGTGGATTATACTGGCCGAGTCCGCAGTTTTCCGCGTGCCGATGGCTCGACCGCCGCGCTCTGCGCGCCCCCAGGCCCGTCCGACGACACCCGGCCGCCCGTCATCGCGACGCGTCGTCGTGGCTGCCGTGATCGTCGTCGTGCTGGCCGCCGCGGGCCTCGCGTGGTGGCGCTACGCGCGCCCCGTGTCCCCGGGCGCGGTCGTCCTGATCTCGATCGATACGCTTCGCGCCGATCATCTGCCTGTGTACGGGTACACGAAGGGCCAGACGCCGGCGATTGACGCGCTCGCGAAAGAGAGTGTCGTCTTCGATCGCGCCTACAGCCACGCGCCGCAGACGCTGCCGGCGCACACGACGATCCTCACCGGCCTGCTGCCGTTCGAGAGCGGCGTGCGCGACAACCTCGGATTCACGCTCGCGGCCGACAAGGTGACGCTCGCCGAACGGCTGCACCAGGCCGGATACCGGACCGGCGGCTTCGTGTCCGCCTACGTGCTCCGGCCCGAGACCGGCATCGGCCGTGGATTCGACGTCTACGACGCCGACCTGCCCGCGGCCGCGTCCGACGTCTCCCCGGGGCAGGTGCAGCGGCCCGGCGAGCAGACGCTTGCCGCCGCCGAAACCTGGCTGAACACGCTCGTGGACGACCGGTTCTTTCTCTTCTTTCATATCTACGAGCCGCATACGCCCTATACGCCGCCGGCGCGGTTCGGCGCGCTCGCGCCCTACGACGGGGAGATCGCGTACGCCGACGAGATCGTCGGCAGGCTGCTGACCGATCTGAAGCGCCGCGGCTGGTACGAGCGCGCGACGATCGTCCTGCTGTCGGATCACGGAGAGGGACTCGGCGATCACGGCGAGCTCGAGCACGGCTTGTTCGTGTACGAGGAAGCGATCCACGTGCCGTGGATCATGAAGCTCGCCGGCGAGCGCTCGGCCGGCCGCCGTGTGGCCGATCCGATTCAGCACATCGATCTCGTGCCGACCATCACGGCCATCGTCGGCCTCGCCCGGCCGACCGGGCTGCGCGGGCGCGACCTCGGACCGGCGCTTCTCGGGACGAGCCATCCGGCGGCGCAGGGCATCTATTCGGAGGCGCTCTATCCGCGCTATCACTTCGGCTGGAGCGAGCTCCTGTCGCTGACCGACGAGCGCTACAAATTCATCCGGGCGCCGCACGACGAGCTCTACGACCTGCAGAACGACCCGCACGAGCGCGCGAACATCGTGTCGGATCGCGCCCAGACCGCCGCCGGCATGCGCACCGGCCTCGACTCGCTGGTCGCCGGCCGAGACATCGAGGCGCCATCGGCCGTATCGGCGGAGGATCGCGAGCGGCTCGCCGCCCTCGGCTACGTCGGCACGCAGTTCTCCGCGCAGGCGAACCGCCCGGGCAGCTCGCTGCCGGATCCCAAGGACATGGCGCCGGTGCTGAAGAAGTACCGCGAGGCGGTGGCGCTCCTCGACCAGCGCAACTTCGCCGAGTCGGCCGACCGGCTGCGCGATCTGCTCAAGACCAATCCCGACATGACGGACGTGTGGGTGCAATACGCGGTCGTGCTCACCAGGTTGGGCCGGCAAGCCGAGGCGCTCGAGGCGTACAAGCAGGTGATCCGCCTCAAGCCCGAGGAGCCGAGCGGCCTGCTCGGCGCCGCGGCGACGCTGCTGGCGCTCGGCCGGTACGACGAGGCCCGGGCGCACGCGGAGCTCGCGATCACCCCGGCGCCCGGTCCGGCGCATCAGACGCTCGCCAACATCGCGCTGGCGAGGAAGGACTACGCCGCGGCCCAGAAGGAGGCCGACCTCGCGGCCCAGGCCGACCCCACGCTGCCGATGCCGGTCTACATCCGCGGCATGATCGAGTACAGCCAGGGACACTACGCGGAGGCGCTGCCGTTCCTCCTGCAGGCGCGCGACAAGTGGGCCGCGCGCACGATGCAACCGGCGGACTTGCGCTTCTACATCGGCGACTCGCTCGCCCGGCTCGAGCGCTACCCGGAGGCCGAGCGCGCGTTCGGCGAGGAGCTGGCGATCTATCCGAACAGCATGCGCGCGCGATCGGGGCTCGCGATGCTTTACGCTTCGACCAACCGGCCCGACCAGGTCGAGCGCGTGATTGCAGACATGGTGAAGGTGTCGCCGTCACCGGCCGCGTATCAGACCGCCGCGCAGCTGTGGGACATGTTCGGCCAGCCGGACCGCGCCGCGGCCATGAGGGCGGAAGCGCGGGCGAAGTTCGGACGATGAAGGCATGATGCAAGCTCGTGAGTGATGGCGAAGAAGAAGACTCCCCGACCCGTCCGCCAGAATCAGCCACCCTCGACCAGACCGGTGGCGTCGTCGTCGTCCGGGCCGGCGCGGTGGCCGCGGTATCTGGCCGCGCTCGCGTTCGTGGCTGCCGTAGTGGCCGGCGGCTGGTGGTGGCACGCGCGCGGGCCGGCGTTCGTGGTCGACCAGCGCGCGGATCGCAACGTGCTGCTCGTGTCGATCGACACCTTGCGCGCCGACGTGCTCGGCTCCTACGGCGGCCGGGCGCAGACACCCAACCTCGATCGCCTTGCCGCGCACGGCGCGCGCTTCACGTTCGCGCACTCGCATGCCGTGGTCACGCGCCCGTCGCACGCGAGCATGCTGACGGGCCGCTATCCGTACGAGCACGGCGTCCGCGACAACACCGGCTATCCCTTGCCGCCCGGGACGCCGACCGTCGCGACGCGCCTCAAAGCGCTCGGCTTCGCGACCGGCGCCTTCATCGGCGGCTTTCCGCTCGACAGGCGCTTCGGCCTGGCGCCCGGCTTCGACGTCTACGACGACCTCGTCGGCGAGATCGGATCGCAGGTCGACTTCGCGCTGCCCGACCGGCGCGCCGACGAAGTCGTGAAGCCGGCGCTCGCGTGGATCGGCCGGCAATCCGGCAAGTGGTTTGCGTTCGTGCACTGCTACGATCCGCACGCGCCTTACCGCCCGCCCGCCGAATGGCTGCAACGTTTCCCGAACGAGCCGTACCTCGGCGAGGTCTCGTGGACGGACTTCGCGCTCGGCCCGCTCTTCGGGGCGCTGTCCACGCAACCGCGCGCCACGCTCGTCATCGTCACCGCCGACCACGGGGAGGGGCTCGGCGATCACGGCGAGCTCACGCACAGTCTGTTCGCCTACGAATCCACGCTGCACGTGCCGCTCATCATCGCGGAGCTTCCCGGGGCGGGGGCGCCCGCTGCATCGACCCGCGGCGTCGTCATCGACACGCCCGTGCGCCATGTCGATCTCGTGCCGACCATTCTCGACGCGCTCGGCGCGCCCGCTGACACGACACTGCCAGGCTCGTCGCTGCGCGACCTGATTGCGTCGGGCCGCGGCGCCGATCGGCCCGGCTACTTCGAGGCGATGACGGCCAACATCACGCGCGGGTGGGCGCCTTTGCGCGGCGTCCTCGCCGGCCGCGACAAGTTCATCGATCTGCCGATCCCCGAGCTCTATGATCTCGGCGCCGACCCGAAGGAACAGCGCAACACGTTCGCGACGCGCACCGAACGCGCGCAGGTCCTGCAGAACACGCTGCAGGGCTTCGACGTCGCGCTGCCCGGCCGGCCGCGCGACGAGACGGCCGCGGTCGTCGAGCGCATGCGCGCCCTCGGCTACACCAGCGGCGCCGCGCCCGTCCGCGAGCGCTACACGGAGGACGACGACCCGAAGCGCCTCGTCGATCTCGAGGAAGCGATGCACCACGCCACCGAGGCCTACGAGTCCGGCCGATTGGACGATGCGGCGGCGATCTACAAGGGCGTGCTGGCCCGGCGCGCGGACATGGAGGACGCGTATCGCTACCTCGCGTTCATCTACTGGCAGCAGGGCAAGGCGGCGCTCGCGATTGCCACGCTCGAGGACGCGCTGCGCCGCGGTCTCCCGCAGGCCGAGCTGCGCATCAAGCTCGGCGAGTATCTGTCGCAGACCGGACAGGCCGCCCGCGCGATCACGCTCCTCGAAGGCGCGACGAGCGACGACCCCGACGCGCTCATCGCCCTTGGGATCGCCTACGGCAGCGCAGGCCGCAGCGCGGACGCGATGCGGACGTTCAGGCGCATCCTCGAGGTGGACCCGACGAGCGGGCTCGCCTACCAGAACATCGCCACGCTGCAGGAAAGTGCGGGCGACCACGCCGCGGCCGAGGCCTCCCTGCGCCAGGCCCTCGCGCTCGATCCCAAGCTGCCCGGCGCTTACACGACCCTCGGGGTCGTCCTGTCAGAGACCGGCCGGAAGCCCGACGCCATCGCCGCCTGGAAGCAGGCCGTCGAACTCGATCCGACGGAATACGACGCCCTGTACAACCTCACGCTGGTCCTGGCCACGACGGGCCAGCCCGATGAAGCCAGGAGATACGGCCAGCGCTACGTGAATACTGCCCCGCCCGCACTCTACGGGCCGCAAATCGCCGAGGTCCGGCGCTTTCTTGGCGGTGGTAAATTATGAAGAGAGTGCACAGTGCGGAGTGCTGTATGCAGGGTGCTCGTGAGACGTGTCGGGTGCGGCATTGCCCTGCTCCTCGGCACGGCCTCCCTCCCCGCCCAGCAGGCCCCGCCGTCCGCTGACAAGGCCGTTTTCCGGGCCGGCGTCGACGTCGTCCGCCTCGACATTCAGGTCACCGACGACTCCGGCAAGCCCATCACGGATCTTCGGCCCGACGAAGTGCAGGTGGTCGACAGCGGCACGCGGGAGCCCGTCGTGCTGTTCCAGCACATCTCGCCGGCGGGCCGCACGAAGCTCGAGGCGGAACAGCGCACGGTGGCGGGTGAGATCTCCACCAATCAGGGCGCGCCGCGCGGGCAGCTCTACGTGCTCGTTTTCGATCAGGATCACATCACGTCCGGCGCCGAGCAGAAGGTCCGCGAGGCGGCCGACAATTTCCTCCGTCACCGGTTCCGGCCGGGCGAAGATCGCGTTGCGGTCTTCGGCCTGCCGGGCCCGGGGCCCTCGCTGCCGTTCACGCAGGACGTGTCGAAGGCGATCGCGCAGCTCGCGCTCGTCCGCGGGGGCCTGCAGCGCACCTTGACGCCAGGGGAGCGTGACATGACGGTGGACGAGGCGTACGAGATTCTGCGCGGCAACCAGAACGTCGTCGAGCGGTTCATGACGAACCAGAACGGCGCGTCGAATCGGACGGGCGTGCTGCCGGACATCACGGGCAAAGCCGGCGGTGATGATGCCGACACGCTGCGCAAGCTGATCACCGATCAGGCGAACCTCACGGTCCAGAGCGCCGACGCCGTCTCGCGCCGCTTCCTCGACATGATGTCGCAGGTGCTGCGGACGTTCCGGGATCTCGACGGGCGCAAGACGGTCATCCTGTTCTCGGAGGGCTTCCACGAGGACAACATCAGCCCGACGATCAAGGACGTCGCGGCGGCCGCCGCGGAGACGTACTCGGTCATCTACGCGTTCGATCTCAATCGGCGCACCGATACGCTCACCTCGGTCGTGCCGCCGGGCGGCGACATCGCGTCGGAGATCACCAACCGGCTCGATTCGATGTCCACGCTGGCGAACGACACGAACGGCCAGCTGATTCGCGACGCGTCCACCCACCTCGACGAGGCGCTCGCGGCGCTGGGCGAGGCGGAGGTGGACTACTACGTGATCGGCTTCCCAGCACCCGACGCGGCGCTGTCCGATCGCGGCGACTATCGGCACGTCACCGTGCGCGTCGACCGGCCGGGTGCGCACGTGCACACGCGCACGGGCTACGTCGCGTCCGCCGCGCCGACGGCCGCCGATCGACGTCGCGCCGTCGAGACCGCTTTGACCGCGCCCTTCGCCCAGCAGGGGCTGCGCGTCGAGTACACGACGTACGTCGGCCAGTCGGACCATCCTGGTCTGCAGGCGATCGCCGTCAGCCTGGCCGCCGAGCTGCCGATCGCACCGTCGGGCCGCGATGCGTCGGCTGACGTCGTCTTCCTCGTCATGGACCGGCGGACCGGGCAGATTGTGGCGAGGGGATCGGACGTGATTCCGCTGCCGCACGAGGCCGCCCCCGGGTACACGAGCGGCCAGGGCATCTGGCGCACGCGTTTCGAGTTGCCCGCCGGCGAGTACACGATGCGGGCCGTCGTGCGCGAGCCGGGCGGGTTGCTCGGCAGCGCGTTCCGGCAGTTCTCCGTCCGATCGCTCAACGGGCCGGATCCTGCCGCCAGCGACCTCGTGCTCGGCACGCCCACCGAGCACCTGCCCGTTCGGACCGTCGCCTACGCGAACGAGCTCCTCGCCGGAGCGGTGCGGGTGTACGGGCGCAGCGAAGCCCAGCTGGCGGGACTCACCGCGAGCCTCGATCTCATTGGCCTCGCGAACGTGGCGGACGCCGAAGCGGGCCGACCCGCCCGGACTGTCGCCGGAACGATTGAGGAGACGCACGCCACGGCCCAGGGCGTGGCTCGAGACGTGACGTTTGGCGTGCCGCTCGCCGACCTGCCGGCCGGCGAGTACGTCGCGCACGTCACGATCCGCAGCAACGGCGATGTCGTCGCCGACCTGCGCCGTCAGGTGGCGGTCGTCGCCGGGGCCCGTCCGGCGCCGGTCGAGGCGGCGGCGCCTGACCGGCCGGCCGGGCTGTCCGTGTCGAGCAGCCCCCAGCCGCGAGACATTCTGAAGGGCAACGTCGTCAAAGAGATCGTGGATCAAGCGGCGCGGAGCGGCCTGCCCGCGGTTCGCCAGGCGGCCACCGAGGCCTCCGGCGGGCGATGGCCGCGGGCCCTGGCGGCGCTCGCGCCGGCTCCGACCACCGATCCTGACGCCGGCCGGCTGCGCGGGCTGGCGCGCATCGACAGCGGCGATTTCGCGGGGGCGGTCTCGGATCTCGGCTCGACGTTCGACGCCCAGCCCACCGACGCGCGCCTCGCGTTCGTGCTCGGCTGGGCCCAGATTGGCGCCGGCAATCAGATCGCCGCGGCCTCGGCCTTCCGGAGCGCGGCGTTTCTCGATCCGACGCTGGTACCCGCGCACCTGGCCCTCGCCGAGACGTACTTGCGCCTGAGCCAGCCCGCGCTTGCCGCCCAGGCGCTCGAGGCGGGACTGGCGAAGCTGCCGCAGTCGCCCGAGCTCAAGCGCATGCTCGAGACGATCAAGAAATAGGAGTCAGGAAGTCACGAAGTCAGGAAGTCGGCAGGTCAAGAAGTGGAGAACGCATGCTGTTCATGATCCTCTCGCTGGCCACACTGGCCCAGGCGGCACTCTCTGCACAGGTCAAACTCGGCGCGCCCGCTGAAGTCGCCCAGGTTGACCTCGGCAAGATGGGTGGCACGTTCGTCAGCCAGCTCGCGTGGTCGCCCGACGGCAACCAGCTCTATCTGCAAACGATGAGCGAGGACAAGAAAGCGCTGCCGAAGGACACCTACCACTGGGTCATCCCGGCCGAGGGCGGCGCGTTCAACAAGGTCGGCGCGCCGCCGGAGTGGGCGGCCGCGTACTGGTCGTGGAAGTCCGGACAGACGGCGCCGGACGATCCCGCGTTCAAGATCGAGATCTCGACCGACAAGCGCGTCGCGTCGGCCGTGGCATTGCCGATGGGCGGCGATCTCGCGAAGGGCGGCGTCGACGCGGGTCGCGGCGGCGGCGCCGGGGCGGATCCCCTCGGGTCCGCGATCGACGCGTCGACGAACGCAACCGTCTACACGCTGCGCCTCAAGGGCGAGATCATCGGCGAGTGGACGAATCACCGCATCATGCCGGGTACCACGTTCGGCTGGGGCCCCGCCGGCTCGCACCTCGTCGCCTACGCCGACAAGCCAAGCGGCCACCTCGTCGTCATGGACTCGTCGGGCGCGAAACAGAAGATCGACGACACGCACGGCGTGATTGCCCCGGCCTGGTCGAGCGACGGCACGCGCCTCGCGTACCTCGAAGGCCGCGGGCGCAATCGCTACGCACTCATCGTCGCGAAGATCACGAAGTAAGCCGGACCGCCCGTGCTCTTCCTGACGCTCGTCGCCGTCGCGATCAGTCAGACGGCGCTTGCTGCGCAGGTCAAGCTGGGCGCGCCGGCTGAAATCGCGCAGGTCGATCTCGCCAAGCTGGGCGGCTCCGTCATCAACCAGCTCGCCTGGTCCGACGACGGCCGCGAGCTGTATCTGCAGACGTCGACCCTCGACAAGAAAGGACTCCCGAAGGACGTGCGGCACTTCGTCGTCCCGGCCGACGGTGGCGCCTTGAAGAAGATCGCGACCGAGCCGGATTACGCCATCGCCTACTGGGTGTGGAAGGCCGGTCAGACTGCGCCGGACGATCTCGCGTTCAAGATCGACGTTTCGGTCGATCGGCACCTCCAATCGGGCTCCGCCCTGCCCCGATCCGCCCCGTCCGGCGTCTCGGCCAGCACGACGGTGTACTCGATGATTCTGAAGGGCGAAGTGATCGGCGAGTGGACCGACGGCGCCGCCGTGCCTGGCGCCACATTCGGCTGGGGGCCGAAGGGCACGCATCTCGTCGCCTATGCGGACCGGTCGGGCCGGCTCGTCGTCATGGACTCGACGGGCGCGACGCAGAAGATCGAGGGCACGAAGGACGTGCTCCTGCCCGCATGGTCGAACGACGCCACCCGCATCGCGTACCTCGAGGGCCGCGGGCGGGGGAAATACGAGGTCGTGACGGTGGCGGTGAGCAAGTAGCCAAGAGCTTGAACCATGGACTTCACGTCCTTCATGCCTTCATGGTGAAATGGCGGGGGCTCACGTGACGCGATCGCTGATCGTCATTCCTGCGCTGGCTGCGGCGTTCGCCACCGTTCACGCGCAGCAAACGGCCGAGCGGCCGCCGCAGCAGACGCCCGCGCCGGCGCCCCCCGCGCAGTTCGCGGCCGGCGTGGATATCGTCGAGGTGGATGTCTCGGTCACCGACAAGGACGGCAAGCCCATCACCGATCTCACCGCGCGCGACTTCGAGGTCCGCGAGGACGGCCAGCCGCAGACGATTCAGGCCATCTACCTGGCGTCGCTGGATCGCGCCATCCTCAAGGCGATGGCGGCGGCGCCGCCGGCGCCTGCGGCGGCAACGAGCGAGATTCCCGAGCGCCGCGAGCTGAGGCAGCGCGTGTTCGTCTTCGTCCTGGACATGACGCACCTCTCGGCCGCGGGCTTCACGAGGAGCCGCGACGCTATCGCCGGGTTCATCAAGGACGACATGACGTCCGCCGACGTCGTCGGCATCGTCGCGAACGGCAAGATGCTCGACAACCGGATCGACGCGGACAAGGACGCGCGCCTCAAGGCGCTGGCCGAGGTGAAGAGCCCGAGCCAGTCGCGCCTCGTCGACATGCGGGCGTTCCCCAGAATCCTCGACGACGTCGAGGCGGCGAAGATCGTCAAGGGCGACGAGCGGACGCTGGACGTGGCGACCGAGCGCGCGTGCCGCGAGCAGCCCGGGGAGTGCCGTGGGGGCGGAGGCGACGAGATGGTGCGCCAGCAGCTCGAGGGCAAGGCCGCGCGCCTCGCCGCTGAAACGCAGCGCGACACCTCGCTGACGCTCACCATGCTCGAGGGCCTCGCCAACGGCCTCGGGAAGCTGCCTGGCCCGAAGCAGGTCGCCGTGTTCTCCGAGGGCTTCTACACGGACGACACGGCGTCGTGGCTCAAGACGGTGAATACGATCGCAACGAGGAACGGCGTGCACTTCTCGACGTTCGACGCCCGCGGGCTCAACAAGGACCCGCGCGCGCAGAATTTCCTCGACGCCGCGCCGTATTCGTCTTCGGGCGACCTCACCGCCGTGACGCTCGACACGAACGCCGACGTCCTCACGAGTCTCGCGCTCGACACGGGCGGCGACCGCGTCTTCAACTACAACAACTTCCGCGAGCCGCTCGACAAGCTGGCGCGTGAAACGTCCACCTATTACGTCATCGGCTACCGCCCGACGAAAGCGTTCGACGGTTCGTACCGGAAGCTCGACGTGAAGGTGGTGCGGCCGGGCCAGGAATTGACCGTGCGCGCGCGGCGGGGGTACGTCGCCGCGCATGCGGCCGAGCCGATGCCCGTCGCCGCCGCCGCCGCGCCCGGGACCGCCGCCCCGCCGCCGGCGCCGGCCACGGCGCCGCCCGGAGCACCCGACGCCGCGCCCACGTTGCCCGTCACGCCGACGAGCGCCGGGCTCGTGGTGGCCGCGGGCCGATCCGGCATCGGCGCGCCCGCGACGGACGAGCCGGGCTCCCGCGGCCGGCCCGACAGCGTCGATCTGGTCACCACGCTCGCCAAGTCACGAGCGACCACCGGCACGACCAAGCTCGACGAAGCCAACCGGCTGGCGCTGGACGGCTGGCAGCTCTATGCGAAGGGCAAGGTCGAGGAGGCGCGCGACCGGCTCGCGAACGCCGCCCTGCAGGCGCCTGACATCGCCTGGATTCAGTACGCGCTCGGCCAGGCCGAGTTCACGCTGCAGCACTTCCAGCCCGCCATTGCCGCGTTCGAGAACGTGCGCCGCGGTTTGCCCGACTACGAGCCGGCGTATTTCGATCTCGCGGACAGCTATCTCCAAGTCGGCCAGCCGGCCGAGGCGCTCGCCGTTCTGCGCGACGCGGAGCGCCGCTGGCCGAACGACAGCGAGACGCACAACGCGGCGGGCTGCGTGCTCGTCGGTCGCGGCGCGCTCGATGACGCGGCTTCGGCGTTCGAGCGTGCGATCGCGGCGGCGCCCGCCGACGGCCTCGCGTACTTCAATCTCGCACGGACGTACCACCTCATCTACATTCACTTCCTCCGCAGCACATCGGCCAACGCCACGGCCGCCAGCATGCTCGCCGATCGCAACCGCCAGCGCGCCATCGACGCCTACCGGAAATACCTCACGATGGGAGGCGCCTTCGACAAGGAAGCGAACGAGGCGTTGGCGGCGCTGGGCTGGCGGGCGCGATAGGCGCCGCCATTGATGATTGGGGATTGGCGATGGGCGATTGCATTGAGTGATTGGCCATTGGTGATGGTATTGAGCCATTGGCGATGGCATTGGCCATTGTTGATGGTATTGAGCCATTGGCGATGGCGTTGAGCCATCGAGTGATTTGAAGAACTGCGACCTGTGACCTGCGTTGGCGTCGCAGATTCTGCAGCCTGCCCCTTGCGTTTCGCCCTTTTCCCTGCGTTCTGACGGTGCCGGGTCTGGCCCGCTTCGTGCGAAGGCTGCGGGCATGAACCCGGATGAGCTCCGCTCCCGCCTGGCCGCGTTCTCAAACAACGTCGAACGGCTCGCGGCGCCGCTCTTCGGCCGCCGTCAGACCGAGAACACCGCCGACCAGATGACACGCGCCGCGACATCAGCGGCAGCGCACTACCGTGCGGCCTGCCGCGGACGGTCGCACGCGGAATTTACAGCCAAACTTGGCGGGGCCGTCGAAGAGGCCGACGAGTGCGTTTACTGGCTCGAGCACACGCGTGACTGCGGGTTTGTCGATTCGCCGCACCTTCACACGCTGATCAAGGAAGGCGACGAGCTGCTGCGGATTCTCGGCAAGTCGTTCGCGACGGCCCAGGCGCGCGAGAACGCCGGCCGCTCCGAGCGCCGGCCTCGCCGTCACGTTCGGTAATCTGCGACGGCTGCGGCAATTGGCGACGGGCCGGCGCCATCACCAATACCTCAATGCCATCGCCAATGGCGCCATTCAATCACCCATGGCTCAATTCAATCACCATGGTTCAGCACAATCGCCCATGGCTCAATTCAATCGCCCATGGCTCAATTCAATCGCCAATCCCCAATCTCCCGATTTCAATCACCCATCACCCATCGCCCATCGCCGATTGAACGCGGTGACAAAAAAAGGGCGCGGCCCGAAGGCCGCGCCCTTCAACCAACCGTGTCAGTCGAACTACTTGAAGCCGAACCGCACGCCGATTCGCATGATGCGCGGGTTCATGATTTCAAGCACCTTGTTGTAGTTCGTCGCGTTGAGATTGTACTGCTTGCCCAGCGTCGTCGCCGTGTTGAACACGTTGAAGATGTCGAAGTCGATGTTCGCCGTGTAGGTCTTGTAGTTCAGCGCCTTGCTGATCCGCAGGTCGCCCGAGTGGATGTTCGGGAGGCGGTACTGGTCAACGTCCGGGATCACGATCACGTTCCGGCCACCCGGGAACAGGGTCGGGTCAGCCGTGGCCGAGCGGTTGTTGTTGTAGTACGGCTCGGCGTAGCCCTGGCGGAACAGATAGTTGAACCCGAAGTTGATGTCGTACTTCATGTTGTAGGCGAACGTCAGCACGTACTGGTACTTCGGCAGCACCAGGTAGATGTTGCTCTTGCCGCTGCCCGATGTCGGCGTGATGACCACGCCGCCGTTCACGTTCGGCGACAGCAGGTTCCACTCCTGCGTGCCCGGCAGTGACGGCGTCGGATCGTACCGGGCGGCCGCGCTGTCGAAGTACTCGCGGTTGGCGCCGCCGGCCCACGACATGCGCATCATCCAGTTGTTCGACATGCGCTTGGTCGCGATGATCTCGAGGCCCTTGTACGACTGGTGGTACCCGTTGCGCTCCTCGAAGACCAGCCCGAAGTCCGACGGCACGGCCGCCGGATTCACCGTGTACAGCGGGATGCTGTACGGGCCGACCGGCGCCACGTTGCCGGTGAGGGTTCCGGTCTGCGTGAAGTCCGAGCCGTCCACGCCGTTCAGGTGATTCCAGTTCTGGCTGCTGCGACGCCGCCAGGTGTACGACGCGCTCAGGCCGAAGTTCGCCATCAGCTCGTGGTCCGCGCCAATCACGAATTCATCGGTCATGGGCGTGGCGTAGTTGCCGGTCTTGTTCGCGTTGGCCAGAGGATCCTCTGGATTGAAGCCCGCGGTTCCGAGGAACTGCGTGAACTCGTTCGGATCGGCGATGTGATTGCCGTTGAGGTCCTTCGCCGCGTAGTACGCGTACGAGTAATACGGGATCTGCGCGAGCGACAGGCCGAACGGAATGTTCGAGTCGAGTTGGTCCGCAAACCGCGAATACGTGGCGCGAAGGAGCGTCTTGCGATCCTTGCCCAGGGCGTAGGTCACGCCAAGGCGCGGCACGAACGAGTTGTAGACCACGACGTTGTCGGAGGCGGTTCCCTGCAGCGCCGGCAGCACGGTCGGCGCGAGCGGGTTGGCTGGCACCGAGGCCGCCCCGATGGACGCCGCCTGGCGATCCCAACGGACGCCCAGGTTGAACGTGTACCGATCCTTGGTGATGGTGTCGCCCAGGTAGCCGTTCCAGTAGGCCGCATGGCCCTGGTAGGCAGCGTCGCGGACCAGCTGCACTTCCATGTTCGGATAGGTGTCCCAGAACGTGATCCCGCCACCCGGCCAGCTGCTATCGGAGGTCACCGAGGACTTGCGCCAGCCGAACCCGAATTTCAGCTCGTGGATCCCCTTGAACGAGTTGCCTTCGAGCTGCACCGTGTCCTGCGGGCGATCAGTAACGTAGTTCACGTAGTTGTTGTGCCAGGTTCCGGCGTCGTCGACATACGCCATCGGGCCGCTCGCGCCGCCGCGCGGCGTGAGCGAGAACCCGCCCGTGATGTGGGCATACCGGCCCGTCAGGAACAGGTTGTTCGAGATCGTCCGGTTGACCTCCGCCTTGTACAGCGAGGTCGGTCCCTTCTGGTTCCACGTCGTCTCGTCGGGGTGCGTCGCGCTCGCGCCGCGGCCGAACTTCTGCTTGTCGCCGCGGAAATACGTGAACGACGCGCGCGTGTCGGCGTTGATGTCCCCGTTCACCTTCAGCGACGTGTTCTTCAGGATCGTGCAGTCGTGCGCGCTGACGGCGTACGTGTTCCCCGGATACGCCGTGAACGTGCCGAGCTGCGTCGACGGGCAGACGTCCGTGCTGTCCGGGAATGATTTGCCGCTCTGGCCGGTGTAGGTGTAGATGCGGTTATTCGGCTCGGTCCGGCCGTACGCGCCCCAGGCCCACAACTTGTCCTTGACGATCGGCCCGCCGACCTCGAAGCCGGTGTCGAAGTACTTCGTCGTGCGGTTGTAGCTCTGGATCTGGCTGGAGAGCGCCGCCGACACGTTGTCGGCCTGCATCGAGTCGTTCTCGAAGTAGTACCGCGCCGACCCGCGGAAGCGGTTCGTGCCGCTGCGCAGCACGAAGTTCATGCCGGCGCCCGGCGTCGGCGTCGTCACATCGGCGCCGCCCGTCGTCACCTGCATTTCCTGGAACATGTCGAAGTCGTAGTAGGTCGGCGAGGAACCGAGCGCGGCCATGTCCGTGATGGGCACGCCGTCCATGTTCCACGTGTTGTCCTGACCACGGGCGCCCTTCGCCTGGTAGTTCGACTGCTGGCCCGACTCGGCGCCACCCACGTTCACGCGGTCGACCACGACGCCCGGCACGGTCTGTAGGATGACCCACGGATCGCGCGACGTCGGGATGTTCTGCAACTCATCGAGCGACACGTTCGTCTGGATGGCGACCTTCTTGGTCTCGAGCACGGGCGTCTCGGCCTTCACTTCGACCGAGGTCGCGACGTTGCCGACCGTGAGGGTCACGACCAGCGGCACGACGCTTCCGGCGCCGACCGGCACGTTGTCGTTCTTGTAGTTGTTGAAACCGGACAGTTTCGCCGTGACGACGTATTTGCCGGGGGCGAGATTGAGGAAGTGCGCCTCCCCGCGGCTATCCGTTACGGAGTTGGCCGACATCACCCCTGAGATTTCCACGGTGACGCCCGGCAACACCGCGCCCGTCCCGTCCTTCGCCGTGACGTCGATGCGCCCGGTGAACACCTGGGCCGACGCCATCGCGGCGACTGCTAGCAGGCACAGGGCCATCAAGGCCACTTGTACCAGTCGTTTACTCATGAGTTTCCCTCCATCTCCCTCGTCGTGCTGACGCGCCTCCCGGGGCCCGCCCTCACGGTCGAGGACCGTAAGTAGCCGATCACGAGATGCAAGATTTCACCCACATTTCACAGAGTTGTCAAGGTAGCGTAACTCACTGAAAGGACAGGGTTGGGACCGGCGGCCGAGGGTCCAAAATGGCCGAAAATCCAAGGAGTTGGATGGTGCACGTCCAGTACGTTGGGGTACGGACGGCTAGATTGGCGGGACGGCCCGGTATCTGGGCGGGACCAGCCGGGAAAAAGCGTGGGTTTACTTCGCGAAGCGGTCGAAGATATCGACCAGTTCGGTCAGCTGCTTTCGGCGCTCGATATCACCCTTCGACGCGCCCTCCTCGACGCAGCTGTCGACGTGGTACTTGAACACGGCGAGGCTGATGCGATTGAGCGCGGCTTCAGCGGCGGCGAGCTGCTGCAGGATTTCAATGCAGAGGCGCGGTTCCTGAACCATGCGGCGGATACCGCGAATCTGGCCCTCGATCCGGTTCAGGCGTGTGACCAAGGCTTGCTGTTCAGATGAACCCAACATAAGTGCACCCGCACCGGCGCCCTGCAACAGCTGGCTGGCACAGGGGCAGGGCCCGGAATAATGGTCAATACGACGCAGCCCTGCCAGGCTGTTGCACCCTGCGGGAGAGTACCGGCTGAAGAAAGTGCTGAGTGCCGGGTGCTGGGTGCGCGTGCTGGGTGCTGGGTGCTGGGTGCGCGTGGCGGATGGGTGCTGGGTGCCTCCGTCGGCTTTCATCAGGACGGGCCTGGAGGCGCATGGCGACGCTTGACGGGCGTTTGCGGACCTGGTATTGAATGAACGTTCATTCATTATGACCAGACGCCAGCCAACGCGCGCGCCGGCCCGGCCCGTCCGCCGGCCGTCCAAGCGGGACGCCATCCTCGACGCCGCCACCGTCGTGTTCGCCGAGCGCGGCTTCTTCGCCGCCCAGGTCGCCGACGTCGCCCGGCGCGCCGGGGTGGCCGCCGGCACGGTCTACCTCTACTTCAAGAACAAGGACGACCTGCTCATCTCGCTCTTCAACCGCACCATGATCGCGGCGATCGAGGAAGGCCGCGAGCTGCTCACGTCGGTGGCCGATCCCGCCGCCCGGCTGCAGCGCTTCGCGGAATTGCATCTCGCCCGCCTCGGCCGCGACCGTCACCTCGCGATCGTCTTTCAGGTCGAGCTCCGGCAGTCCACGAAGTTCATGGCCGAGTTCTCCGCCACGCGCCTTCGCGAGTACCTCGGACTGATCCGTGACACCATGGCGCTCGGGCAGGCGCGCGGCGACTTCCGCACGGACCTCAGCCCGACGTTCGCCGCCAAGCTCCTGTTCGGCGCACTCGACGAAATGGCCACGAACTGGATCCTCTCGAACCGCACCTACGCGCTCGAAGCGGACGCGGCACGCGTCGTCGACGTGTTCGTGCGCGGCGTCCAACGCCAGAGCGGCGTCGCCGCCGGCGTGATTCGGGCGACGAGGCCATGATGCGCCCGGTGCAGTCGGCCGCGGTGCTCGGCGCCGGCGTGATGGGCGCGCAGATCGCGGCGCACCTGGCCAACGCGGGCACCCCGGTGACGCTGTTCGATCTCACCGCGGACGCCGCACGCGCGGGACTGCGGCGCCTCGACACGCTGAAGCCGGACCCGTTCTTCACGCCGGACGATGCACGCCTGATTCACCCGGCGGGCTTCGACGAGATCGCCCGGCTCGAGACCGCCGACTGGGTCATCGAAGCGATCATCGAGGATCTCGCCGCCAAGCAGGAGTTGTTCGGCCGCGCGGCGGCGCATATTCGGCCGCACGCGACGCTTTCTTCCAACACCTCGGCCATCCCCCTCGCGGCCATTGGCGCGGAGCTGCCGCGGCACCTCCGGTCGCGGCTGCTCGGCACGCATTTCTTCAATCCTCCGCGCTATCTGCGGCTGGTCGAGGTGATCGCGACGCCGGAAACCGATCCAGAAATGGCGCGGGCCATCGCTCGCTTCCTCGACCTTCGCCTCGGCAAGGGCGTCGTCTCCGCGCGGGACACGCCCGGGTTCATCGCCAATCGGCTCGGCCTCTTCGGCGTGTGCCGCCTGCTCGAGCTCGTCGCGTCCGGCGAGTTCACGATCGAGGAAATTGACGCGGCGACCGGCCCCGCGATCGGGCGGCCGAAGAGCGCGACGTTCCGGACGATCGACATCGCGGGCCTCGACATTCTGGCGGCGGTGGCGCGCGACCTCGAGCGAAGGCTGTTGGACGCGGACGGACGCGCCTTCCGGCTGCCGCCGTTCGTGGCGGCCATGGTCGAGCGCGGCCAGATCGGCGCGAAAACCGGCCGCGGTTTCTACCAGCGCGTGCAGGACGACGGTCGCGAGGCGCGGATCCTCACGCTCGATGTGAAGAGCCTCGAGTACCGCGAGGCCGCGCCCGCCCGCCTGCCGGACCTGGAGGCGGTGCGCGCGCGCCCGACGGCGGTCGAACGTCTCCGCGCGCTGTTTCTCAGCCGCGATCGCACGGGCGACCTGCTTCGTCGCACGCTTGGGCCAACCCTCGTGTACGCGGCGACGATCGCTGCCGACATCGCCGACTCCATCGATGACATCGACCGGGCGATGCGCTGGGGGTTCGGATGGGAGCTGGGACCGTTCGAAACCTGGGACGCCATCGGCGTGAGGGCCGTGCTCGACGCGTGCGGTATCGCCGAGGCGCCACCGCTCGTGCGACACCTGCTCGATGCCGGCCGCGACCGTTTCCGCGACGCGCCGCTGCCGCCGGCCGGACCTGGGCTGCTCGTACTGCAGTCGGCCAAGAACAGCCGCGCCGTCGTCAAGCAAAACCCCGGCGCGAGCCTGGTCGATCTCGGCGATGGCGTGCTGTGCGTCGAGTTCCATTCGAAGATGAACACCGTCGGCGGCGACACGATCGAGATGCTGCGCGCCGGGGTCGCCGAGGCCGCGAAGCAAACGGCGCTCGTCATCGGCACCGAGGCCGACGTCTTCTCCGCCGGCGCCAACCTGATGCTGGTCCTGCTCGAAGCGCAGGAGGGCAACTGGGACGAGATCGATCAGATGGTCCGCGCGTTTCAGCAGATGACGATGGCCCTGAAGACTGCGCCGGTGCCCGTGATCGCCGCACCGGCGGGGCTCACGCTGGGCGGCGGCTGCGAGATCTGCCTGCACGCCGATCGCATCCAGGCGGCGGCGGAAACGTACGCCGGCCTGGTCGAAGTCGGCGTCGGCCTGATTCCCGCGGGCGGCGGCACCAAGGAAATGCTGGTGCGCGCCGCGGACCGTGCGGGCGGCGGCGATCTGCGCGCCTCCGTCCGCGCGGCGTTCGAAACGATCGGCCTCGGCAGGGTCTCGACGAGCGCGCCCGATGCGCGCCGGCTCGGGTTTCTGCGCGACGTGGACGACATTTCGATGAACCGGGAGCGCGTCATTGACGACGCCAAGGCGGTCGCGCTCGCCCGCGCGCGCGGCGGCTATCACCCGCCCGTCCGCCGCGACGCGATTCCCGTCGGCGGCGCCGACCTGCGCGCCCTGCTGTCGCTCGGCGTGCATCTCGCCTGGCGCGCCGGCCGTCTGAGCGACCACGACGCGTTGATCGGGCGGACGCTGGCGCGCGTGATGTCGGGCGGCGACGCGCCGCACGCGACCAGCGTCAGCGAGGACCATCTGCTCGACCTGGAGCGGGAGGCGTTTCTGAGCCTCTGCGGGCAGCCGAAGACGCTGGAGCGGATCGGCTATACGCTGAAGACAGGCAAGACGTTGAGAAACTAGAAAGTCGAGAATTCAGGAAGTCAAGAGGTCGGGAAGTCGGGAAATCAAGAAGTCGGAACGCTGGACAGCTGAGAAGCGGAGCGCAGATTGATCGACGCACACGGCTCACCGATCCTGCTCATCCCAGGCGTCCAGGGCCGATGGGAATGGATGGCGCCGGCGGTTGAGGCGCTGGCCGAGTCGCATCGCGTGCTGACGTGCTCGCTCGAGGAGCTGGGAGACACGAGTGTGCCGGAGCGGACGTTCGACACGTGGATCGCGGGCGTCGACGCCCTTCTCGATCGAGCCGGAGCGCGGCGCGTGTGCGTGACGGGCGTGTCCTTTGGCGGGCTCATCGCGGTGAGCTACGCGGCGGCGCGGCCGGGGCGTGTGTCCAGCCTCGTGCTGGTGTCGACGCCCGCGCCGCGATGGCGCGACGACCATCCCGCCGGCGCGTACTTGCGTCATCCGCGGTTGTCCCTGCCGCAGTTCGTCTTCGGCGCAGTCAGCCGGCTGCGGCCGGAAGTGCGCGCGGCCATCACCCGCTGGCCGGCGCGACTGGCGTTCTTCATCCGGCACTTCGGGCGGATCCTGCGCTTTCCGGCGTCGCCGACGCGCATGGCCACGCGCGTTCGCGCCTGGATGACGACCGACATCGTCGCCGCCTGCCGGCGCGTCACGGCGCCGACGCTCGTCATCACCGGCCAGCCGGGGCTCGACCGCGTCGTGCCGATCGACGATTCGCTGCAGTACGTCTCGCTGATTCACGGCGCGCGGCACGCGATGCTCGAAGGGACGGGCCACCTCGGCCTCATCACGCGGCCGCAGGCGTTTGCGGCGATCGTGTCGTCGTTTGCGCGCGAGGGCGCCGCCGCGGCCCCGACCGCGGCGGTCAACAAGGCAGGCTGACGTGCGCGAGGTGATCCACGGTCCGGCCGGCGTCCTCGAGGGACTCATCGATGGCGACGGTCCGGCGCCAAAGGCCGCGGTCGTCTTCGCGCATCCGCATCCGCAACAGGGCGGGTCGATGCACACCAAGGCCGTGTTCCAGGGCGCGAAGGGCCTGGCGCGCATCGGCTGCGCGGTCCTGCGGTTCAACTTCCGCGGCGTCGGCGGCAGCGCCGGACAGTTCGGGAACGGCGACGGCGAGAAGGCCGACTTCCGTGCAGCCCTCGATTTCATGCACGCGCGCTATCCGGGCGCCCCGCTCTGGGCCGCCGGCTTCTCGTTCGGGTCCTGGGTCGCGCTCGAGACCGGTGCGGAGGATCCGCGCGTGTCGGTGCTCATCGCCGTGGCGCCGCCCGTCGCACGCGACGGCTACGCGTTCACACACACGCTCGAATCGACCAAGCCGAAGTTCATCGTGCAGGGCAGTCTCGACGAGCTCTGCCCGATCAAAGCCTTGTGGGCGTTCTACGCCACGCTCAAAGAGCCGAAGGAGCTCGTGGTCATCGACGGCGCCTCGCATCTGTTCGCAGGCCGGACCAAGGAAGTCGGCGAAGCGCTGGAAGATCTCCTGGGAGACTTCGAGTGAGGGACGCCGTCGTGGTCTCCGCGGCGCGCACGGCGATCGGCAGGGCGCCGGGCGGCACGCTGCGCGCGACGCGGCCCGACGACCTCGCGGCCGTCGTGCTGCGCGAGGTGCTCGCTCGCGCCCCCGCGCTCGACGCCGCGGCCGTGGACGACGTCATTGTCGGGTGTGCGATGCCGGAAGCCGAGCAGGGCTTGAATGTGGCGCGGATCGCCAGCCTGCGCGCCGGATTGCCGGTCACGGCCTCGGCGGTCACCGTCAATCGATTCTGCGCGTCCAGCCTCGAAGCGATCGCGTGTGCCGCCGATCGCGTCACCGTCGGCCGTGCCGATGTCGTCATCGCCGGCGGCACGGAGTCCATGAGCCTCGTGCCGATGGGCGGGAACAAGGTCGCGCCGAACCCGCACCTCGTCGCCGATTATCCCGACGCGTACCTGACGACCGGGCTCGTGGCCGAGAATCACGCGCGCGAGGGCCGCATCCCGCGTGACGCGCAGGACGCATTCGCGCTCGGGAGCCATCAGCGCGCGCTCGCCGCCATCGACGCGGGTCGCTTCCGCGATGAGATCGTGCCGGTCGAGGTCGAGGTCGTCGATCCCGGTCCCCACGGCCATCCCACCGTTCGACGCGTCCGCTTCGACACGGACGAAGGCCCGCGCCGCGACACGTCGGCCGAGGCGCTCGCGAAGCTCAAGCCCGCGTTCCACGCCACGGGCACGGTCACCGCCGGCAACTCCTCGCAGACGAGCGACGGCGCCGCCGCGGTGCTCGTGATGTCCGCCGATCGCGCCAGGGCGCTCGGGCTCGCGCCGCTCGCGCGCATCGCCGGGTATGCGACCGCCGGCGTGCCGCCGGAGCGCTTCGGCATCGGCCCCGTTCCCGCGATCCGCAAGGTGCTCGCGCTCACCGGCCTGACCCTCGCGGACATCGACCTGGTCGAGCTGAACGAAGCGTTTGCGGTGCAGATTCTGGCGTGCCTCGCGGAGGTGCCGATCGATCCGGATCGGCTCAACGTCAACGGCGGCGCCATCGCGCTCGGCCACCCGCTCGGCTGCACGGGCGCGCGGCTGATGACGACGCTCGTGCATGAACTCAGGCGCCGCCGCGCGCGCTACGGCCTGGTGGCGCTCTGCGTGGGCGGCGGCATGGGCGCCGCGATGATCGTCGAGGGCATGTGAGAGTGAACGTCGAGAAGTCAGGAAGTCGGGAAATCAAGACGCCGGGAAGCGGAGCGCCAAAATGACGACGAGCACCGTGCACAAGGGCGGCGAGTGGCTGACGACGGACGTGACCGCGGACGACGTGTTCACGCCGGAACGCCTGAGCGACGAGCACCGGCTCGTGGGCCAGACCGCGCAGGAGTTCGTGACGAAGGAAGTCCTGCCCGCGCTGCCCGAGCTGGAGAAGAAGAACTGGACGGTGGCGCGTTCGCTCATCAAGCGCGCCGGCGACCTCGGCCTGCTCGGCACCGACGTGCCCGAGGCCCTCGGCGGCGTCGCCCTCGACAAGGCCGCGTCGATCGTCGTCGGCGAGATCATCGGCACGACCGCGTCGTTCGCGACGACATTCGGCGCGCAGACGGGCCTCGCGATCATCCCGATCCTCTGCTTCGGCACCGAGGCGCAGCAGCGGACGTATCTGCCGCGCATTCTCTCGGGCGAGATCATCGGCGCGTACTGCATGAGCGAGTCGGCGTCCGGGTCGGACGCGCTGGGCGCGCGCGCGCGCGCGACGCGCCAGCCCGACGGGTCGTGGCGGCTCAACGGCGAGAAGCTCTGGATCACCAACGGCGGCTTCGCGGACGTGTTCATCGTCTTCGCCAAGGTCGACGGCGAACAGTTCTCCGCGTTCATCGTGGAGCGCGGGTTCAAGGGCATCGCGAGCGGCAAGGAGGAGCACAAGATGGGCCTGCAGGGCTCGTCCACGACGCCGATCCTGCTGAGCGACGCCGAGGTGCCCGCGGCCAACCTGCTGGGCGACGTCGGCAAGGGCCACAAGATCGCGTTCAACGTCCTCAACTACGGCCGATTCAAGCTGGCGGCGATGTGCAGCGGCGGCGCGAAAGCCGTCGTCGCGGAGGCGGTCGCCTATGCGAACTCCCGCCGCCAGTTCGGCCAGCCGATCGCCGCCTTTGGCGCGATCCGGCACAAGCTCGCGGAGATGACGGTGCGCACCTTCGCGATCGAGAGCGCGCTCTACCGCATGGCGGGCCTGATCGACGCCGCGACCGGATCGGCGAGTCACAGCGCGGCCGCCCTCGAGGAGTTCGCCGTCGAGGCGTCCGCGCTGAAGGTCGCCGCCACCGAGATGCTCGACTACGCCGTGGACGAGAACGTGCAGATCCATGGCGGCAACGGCTTCGTCGCGGACTACCCGGCCGAGAAGCACTTCCGCGACGCCCGCGTGAATCGCATCTTCGAGGGCACGAACGAGATCAATCGCCTGCTCGTGCCCGGCATGTTGATCAAGCGGTCGCTCAAGGGCGGCGTGCCCGTCATCGAGGCGGCGCGGCGGCTGCGCGACGAGCTGCTCGGGCCGGCGGCGGCCGCCGCCGACGGCGACAACGCCCTGGCGAACGCGCGCCAGACGGTCGGCGCGCTGAAGAAGGCGGCGTTGATGGCGATCGGCCTGGCGCTCGAGAAATACGGCGAATCGATCCATCAGGAGCAGGAGATCCTGATGCTCCTGGCGGATATCATCATCGATGTGTTCATCGCCGAGAGCGCGGTGCTGCGCGCCGAGCAGGCGGCGTCCGGCCGTCACGCCATGGCAGCCCTTCAAGCCGACGCCGCCGCGGTGTACGCGCACGACGCCGGCCTGCGCGCGGACGCGGCCGCCCGGACGCTGCTGGCGTCGGTCGCCTCAGGCGACGGGCTGCGCACCGCGCTGGCCGCGCTGCGCCGGGTCCTGAAAGTCGCTCCGCTCGACACCATCGCCGCGCGGCGCCGGATCGCGGAGGCGGTGATCGTCCGCCGCGCCTATCTGTTCGGATGACGTCGATGCGCGCCGTCACGGTCGCGTCGATCGCGTGCCTCGCGGCCGCCGGGGCGTGCACGTCGGGCCCGCCGCCGCCCGTGGACACGCGTCCGTACGACCAGCAGGTGCTCGCGTTCCGGGCGGAGAAGGATGAGGCGTTCCGCGTCGGCGCGGATTCGCCGATCCCCGAGGCCGCGCGCGCGACCTTCACCGGGCTCGCCTACTATCCCGTCGATCCCGCCTATCGCGTGCCCGCGTCGCTCGCCGAGGACCGGTCGGGCCCGCCGTCGATTCTGGAGCTCCAGACGTCCACCGATCAGCGCCGCAAGATGCGCCGCGTCGGCTCGCTCACGTTCACACTCGGCGAGGCCTCCTACAAGCTCACGGCCTTCGCCGACCTCGACGCGCCGACGATGAACCGGTTGTTCGTGCCGTTCGCCGACCTGACGAGCGGTGACGAGACGTACCGCGGCGGACGGTACCTCGAGCTCGACCGCACGCCGACGGGTTTGTACGACCTCGACTTCAACCGCGCGTACCACCCGTTCTGCGTCTACAACTCGACGTACGACTGCCCGATCCCGCCGCGCGAGAATCGGCTGCCGGTCGCGATCCGCGCGGGCGAGCGTCTCGCCTCACCGAAGTAGGCGAGCCGGGGCGCGCGGACGGGCCGTTTCCGCCCGGCCGGTGTCTAACGACAGCGAGCCGGAAGACAGTCCGACGCGCGGCGACTGCAGCCAGCCTGCATCCAGGGCCTGCTGCCACAGGCCCCGGTCCGCCTTGCCGCCCGCTGGCTGCTTCCGGCGCGCTTCCCGTCCCGCGGCGGCGCGCGCCCGCCCAACCAACCGGCGTCCACGCTCGTCCAACCTGAGCGACGATCAGAAGGACCCCAATACATAGCAGCCCTATATGTCAGAACGCCACGCCATCGCCGAAGCCAAGAAAGGCAGCGCCGAGCTCCTGATCCTCGCGCTGGTCGACGAGCAGGCCCGGCACGGCTACGACATCGCGCGGCTGATCGAGGCGCGGTCGGCCGGCACGCTCACGTTCACGCTCGCCTCGCTCTACGCGTCGCTCTACCGGCTCGAGGCGCGCGGGTGGATCCGCGGCCGGTGGATCGAGAAGAGCGGCATCCGCCGGCGCCGCTACTACCGCATCACCGAGAGCGGCCGCAGGGTGCTGGCCGCGCAGCGCCAGGACTGGGGCCGCTTCCTCGCCGCGCTGCGCGACGTCGCGGGCGTGCGGTACGCCTGAGGGAGCCGGATCGCGATGCCCCCCGTCATCGACTGGCAGCTGCTCGTCACCGGACACGCGCGGCGCACGGGCGCGCGCCTTCCGACCGCGACGATCGACGAGCTCGCGGCGCATCTCGAAGACCTGTACGCGGCCGCCCGGGGCGAGGGCGCGCCCCACGAAGCGGCGTACCGGCTGGCGGTCCGCGCGCTCGAGGAATCGCCGCTCGCCACGCTGCCGCCGCGGCCCGACCCGCGCCGGGCCTACGCGCGTGAGGCCGATGATCGGGCCCGGGCCTCATCCTCCAGGAGCTTCTTTGTGCTGCACGACCTGCGCATGGCCGTCCGCCAGTTCCGCCACCATCCCACCTTCGCGCTCCTCACCGTCGTCGTGCTCGGTCTGGGCATCGGCGCGGCGGCCGCGATCTACACGGTCGTGGACGGCGTGGTGCTGCGGCCGCTGCCGTACGCCGATCCCGGCCGGCTCGTCGCGATCTGGGATGCGAACTACGAGCAGGGCCTGACGCAGGAGCGCCTCTCGCCCGTGAACTTCATGGACGTACGCGGGCTGCACGGCACGTTCCAGGACGCCGCGGCGTGGTGGCGGCCCGACGTCAACGTGACCGACAACGCCCTCGAGCCCGCGCGCGTGAAAGCCGTTGAGACGAGCGCCAACCTCTTTCAGCTCCTCGGCGTGGGGCCCGAGCTGGGCCCGGGTTTCCCCGTCGATGGCCCGTTCTACGACCGCGAGCACATCGCCGTCATCAGCGACCGGCTGTGGCGCGCGCGGTACAACGCGGATCCGTCCATCATCGGCCGCCAGATCCGGCTCAACGACGTCCCGTACACCGTCGTCGGCGTGATGCCGGCGAAGTTCACGTTCCCGGACGAGGTCGACATCTGGGAGCGGCTGCAGTGGGACCTGACGCAGCACAGTCGGGCGGCGCATTTCATGGAGGCGGTCGCGCGCCTTGCGCCCGGCGTGACCGTGGCTCAGGCCGATCGCGACGTCAACGCGCTGGCGTCGCGCCTCGCGGCCGACTTCCCTGCCACCAATCGCGCGTGGAGCAGCCGGCTGATCCCGCTCCTCGAGAGCCAGCTCGGCTTCTACCGGCCCGCGCTCCTGGTGCTGCTCGGCGCCGTGCTGCTGCTCCTGATGATCGGCGCGTTCAACGTCGCCGGCCTGCTGCTCACCCGCTCGCTCGACCGCCGCCGGGAGCTGGCCGTCCGTCTGGCGCTCGGAGCCTCGCCGTTCCGGCTGATGCGCGAGCTGATCAGCGAAAGCGCGGTGCTCGCGGCCGTCGGCGGCGCCGGCGGCGTGTTTCTCGCGTGGGGTCTCGTGCATGCCCTCGTGGCCGCCGCGCCGGTGGCGATCCCGCGGCTCGACGAGGTCGCGCTGAACTGGCGCGTCGCGCTGCTCGTGCTCGCGATCATCGGCGCCATGACGGTCGGCTTCGGCCTCGTGCCGTCGCTGCTCATGCTGCGTCAGCGGGAGACCGCGGGGCTCCGCGACGGCGACCGCGCCTCGACGATGAGCGGGCGGCTGGCACACCGGGCGCTGGTCGTGAGCGAGGTCGCGCTCGCGTGCGCGCTCGTCACCGCGTCAGCGCTGCTCGTGCGAAGCGTGACCGAGCTCGTGTCGGTGCCCTCCGGCGTCTCGGCGGCGGGCGTGCTCACCGCCAACCTCCAGCTCACGGGTCCCACCTACCGCGACTGGACGCAGGTCGACGCCTTCTATTCAACGCTCCTCGATCGACTGCGCCAGAAGCCCGGCGTCGCGGCGGCCGGCGCGACGACGTTCCTGCCGTTCGACAACGGCTGGCGCATCAACTTCGACATCGAGGGTCGTCCGGCGCCGCGTCCCGAGGAGTCGCCGCGCGCGCAGCACTTCTCGGTCACGGACGGCTACTTCGAATCGCTGTCCGTGCCGCTCGTGGACGGCCGGTTCTTCACCGCGCACGACACGGCCGCCACGCAGGCCGTCGTGATCGTCAACGCCGCGTTCGCGCGCCAGTTCTTTCCCGGCGAGCGGGCGGTCGGCCAGCATCTGCGCTCCCACGTCACGGTCATCGGCCCGATGGGGCGGAACCTGCTGTCGGCCCAGCCGTTCGAGATCGTGGGCGTCATCGGCGACGTCGCGGATGCGGCGCCGGGCCAGCCGATCGAGCCGGCGATTTACCACACGTCGCGGCAGTTTCCGTACACGGCGATGTTCCTCACGGTGCGCGGGAGCAGTCCGGCGGTGCTGCAGGCGGCGCTGCGCTCGGCGATCAACGAAACCAACAGCGGGCTGCCGCTCGACAACGTGCGCACGCTCCAGGCGCGCTTCGACCTGCGCAGCGCGCAGCCGCGCCTGCTGATGCGGCTCCTCATCGCATTCGGCGTGCTCGCGGCGGTCCTCGCGGTCGTCGGGATCTACGGCTTGCTCTCGTGGACGGTCACGTCGCGCCGCCGGGAGCTGGCGGTGCGGCTGAGCCTCGGCGCGCGGCCGGTTGACGTCGGGCGGCTGGTGATCACGCAGGGGCTCGCGCTCACGGGCGCCGGCCTCTTCGTCGGCTGGCTGCTCGTCACCGCGGCCGGCCCGCTCCTCGCCCGGGTGCTCTTCCAGGTCTCGCCGACGTCAATCACGGCGATGGCGGCGGGCGGCGCGGCCCTGCTCGCGTGCGCCGGGATCTCGTGCCTCATTCCGGCCGTGCGCGCGGCGCGGACGGATCCGGTCATCGTGTTGAAGAGCGAATGATCACTTGATGAAGAGCATCTCCCGGTACGTCGGCAGCGGCCACATCTCGTGCGGGATCAGCAGCTCGATCTGATCGCCGGACTCGCGCAGCGCGGTCATGGCCGGCACGACCGTGTCGCGCATGAACTTCGCGTGCTTCTCGACGTTCAGTGCGTGGTGGTCGAGCGCTTTCGCGAGCTTCTCGGTGCGCGCCCGCAGTTCGTCGACCAGACCCGTGATCCGATCGAGGACCTTGCGCGCCTCGCGTGTTGACCCGCCCGCGTCGCGCACCGACTTGACCGAGTCCGCGATGTCCTTCTGGTACTTCAGCGCCGGCGGCAGGATGTACCGGTTGGCCATCAGCACCATCAGCTGCGCCTCGATGTTGATCGTCTTGACATAGGTCTCGAGCGCGACGTCGTAGCGCGCGTGCAGCTCCCGGTCGTTCAGCACCTTGTGCTTCTCGAAGATCTTCACGACGTCCGGCTCGACCAGCTCGGCGAGGGCGTCGACCGAATTGGCGAGATTCAGCAGGCCGCGCCTGGCCGCTTCCTTCCGCCATTCCTCCGAGTAGTTGTTGCCGTTGAAGACGATCCGCTTGTTCTCCTTGATCAGCTTCGGCAGCA
>DATIWF010000001.1:0-33693 GCA_035519535.1 Vicinamibacterales bacterium | reverse complement strand
GATCGTCGACCTGCACTTCCACGATCTCCGGCGCGAGTTCGGCTCGCGACTGATGGAGTCGGGCGCGCCGATTCACACCGTGCGCGACTACCTCGGCCATGCGGACATTTCGCAAACGTCGACCTATCTCGCGACGTCGTTGATTGGTCTCGAAGCGGCGATGCGCCAGTTCGAGAAGTCCCATCCAATTGTCACAAACATTGCCACATCGGACGCGGCGACGACTTCCACTCCGAACACGGGGACGTCCGGAAAGTCGTTGCCGGATGAGGAGTTAGAGATTGGTCGGGATGCCGGGATTTGAACCCGGGACCCCTTGACCCCCAGTCAAGTGCGCTACCAGACTGCGCTACATCCCGTCCTGCCTCGATCACCGAGCGATCTTCAATCGGGCAACCGAAGTGCCATCGTTTGTCGAGCATCGACATCGCTCATCGCTATCGATGGGCGCTCAACGATGTCGATGATCGATCGTCGATGGCTCTGCGATTCCCCGATCATCGATCATCGATTCCCGATGCCTACCGCCGCTTCTTCTTTCTGACCGGCGGTTTGCCCCGCGCGGCCGTCTTCTTCGTCGCCGAACGCGCTGGGGGCGGTCCGGCCATGAGCACGCGATCTTCGGGCGTGACGCCGTGCCCGTCGAGCACGCCCAGAACCCACTGCAGGCCGCGCTTGACGTCGCGCAAGCCGTCGCGCATCGCCTCGTCGAGCATCGCCGCGACGTCTTCGTCGGCGACCGACTCCTCCGTCGGCGGCCCCGCGCCTTCCTCGTGCAGCCGCTTGCGCGCGCCAGCCAGCGTGAGGCCGTCCACGAACAGCAGGTGCTTGAGACGCAGCACGCGCTCGACGTCGCCGCGCCGGTACACGCGCGGCCCGCTCGAGGTCTTCGAAACCCCGAGATCCGGGAACTCCGCCTCCCAGCTCCGCAGCACGTACGGCTGCACCTGGGCGATCTCGCAGACCTCCTGCGAGCGGAACACCGGTCGATTCGGAATGGCGGCCGTCGTCACGATGGGCAGATCAGCGTCGAAAGTATAGCAGACGTACGGCGTCCCCTTACTTCCCGCTCTTTCCTCCGCGCCGCCGCACCGTGAGCCGAATCGGCGTGCCCTCGAACCCGAACGACTCCCGGAGTCGATTGACGAGGAACCGCTCGTAGGAGAAGTGCAGCTCGGTCGCGACATTGGTGAACAGGACGAACGCCGGCGGCGCCGTGCCGGTCTGCGCGCCATAGAGAATCCGCACCTGCCGGCGCGATGGACTCGACGGCGGATGCGTCGCCGTGACCGCCTCCAGAAACCGATTGAGCTCGGCCGTCGGCACGCGCCGCTGCCTCGCTTCCGCGACCCGATCCACGGTCTCGAGCAGCCGCGGCGTCCGGTCGCCGGTCAGCGCCGAGATGTGCACGAGCGGCGCGTAGTCCAGGAACTTCATCTCGAAGCGCAGCCGGTCGTCGAATGCCTTGACGAACTCCTGCCCGCGCCCCTTGACGAGATCCCACTTGTTCGCGGCGATGACGATGCCGCACCCGGCCTTCTCGGCTTCGCCGGCGATGGCGGCCTCGCGGTCCGTCGCGCCCTCCGTCGCGTCCACGACGAGCACCACGACGTCGGCGCGCGCAATGGCGCGCTTCGCCATGACGACGCTCACCGCCTCGACCTCCCCGGCGCGGGCGACTTTGCCCGGCCGCCGGATGCCCGCGGTGTCCACGATGCGGAACCGCCGCTTGTGCCATTGCAGGATGACGTCCACGGTGTCGCGCGTGGTGCCGGGCAGCTCGTTCACCATCACGCGCTCCTCGCGGACGAGCCGGTTGACGAGCGACGACTTGCCCACGTTCGGCCGCCCGACGATCGCAACCGCGATCTCCGGCTCCGCGGCGTCGGCCACCGGCCTGGCTGCCGGCAGTCGCGCCGCGACCTCGTCGAGCAGCTCGAACACGCCGTCGCCGTGCTCGGCCGAGACTTCAAGGACGGGATCGAATCCCATCCGGTAGAACTCCATCGCCCGGCTGCGCGCCCGCCGGTCGTCCGTCTTGTTGACCGCCAGGATCACCGGGCGCCCGGCCGTCCTGAGGTGCGTCGCAATCTCCTGATCTCCAGGGACGAGGCCCTCCCGCCCGTCCACGACGAACACCAGGACATCCGCATCGTCGAGCGCCTTGAGGCCGTGCTGGACGACCAGCTGATGAAGGGGATCGGCGCTCGCGCCGAACAGCCCGCCGGTGTCCACGAGGGTGAACGGGCGCTCGCGCCAGGCCGTCTGGCTCGTCAGGACATCCCGGGTCGTCCCGGCGACGGGGGCCACGATGGACCGGCGCGTGCCGGTGATGCGATTGAAGAGCGTGGACTTGCCGACGTTAGGCCGCCCGACGAGCACCACGACCGGTCCGCGCGTGCGTGCGGCCATCCGCGCAGTGTATCCCGAACGGCCGGAAACGGGCCGGATCCGGCGATCATTTAGGCCGACACTTGACACGCTAAGTGCTTTTCCCTATTGTCACTTACAGGGACGACCGGACCGCTAAGTCATGATCAAAGTCGACATCGTCAATGAGGTGTCGCGCCTCGCCGAGATCACCAAGGTCAAGGCCGAGGTCGCCGTCGACGCGGTCTTTGACGCCATGCGCGCCTCGATGATGAAAGGCGAGCGGATCGAGCTGCGCGGGTTCGGCGTCTTCCAGGTCAAGCCGCGCAAGCGCGGCATCGGCCGCAACCCCCGGACGGGAAAGGAAGTGAAGATCCCGCCCGGCCGCACCATTCGCTTCAAACCAGGCAAGGACCTGCAGAACATCGGCGAGCCGGCTGAGTGAGCACGGAAAGACCCGCACCCGACACTGAACTGATCCCCATGCCCCCGGCGAGCGCCCCGCCGGCCGGGTTCGAGCCGTACCCGTGGATCCCGGCCCCGCCGCCGCCACGCGTGCGCTTCCAGCACAACTACCGGCTGCACCTCACGCTCTTTCTGCTCACGCTGTTCACGACGACGTTCAATCCGGTACTGGAGTATCTGTGGCTCTGGCTCGCGCGCGCGGTGCAGGGCCCGAACCCGCTGTACTTGTTCGCGAGCCCTCAGGTCATCGTCAGCGGGTTGTTGTTCTCCGTGCCGCTCCTGATGATCCTGAGCGCGCACGAATTCGGGCATTACGTCGCCTGCCGTATCCATCAGGTGGACGCGACGCTGCCCTACTACCTGCCGCTGCCGCTGCCGCCGACCGGAACGCTCGGCGCGGTGATCCGGATCAAAGAAGTGTTTCCCTCGAAGCGCGCGCTCTTCGACATCGGCGTCGCCGGGCCGATCGCCGGCTTCGTGATGCTGGTGCCGTTTCTGTACCTGGGTGTCGCGTTGTCCACCATCGCGCCGGTGGCGCACGGGCCGGACGTCCTCGAATTCGGCGAGCCGCTGCTCTTCAAGCTCTTTGCGTGGCTGCACTTCGGCGCGATTCCCGACGGCCAGGAGGTGTACGTCCACCCGGTGGGCTTTGCGGCGTGGTGGGGCATGCTCGCGACGGCGCTCAACCTCATGCCCTTCGGCCAGCTCGACGGCGGCCACATCGTCTACTCGCTCATCGGACGGCGGTCGTCGTACGTGTCAATCGCGACCGTCGGCGTCGCGATGCTGCTGACGCTGCAGTCGATGAGCTGGATCTCCGTGACCGTCATGATGCTCGTGATGGCGTTCTTCCTGGGCGTGCGCCATCCGCGCATCCTCGACGAGGACACGCCCCTCGACCCGCGCCGGCGCCTGGTGGCGTTTTGCGCGTTCGTGATCTTCGTCCTGTGCTTCACGCCGGTGCCGATTCAGACGTTCTTCGGGAAGTAAGAACCTGACGCACCCCACGTACCCGACGTACCATGCGATCTCACCGTACGACCCTGAACGCGACGTACCGCTGCTCTGTCGTCGCGCCCGAACCAACACTGACTTCGACGACGTAGGTTGAGGCGGCGAGCGGTGTGAGGGTGACGTCGGCTGAGAGCGTCGTCGCGTCGCCGTTCCGAGTCTCCAGGACGCCCGCGTTCACCGGGAGCGGCTGGCCGCGCTGATCGAGCAGTCTCGCCTGCCGCTGGTCCAGCGTCTTCAGGACCGGCCACTGGACGTGGAGCCGCTCCGTGCGCAGGAACGCGAAGTCTGCGACGGGCTGGAGCGGCGCGTTCGGCCGCGCGAGGGCGCGGAAGATCAGGGGATCGCCGAGCAAGCCCGACGGCGTCGACGGCACATCGACGGCCACGGCCAATTCGCCGCTGCCGGTGACATGAATCGAGGCCGTCCACGGCCCTCGACCGGCGTCCGCGAGCGGCACGTCGATCGAGGCCGCGCGCGTGCCCTTCGCGATCTCTCCATGGGCGCTGCCGGCAGGCGTCTGATTCGGCCCGAGCAGGCGTGCCTCGACAGCGCCGCCATCTGCCCATCGACCCATCGTCAGTTGGCCGCTCGCGATCTCGGCGACCACGACGACGTGATCGCCGCGTCGGGCGGCGTGACCGTAGAGGCGCGCGTCGGGGCTCACGCGCTCCAACTCGGCGATCGCCTGGACGGCGGCGCCCGGCGCCTTCGCAGGCGCGCTCGGAGACTGGCTCGCTCGAAACATCTCGGCCGTCGGGGCCTGGTAACCCTTGCGGGCAACCACGCTCACGCCGGGCTGCCGGACTCTGACGGAAATCAATCGGAACTTGCCGTCGAACTTGTTGTTCGACGAGTAGTAACCCAGCTGGTAGTGCCCGGACTGCTCGCCCGCGAACTTCACGAGCGCGGGCCCGAGCTCCGTGGCGCCAACGAGGCTCGTCCCGCCGGTCACGAGGGCCAGCGTCTTGACGTTCTCGTACCGATCCAGCACCGCCTTCATCGACGTCGCCTTCGTCGCGCGAATATCGTCGTCAAAGATGCTGAGTCCGGCGGGGTCGACAAAGGAAATCGCGACGTCGCCGCGTCGGGCGGTGGCCGCGAGATCGCTCAAGCGCCGGGCGAAGTCCGCGTTCTGGAGACGGTGATACTCCGCATCGCACGCGTCGCCCGGACGGACGGGCAGCGCGATCGCCGGCGGGCCCTGCGTGCCGATCTGCTGAGCGCGCAGCTCTGCCGTTGCGTCGGGCGTCCGGTCCCAGAGCTGCAGCCTGACGCCCCAGGGCCCCGAGAAGACGAGAATGTTGGAGCGCCCCTCGCGCATCGACGCCAGCCGCACGGTCAGTTCGTCGAGCGTCGCGAGCAGCTTGTCGAGGCGCCATGCGTCCAGGAGCTTCTCGATGTCCGGCGTGAACCGGGACAGGCAGTTGTAGATGTCCTGTTCGGCCGGGTGTTTCGGCCAGCCGTCGGGATGCGGCAGCGACGCCCAGTCCCAGTAGCTCATCGCCTCGTTGGTCAGATCCTCAGGTCGCTCGCCGAGCGTGAGGTCGACGACGGGCTCGTACGGTCGAAGCACGCCGAAGAGGTCCGAGGGACCCACCGACTGCGAGAAGAACGCCTCGGTTGCGGCGCGCGCGTTCTGCGCGCCCTCCCAGCTCGCGTGGTAGCCGGTCAGGAACATGACGAACACGCGGCGATGCGGGTCGCCGGCCAGATACGCGGCGTCCTCGAGCCGCGTCGGCGGTGGCCAGACCGCGTTCGGGCCATCGTGCGCGCCGCTGACGAACTCGAACTCCTCGACGCGCTGCGGCTTGCCGTCCTCGAGCACGTCGAAGTCGTCGCGTGACAGGTTCTCGACGAGGCGGCCGTCGTGCGTCGGGTAGACGTCTACGGCGACGAAGTTGGCGCCCGCGCGGAAGATGGGGTGCGGCGGATTCTGGAGGTCCTGCGCGGCGAGGGCTCCACCGAACGCAAGCGAAGCCGCCGCGAGCAAGCGACCGCCGGATCGGACTCCCGATCGAGTCATCGAGACCCTTGAAGGCTGGCCCGACCAGTGTACATCCGACGGCTCAGATCGCCGCCCGCCGCAGCCAAGCGATGGGTCGGCCGGCCCGCATGGGCAGGCGCCGGTCCGGAACTAGAGCTGCCGGGCGGGTGGCCGCCCGGAGCCGTTGTCGCGCGTTGTGTGGTCGACTCGCGTTATCGGCGCCGCGCGAATCGGCGGCCTGCAGCCAGAAGTCCCGTCCCCAGCAGCACCAGCGACGCCGGCTCGGGAACCACGCCAGGAGCCGGCTGGAACGTGTCCGCCTGAATCAGGACGGCGTAACCGTCGGAAGCCCCGTGGTCTTCGAGCAGCAATTGCAGATAGTGCGTACCGGCAGCGAGGTCGCCAAGGGGCACGTTGTACTCAAACGACACCACGCCGCCTGGATCGCGCCGGCCCAGCTGGTAGACACCATCGAGCCACACGAAGATGCCGTTGTCGACGCCAAAGAACGCATGGACGTTGGTCGCACCGAGAGTATCGAAGCGGTAGATAACGGCGACTTCGTCTCCGGGCGTCCAGCTGTTGGGGATGCTGATCGGCGTGGCAGACCAATTCGAGTTCAGGTTGCCTGGATCGCCGAGCCAGTTCCCGAGGATCGCGCTGGCGGCCGACAGGTTCGGAGCCGTCGAATAGACGGCGCTGCAGTCATTGCCGACCGGGAACGGCTCTGCGCAGGTGTCTGACCCGGTATTGGACAGGTTCAGCACCGTGCCGATGTGATTGTTGTAGTAGCCCAAATCACCGGTTGTCACGAGCGTGACTGGCGAGGCAAGGGCTAGCGCCGGTAAGGCAAGCCCTCCGACCATCACCACGGCTGCGCTCGACCATCTTCGTAAGGACATTGCAGGCTCCTTTTGCGCCGGTTTCTTCACAGACCGACGGGCACTGGCTTGCACATTTCGATCCCCGGCGGGCGGTCGAAGAACCCAGTGGTTTCAGCCATTTCCTCGCGCGACCGGGCTGGTTCGGCTGCCTGGACGCAGACAAATGGCGGGAGAACGAGGACCTTCTGAGTGCGGATTAGATCACCGACACCGGATCCACGTCCACCACGGTCCGGCGCTTGAGCTCCGGCCGGGCCTCGAGTGCCGCGGCGATCGCTTCGCGCATCGCCTTGCGGTGCGTGCCCTTGATGAAGAACTGCGCCCGGTACTCGTCCTTGATCTTCGACAACGCCGCCGGCGCTGGACCGAGGACGCGCCCGTGGGGGCTGTGATGGCGCACGCGCTTCGCGAGATCGCCCGCGTCGGCCAGCGCCTTGTCGATCGTCCCGGCGCGGACGACCACGTTGATGAGGCTGACGGCCGGCGGGTAGTGCAGCGTCTCGCGGAACTCCATCTCGCGCACGAAGAACGTCTCGTAGTCCTGAGCGGCCGCCGCGCGAATGCTGTAGTGATCCGGGTAGAGCGTCTGGATGATGGCCTCCCCCGGCGCCGTGCCGCGGCCGGCGCGGCCGACGACCTGCGTGAGGAGCTGAAACGTGCGCTCTGAGGCGCGGAAGTCGGCGAGGCCGAGCCCCACGTCCGCCGAGACGACGCCGACGAGCGTGACCGCGGGAAAGTCGTGGCCCTTGGCGATCATCTGCGTGCCGACGAGGATGTCGATCCGTCCGTCCGCCACGTCGCGCAGCACGCCCGCAATCGCGCCGCGCCGGCGGATCGTGTCGCGATCCACGCGCGCCACGCGCGCCCCGGGAAACCGCCCCTTCAGATCCGCTTCGAGCCGCTCAGTGCCGATGCCGGACTGCTCGAGAAACTCGCCGCCGCACGCGCCGCACGTTCGCGGCACTGCCGACGAATAATTGCAGTAGTGGCAGCGCACGCGCCTGGCCGCGCGGTGATACGTCAGCACGACGCTGCAGTGCGGGCACTCCATCGACGCCCCGCACTGCCGGCAGAAGATGACCGTCGCGAAGCCGCGGCGATTGAGCAGCACGAGAACCTGCTCGCGTTTCTCGAGCCTCGCTTCAATGGCCGCGACCAGCGGGCCGCTCAGCGCGACGTCCGGCCCGCGCGCGGCGTACTCCTTGCGCATGTCCACGATCTGGACGGCTGCCAGCGGCCGGCCCATGACGCGCTTGGTGAGTCGGACGAGCTCATAGCGGCCCGCGCGCGCGTTGGCCGCCGATTCGAGCGACGGCGTCGCGGTCCCGAGCACCACCAGCGCCTGCTCCATCCGGCCGCGCACCACCGCGACGTCGCGCGCGTGGTACCGCGGCAGCTCGTCCTGCTTGTACGATCCGTCGTGCTCCTCGTCGACGATCACGAGGCCCACCGATTCGAGCGGCGCAAAGACCGCCGATCGGGTGCCCACGACGACGTCGACGTCGCCGCGGCGGATCCGATGCCACTGATCGTGCCGCTCCCCGGCCGACAGCGCGCTGTGCTGAATCGCCACGCGGGCGCCGAAGCGCGCCCGAAAGAGCCCGGTCGCCGCCGGCGTGAGCGCGATCTCCGGCACGAGGACGAGCACCCGGCGGCCGGCCGCCATCACCGCGGCGGCGAGCCGCAGGTACAGCTCCGTCTTGCCGCTCCCGGTCACACCGTGCAGCAGCACGGTCTTGAAGAGCTTCGTCGCCGCGGCTTCCTCGAGGTGCCTGAACGCCGCCGTCTGCTCCATGGTCAGCGGGTGTCCATGCCCGGCGGCCTTCGTGATCGTCCACGTGCCGCCTGCACCCGACGACTCATCCTCTTCGAACGGGTCGCGCTCGACGACGTCGTCCCGCAGACGGACCAGGCCCTGCTGCGCGAGCGAACGAACGGTGCCCGCGCCGACGCCCTGGCGCAGCAGCTCCGGCAGCGTGAGGCCCTCCGCGCGCTGGCGCAGCAGCTCGAGCGCGGCGATCTGCCGCGGACCGCGCGGGGCCTTGCGGTCGAGACCGTCGGACACGATCTGGGCGACCCTCACCTTGCGGAACGCCTCGGCCTTGCCGCCGCGCACCGCCGGCGGCATGGCGACCGCGAGCGCGTCGCCTGGTCCCGATGCGTAGTACTCCCCCACCCATTGCGCGAGATCGACGATGACTGGCGGAAGAAACGGCGCCTCATCGATCACGGCGATCACGTCGCGGAGCGTCGTCCCCGGCGGCACGGATGCGTGGCGCTCGACGACCACGCCGGTGACGGAGCGCGGCCCGAGGGGAACCGTCACGCGCGCGCCCTTGGGGGGCGCGGTTCGACCCGCGGCGCGGTATCGCAGCAGGGCGAGGCCGGGCACCGGAACCGCGACGGCCAGGATCTCGTCAGTCGCGTTCGGCGAGGAGGGCACGCACTTTCTTCATGTCTTCCCACACGTCCCGCTTGCGGTCCGGGCTCCGCAAGAGGAAGGCGGGATGGAACGTCGGTACGAGCTTCGAGCCGCCGCGGAAATCGTGGACGCGCCCGCGCAGCCGCGAAATCGGCGCGTCGGTCTTGAGGAGCGCGTGCGCGGCGAACGTCCCGAGCGCGACGATGACGCGCGGGCGGATGAGGTCAAGCTGCCGGTTGAGAAACGGCTCACACGTCGCGACCTCGTCCGGCTCCGGATTCCGGTTCTCCGGCGGCCGGCACTTGATGACGTTGGCGATGTAGACGTCCTCGCGCTTCAAGCCGATCGCTTCGATGATCTTCGTGAGGAGCTGGCCCGCGCGCCCGACGAACGGCTCACCCAGGCGATCTTCGTCCGCGCCCGGGGCCTCGCCGACGAACATCAGCTCGGCCCGCGGATTGCCGACGCCGAACACGACCTGCTTGCGGCCGAGCGCGTGGAGCTTGCAGCGCGTGCAGTCGCCGATGTGCGAGCGAAGCGCCTCGAGCGTCCCTGCGCCGGCGGCCTGCTGCGCGGCCTCATCGAAGAGGCCGGCGCCTTCGGCGGCGGCACTCGCGGGCGTTGGAGGCGCGGCGTCGGCCGTGCCGCGCACCTGTTCGCGCTGCCGCCAGGCCGGGTCGCGCGAGATGCCCGTCACGCCCAGTTCCTTGAAGAATTCGAGATGCCCGGCGAGGTCCGCGCGGTTCATCGCGCGGCCGACAGCGCGGGCGCCGCGGCCAGCAGGCGCTCGACGCGATCGAGGACCACGGCCGCGACCGCGGCCTTTGACATCAGCGGCAGGCGATCGGCGGCGTCGCGCGACACGAGCACGACCTGGTTGGTGTCGACGTCGAATCCCGAGCCGGCCGCCGAGACGTCGTTGGCGACGATCAGATCGACGCGCTTGGCGTCGAGCTTGCGGCGCGCCGCCGGGATGGGATCGCCGGTCGCGGCGGCAAACCCGACGAGCACCGGGCGCGCGCGATCGCCCCGTGCGGCGCCGAGCCCCGCGAGGATGTCGGGCGTCCGCTCGAGCGTCAGCGTGAGCGGGCCGCCCTTCTCAATCTTCTGGGTCACCGCCCCGCCCGCCGGCGTGTAGTCGGCAACCGCGGCGGCCATGATGATCGCGTCGGCCTGACCGGCGTGCGCCACCACCGCCGCATGCATGTCCTTGGCGCTGCGCACGCGCACGACCTCGGCGACGGGCGGCGGCTCGACGGTCGTCGGGCCCGCGACGAGCACGACGTGGGCCCCTCGGTCGCGCGCTTCCTTCGCGAGGGCAAACCCCATCCGGCCGCTCGATCGGTTTCCGACGAACCGGACGGGATCGAGGTCCTCAACAGTCGGCCCGGCGGTCACGAGGACGCGCCGCCCGGCCAGGGACGTTCGCGGCGTCAGCAGGCGATCCGCCGCTTCGACGATCGCCTCGGGTTCGGCGAGCCGGCCCTTGCCGACCCAGCCGCACGCGAGATAGCCCTCGCCCGGATCGACGAAGTAGACGCCGCGGGCGCCGAGGCGATCGACGTTCGCGCGTACGGCGGCGTGCTCCCACATGTTCGTGTTCATTGCGGGCGCCACGAGGACGGGCGCGGTCGTCGCGAGATAGAGCGCGGTCAGAAAGTCGTCGGCGATGCCGTTGGCGATCTTGCCGATGACGTTCGCCGTCGCCGGCGCGATGAGCAGGAGATCGAGACTCGACGCGAGCGCGATGTGCTCGATGTCGGCGTTGAGGCCGGGCGCGAACTGACTGGTGATGACCGGGTGGCGCGTGATGGCTTCGAACGTCAGCGGGCCGACAAACCGGCGCGCCGACCGCGTCATCACGGCGTGGACGTCGTGGCCCCGCTTCTGCAGGAGGCGCACGACCTCGACCGCCTTGTAGGCGCCGATCCCTCCGGTGACGCCGAGCCCGACGCGCGCCATGGCTACTCGGCGGGGTCCGGCTCGCGCGCGACGGCGCCGCGGGCGACTTCCTCGAGCGCCCGGCGGGCCGGCTTGGGCGATCCCTCGACCTTGGGCACGCAGCCCTCGAGCAACTGCCGCGCCCGGGCGGAGGCCACCGTGACGATCTCAAACGCATTCTTCGGCCGAGGGGTCGGCCGCGGATTCTCGGTCATCGTTGTCACACTCCGTCAATCAAGCCGGGTATATTTTTCGAGAATCGAAAAATATACCCGGCTTATTTTTCGCTGTCGAACGTCCGCACAATCGGTTCAATCCCTGGGCGCCGGCGCGACCGGCGCGCGCGCTCGGCCGTCACGATGGCGGCGATTTCGTTCACGCAGCGCTCCAGATCGTCGTTCACCACCACGTAGTCGTATTCGTCCACGGCGGCGATCTCGTGACGCGCCGTGTCGAGGCGCCGGGCGATCGCGCCGTCCGAGTCCTGGCTCCGGCCGCGCAGCCGGCGCTCGAGGTCCGGAAACGACGGCGGCAGCACGAACACGCCCACGGCCTCTTTCATCCGCTCGCGGACCTGGCGGGCGCCCTGAACGTCAATCACGAGCACCAGATCCACGCCGGTGTCCAGCCGCGCCTCGGTGTCCAAGCGGCTCGTCCCGTACAGATTGCCGAAGACATCAGCCCACTCGAGAAACTCGCCGCGGGCCACCATGGCTTCGAACGCCGGACGGCTCAGAAAATTATAGTCGACACCGTCGGTTTCCCCGGCCCGCCGGGGCCGCGACGTGTAGGACCGCGACTTCTCGAGGTGCGGGCACACCTCGACCAGCCGCTCGACGACCGTCGTCTTGCCGGTGCCCGACGGGGCGGACACGACAAAGAGGAGGCCGCGGCCGGTCGGGCTACTCGACATTCTGCACCTGCTCGCGAAGCCGCTCGAGCTCGGCCTTGGCGGCGATCACGACCTCGGTCGCGCGCGCGCCCTCGGCTTTCGACCCGATCGTATTGATCTCGCGATTCATTTCCTGCACCAGGAAATCCAGCTTGCGCCCGCACGCTTCCGGGCCGTCTGCCAGCGCACGCCAATGCTCCAGATGGCCGCGCAGGCGCACCACCTCTTCGTCGACGTCGGAGCGGGCCACGAACCGCACGATTTCCTGCGCCACGGCGCCCGGATCCCCGGCGATGTCCGGCGGCAGCGCGCCGAGCCGCTCGCGCAAGCGCGCCTCGAGCTGGCCCTGACCCTCGCGGGCCAGCTGCTCGAGCTCGTCCACGAACGCCGCCAGCGTCCTGAGGCGAGCGTCGAGGTCGGCCGCCAGAAAGCGGCCCTCCGTCTCCCGCATGATGACGAGGGCGTCCATCGCCTCGCCGACGGCGCGATCGACGAGCGCCGCCGCCGGGTCGGGCAGCGCCGCCGCGGCGTCGGCCGCCCGAGGACGAATGTCGAGCACCTGCGGGATGCGGAGCACGTCGGACGCGGACAGTGCGCCCGTGACCAGGCCCTTGGCGCGCGCCGCGTCCATCGCCTCCGCGATCTGAGCGAGGAGCGCCTCGTCGAGCGTGACGTCGCGCGGGGGCATCGCCGTGAAATCGATGCCGATCGTCAGCTCGACGCGGCCGCGCGTCAGGCGCTGGTGCACGGCGGAGCGAATCCGGCCCTCGGCGGCGGCCAGCATCGCCCCCGCTTTCACCAGCACGTCGAGAAAGCGATGGTTCACGGACTTGATCGTCACGTTGACGCGCTGGGCGCCGTCCTCGCGGCTGATCGATGCGAATCCGGTCATCGAGCGAATCACACCCGCACTCCCCTACTCCCCGGCCGGCGCGGCGTCCGGCACGTCCTCATGCCGGCGGCGATCGGCGAACGCCTGCAGCGCGTAGAGTTTCTCGTACACGCCGCCCGCGCGCGCGACGAGCTCGTCATGGGTCCCGATCTCGGCGATCCGCCCTTCCTCCAGGGCGATGATGAGATCGGCGCGGCGCACCGTGGACAACCGGTGCGCGATCACGAACGTCGTGCGGTTGCGCATGAGGTTGACGAGCGCGTCCTGCACGAGCAGTTCGGACTCCGCGTCGAGCGAGGACGTCGCCTCGTCGAGGATGAGCAGCGGGCTGTCCTTCAGGATCGCGCGCGCGATCGCCAGCCGCTGGCGCTGGCCTCCGGACAGCCGCTGGCCGCGCTCGCCGATCCGCTTGTCATAGCCGCCGGCCTCGCCGACGATGAACTCGTGCGCGTGGGCGGCCCGGGCCGCGGCCTCAATCGCCGCCCGCGACGCCGTCGGCACGCCGTACGCGATGTTCGCCGCGATCGAATCGTCGAACAACACGGTCTCCTGCGTCACGAGCGCGGTCTGATCGCGCAGCGAGCGCAGGGTCACGTCGCGCACGTCCACGCCATCGATCAGGATCGCCCCGGCCGTGACGTCGTAGAACCGCGGAATGAGGTTCACGAGCGTCGTCTTGCCCGCGCCGCTGAGCCCGACGAGCGCGACCATCTGGCCGGCGCGCACCGTGAACGAGACGTCCTCGAGCACCGGGCGATCCGGTGAGTCCTCGTACGCGAATCCCACGTGCCGGAACTCGACGCGGTCGCGGTGCCGCGCCAGGGCCGGCGCGCCGGGGCGCTCGGTCACCTCGCTGTGGGTGTCGAGCATCTCGAAGATCCGGTGCGCGGCGGCGATCGCCTGCTGGAGGCCGGCGTTGACGCGGCTGAGCTTCTTCACCGGCCCGTACATCATGAACGCGGCCGCGAGGAAGCTCGTGAAGTCGCCGGGCGTGAGCCGCTTGAGCGCGATCTCGTGCGAGCCGTACCACAGCGCGGCCACCGCCGCCACGCCGCCGATGAACTCCATCAGCGGCGGCAGCGCCGAGAGCGCGCTCGTGACCTTCATGTTCGTGCGGTACAGCATGTCCGACGCGCGGCTGAAGCGCGCCGTCTCGCGCGCCTCCGCGCCGAACGCCTTGACGATGCGGTGGCCCGTGAAGCCCTCGGCGGCGAGGTGCGTGACGTGCTCGAGCTCCTCCTGCCCGCGGCGCGTCGTCCGGCGGACGCGCTGCCCCAGCCGCACCAGCGGGTAGACGACCAGCGGCGCGGCCGTCATGCAGACGAGCGCCAGGTGCCAGTCGGTCACGAACAGAAACCCGGCGTACCCGACGACCGTGATCGACTCGCGCACCAGATCCGCCAGCGTCTCGGACACGGCCTGCTGGACCTGCGAGACGTCATTGGTGATCCGCGAGATCAGCTGCCCCGAGGACCGCCGCGAGAAGAAGGCGGCCGACTGGCCGAGGATGTGGCCGAAGAGCCGGTTGCGCAGGTCGCGCACGACGCGCTGGCCCACGTCCGTCATGACGTAGCCGGACACGTACGCCCCGAGGCCCTTGACCAGATACGCGGCCAGGATCAGGACGCTCACGCGCAGCACGTCCTGCTGCATCGCGAGCACGTCGTCGTAGATCGGCTGGATCAGCTTCGCCAGGCCGACCGACCCGGCCGCGTAGACCACCATCGCCAGGAGCGCGACGACCAGCCGGCCCCGGTACGGCGCCGCGTAGCGAAGAAGCCGCTTGAACTCGTTCACTCAGTGAACCGGTACTTGATCAACACCCACAGCGCGACGACGCCGTCGCGCCAGGTGATCTTCTTGCCTTCCTCGTACCCGCGTCCGTCGTAGGAGATCGGCACCTCGTAGACGCGGTACCGCCGCTTGAAGATCTTCGCCGTCAGCTCCGGCTCGATGCCGAAGCCGTTCGACTCGAGCGTGAACGACCGCAGCACCTCGGTCCGCATGACCTTGTAGCAGGTTTCCATGTCGGTGAGCATGGTGTTGTAGAGCAGGTTCGTCACCGAGGTGAGCACCCGGTTGCCCAGGTAGTGCGTGAAGAGAAACACGCGATGCCGCCCGAGGAAGCGCGACCCGTAGACGACGTCCGCGCGGCCCTTGCAGATGAGGTCGATGAGATCGGGAAACTCCTCGGGCGAGTACTCGAGGTCGGCGTCCTGGATCACGACCACATCGCCCGTGACCTCCTGAAAGCCCCGGCGCAGCGCCGACCCCTTGCCGCCGTTCTTCGGCTGCAGCACGAGCTTGAATCCGTGCGCCTTCTGCAGGGCCGCCAGCAGATCGCGCGTGCCGTCCGTCGAGCAGTCGTCGACGACGATGAGCTCCACCCGGATTGGCACCGCCAGCACGCGCGGGATGATCTGCTCGATCGTGGCCCGCTCGTTGTAGACGGGCATGACGACGGACACCAGCGGGTCCGTCAGGACGCCCTTCAGTCCTGCCATGTCTCGTCCACCTCGTAGCCCCGGGGGTGGCGCCGGTGCCACGCCCACGCCGTGCGGACGATGTCGTCGAGCGCGGCGAGACGCGGGCGCCACTGGAGCTCGCGCCGAATCCGCTCGCTCGACGCCACCAGACGGGCCGGATCCCCCGGGCGCCGCGGCCCGACCGTGTGCGGCACCCGCTGCCCCGTCGTCCGCTCAACGCTCTCCACGAGCTGCCGCACCGACACGCCCTGACCGTTGCCCAGATTGTAGGCTGACGACGGCGCCCCCGCCTCGAGGGCGCGGAGCGCCGCGACGTGGGCGTCGGCAAGGTCCGCGACGTGGATGAAGTCACGAATGCAGGTGCCGTCGGGCGTCGGGTAGTCGTCGCCAAACAGCGTGAGCGGCGGCCCGCCGGCGACGGCGGCCAGCGCGCGGGGAATCAGGTGCTCTTCGGGGTCATGGTCTTCGCCGATGCGGCCAGCCGGATCGGCGCCCGAGGCGTTGAAGTAGCGCAGCGCCATCCAGCGGATGCCGACCGCTTTCTCGATGTGCGGCAGCGCGCGCTCGACGGCAAGCTTCGTCTCGCCGTACGGATTGATCGGCCGCTGCGGGTGCGTCTCGTCGATCGGGGTCGTCTGCGGCTCGCCGAAGGTGGCCGCCGTCGACGAGAAGACGAATCGCTTGACCCCGGCCGCCGCCATCGCGCCAAGCACCGTGAGCGTGCCGGTGACGTTCACGCGGTAGTAGCCCAGCGGATCGCCCACCGACTCGCCCACGAGCAGGCGCGCGGCGAAGTGCATGACCGTCGTCGCGCCGTGCTCGCGCAGCGTCTTCGTCAGGCGCGGCCCTTCCAGGATGTCGCCGCGCACGAGCGAGATCGACCGCGCGGGAAACGCGCGCTGAATCTGCTCGACGGCTTCGGCATGGCCCGCCGACAGATCGTCGTAGACGACCACGTCGTCGCCGGCGGCCGCGAGTGCGAGCACGGCGTGGCTGCCGACGTAGCCGGCGCCGCCGGTGACCAGCACCACGCTCATGGACGGCCGATCGACCGGTACGTGAACCCGAGGGCACGCACCTGCCTGGGCTCGAAGATATTGCGCCCGTCCAGGATGACCGGATGTTTCATCAGGCGCTTCATCTTGGCGAAGTCCGGCTCGCGGAATTCGTTCCACTCGGTGACGATGAGCAGGGCGTCGGCGCGCACCAGCGCGTCGTACGGATGCTTCGCGTAATGAATCCGGCGGCCGAAGATCCGCTGCGCGACGCCCCGCGCCTCGGGGTCGTACGCGCGAACGCTGGCCCCGCGCGCGAGCAGGCCCTCGATGATCGGAATGGCCGGGGCCTCGCGCATGTCGTCCGTGCGGGGCTTGAACGCCAGGCCCCAGACGGCAATGGTCCGGCGCTTCAGGGACTTGCCGAAATGCGCATCCAGCTTCAGCAGCAGGCGCTGTTTCTGCAGCTCGTTGACGGTCTCGACGGCTTCCAGGATGCGAAACCGGTACTTCTTGTCCGCCGCGAACTTCACGATGGCCTGCACGTCTTTGGGGAAGCAGCTGCCGCCGTAGCCGACGCCCGGAAAGAGAAACGCCGGACCGATGCGCCTGTCGGAGGCGACCGCCTGACGGACCTTGTCCACGTCGGCCCCGAACGCCTCGCACACGTTGGCGATCTCGTTCATGAACGAGATCCGCGTCGCGAGCATCGCGTTTGCCGCGTACTTGCACAGCTCGGCGCTCGCGCAGTCCATCACCATGATCGGCGCGCCGGTCCGCGTGAACGGCCGGTGCAGCTCCGTCATGATTTCGGCGCCCCGCGCATCGGTCGCCCCAATGACGACGCGATCGGGCCGCAGAAAGTCCTCGACCGCGGCGCCTTGCTTCAAGAACTCGGGGTTGCTGACGACGCTGAACGGGTGGCGGGTTTCGCGGCGGACGACGTCACGCACCCGCTCGGCCGTGCCGACCGGCACGGTGCTCTTGTCGACGATCACCTTGTAGCCGTTCATCGCGCGCCCGATCTCGCCCGCGGCGGAGAGCACGTGCTGCAGGTCGGCCGACCCGTCCTCGCCCATCGGCGTACCGACGGCGATGAACACGACGTCGGACTTCTTCACGGCGTCGGCCAGCTGCGTGGTGAAGGCCAGGCGCTTTTCGGCGCGGTTGCGCCGGACGATCTCCTCCAGTCCGGGCTCGTAGATTGGAATGCGGCCGCGACGCAGCATCGCGACCTTCGCCCGGTCCTTGTCCACGCAGATGACCTCGTTGCCGGTCTCCGCGAAGCACGCGCCGACGACCAGGCCGACATAGCCCGTGCCAACGACCGCAATCTTCATGGACGCGCCGTCCTCCTCCGCTAAAACTCCTCACCGTAACATGCGCCGCGAAAGTCTGTCAATCGATTGACAGATAAGGACTTGCGACGCCGGCGCGCCGCGCATGATAGCATCCGCACCGGCCTCGCCCGTGCGGATCCTGCTCGACTACCGACCGGCGCTTCGCGAGCGGACGGGCGTCGGCGAATACGTCCACGAGCTCGCGCGCGCGCTCGTCGAATCGGCGCCCGCGGCTGAGTCGCTGACCCTCTTCTCGTCGTCCCGCAAAGATCGGCTGTCCGCGTCGGCCGTGCCGGGCGCCTTGACCGTCGACCGAACGGTCCCGGTGCGCCTGCTCAACTTCGCCTGGCATCGGCTCGGCTGGCCGCCCGTGGAGCGGCTGGCCGGCGGGCCGTTCGACGTCGTCCATTCGACGCATCCGCTGCTGATCCCTGCGCGCGACGCGGCGCGGCTCGTCACGATTTACGACCTCGATTTCCTGGATCACCCGGAGCGAACGCGCGCCGAAATTCGTCGCGACTACCCGGCGCTCGCGGCCGATCACGCGCGGCGCGCCGACCACATCATCGTGATCTCGCGGCATACCGCTGAGCAGGTGCGCGAGCGGTTCGGGGTCGCCGCGGATCGCATTTCCATCTGCTACCCGGGCGCGCCGGCCTGGCCGCGCCGGGACCGCGAGCCCGCGAACGGGTGCGTGCTGTTCCTGGGCACGCTGTCCCCGCGAAAGAATCTCGGCACGCTGCTCGACGCGTACGAACAGCTGGTCGCTCGCCGGCCGACGGCGCCGCCGCTCGTGCTGGCCGGCGGCTTCGGTGCCGATGCCGACCGCCTGCTCGAGCGGACGCGCCGGGCGCCCCTCGCCGGACGAGTCGAGACGCCCGGGTACGTCCCGGTCGAACAGCGCCTCGATCTCTACCGCCGCGCGCTCGTGTTCGTCATGCCGTCCTTCGCCGAGGGATTCGGCATGCCGGTCGTCGAAGCGATGACGTGTGGCGTGCCGGTGATCGCCGCTAATCGAGGCGCGCTGCCGGAGGCCGTGGGCCAGGCCGGCCGCCTGGTCGATCCCGAGGATGCCCGGGGCCTGAGCGCCGCCATCGAAGCGCTCGTCGCCGACGCGGCCGAGCGACAACGACTGGCGGATGCGGGCGTCGCGCAGGCCGGCCGGTTCACCTGGCGGGCGGCCGCCCAGGGCGTGCGGGAAGGCTGGGCCGCGGCCATCGAGCGCAGGAGCCCGCGTCGTGGGTGACCGCGTCCTGCACATTGGCATCGACGGCCGCGAGCTCCTCGGCGCGCCAACCGGCGTCGGCCGCTACCTCTCGAATCTTCTCCGCGAGTGGGCGGCGGATTCCACGTTCGGCCATCGCGTCACGATCTTCGTGCCCCGCGATCCATCCGCCATCGCACTGCAGAGGGACGCGCGCTTCACGTGGCGGGTGCTCGCCTCACCCCACGCAGGCACGTGGTGGGAGCAGACGACGCTCGCCGCTGCGGCCAGATCGGCCGGGCTCGACGTCTTTTTCGGTGCGGGGTATACGGCGCCGCTCCGGCTCGCGTCGCCGTCGGTCGTCGCGGTCTACGACGTCTCCTTCTTCGCGCATCCCGAGTGGTTCAGCGCGCGCGAGGGGCTGCGCCGGCGCTGGCTGACGCGCGCCGCGGCGCGGCGTGCGAACACGGTCATCACGATCTCGGAGTTCTCGGCGGCCGAGATCGTCAAGTGGCTTGGGATCCCGCGGTCCGTGATTCGATTGGCGCGACCAGGCGCGCCGGCCGTCATACCGGGGCCCCGCGGGTCGGAGCGGCCGCCCTACGTCCTCTTCGTGGGGTCGCTCTTCACGCGCCGCCACATCCCCGAGCTGATCCAGGCGTTCGCCGCGGCGACCCGGCGGGTACAGGGTGCCAGACTGCTTCTCGTCGGCGACAACCGGACCCGTCCGCGGATCGACGCTCGGGCGCTCGCGCGCCAGGCCGGCGTGGGCGCGGCCGTCGAATGGAAGGAGTATGTGAGCGACGACGAGCTGGCGGAGTTGTACGCGCAGGCGCGCGTCTTCGCCTTCCTGTCCGACTACGAGGGCTTCGCGATGACGCCGCTCGAGGCAATCGCACGGGGCGTGCCGCCGGTGCTGCTCGACACCCCGATCGCCCGCGAAGTCTACGGTGACGCCGCCCGGCTCGTGAGCCTGGCGCCCGAGACCGTGTCGGCGGCGCTCGTCGATCTTCTACAGAACGACGCGGCACACGCGGCGCTGGTGGACGCGGGAGGCCGGTGTCTTGCCAGGTACTCGTGGGCGGAGACCGCCCGCGTGGTTCGCCGCGCGCTCGAGGAGGCCGCGGCCGGCCGGTGACGATGCCCAGCGGACTCGACGTCATCATCGTGAGCTTCAACACCCGCGCGCTGACGCTGGCGGCGCTCGCGTCGCTCTTCAACGCGAGGCCCGCCGGCCTGCGCCGCGTCTTCGTCGTGGACAACGCCTCGACCGACGGCAGCGCCGAGGCCGTTCACACGAGCTTCCCGGCCGTCGACGTGCTGGCGCTGCCGACGAATCTCGGGTTCGGCGCCGCGAACAATCAGGCGCTGCGCCGGGCCGAGGCGCCGCTGGTGCTTCTGCTCAATAGCGATACGGTCGTGCCGCCCGGGGCGCTCGACACGCTGGTCGAACGGCTCGAGGCCACGGGCGCGGTCGCCGCCGGCCCCCGCCTGGCGGACGCCGAGGGCCGGCCGGAGGTCTCGTTCGGGCGGATGCTCTCGCCGTGGGCGGAGCTCGTCCAGCAATCGCGCGTGCGTGCCGCCCGGCGATCCAGCGCGTCGGCGCGCCGCCGCATCGACCGGCTCCTCGCGGCGGAGCGCGACGTCGATTGGGTCAGCGGCGCGTGCCTGCTCGTGCGGCGAGACGCCGCGCTCGCCGCCGGCTTCTTCGACGAGCGCTACTTTCTCTACGAAGAGGACGTGGATTTCTGCGCGGCGCTCCGTGCGCGCGGCGGCCGCATCCTGTTTACGCCGCGCGCCACGGTGACGCACCTCGTCGGACGATCGGGACGTCCCACGGATGCCGGCGGGGCGAGCCACTACGATCGCAGCCACCTCGCGTTCTACGAGAAGCATCGCCCGGCCTGGGCGCCCTGGCTGCGGCTGTGGCTGCGGCTGCGCGGCCGCGGTATCCGGTAGAATCAGCGCGGAGCCTGGCCGAGTGCGCATCGCGATCGACGCCCGCAAGCTGCACGACTACGGCATCGGGACGTACGTTCGCAATCTTGCCCGCGCGCTGGCGCGCCTCGAGACCGACGATCAGTACCTCCTGCTCTGCCGGCGCAGCGACCGCGAGTTCGTCGAGTCGCTGGGCCCGCGATTTCGCGCGCTCATCGAGCAGGCAGGCAACTACTCGGTGCGCGAGCAGATCAGCGTGCCGATCGGCTTGTGGCGGGCGAACGTCGATCTCTTCCACGCGCCGCACTACGTCGTCTCGCCGCTCACGATGTGCCCGTTCGTCGTGACGATTCACGACTGCATCCACCTGCGCTTCCCGCAGTACCTGCCGAACCGCGCGGCGCACGTGTACGCGCGCACGCTCATGACGTCCGCGGCGCGCCGGGCACGCAAGGTCCTGACGGTGTCCAAGGCCTCGAAAGAGGACATCCTGCACTTCCTGAAGATTCCGGCCGAAAAAGTAGAGGTGATCTACAACGGCCTCGACGAGCGGCTGGCCCAGCCCCCCTCGGACGACGAGATCGCACGCGTGCGCCAGCGGTATCAGCTCACGTCGCCGTTCGTGCTGTACGCCGGCAACATCAAGCCGCACAAGAACGTCGACCGTCTGATCGAAGCGTTTTCGATCCTGCGGCAGCGGAGCATGAGCGAGGTGAAGCTGCTCATCATCGGCGACGAGATTTCCAAGTACCCGAACCTGCGACGCCTCGTGCACCGCCACCAGCTCCATCAGTACGTCCGGTTCCTCGGTTTCGTGGCCGACGCGACGCTCGCCGTGCTCTACCGCCTGGCGTCGGTCTTCGTGTTTCCGTCCCTCTATGAAGGCTTCGGCCTGCCGCCGCTCGAGGCGATGGCCGCCGGCGCGCCCGTGATCACATCCAATGTCTCGTCGCTGCCCGAAGTCGTCGGCGACGCGGCGCTCTTGATCGATCCTCTGGACGCGCGCGCCATCGCCGACGCCATGGCGCGGGTGCTGGGCGACCCGGCGCTGCGCGCGGACCTCGTCCGGCGCGGGCGCGAGCGCGTCAAGGCGTTCTCCTGGGATCGATCGGCCGCGCGCACCCACGAGGTCTACGCCGAGCTCGTCGGCCAGACGGTGCATGCCTGACACGAACCCCGCGTCGAACGGAGCGCTCGCCGCCGGCCGCCGCGTCGTGCTCGTGCACGACTGGCTGACCGGCATGCGCGGCGGCGAGAAAGTGCTCGAGTCGCTCTGCCGGCTCTTTCCCGACGCGCCGCTGCTCACGCTCGTGCACGTGCGCGGCAGCGTGTCCCCGCTCATCGAGTCGCGCCGGATCCGCGCATCGGTCGCCCAACACCTGCCCGGATCCGGCCGCCTCTACCGCCAGTTCCTGCCGCTCTACCCGTCCATCATCGAGCTCTTCGATCTCGACGAGGCCGATCTGGTGATCTCGACGAGCCATTGCGCCGCCAAGGCCGTCGTGCCGACCGGCCGGACGCTCCACGTGTGCTACTGCCACTCGCCGATGCGATATGCCTGGGACCAGTTCGACGCCTACTTCGGGGCCGACCGGGTCGGGCCGGCCCGGCGCACCTTCTACCGGCACGTCATGGCGGGCCTGGCGCGCTGGGACCGCGACACCGCGCCCCGCGTGCACCGCTTTCTGGCGAATTCTCAATACGTTGCGGGGAGGATCGGGCGGTACTATAATCGACGGGCGTCGGTGGTTTATCCGCCTGTGGACACGGCGTTCTTCACGCCAGACGGGAACCGGCCTGACCCCTATTTCCTCGTGGTGTCCGCGCTCGTCCCCTACAAGCGAATCGAGCTGGCGATGACCGCCGCAGACCGGCTGGGCGTGCCGCTGAAGGTCGTCGGCAGCGGCCCCGAGGAGGCGCGCCTGCGCGCGCTCGCGGGCCCCGGCGTGGAGTTTCTCGGGACGATTGATCCGAGCGCACTGCGCGAGACGTACCGCCGCGCCCAGGCGGTGCTCCTGCCTGGCGAAGAGGACTTCGGCATCGTGCCGGTCGAGGCCATGGCCTGCGGCCGGCCCGTCGTCGCGCTCGGGCTCGGCGGCGCGCGCGAGACGATCGTGCCCGGCGTCACCGGCCTGCTCGTGGACGAGGCGACGCCCGGCGCGTTCGCGGCCGCGGCGGACCGGGCGCGACGGCACCCGTGGGACGCCGCGCGCATCCGTGCCCACGCCGAGCAGTTCAGCGTGGATCGGTTCGAGGCGGCGCTGGGTCGCACGATCGGCGAGACCCTGGCGGCGGCGTCCTGATGCTCAGGCGCTACAACCGGCTGCTCGTCGCGATCTACGTGGCCGCCGACGCGATCTCGGCGTTCGCGGCGTTCGTCCTCGCGTATCTCATCCGGTTCGACAGCGGCCTGATGGAGGTCACCAAGGGCCCGCGCCCGCTCTCCGAGTACCTGCTTCTCGCGCCGTTCGTCGCGGTCCTCGTGCCGCTCGCCTTCCAGCTGCAGGGCATCTACCGGCTGCGCCGCGGCCGGACCCGCGTCGATGACTTCTTCGCCGTGCTCGTGGGCACCGTGCTGGCGGTGATTGCCGGCGTCACGGGCACGCTCGTGATCCAGGCCTACTACGCCACGCCTGCGCTCAAGGCCGTCGGCTTCTTCGAGATCTCCCGGGCCGTCTGGGTGCTGTTCCTGTCGCTGAACGTGACGTTCACGTACACGTCGCGCGAGGTCGTGCGCGATTTTCTGCACCGCCGCTGGCGCGCCGGCATCGGCCTCAAGCGCGTGCTCATCGTCGGCGTCGGCGATCTGGGACGGATGGTGGCGGACCGCATCCTCGAGCACAGCGAGCTCGGGTTCCAGCTCGTCGGCTTCGTCGACGATCGCGCGGCGACGGGCGACGCGATCGGCTACCGCGGCCTGCCGCTGCTCGGCACGGTCGATCACGTGGCGGAGATCTCCGCGCAGGAGAAGATCGACGAGCTCTACGTGGCGCTGCCGATCGAAGAGCACGTCAAGATGCTGGGCGTGGTGGAGTTTGCGTCGCGCGAGTGCGTGGACGTCCACGTCGTGCCCGACCTGCTGCAGTTCATCGCCCTGCGCGCGCGGCTCGAGGATCTCGACGGCCTGCCGCTCATCAGCGTCAACGACGTGCCGCTGCGGGGCATGAACAACGTCCTCAAGCGCGCCGTCGACACCGCGCTCTCGCTCGGGGTCGTCGTCGTCGGCGCCATCCCGACGTTGATCATCGCGTGGCTCATCAAGCGGAGCTCGCCCGGCCCGGTCTTCTACAAGCAGCTGCGGATGGGGCTCGACGGCAAGAGCTTCAAGGTCTACAAGTTTCGATCGATGCCGGTGGATGCCGAGGAGGTGACGGGCCCGGTCTGGGCGCGCGACGACGACCCGCGGGCGACGCCCATCGGCCGGTGGCTGCGCCGCCACGACATCGACGAGCTGCCGCAGTTCTGGAACGTGCTGCGGGGCGACATGTCGATCGTGGGCCCCCGCCCCGAGCGGCCCTTCTTCGTCGAGCAGTTCAAGCACCGTATCCCGCAGTACATGCTGCGCCACAAGGTGAAGGCCGGCATCACGGGATGGGCCCAGGTCAACGGCTGGCGCGGCAACACCTCGCTCGAGAAGCGCATCGAGTTCGACCTCTACTACATCGAGAACTGGTCCCTCGCCCTGGACTTCAAGATCATGTGGCTCACGCTGGTGCGCGGGCTGCACAAGATGGCCTGAGGCGCGCCCCCCCTCCATGCGCATCGTCATCACCGGCGCGGCCGGGTTCATCGGGTCCCACCTGTCGGAGGCGCTCCTGAACGCCGGCCATTCGGTCGTCGGGATCGACAACCTCCTGACGGGGGACGTCGCGAACATCGCGCACCTGGCGGGCCGCGACTTTCAGTTCATCAAGCACGACGTCACCAACTACATCTACGTCGAAGGGCCGGTTGATCGCGTGATGCACTGGGCGAGTCCGGCCAGTCCGATCGACTACCTCGAGCTGCCGATCCCGACGCTCAAGGTCGGCGCGCTCGGCACGCACAAGGCGCTCGGCCTCGCCAAGGCGAAAGGCGCGCGGTTCGTGCTGGCCTCGACGTCCGAGGTGTACGGCGATCCGCTCGAGCACCCGCAGAAGGAGACGTACTGGGGCAACGTCAATCCGATCGGCCCGCGCGGCGTGTACGACGAAGCCAAGCGGTTCGCCGAGGCGATGACCGTCGCCTATCACCGGTACCACGGCGTCGACACGAAGATCGTACGGATCTTCAACACCTACGGCCCACGCATGCGGATCAACGACGGGCGCGCCGTCCCGGCGTTCATCTCCCAAGCCCTGCGCAACGAGGACGTGCCGGTCTTCGGCGACGGCTCCCAGACGCGGAGCTTCACCTACATCAGCGACCTCGTGGACGGCATCATCAGGCTGATGGAGTCGAGCGTGAACGAGCCGGTCAACATCGGCAACCCGCGCGAGATGACGATCGCCGAGATGGCGCGGCTCATCATCCGAATGACCGGATCGCGCAGCAAGCTCGTCTTCAAGCCGCTGCCCACGGACGATCCCAAGGTGCGGCAGCCCGACATCACCCGCGCGCGGACGCTGCTCGGCTGGGAGCCGAAGGTCGGGCTCGAAGAGGGACTGACCGAGACGATTCAGTACTTCAAGACGAAGATGAAGATCTGAGTCAGCGGCTTCGCTGGACGATCAGCCCGCGGCGCGCTTGTCCTGGCCGACGCCCCGCGTCTCGGCGGGCTGCGCGGCGCCGAAACGCATCATGCGAACCACGTAGTCGAATCCCGACGCCAGCGTGACGGCGAGCGACAGGTAGATGAGCCCGGTGACGACGACCGACGGACGGCGCAGGTAGTTCGCAAGCAGCGTCACGCCGGCGGTCACGACGTAGATCGCCGTCGCGGCCTTGCCGAGGAAAGACGGCCGGAACGTCCGCCGAGCCACCGCCAGGTTCACGACCGCGACCGTCAGGACGATCGCGACGTCCCGGCTGATCACGAGCACCGTGAGCCAGACCGGAATCCGATTGACGAGATTCAGGCCCGGCAGCGTCAGCATCACGAAGGTCGTGACGAGCAGCAGCTTGTCGGCCATCGGATCCAGCCACGCGCCGAGCGTGGTGAGCTGCCCCGTGCGGCGGGCGATCAGACCGTCGAGCGCGTCGGTCAGTCCCGCGACCACGAACGCCGCGAGTGCCCAGCCCGGCCACGCGTACAGCATGCACAGCACGAACACCGGCACGAGGAGCAACCGGAGCAGCGTGAGCTGATTGGCGGCGGTGAGCACCGTCATGGCTGCTGGCGTCCGGCGATCTGCTGGAGCCGTGCGACCGCGGCGACGACGCTGGCGCCGGTCGCGACCTGGGTCGGTCCGAACTTGTTGTCGTCCATCGGGGCCATGGCGCCGCAGGCGACCGCCAGCGCGGCCGACGGGTAGTACACGTTCGACGCGGGCAAATCCGGGAACGCCGGCCGCGCCGCTTTCCATTTCGGGAGGTCGATCTGCCGCTCCGACGCGATGAGGGTCAAGAGCTGCGAGACGACCTTCGCGAGATCGCTGCGCCGGACGGTGCTCGAGGGTTGGAAGGTGTGATTCGGGAAGACGTCCATCACGCCGGTCTGGGTCACGGGCAGGATCCACGGCTCCGCCCAGTGTCCGCGCACGTCGGTCGCCACCGTCTGCACGCGCTGCTGCGCTCTGTCCAGGACGCTCTCGAGCCGGATTCCGACGAGCGCGGCCAGCTGGGCGCGCGTCACCGACGGCGCGGTCCCCATCGACCGGAACTCCGCGGGCACCGCCGCCATGTCGGCCTTGTCCGAGAGCGCTTCCGCGCGCGTCTTCCACGCGGGCCGCGGATCGATCCTGGCGGCCTGCGCGAAGGCCGCGGCCGCCTCGCGGAGCTTGCCGCGGGCCTCGAGCGCGGCGCCGAGCGTCGCAAACGCGTCTGCATCGCCGGCGTCCAATTGGGTCGCCCGCCGCGCGTGCGTCTCGGCCTGGTCGAGCGCGCCCCGCGCGGTTTCGACGACGGCCATTTCGCGGAAAATCACGGCGCTCGACGGCGAGAGCGCCAGCGCCTGCTCGAAATCGGCTTGCGCGGCCTCCAGCCGACCGGCCTCCCTCGCCGTCCGGCCCGCGTCGATCAGCGCCTGGACCTGGCGGAAGCGCAGCAGGTCGAGCCGGCTGCGCACGACGTCGTTCTTCGGATCGAGCGCGAGCACGCGGTCGAGTGAGGCGATCGCGCCCGCCTCGTCTCCCTGCGCCAGCTGCGCGTCCGCCTGGCCCTGCCATGCCGGCACGTACTTGTCGTTCTTCGCCAGCACCGCCCCAAAATGCGCGGCGGCCGTTTTGTACTGGCGCAGGGCGAGCTGTGCGAAGCCCAGCCCCGCTTCCGCGGGATAGAACGCCGGCGCCTGCTTGACGAGCGCCGTAAATGCCGCGTCGGCGCCGCGCGCGTCGCCACCCTGCAGCAGCGCCCACGCGCGGTCCTGGGTCGCGCGGATCTCGGGGGTGACTCTGAGCGTGGCCGGTACGTCCGGCGTTGGATAGTCGGGGTAGCGAGGCGCGGCGGGCGCCGGAGGCGCCGGCGGCCGATGCGTGCTGCAGCCCGCGACCAGCGCGGCGGCCGCCGCGGCCAGCGCGAGTCGGGATCCGAGCCGGCGCGTCATGCGGGCACGCTCGCGCGGACGAACCGTTCCACGAACCGGCGGGGCACCTCCGCGTCGATCCATACGCGTCCATTCTCGCTCGTATGACTCACGACGCGCGCATGGCGGTAAAGGTCGGCGAGGAGGCGCCGGTCGGCGTCGCGGGCGGGGTCGAGCGCCAGTCGCAGGCGCTCGATGTCCATGGCCAGGCGGCTCGCCATCACGTCCAGCAGCGCGCCCTGGCCGGTGCCGAGCCGCGCGGAGACCAGCACCGCGTCGGGATGTTCGGCGCTCAGGCGATCCGTCACGGCGGGGTCGAGCCGATCGATCTTGTTGTAGACGGCCACGACCGGCACGTGCTCGGCGCCAATCTCGGCCAGGACGGCCTGCACGGCGCCGATGCGGCGCGCGCGATCGGGCGCCGCCGCGTCGATGACATGCAGGAGCAGATCCGCCCCGACGACCTCCTCGAGCGTCGCGCGAAACGCGGCCACGAGCTGGTGCGGCAGACGGTCGATGAAGCCGACCGTGTCGGAGAGCAGGATTTGGCGCGCGTCCGGCAGACGGATCCGGCGCACGAGCGGGTCGAGCGTGACGAACAACGCGTCCGAGGCGCGCGCGCCCTCCCCCGTCAGCAGGTTGAACAAGGTGGTCTTTCCCGCGTTCGTATAGCCGACGAGGGCGACGGTCGGCACGTCCGTGCGATGCCGTCGGGCGCGGAGCGCGTGGCGGCGCCGCCCGACGCGCTCGATCTCGCGCTTGAGTCCGGCGATGCGATGGCGGATGCGCCGGCGGTCGGTCTCGAGCTTCGTCTCGCCCGGGCCTCTCGTGCCGATGCCGCCGCCCAGCCGGGACAGCGCCGTGCCGGATCCGGCGAGCCGCGGCAGCAGGTACTCGAGCTGCGCGAGCTCGACCTGCAGCTGACCTTCCCGGCTGCGCGCGCGGCGCGCGAAGATGTCGAGGATGAGCGCGGCGCGATCGATCACGCGCCGGCCGAGCACGTTCTCGAGGTTGCGCGTCTGCGCCGGCGTGAGCTCGTGATCGACGATGACGAGCGTCGCGCCCGCGGCCTCGCACGCCAGAGCGAGCGACGCCGCCTTGCCGCGGCCGATGACGGTCGCCGGATCGGGCGTGGCCCGTTCCTGAACGGCGCTGTAGACGACCTCGGCGCCGGCCGCGCGCGCGAGCCCGATCAGCTCCTCAAGAGCGATGTCCGGATCGTGACGGCGGGAGGCACGCGTCGCCACGCCCACGAGCGCCGCGCGCTCGAGCGGCGGCTCGTTCGACACGGCCCGGCGACTGCTCATGCGTTCAGCGATTCTAGCACGCGGCTCCACGCGATCGCGCCCTCGCGCACGAGCGTCAGACGCGGTCCGCGCGCGTCGACGATGGTCGACGCCGCGCCGCCCGACGTGCGGCCGCCGTCGATCACGAGCACGCGCGGATCGGCGCCGAGCGATCCCAGTCCACTCGGATCCACGGCGGGATCCGCGCCGGTCCGGTTCGCGCTCGTCGCCGTGAGCGGCGCGCCCCAGGCTTCCGCGAGCGCGCGCGCCACGGGATGATCGGGCACCCGAATCGCGATCGTGCGGCTGCCGCCGTGGACGGCCACGCTCACCGACGCCGGCGCATCGAGCACGAGCGACAGCGGACCCGGCCAGAACACGGCGGCCAGCCGGCCGCTCGTGCTGCCGAACGGACCACACAGGGCTTCCACCTGGCGGCTGGACGCGGCGACGAGCGGGAGGGCCGCCCGGGCGCTCCGGCCTTTCAGATCGAAGAGATGATGCACCGCGGCGTCCGACGTCGGATCCACCGCGAAGCCGTAGAACGTGTCCGTCGGGAACGCGACGATCTTGCCCGCGCGCAGCCACGCGACGGCGTCTGCGAGATCGTCCGGCCGGCAGCGGGCGGCATCGACGCGCAGAAGATTCATCGACGTCCTTCGATCATGCCATGCCCCGCCGGACCACGCCGGCCATGACCGCGAGACCCGCGGCGTCGAGGAAGAACACCGCTCGCATGCTTCGCGCGCCGACCAGACCCGCCACGACAGGACTCACCGCGAGCGCGACGAGGTACCCGGTCGTCAGGTAGCCGAAGACGACGCCGCGCGCCGACACGCTCGCGGCCCGTCCCGCCGCCGTGTACACGGCCGTCGTCGCAATGCCAATCCCGATGCCGAACAGGACGGCCGTCAGCATCAAGACCTCCGTGGGCAGGCCGAGGCCGAAGGCCGCCGCCCCGACGGCGCCGACCGCACATGCCGGGGCCACGACGAGCGCGGGCCGCCAGCGCTGGAGCAGGCGGCTGGTGACGTGATGGCCCAGCGCCGCCGCGCCCGCGGTTATCGTGAACACGGCGCCGCTGACGAACGCGATCCGCTCGGGCGGCGTGCCCATCTGCCCCAGGTAGAGCGGCAGGACCGGCCCGAAGCTGCGGTCCACCAGCTGCAAGCCGAAGATCACGCCCAGGAACAGAAAGAAATGCGGCATCGCGCGCAGCGTGGACCACGTCGGCGGTCCGGCGCCTTCGTCGTGGTGCTCGGGCGCACGCAAGCCCTCTTCGCGATAGCCGACGAACACCAGAATGAGCGCGCCCAGGTACAGCCCCGCCGCGACGACGAACGTCTGCCGCAGCCCGAGCGCGGCGGCGAGCGCGCCGCCGACCACCGGCCCGAGGGTCGGCCCGAGCCGCTGCGCCGTCTGCACCCACCCGATCGCCGTCGCCATGTGCTCGTGCGGCGCCGACTCGGCCGCCATCGTGAGCGCGATCGGCCCGTAGCCGGCGAACAGGCCGAGCAGAGCGCGCAGCGCCAGCACCTGCCACGGCGCGCGGACCGCCCCGAGCGCCGCCATGACGACGACGAACGCGATGAGCGAGCGCTCGACCATCAGTTTGCGTCCGTGGCGCTCGGCGATGCGCGCCCAGATCGGCGCCACGGCCGCGGTGATGGCCGGCGTCACCCCGAGGCTCACGCCGGACCAGATCGCGAGCGCGCCCGTGTCGTGCACCCCGAGCTGCTCGAAGTACAGCGGCAGGAACGGCATCGCCAGCGTGAACGCCGTGAATCCGACGAACGTGGCGATGGTGACGGCGGCCTGGTTGCGCCGCCAGTCGGGCGCGGCCGCCGCGCTAGAACCGGATGCGGAGGTCGTCATCCGTCCGGTGCACGTGGATCGTGTCGACGAAGCGGATCTGGTGCGGCTCGTTCTGCATGACGATCGAGCTCGTGCGGATGCCGTCGCCGAAGAACCGCACGCCCTTCATCAACGTGCCGTCGGTGACGCCCGTCGCGACGAACGTGATCGACTGGCCGGAGGCCAGGTCCGACGCCGAGTAGATCCGCTTGGGATCGGTGATGCCCATGTCGCGGCACCGCTTTTCGTGCTCGGGCGTGTTGACCACGAGCCGCGCGTAGATCTCGCCGCCCAGGCAGCGCATCGCCGCCGCGGTGAGCACGCCCTCGGGCGCGCCGCCCGTGCCCATGACCGCGTGCACGCCCGAGCCGTCCACGGCCGCCGCAATGCCGGCCGAGAGGTCGCCGTCGCCGATGAGCCGGATCCGCGCGCCGGTCGCACGGATTTCGGCCACAAGCTGTTCGTGGCGCGGACGATCGAGCACCATGATCACGAGGTCCTGGATCTTGCGCTCGAGGGCCTTGGCAATGGCTTTCAGATTCTGCTTGACGGGACGATCGAGGCTCACGGTGTGCTTCGCCCGGGGCCCGACCACGAGCTTCTCCATATAGAGGTCGGGAGCGTGGAGCAGCCCGCCCTTCGTGGACGCCGCCAGCACCGCGATGGCGTTGGGGGCGCCGGTCGCGCAGAGGTTCGTGCCCTCGAGCGGATCGACCGCGATGTCGACTTCGGCGAGCCCGGTGTGCCCGCGGGCGCCCTGGCCGACCTTCTCGCCGATGAACAGCATCGGCGCCTCGTCGCGCTCGCCCTCGCCGATCACGATCGTGCCGGTGATCGGCACGTCGTCCAGGGTGCGCCGCATGGCTTCCACCGCCGCGCGGTCCGAGCCGTGGCGGTCGCCCTGCCCCATCGTGTGCGCGCAGGCGATGGCCGCCTGCTCGACAACGCGCAGCAACTCCAGCGAGAGATCGAACATGACGCGCGCGCCTCCGCTACCGGCCCGTATGGGGCGGCAGCTCACACCGCAGCGGCTTGTCGCTGCGGTACCCGAGGACGTAGTCCGCCTGCATGAGGGTGTGAATCTCGCGCGTGCCTTCGTAGATGACCGCGCCCTTGCAGTTGCGGTAGAAGCGGCCCACGGGATACTCGTCCGAATACCCGTTGGCGCCGTGCACCTGCACGGCGTCACCCGCCGCGCGCTCGGACGCGACGGTCGCGAACCACTTCGCCAGTCCCGTTTCACGCGTGTTCCGGCGGCCGTGGTTCTTGAGCCAGCCCGACCGCAGCCACAGCAGCCGCGCGGCCTGGTAGTCCGACTCCATGCGCGCGATCATTTCCTTGACGAGCTGGTGCTGCGCGATCTCGACGCCGAACGTCCGGCGCTCGAGCGCGTATTTGGCGCTCGCGTCGCGGCACGCCCGGATGAGGCCCGTCGCGCCGGCCGCCACGGTGTACCGGCCCTGGTCGAGGGCGAACATCGCGATCTTGAAGCCCTCGCCTTCGCGGCCGACGAGGTTCTCGGCCGGCACCTCGACGTCCTCCATCGTGAAGAACCCCGTGTTGCCCGCGAGGATGCCCCACTTGTGCACGAGCGTGCCGCTCGAGAAGCCCTTGAAGGCGCGCTCGACGATGAACGCGCTCAGCCCGCCGGGGTCGCGCTTCTTCTTCTTCTCGGCGTCGGTCCACGCAAACACGAGGAAGTTGTCCGCGACGTCCGCAAGCGAGATCCACATCTTCTCGCCCGTCAGGAAGTAGCGATCCCCGCGCTTCACGGCCGTCGTCTGGATGCCGCGGGCGTCGCTGCCGGCCGACGGCTCGGTAAGCCCGTACGTGGCGATCTTCTTCCCCTGAGCCTGCGGCACGAGATACCGGCGCTTCTGATCCTCGGTGCCCCAGGTCAGCAACGTCAGGCAGTTGAGCCCGGCGTGGACCGACATGATCACGCGGAGCGAGGTGTCGACGTACTCGAGCTCCTCGCTCACGAGACCCAGGCTGACGTAGTCCATCCCGGCGCCGCCGTACTCGGCGGGCACGGAGCAGCCCAACACGCCCAGTCCGGCCATGCCCGTCAGGATGGCCTTGTCGAAGCGGTGCTCGTGATCGAGGTCGCGGATGCGCGGGGCCACTTCCTTCGCGGCCCAGTCGCGGACGGTTTGTTCGAGAATACGGTGTTCTTCCGACAGATCGAAATCCAGCATGCGATGGCTCACTCTCGAAGGTCAGGTTCTGCGCAGCTCGACGGGCTCGCCTGCCGCGACGCCAAGCCGCTCGGCGGCGCTCGCCGACGGCATCGCGCACTCGAGGTGGTCGGTGCTGCCGAACAGGGCGCCGACTTCGCCGGGCCCGAGGTCCGCGTAGGTGGACACGATGCGCGCAATCGTGTGCCCGCCGACCGTCAGGTGCACGCCGGCGGCGCCGTCCGTCACGCGCTCGCACGACCGGCGGTCGAGATTGGTGACGAGGTTGCCGAAGCGATCGACACGGACGACTCGGCCGCGCAGCACGCCTTGGTCGAACACCGGCTTGGCCAGATCGAGCATCTGATAGTCGCTGATCGGGCGCCCGAGCGCGGCCAGCTGCACGCCGCGGGCGATCCACGCGGCGGCGGGCGCAAAGCGATCGCGGCCCTCGAACGTGCGGCTGACCGTCGGCCGCGCGTACCGGCGCTCGGTCAGCTCCACGACTTTCTTGGGCGGCGTCTCCTGAAACACGCCCGTGAGCACGCCGTTGTCCGGCGCGACAAAGCGCCAGTCGCCGGCTTCGGCCGCAATGCCGCGCCGCTGCGTCCCGACGCCCGGATCGACCACGACCAGAAACACCGTACCCGGGGGAAAGAACTTGTACGTCGCCGCCAGCTCGCGCGCCGCCACCGGAATATCGTGCGCCGGCAGGTCGTGCGAGACGTCCACGATCACCGCGTCCGGACAAATCCCCAGCACCACGCCCTTCATGACGCCCGCGTAATGATCGCGGGTGCCGAAGTCACTGAGCATGGCGATGAAGGTCTTCATGCGCGCGCACCGGCCCGGTCCGAGGCCGCATTAGTGTTCCATATTCCGGGGGAA